>PBRC01000041.1 GCA_002725285.1 Gammaproteobacteria bacterium | reverse complement strand
TTTCCATGGTTGACGGGACTTTTTCGTGCACTATTATACCTGAAATATCATATATTCCATAATAATATCAATGGCTTATAGTTTATGAGCAGACTCTACGTAGGAGAGTTTGGCATCGGGAAGGACGACACCGCTTTCAAGCTCAAAATCGCCGAGATGGAAGAGCTGATGGTCTCCACCGGCTAAAACAGTAACAGATACACTTGAAACAATAAGAGCAATGAGTCCAGCACCTAGGCTTTTCATTAGATATTCCTTTTCGATTCATGTGGAGGTCCTCCTGGCCCCAGCCCAGTCGAACCCCGGGGCGCAGGTTGTGGTATTTAAGATTGTCAAGACGACAGGGGCGGGGCCGCCTGCTTTTTAACGCCCTACCAATCATACAGCACTCCTGGAAGCAAATGTTCCCAGCAACTCCGGGCCACGGGAATGCTTCTCTCAGCAATACCCCCAGGCGTATTCGGCAGCCCGAGGCCTTGAAGGATATCGTTGAAAAACAGGCCATCGCCGCGAGTATAGTCAGGAACGCTTCTGGTAGTACTCGTGCACTATGTCCCAGGCCAGCTTTCTTTCTCCAGTGTCAGAAATTAGCCCCTTACGATTGAAGTAATCTTGAACCCCGGCAAGGGGGCGTTTGGGGGTACGGAAGTCTTTCAGAATCCAGGGGGATAACCCTCGAATAAAACTAATGTCCTCCATCATCGACAGCTGCGCCTCATAGACACTTACCTGGTAGTCCTCGGTCCATCGGTCTTCAGGTCCACCCCGCTTTCCCTTGGGTGCACCGGCGCCAAATTCACTCATGAGCAGTGGTTTGTTTTTGTCAGATACCCACCTTGAGTTGGCAATGTCTGATACCTTGGTGTAATACCAGCCCAGGTATTGATTGCAGCCCAATACATCGAGGTGGTCCGCAAGAGGATCGTCAAGCGTGTAGGTGCGTAGTGTACGGCCATCCTCTTCAAGCTTGTCCGGTCGCATAAACATGGCAGCTGTCGTCAGTCTGGTGGGATCGAGGGTTTTTGCGGTTGTGTTTAATTCGATAAGAAATTTGGTACGTGCATCCGAAACTGGAGTTTCGTTGGCTATAGACCAAAGGATGATGCTGGTGCGGTTGCGATCGCGCACAATCATCTCGGTTAATTGAGTTCGCGCATTGTCCAGGACTTCTTCACTTTCCCAGTTGACAGACCAGTAGACAGGTACTTCACACCAGAGGAGCACACCTTTCTCGTCAGCCATTCTCGCCATGTGGTCATTGTGTGGATAGTGGGCAAGCCTTGCGTAATTGCAGCCCAGTGCTTTAACCTCATCGAACAGCTGGCGAGCTTCAGATTCTGAATTAGCCCGCTTGGCCGTCTCGCCAATGGATTCTTCGTGAAGAGAGATGCCTTTTAAGAAGATGGGCTCCCCGTTCAACAAGATGTCCTCACCTCGGGTTTCAATGGTACGAAAACCAATCTTGTCCTTGATTTGATCTCCTGCGATGGAGATTACCAGGTCGTAAAGTTTCGGTGATTCCGGGGACCAGCGTTCGGTATCTGCCAAAAAGCTGAAACCCGCGAAACCCTGGGAGTCAGTGGTTACCACATGCGTAATGTCCAGCTCGGTAAGGTTGATAGTGACTTCGGTGGGTGTTGGGTTGCCATCCAGTTGCACAAAACCTTTGATCTGTTCTGGGGCTTTCGGGTCCAGCTGGCAGAAATAGTCTCGAACAAAAACTTCTGGTGTTTCAACCAGTAAAACTTCCCGGGTGATACCACCATAGTTCCACCAGTCGGTATTTTTGGTGGGCACACCATCTCTCAGTCGTTCGTTGTTGACCTTTACTACTACAAAGTTCTTGATTCCCTGCTGAAGGAGCTGAGTCACTTCAGCCTCAAATGGTGTAAAACCTCCCGTATGACGAACAACTTCCTGCCCATTCACCCAAACAATGCTGTCGTAGTTGGCTCCTCCAAACCGTAAGAACAATCTGTTATGAATAGCTTTGCTCTCCGGTAGTTCATGGAAATACCAGAGCGTACCTTCATACCAGAAAAGTTTGTCTTCCTGGGTATTCCAGTCACCGGGAACTTTCAAGGTTGGACTCGCAGAGAAATTGTACTCCGATGCCCAGTGGTCCTCGGGCGTCAGGTTGCGAAAGTAGCCAAAGTTATTTTCACCACCAAACATGTCGTAGAAGCCGGTTTCATAAGGATCAACGATATAGTGCCAGTCCCCGGAGAGAGAGGTATGTGTGCGCTTGTACGGGTTTTGGATACTGGTCATGTCAGCTTGTGGTGGCGACGGAATAGTCAGCATAGCAAATCTACCGGCGGGTTTTTCAGAAGCCGAAGCTGTTTCGCGCCATATCTTGGGTTAGGCCCTTGCGTTAGATAGAGACGGTGTTAGATTAAACTCGGCTACCACTAATTTAAAGAGGAACAAACATGTCACTTGCGATGTCCACGGACCAACGAGAGGCTTTTTTAGCAGACCTCCATGTTGGAATTGTCAGCATTCCCCGGAAGGAAAAAGGCCCGCTGACGGTTCCGATCTGGTACGACTACGAACCCGGTGGCGTGGTCTGGATGATCACCGGTAACTCGTCGATCAAAGGAAAGCTGTTAAAAAATGCGTCCCGCATCAGTCTCTGCGTACAGACAGAAGCTGCGCCCTATCAATATGTATCCATAGAAGGGCCGTTTGCTACAACAGCAACGGGCGAAGGCCAGTTACTCCATATGGCAACAAGGTATCTGGGCACCGAAGGAGGAAAGGCTTACGCCGAAGGTTCCAGCGACGCCGGGGGTGATAGTATCGTCGTGTCGATTACACCGGAAACCTGGTTTACTGTCGACTACAGCAAACGCTAAAAATGTCATTGGCGTAATCTGCGGTCTTCATTAGTTTTCGACAAATTCTCAGTTCTTCCATGTACTTGTCAGAGTCAAGTTTCCGTCTAGATCGAAGAACTCCCAGAGAGCGTTTTGTTTTCCGTCTTTTTTGATGTTTCCTCTTATACTTAATTGACCGTTGGGCCATAGACGGTTCGATGCACAAAGAAGTCTCGAATTTTCGTGGGCAGCTGTCCGATAATTGAAATGAATTTTGCCTCCCCCCCTATGAGATAGCGGGGTTTCATTCTTCTTGCAGTAAAGGCATGCACCACCACCTTTGCCACGTGGTCGGGGCTGATGCCTCCCGGGTTGCTGGCTTTGTTGAGAAGAAACTCGCTAAGCGGCGCGTAGAGCGTTTGGACCTCCGGGGCGATTCCCATCAGCCTCTGCTTCTGTACCTTTGCACCTTTCTCAAAGATCGGGGTGTCCACGGTTGCAGGTTCCATGATGGAAACAGTGATCCCAAAGGACCACAACTCTACCCGCAGGGAATCGGAAATGGCCTCCAAAGCAGCCTTTGAGGCAGCATACCCACTCATGCCCGGCGGGGCAAAACGGCCCGCAAACGAGCCCATGTTCACGATACGACCCCTTGTTTTGCGAAGAAGAGGAAGAAATGCTTTGGTGACCGCCACGTTCCCCAACACGTTTACCTCAAATATCTCGCGGGTCTCCGCAATGGGTACCAGTTCCATGGGGCCTGGGGCGCCATGGCCCGCGTTGTTAAGCAAACCGAACAGCGTGTACTCCTTTGCCGCCTCTACAGTTTTCACTGCCTGCCTGATTTGATCCTCATTACACACATCCAGAATCAAGGGCGTGAGCCTTTTTTTGCTTTCACGGCGCAACGAATCACGATCGGTCTCCGTTCTCACCCCGGCAAAAACATAAAAACCCGCCTCTGCCAGACGAAGGGCGCAGGCCTTGCCGATTCCAGTTGATGCTCCGGTTATGACTATTGCACGCTCATTGGCCATACTGCATTCTCCTATGTGGGCGTGAATGGTTCCTTGAGTATAGGAATCATTAACACCCTATTCTGAGAAACCTGCAAGTATGATTTGATGGCTACAGGGTTAGTGGTCCCATATGGGCTGATGACCTATTGAGTGTTAATCATCACCTTTTTTGTTCTGTTTGGAAGCAATAGCAACGATTAAAACAATCATTACTACAACCACTCCTCCAATCACTGCACTATTCATTTCACTCTCCTTTATTTTAGCCAGAGGCGTTTCATTTAATCATTATCAACAGTAATCAAACGCACGTATATTGGCTGTAGATGGGAGGCAGACACGCCTCAGGGTACTTTCTGAGTATAGGAACCATTAACGCCCTATTCCGAGAAATCTGCAAGTAAACTTTGACAGCTGCGGCATGCTCATTTGAAACTCCTCTGCTTAAGTTTAAATTAGCAGAAGTGTTTCTTAGCAATAATGGCCAGGTGGTACCATATAGTTTGACGTCACATAGTGGATACATATGGATAGGACAAAACACAATGCCAGACGATGTAACCTTTTCGCGTTCGTCCTCGGTAAGGTGGTGATGAAGCTTACGGGATGGAGAATTGAAGGCAATCTACCAGAGAGTCGGAAAATGGTTGTCATCGCCGCTCCGCACACCAGTAATTGGGATTTCCTTTATCTCTTCGCTGCTGCTTACAGTTTTCGCATGAGCATCAATTGGCTGGGCAAAGATAGCCTTTTCCCTCTTATCCTTAGCCCATTTCTTAAATACCTGGGGGGAATTCCGGTCAATCGATCCAAGCGCAACAACATGGTCAAGTACATTGCCGATATCATCAATAGTTCAGATCAATTCACCATGATCATCCCACCTGCAGGAACACGTTCAAAAACAGACTACTGGAAATCCGGTTTTTACCAAATAACACTGGCTGCACAGATACCGATCGTTTGTGGTTATCTGGATTACAAAGAGAAAGTTGCATGCCTGGGTGTGTCCTTGATCCCGACGGGGAACGTGCGTCAGGATATGGATCGAATTCGGGAATTCTACTGTGGTAGAAACGGTAGACACCCGGAAAACACCAGCCGCATCCGTTTGAAGGAAGAGGATGCCAATCGGCAATAGCGAGTATATGATATCGTCGTCACTACAGAGGATTTATCATGAGTTCATCTAATAAGCCAAGCTTCCTCGGCACACTTAACGCAATTGTTAATGGCGAACGTCGAGGTTTCGAGTTTCTTGACGCCTGGGCATTGAAGACAAGGAATGCCGAACTGTCCGGTATGCTCAAGACTGTATCGTTACGGGAAGCAGAACACGCTGCAAGTTTTGAAAAACGCATGTGTGAACTGGGTTACGGTTTGCAGGAAAGGGAAGATCCGAAATTCAAGAAAACCATGAAAATTGTACAGTCCGATTTGGACGATGTTGAGAAATTCGAGAAGCTAGGTATTGGTCAAAAAGAGCAGGAAGGCGAAGACCAGCTTCTGCAATTGCTAGCGGATAAGAGCATTGATCCTCATACAGCAGCTTTACTTGGCAGATTTATCGCCGAAGAAAGGGATAGCGGCCACCTCCTGCAGCAGGCTTATCAATGCGCCAAGGGAATTGATCCGGTTCCCGAGGAGAAAGCCACCCTCACCGATATCCAGGAGCAACTCGCGAAACTTACGGAAATCGTTGGCGAATTACAGAATAAACCAACAAAAAAAAAGAAACCGCGTGTGAGTGCGGTCAAATAGTATGGCAAGAGAAAGCAATACTTTTATCGTTTACATCCTATGGTTGACATTCGGAATCTCATGTCTGAACTCCCCCTCTGCTTTTTACGTGATTGTATTTTAGGACTGAGATAGATCCAATAACGCCCGAATAAATCCTGACAAAATAGATAACAGGTTCAATGAATCGAAACTGAGTAAAGCCGCATGGTCGAACGCCTTTAGATTCATCCGAGAGTCTGTCCGTTCTCGTGCCAGCGCCTACCCAGCCCCTTCCCCCTGTCGTTCCTGAAGTGGACCTTGGTAGACCTCTTCACACCCAGCCAGAAGTAGCAAAGACGCGATCAAAATCAGCTCTCTCATCCTGTAACCCCGTCATTTAGGTCGCAACCTGAATTCGTCATAAGGCTTGGCCCAGTAGCCCATCGAGCTTTCGGCACTCAGGGCCGCACGTTGGTGAACTTGAGCGTCCACCCTTTCTTTTGCAGTGAACACAACCTCAAACGCCGGGACCGAAGGGTAGTGGGCAAAACCGTAGGTATCATATTTACGCGCATCAGGTCCGACCACGACGCTGTCGATACTGCCCACCTGACTTATTTGGGCACCCATCCTCCCTAGCACCCGGAAAGCTTTCTCCTTGTAGCGGTCGAAGACTTCTTCACTGTCCGCATCGACACCTTGTTCGTCATCGAGGATGTCGGGTGATTCGTTGAAAGTAATGAGGTTGAGCAACAAGAGTTCATCCCGATAAGATCCAGTAAAGAGCTCGGTCCAACGCTGTGCGTAGCGTGGGTCCGGAACCACTGACTCCATCGGAGCTCGTGCCCCAACCTCAACCGTATCGTCATCCAGAAAGCTCCGTAGGCGGAGATTTGTCAGGAAGTGCAATTCCGGCGCCATTGGTTCTACCCTCAACAAGTGATATCGCGCCAGGTTTTGCTGTGCATCTATACGCGCAAGGAATACCTGATAAGACACTTCATCTTCGAAACTAACGGTCGCCACCTCATGCCACTCTCCCAAGTCTTCCCCGCCGAGCTGCACAAGATCATGCGCCGCAAATTCCACTCGACCACCTTCAAAGAGTGGGTTTCGCGTGGCAGGTAACCAGTCCACAGACTCCGCATGCTGAAGAAACACAACGACCGTCAGCTCGGGTAAAAAGTAGCTACGAATGGCATAACCGACCATTACCAGGAAAAGAAAACCTGCTCCGACGCGGATCGCCCAGTGCCTACTGACGCTCTCCATCGAGATCAATCTGCCCATCATTCCATCCCTCCTCAGATTTTCGAATTCGACGAGTCGATTCTGTTAATCGAAGTCTATCTACCAGGAATCCCATAACTTCATACCCTGCCAATATCCTACCCAAGTGCACGCACTGCACTAGTAGCGTCCTTGCCGACACCGCCAAACCTGGTCTCAGTATTTTAATCTACCCTAACCATCAATGGGGTAATGACAAATTTTTTTCGTGCGGGTTTCAATGCCATCAATGAAAGCAAAAATCATTTCTTCCCCGCTCAGCCTACGAGTAACCGCATCAAACAAATTAAAGAGTCTGAAGAACATCACCCCATCATCAAAGTGATTCGCAGTCCTGAAGTTATTACAAGCTGGACCAATATCTCTCGCTCCGTTTCTTAATGTTCCATCTACGCGAAAATCATGAATTGTTCTGTACGCCGTCACCACCACCCGATTTCCACATTGTTCTATACGTTCCAAATGACCGGTACGCCCTGATATACCGTGCCAAAGGCCCCTCATGTCGACTACTCCTTCAGCTAGCGGCTCAGTGCAATTGATCTAAGCTGTTTAGTCGAGATCATTAATCACGCCCGATCCGCCGTACAATGGGCTGTAATGTCCTCCAATCGATTTCCACTTACCATTTTGTTTAACGAAAGTTTGCGATGCTCTTGTTCTATAATTCTCTGCGATCACTTTTCCACCCAGACCAGTTACGTTACCTATGAGGTAGTAATTGGTGTAGGCCACATCTTTCTTTTTACCCACAATGCTCACCTCAATATGATGGGGCCTGGCATTAAGGGTATTCTTGTCACGTTGTAAGTTTGATTGCATTTCCTTAGGAGTTTGAAAATTCCATAGACCACCTTGAGAGCTTGCCGCCCAATTTCCATCCGGATGTACAGTGGATATATCTATCGTTTTATTGGACCAATTAGCCCAATATTGTTCTATCTGTTTGACTAAATCCTCTTTATCACCAGCGTAAAGTTGAGCCGGATTCGACAATATTAAACTGATAGCTACTAGAAATATTTTTTTCACTTTAATTCTCCTTTATTTATTGATCTGAACTTTTTAGTCAAGATCAAAAATCACACCAGATCCACCGTATAATGGGCTGAAATGTTCTCCAATCGATTTCCACTTACCGTTTTCTTTAACAAAAGCTTGCGATGCTCTTGTTCTATAATTCTCCACGATCACTTTTCCATCTGGACCAGTTATCTTACCTACAAGGTAGTAATTGGCGTAGGTTACATCTTTATTCTTACCCACAATGGTCACCTCAATATGATGAGGTCTGGCATTAAGGGTATTCTTATTGGCTCCTGCTTGTGATTGTGCTTCTTTAAGGGTTTGAAATTCCCATAGACCGCCTTCAGAGCTTGCCCGCCACGTCCCATTCGGATGTACCGTGGGCGTATCAACCGTTCTATTGGAAGTATTAACCCAATTTTGTTTTATCTGTTCGATTAAATCTTCTTTATCACCAGCGTAAAGTTGAGCCGGATTCAACAATACTAAACTGATAGCTACTAGAAATATTTTTTTCACTTTAATTCTCCTTTATTGATCTAAACTGAGTATAGGAACCATTTACGCCTTATTCAGAGAAACCTGTTAGAAAGAGTAGTAGGTGCAATATCATAGTGACTACGTTTTTTATCAGAAGTAGCCATTCTTTCGAAAGACCAAGAAACAAATTACCCTAAACAACACCGCCAGGTTTTTTCTGTTACCTGGCCATAGTATAGGAACTCAACACCTTCCGCGTCGGTCATATGACCCACATGTAAAAAATATAAGTAAGATTTGATAGCTACAGGCCATTTACTATAGCACTATTAGGAATTAGCGCGCCTATTCGTTCTTGTTCCACCTACCGCCCTACTCCAACGCCGTACCAAAAAGAGTGCTATCCGTCCTGTCAGTTGAAAGCATACGCATGTACCAGGGTTGTTCTTATAACGATTGCGGCAGGGGCCTGGTTGTTAGTTATGGAGGTGCGTCAGGAGCTGGTCGATATGCAGGTTGGGATGGACAAAATGCAAACGAGGCTCGATTGGTTTTTTGAAATACTTTATGAACAAGGACTAATACGAATCGCAGTTCCTATGATCAATCGTAATGCTCAGGGCTAGCCGATCAAACTAGCCCTTTATATTATCAAACCCGACTAAGCCAATTAGTTACCAGCCATGTTGGTGTTGAAGATGTCCCAATGCAACTTCCAGCCATCTTCCGTTTGTTTCCAGATGACTACATAACTACCATGGTCAAGGTGCTGGCCATCTTTAGTCTCTGTGACGTACGTACCTAGTTCTGAGGCTGTATCACCATACACTTCTACTTCATCTGATATTAACTGCACGAAAAATGTTCCATCGCCGACCATACCGTCCCCGATAGCATCCTTTCCTTTCAATGGCTCAGCGTTGGGTGCCATGTAGACCGCGTCGGTGGTGTAAAGCATAGCCGCACATGCTGCATCACCAGAGTTCATGCAGTCCATCAGTTTTTGGTTCACTGCTTTGATTGCTGCCGTAACGCCTTCATCGCCTAGATGGTGATCCGCATTGACCACACCGCCAGCGGCGATCCAAACAATCACTCCAGTTAATATTAACCGGAGTAACTTTACATTTATCCATAGTGAGTTATTCATAAGGTCGTTTCCCAGTCTTAATGGAATCCAGTCGATTGACCGACACTTCGTCATTTTACTGTACAGTTTCTACTGGAGTACAGGAACCATCATGAGCAAAGGGAATCTTGAACAGTTTATGAATCAGGTAGGAGAGGATGAAGAACTACAGACAAAGATTGGTGAAGAGATAGACGCCGAGCCGTTGATTGCGCTGGGCGCTGAATGTGGTTGTGAATTTACCGCGGCTGACTTACAAGAGTCGGCAGAGTTGAGTGAAGAGAAATTAGACGACGCATCAGGATGAATTCAGCGGGGCCCGGCGAATATGATAGTGCAGCAGCGGACATTTACGGCGGGGTCAGGGAATACCCAGTTGCCTTAAGATGTAAATGTAGTAGCGTCGTATTCCTCCCTTGCGCCTGACCAGCCCTTTAAGTCCTCTGTGCAGCCAGTGGTGCCATCTCACTACGACCCCTCACCTTCCACGGAATATAAAACAGCAAAATACTATCACTAACTACCTGGCTCTTTGTCTAGTCTGGCGCGCGGGCGAGATCCCCTTCCAGGTGGCGTGATGCGAGATAGAGATGTGTAGCAGACCACGCCATAGCTGCAGGTAAGAGGTAGAGCATGGCATGACGCAACGATTCGTCGCCGAAGGTGGGGAACAGAAGATCGCTTAGGTAGCCTGTTAGCCAGGGTCCGATGCCCAAACCGATAATGTTGAGAATGAAAAAAAGGATCGCCGATGCCAGCGCGCGCATGCGCAGTCCTACCAAGCCGTGGGTTATTGCCAGCGTGTTGCCGAGATAAACATTAAACAGGACGCCTGGCACGATGGAGACGATCAAGGCGGTATAGGCATTATCTACCAGGTAGGTTGCAGCCATAAAGGGTACGCAGACGACACCTGTGAGTGCCGGTAGTCGCATGTACCAGCGAATATCTTTAAGGGCGAGTCTCTCAGCGATAATACCACCACAAAAGACCCCTATTGCGCCGCCCAGGCCCATAATACCGGCAAGCCAGGTGCCGAGTTCTCCGGTGCTCATGTTATGGCTACGGATCATAAAAGACGCCGTCCAGTTAGAGGTCGAATAGCCCGCAAAGGCGTTGAGCGCCGCGCCGAATGCCATATGTCGAAAAGATAGGCGGCTCCAAAGCAATTTCAAGACGTCGGTAAAAGGCACGTTGGATTCTTCGGTCGCTTCGCGATTTTCTGATAGGCCGCGAATCGGTTCCTGAAGTGTGAAGCGCACAACGAGGGCGACCAGGATGCCCGGTAGACCTACGACCAAGAAGGCGACTCGCCAGTCGAAAATCTCGTTCAACCATCCACCAGCGAGAAAACCGAAAAGTATGCCGAAATTGACCCCCATAGAATAAAACGCGAGAGCACCAGCGCGGTTCTCAGGAGGGAAGATGTCGGAGATAATGGAGTGCGCCGGTGGGCTGCCCCCCGCTTCGCCAACGCCTACGCCCACACGAGCTAATAGAAGTTGGGCATAGTTCTGCACGAGACCGCTGATGGCGGTCATCAGGCTCCAAATGCCGACAGCCAGCGCGATGATGTTGCGACGGTTACTGCGGTCTGCCCAGCGAGCGATTGGGATACCAGCCGTGACGTAAAACAGCGCAAACGCGAAACCGGTCAACAACCCCAATTGCCAGTCCATGAGGTTCAGATCTATCTTGATCGATTCCTGTAGAATCGCGAGCAGTTGCCGGTCAATGAAGTTGAATGTGTAGACGAGAGTCAACACCCCCACCGCGTAGTATCGTGTGACCGTGCTGCTATAGGGATTTACCAGCGTGCTTTTCGACATTGTCACCCCAAACGTTTTATTGTTTTTATTCAGACTTGAACTGTACACGTTTATGTCGCCTGTGTGAGCATAGGAAGCATTCACGCCCTCTTCGGAGAAATCTACAGGTATCAAATCAAATGGTGCATTATTAGTAATAATTGATTAGTAATGATTGGAGTCGCATTGCACCATTTATTGCAATCAAGCAGGCACCATTTTACCTTATAGCAGAATTCTTGTTTGTTGAAGACGATGGGTGAGGAAATCAAAATAACAGCAGTCATTGGCGCTGGGGTTATAGGAGGAGGCTGGGCCGCACGATTGCTGCTGAACGGCATGAGCGTAAAAGTCCATGACCCATCTCCATTGTCGGAGAAAAACCTGAAAGAAATGCTCTCCAACGCTGAGCGCGCCTATTCAAAATTAACAATGGCACCGTTGGTTAAACCGGGAACCTTGGAGTTTGTCGATACTATTGAAAATGCGGTTCAAGGTGTTTCGTTTATTCAGGAAAGTGTTCCGGAGAATCCTGATTTGAAGCGTTCGGTTTTGAATGAAATTGACCAACATGCTCCGGAAACAGCGGTTATTTGTTCCTCCACTTCCGGACTAAAACCCTCTTTGCTGCAAAAAGGAATGAAGAATCCGGAACGTTTCTTGGTCGGCCATCCCTTCAATCCTGTATATCTTTTGCCTTTAGTTGAAATTTGCGGAGGTGAGCTAACTTCAACTGAGTCGAAAAAACGTGCCGCGGAATTTTACCAGGATATTGGGATGAAACCCTTGATTTTGCGTAAAGAAATTGATGCCTTTATTGCGGACCGTTTGCAGGAAGCAGTGTGGAGGGAAGGGCTTTGGCTGATTTGTGATGATGTAGCCACCACAGAAGAATTGGATGATGCGATTCGTTTCGGCTTCGGATTGCGCTGGGCGCAAATGGGATTGTTTGAAACTTACCGAATTGCCGGAGGTAAGGCAGGGATTCGTCACTTTCTTTCACAATTTGGCCCCTCGCTGCAATGGCCATGGAGCAAACTGACAGATGTTCCAGAATTGAATCANGAATTAATTGACAAAATCGTGGAACAATCAGACCAGCAGTCCGGTAAACATTCGATTCGTGATCTGGAGCGAATTCGTGACAATAATCTGGTTGCCATCATGCAGGGTCTTAAACTCCAGGATTGGGGCGTGGGTGCAGTTCTCAAAGAATACGAGGAACTGCTTTACAAAAAAGCACATTCCGCTGTCGCCTCCGGTGACGCAGATTACTCAAAGCCTTTGCGANTGCACGATTCCAAAGTTCGTCCGGACTGGCTTGACTACAACGGTCACATGACTGAAAGCCGTTATCTGCAAGTTTTCGGGGATACCACCGATGCGTTTTTACAGTTTATCGGTATGGATGAAGAGTACCGTTCGGAAGGTTTTTCCTTTTACACTGTGGAAACACACATTCGGCATTTACGTGAAGTTGCAGGCGGTGAATCGCTTTCGGTGGAAACCCAATTACTCGGTTTTGATGAAAAACGCTTTCGGATTGTCCACATGATGATTCATCCGGAATCCGGAGAAATCCCGGCAACTAGTGAACACATGCTGCTGCACGTAGAGACAAACGTAGGTCAGGCTTGCCCAATGGAAAAAATGCTGCATGAAAAACTTACAGAAATCTGGAATGGGCATCAGAATCTGCATATTCCCGACTATGCCGGAAAAGGAATTGTGCAATTACAAAAACCTTTAAAATAATAATTGGATTTAGTACGTAAAATTTGATTTAGCTGAATTCTGACATCGTATATAGATGTGACCAGGAAAAGCTATTTCGCCTTTCTCACACTATCGCCGCTTTGATGAAAGGTACTGAACAAATCAACAATGTGCATGCATGGGTAACTAACAAAGGAGTTTTATGAATTATGAAGTGATCATTACCTGCGCAGTGACACATGCGCAGTGACAGGTTCCGGATACACTGCTGAAAAACATCCTGATCTTCCAAAATCACGTGCTATGGAAAATGCCCTGTAGCTATCAAATCTTACTTGCAGGTTTCTCTGAATAGGCCGTTAATGATTCCTATGCTCATCTGGCTGAAGCCTCTCTGTAAGAACTGGTCAACATTCGATGCAAATTAAGGGGGTAGATGGGTCATTTTTAGAGGCAATTCAACACCACCGGATCCCTTTTTCAAAACCTGCCCATTGGTTATAGTTTTCGGTCTAATCATTGTTGCAGATCGTAGTCTGATGATGGTCATTCCTAGTGTCAAAATCTGGTAACTGTCCTGTTAGACCTTCTTAGCTGCAACGCACTTAGAGGTATAGGCATCTTTAGTGCCGCAGCTGCTCTGCTTTGGATATATGCCAGTTTCGTCTTCTTGCGTACGTGAAAGCCGCCTCGGAGGCTGAGGAATACTTTTTACGGATACGGCGGCGTATATCTTTAACCCACTTCTCGTTATTATTGCTCCTATGAGACTCCTGCTATTAAGGCTAAGTTATCAGAAGTCTTTCTTATTAATTAGGTCAATTCTGTTTCATATGCTTTGACGGGAAACAACGTTGCTATGTTTAACAAATTTATACCCTTTGTTGTCACTGGTCTTTTGACCACAACCATCATAACGGTCATCGCGGGCATAGATAAAGCGCACGGCGAAACATCTCAGCTTGAAACCAGGAGATCTATTATCGTCGGTGCGCCGAGCACAGATCTTAAAGCGTCAACTGGATTAATCGATCGATATGCACTGCAACTGCAAATCGAAATGGATGCTCTGCCCATAGAGGTTCCGCAGACGCCACTCGATGCTGACTTCCTCTACCGCAGGTGGCTAGCTCTGACTTCATCAAAGGAGAATAAGACCGAAGCTGTTCTTGAAGTCGGTGTGATACCCGGGTTCGAAGGCCGGCTTGATCTCTATCTAAAGGGAAACGGAGGCATCGCTGAACGGCAGATGGTCGACGCCAAGAAGAGTTTAATCAGCATAGTTGAGCGCGAAATAACTATCATGGAACACCCAGAACCTGATGCCCTGGCCTATCAGATGTATCACCTGAGTTATTTACAGGCTGACCGCGCAATTGCTCTGCTCAAGGCTCTCGGTTATAGCACCATCGAATATGCTACAGGGCCAGGAGACTCACTGTTTGACAAGTATTACAACCCAAGGCAAAGCGGCGGTTGGAAGCTACCAGTTATTGTGAAGCTTCCCGATTCAACAAAAACCAGTTTAATGGACAAGCTCCCGGGTGCCGTAACCAGACAACAAGCCCAGAAGTTCGATCAGCGGAGTTCCCAATATACCGCTGTCCCTGATATTGGAGGGACCTATCTTCACCACAGTACTTCTGGCGACCCCCAGCAGAGATTACTTCTAGTTTACGATAAGAATAATCCCAAAGCCGTGGCGAAGCTATTGACACTTCTCAGAGAGCAAATCGATAGACCTGCCCGACAAATTATCATTGAGGCCCTAGTGATCGAGGTCAGTACTGAAAAACTCAGCAACCTTGGCCTGGATATAGTGGCCTCGGAAGGAAAATTCAGCACAGATTTCTCTCGAAGCCTTGATGGCTCGACCGAACCCTTTACTTTTTCGTTTACTGACTCAGGGTATGAGGCTTCTGATTACCTACAACTGCGCCTAAATGCTCTAGTTGCTAGTGGAGACGCTGAGATCTTAAGCAGCCCATCAGTGCTCGTACTCGATGGCAGGCAAGCACGAATCCAGATCGGACAGCAAGTACCTGTCGTTAAATCGACAGCAACGAATGCCGGCATCATCTCGGCCGTCGACTACTTTCCAGTTGGCATTGTGCTCAATCTTCGTCCACGGCTCAATGAGGATGGTTCAGATGTCACTATGCAGGTCGAAACCATCGTTAGTTCCATCAGCCAAAATCCTTCAAGCAATCAAGAAGTTTTTGTTGCACCAACCATAGATAATCGACAGGTCCAGACTTTTGTTCGTGTTGGCGATAACACCCCATTTATTATTGGTGGACTGATATCTACCGATTCCAGAGATGTAGTCTCACGAGTTCCGCTCTTATCCAAAATACCAATCTTTGGTCGAGTCTTTACCCGAAAAAACCATGATCAAATAAAGAAAGAGGTGATTATTGTATTAACCCCTCATGTCATGCCCCTCGATGAGAAGAGCTTCAGCTATCTGCTCCCTCAGGATTCGGACGCGTTCAACTCTTTTGGCAACATCCTGTTTAGGAATGCCTATCGAATCAAGGCAGATGATGTTTTCGACCTTCGGTTCGTGTACGACTCCGATTACTATCGGAAAGAAAGGACGAGACTCGAAAGTGCCATATCGTTGACTGCAGACCTGAGTCAACGAATCCTTCTCGAGGGCCTCAAAGACCAAGTCCCAGGCGAAGAAATATTAGTAAGGCGGATGATCTGGGAAATTGTGCATAAGACAGAATTTACGGACCACATTCCAATAGATCGCATTATTCTCTTCAAGAACGCACCAGATGCGGCTAA
Organism: Gammaproteobacteria bacterium; assembly: GCA_002725285.1. GTDB lineage: Bacteria > Pseudomonadota > Gammaproteobacteria > Pseudomonadales > Azotimanducaceae > JAHRVQ01. Next base: position 1,320 of record PBRC01000041.1, on the reverse strand, counting down.
TGAAAGCGGTTTCACGACAGAAATCCTGAGCAACCATTGGCAGCCTGGTACGAGTGATATTCTAATTTCTATCGATCTCCAGCGCGAGAGCACACCAGAGCATCCGTTCGTGCAACCGCTGGCCACCCTTGAAAGCCTGGATATTAATATTACTTCCAGTGAATTCTTCACCCGTCAACTCATCAAAGCAAATCCAAGGAACGAATCGGGTATCCCTTTGCGAGCTAGCATTCTGCTTTCTGACGTTCAACTATCTGGTAATCGGGGCGCTAGTTCACTAGAGGTCCTACAGGGTGTTCTGGTTATGAAGAAAGTCCTAGCGCTAAATAAAGGCATGCCCTTAACTTTGAAAGCGTTCCGGGAAGGTAGACAGATTATGTTCCCGACCGCAGAAGATTTAGCCAACAGTTATCACTTGATTGACCGTGACGTGGCCCGCTACTACTACGAGGTCATCCAATACTACCCAGAATTCGAAAGGGCATTCCGCCGAGAATTAGCAGCTCGCGGGAACTCTCTGATCACTAGCAACTGAGTCAAAAACAAAAACAGGCCGGCAAAAGCCGGCCTGATCGATCAGTGAACAATCTGCTCTTAAGGAGATGGACACACGATACGTTCTACTACGTGTGCGCCAGTACTAGGATGAACTCCAGTCTTCATTTGACAGGTCTCAGAGGCACTCACATAAGCCCCCCAATTTGAATCAGATGGGGTTGAGCCTACATAAACACCTGGCTCGTACACTCCACTATCACACGTCACTGAGTAGGTATTATCGTAGATCACAAATTGTCCGGACCCCGCAACGGCATCGGTATATCCCAGCTGACAAGAAGCCTCTGACAATGTATTGCTCACGCTCTGCCAGCCGCTACCAGAAACCGAGCAAGATGTGGAAGTAGGCATGTCACCTGAACCACAGCCGCTGAATTCAGTGCCGGATCCATCCGTCAAACCATCATCTACTGGGCTATCAGCAATATTACTACCATCTAGTCGTCCGGGTGAAACGTGGACGGTCGAGTCAACAAAACGAGGATCAAGCTCTCCATCAAAAAGAGGACGATCTGACGTGGTATCAATGCGCCCTGGAGCTTCGTCAGAAAGAACTGGACATACGATAACTTCAACCACGCCTGTACCATCAGAAGGCCGCGGTCCCGTCTTCATTTTGCAGGTCTCAGAGGGCCTCACATAAGCTCCCCAATTTGAATCAGGCGGGGTTAAGCCTACATAAACACCTGGCTCGTACACTCCACTATCACACGTCACTGAGTAGGTATTATCGTAGATCACAAATTGTCCGGACCCCGCAAC
>PBRC01000040.1 GCA_002725285.1 Gammaproteobacteria bacterium | reverse complement strand
TCGACTCGAGAAACAGGCCTGCGACGCTACTCGCAGTATCTTGTGGTGCATATCTCGCGAGCTTGATCATAAGTCTTAAATCGTTGGCAGAACCCGCTGACGTCAGTGCACTGTCGTAAAAGGTCTCTCCTAGAGTGTAGAGATGATGCGGACCGGTCAACAACAACCTTCAGCAACTCGTCAAAATCAATGATCTGGGATTTCCGTCAAAGGAGAGCAGCCCTTGAGCTGGTTTTAAGCAAAGTCTCCAGGGATTTTCGCTTTTTCACGCGCAGCTTCCTTACTGATCAGGTTCTTCTCCAACAGCCCTTGCAAACACTGATCCAACGTTTGCATACCTATCTGACCACCGGTCTGTATCGCCGAATACATCTGCGCAATTTTGGATTCCCGGATCAGATTTCTTATCGCAGGAGTACAGATCATGATCTCGTGAGCGGCAACCCGACCGCCGCCGACTTTTTTCAAAAGCGTCTGTGAAATTACCGTCTGCAGGGATTCAGACAACATCGATCGGACCATGTCTTTCTCGGATGCAGGAAATACATCAATAATCCGGTCGATGGTTTTCGCAGCAGAAGACGTATGCAAAGTGCCGAACACCATATGACCCGTTTCAGCTGCTTCGAGCGCGAGTTTAATGGTTTCGAGATCTCGCATCTCCCCAACCAGAATAATATCCGGGTCTTCACGCAATGCTGAACGCAACGCTTCGTTGAAGCCAAGGGTGTCCCTGTGCACCTCCCTCTGGTTTACAAGACATTTCTTGGACTCGTGCACAAACTCAATCGGATCTTCAACTGTCAGGATGTGTTGATAACGGCTGTCATTGACGTAATCCATCATGGCTGCCAGTGTTGTACTTTTGCCAGAACCTGTGGGACCGGTAACCGTAATCAATCCCCTGGGAGTTTCCGCGATGCTTCTGAAGGCCTCACCCATACCCAGGTCATCCATTGTCAGTACTTTTGCCGGGATAGTTCTAAATACACCCCCAGAGCCCCTATTGTGATTGAAGGCGTTAACCCTGAATCTCGCAACACCAGGGACCTCAAAGGAAAAGTCGCATTCAAAAAACTCTTCAAATTCCTTTCGTTGCTTGTCATTCATGATGTCATATATCAACGAGTGCACTTCTTTGTGGTCCAAAGCAGGCAAATTGATTCGCCGAATATCGCCGTCAACACGTATCATGGGGGGTAAGCCGGCAGACAGATGTAGATCCGACGCACCTTGTTTCTCACTAAAGGCCAATAATTCTGTAATATCCATTTAGTTGGTTCCTGTGCAGAAAGATTCTAGAAATCGACTTAGTGTGCTTAAGGCGTAATAGTATTATCGAATAGAGCAATAAACCATCGTTTCATGATAAGCCATGTCCAGCAGCCTAATACAAAGTAATCTCGCCAGCGTCAGACAGAGGATCTCGCAGGCCTGTCAACGCTTTTCTCGTGATCCCGCTGAAATCGAACTTCTTGCAGTGAGTAAGACCAAATCCGCAGCAATGGTCGTTGAAGCGCTGGACTGCAATCAGCGCCATTTTGGTGAGAACTACCTGCAGGAGGCGCTTGAGAAAATATCCGTGATCGAACAAACCCCGAACCACCGGCCCGTTATCTGGCATTTCATTGGCGCCATTCAATCCAACAAAACCCGACCTATCGCAGAACATTTTGATTGGGTTCATACCATCGCCAGCCTCAAGGTTGCTCGCCGGCTCAATGATCAGCGGCCGTCAACACTGCCCCCNCTTAACGTACTGCTGCAGGTGAATCTCGACANGGAACCNAGCAAAGCTGGCATACCGGTTGAGGAGGTAAAAGCCATGATTGAGTCGATGATTACCTTCGATAACATCCGTCTGCGAGGATTAATGGCAATTCCTGCACCAAACGACAATCCAGTTGCTCAAAGAGACGCCTTTAGAAGGCTCCGAGAGCTGCAGGAATCTGTCAAGCAGACCTTTGATATAATAGAATTTGATCAGCTTTCCATGGGTATGACAGCCGATCTGGAATCAGCAATAGCAGAAGGATCGACCATTCTGAGAATTGGTACGGCAATCTTTGGCGCCCGTGAATAAGTTCTTTTAGCGGGTAATTGGATTTAATGACGCATACATTGCAAGATCACAGCAGGCACAACCCAAACCGAAAAGAGTAGCGACATGACTTCAACCACATTCATCGGTGCCGGAAACATCTCCCAGGCACTCATCGGCGGCTATCTTAAGACCGGTCAGGCAGACAGGATAGTCGCCTCAGATCCGGTGTCCGCCCAACTGGAGAAGTTACCAGCAGAAGTCGTCAGGACGAATGACAATATCCAGGCTATTGCCGATTCTCAGACTGTGGTCCTGTGCCTCAAACCGGGCATGATGTCTGAAATCTGTCAGACCCTCAGGGGACAGACCGACGACAAGCTGTTTATCAGTGTTGCCGCTGGTATCACCATTGAATCCCTGAACAACTGGCTTGGCGAAGACACGGCAGTGATTCGCTGCATGCCAAATACCCCTGCACTTGTGCAACAGGGCATGACTGGCCTGTTTGCCAATACCAGGGTGACTGATAGCCAAAGAAACATTGCAGAGAATATCCTCGGTTCTGTCGGTAAGGTTCTCTGGTTCAGCACCGAATCAGCCCTGGACACCGTAACGGCGATCTCAGGTAGCGGTCCTGCATACTATTTTCTGGTTATGGAATCCATGCAGCAGGCAGGCATTGGACTCGGTCTGACGGCCGATGAGAGTCGAGTACTGGTTCTGCAAACAGCGCTTGGCGCTGCACAGATGGCCATCGACTCTGATCTCACCACCGAACAATTGCGCATAAACGTTACTTCTCGCGGCGGTACAACCCAGGCAGCCCTCACAAAACTGATGGACGCGGGATTAACTGAGCTGTTTGCCGAGGCGATCGAAGCCGCTTTCGAACGATCAAAGGAGTTATCACGGGCGTGATCTTGGCTATAATCAGTTTTCTTAGTATTACGGATTAAGTCAATGTCAGGAAATCTTGCAAACGCCAGTGTTTATATCATTCAGATGTTCTTTGGCCTCTACACCATCGTCATGATGTTACGTTTTCTGATGCAGGTCTCCCGCACGGACTACTACAATCCTATCTGTCAGGCTATTGTGAAAATTACAGACCCGGCGATTCGCCCCTTTCGTACTGTCCTGCCAACCGTATACGGAGTTGATTTCGCCACACTGACCGTCGCATTCATCATTCAGCTTGTCGCCGTCATGCTGATCATGATGTTGTTCGGATACTCGTTCTTCCTGCCGATCTATGTTGCCTGGGTTCTAGTGGGTCTTTTCTCGATTATTCTCAAAATCTACTTTTTCGCTTTACTGATTTCGGTCATATCCAGTTGGATTGCTCCTTATTCAAATCATCCGGCTTTGAGTTTGATTCATCAGATAACAGAACCTATTTGCACACCAGCTCGTAAGTTATTACCTCCCATGGGCGGAATAGACTTCTCAATCATTCTGGTTTTTGTCTTCATCAACATCATTGACAATATCCTGGTTGTCGCACCTTTGGCACAAATGTTGGGTGTTCCTCCCAATCTCATTCTTGGTCTTTAGGTGAGTGGTTTTTTCAGTTGGCGAGATGACAGTCTTACGCTTCACGTTAAGATCAATTCAAAATCATCGATTGTCAAGTTGGAGCCCGGACCCGACCGCCTGAAGATAAAAAAAAACACAGCCCCGCCAGTCAATGGTAAAGCCAACAAACACCTGTTGAAATATCTTTTAAAAATATTCGCTGTACCACAGACAAGTATCAGTATTGACAGGGGTGCCAATCAGTCTCTGGAAACGCTCATGATCAGGCAGCCTGCCAGACTTCATATTGAGATGATGAGCGATCCTGACATAACGATCTGTCATCGACCCAACATTATTACAAGGGTGCATTAGGGTGCAAATCGTTCTGGCCAGTAACAATGACAAGAAACTGCTTGAGTTAAATCAAATCCTGCCTGGCTCATTCCAGTTATTGCCAGCAAGTTCTTTCGATATTGAAAGCCCGCAGGAGACAGGACTGACCTTTGTCGAAAACGCCATTATCAAAGCCCGANACGCCAGCCANGTCGCGAAAATGCCTGCAATTGCCGATGATTCCGGNCTCGANGTCGACTTTTTNTCAGGGGCACCAGGGATCCATTCNGCTCGCTATGCNGGTGCTTCTGCCACAGACAGCGACAACAACACGAAATTACTNCGCGAACTTGAGGGTGTGCCCTCTATTCAGAGAACCGCTCGATTTCGATGCGTCATCGTACTACTCAGACACGAAANAGATCCCATGCCTTTAATTGCGAGCGGTACATGGGAAGGGAAGATTCTTGAAAAANAGATTGGCGACAAAGGCTTTGGATATGATCCATTGTTCTATGTAGACGCGCTNGGTGTTTCCTCAGCNCAACTGAGCCCGGAGGNAAAAAANNAAATCAGCCATCGAGCTGCAGCGGTCGAACAACTGANATCCNCGCTTGGCAGGTTATGACCATTCCACTCTCGCTCTATATTCACTTCCCCTGGTGTGTAAAGAAGTGTCCCTACTGTGACTTCAATTCNCATGAGATCTCTGAGCAGCTTCCAGAGACAGCCTATATTGAAGCGTTAAACACAGACCTCGAAAATGATCTGATTTATGTAAACAATCGCCGTATCAAATCCATCTTCCTCGGAGGCGGCACACCAAGTCTGTTCTCCCCGGAAGCCGTCAGGAAACTCATCAACCGATTGAGACAGGTTCTGGTCTTTGACCCATCTGTTGAAATCACCATGGAAGCAAACCCGGGTACCGTCGACCGCAACAAGTTCAGTGGTTTTCTTGATGCCGGTGTGAATCGATTGAGCATCGGCGCACAAAGCCTTAGTGATAAGCAACTTAAAAGCCTCGGAAGAATTCACTCCAGCAATGATGTATTAGGTTCGGTCGAAACTGCCCGACAGGTTGGATTTAAAAACTTCAATCTGGATCTGATGCACGGTTTGGTCAATCAGTCCCTTAACGATGCAATGCTGGATCTTAAGAGGGCAATTGCTCTCAATCCAACACACATTTCATGGTATCAGCTGACAATTGAGCCCAATACCCTGTACTACAAGGATCCGCCAACACTGCCAGATGACGACCATCTGTGGGAAATCTATTCAACTGGCCTCGATTTACTGGCTGATCATGGCTACAAACGCTACGAAATATCGGCTTACAGCAAGCCTGGATTTCAGTCGAGGCACAATCTGAATTACTGGCAATTTGGTGACTATCTGGGCATCGGTGCCGGTGCTCATGGCAAGTTGACTCGTCACAATACCGTCACTCGCAGCAACAAAACCCGTTTACCAGAAAATTATCTCCGCAATCCAAATACGAATGTAGTCGAGCTTCGACGAGAAGACCTGCCGCTTGAATTCCTGATGAATGCGTTGCGACTGACGGAAGGGTTCACTCCGGATCTGTTTCGAGAGAGAACAGGGCTCGAACCACCAATCTTGGAATCATTTCTGTCAATCGCCAGGGAACGTCAACTTATAGATGGATCCAGCGAGCGCATTAAAGCAACGTCCCTGGGTTTTCAGTTTCTCAACGAATTGCTTTTACTCGTAAACTAGTACGCTATCCACCTGACGCCCTCACTTTGGCTGGTATCGCGCTCTATCTTTGTATAAGCAAGATCGTGTACATCATGTTTCAGTTTCAGTCCACGCTTTTCATATTTGGTGCTTGATCGTTCAGGGATATCGCAAGTCGGCCAATCCGTAAATACCGTTTCTATCTGCTCTGCATAGTCATCCCAATCAGTCGCAATATGAACTACACCACCGGACTTTAGGACTTTAGCTAACAGATTCACAAAGTTCGCAGTAATCAGCCTACGTTTATGATGCTTTTTCTTGTGCCATGGATCCGGAAAAAAGATCTGTACCTTATCTAGACATTCGACCGGCAAACAATTTGACAAAACATTGACTGAATCAGCGCAATAGACTCTAAGATTCTTCAGCTCTGCTTCCGCCGCTAAATGCAGCAGATGTCCCACGCCGGGACGATGTACCTCTACACCGATATAATTTCTATTCTGATGGTGATATGCGGTTTCCAACAGACTCTCACCCATACCGAAGCCAATTTCGAGTACAAGAGGTTGTTGAACCGGAAAGATCATTGCCGTGTCAATCAGGCCGTCCGATACTTCTAATCCAAATCTTGACCAGTGATCTGCGAGTGCTCTTTTCTGACCNGCAGTGAATCTTCCTTTACGAATCACATAACTCTTTATTTCACGTCGATGCATAGTNGGTNCCAGCCTACTGCCCACGAACCAGACGACTGAGANCAGCTATTTGGGATACTTGNTTTGGAATCACGGGATTTAGGGGACTATCTGTTTACGCANTTTTTTGATCGCATTCTGTTCAAGCTGNCGAACGCGTTCTGCAGAAATGCCAAACTCATCGGCTAATTCATGCAAGGTTGATTTCTGCTCGCACAGCCATCGTCGTCGAACTATTTCCTGCGCTCTTTCATCAAGGTTGGCAAATGCCGAATACAGTTGTTTCTGTTCTGCGGCGGTCTTTCTCTGTTCGAGGACAATATCTGCAGGATTTGTATCTGAATCTTCAAGGTAACGAGATGGACTCAGAAAATTATCTTCATCGTTTGAAGTCGCATCAAATGCTTCATCCTGGGATCCAAGTCTCCCCTCCATCTGTCGAACCTGGTGCGGTTCAACACCCAACTGGCTGGCGACGAATTTCACTTCTTGTTCATTCATCCACCCGAGTCGTTGTTTGGAACTGCGTAGATTAAAAAACAACTTCCGCTGTGCTTTTGTGGTCGCGACCTTGACGATACGCCAGTTTTTGAGGATAAACTCATGCATCTCNGCCTTGATCCAATGGACTGCAAATGAAACGAGCCGTACGCCGAATTCCGGGTTAAATCGCTTAACCGCTTTCATGAGTCCCACGTTGCCTTCTTGGATCAGATCAGCTTCAGACAAGCCGTAACCAGAATAAGAACGAGCTATATAGACGACAAATCTCAAGTGCGCCATTACCATCTGCCGAGCAGCGTCCAGGTCATCTTCGTAGAAGAGTCGCTCAGCCAGGTCTTTTTCCTGCTCCACGCTTAAAAGGGCAATACCGTTTACAGCCTGAATATAGGCCTCAAGGTTCCCTCCCGGCGACAGTACATCAACTGGTTGTATATTTGAGCTCATACACTACTCTTTTTTCGGGCTGCGAAGCTTAGCACTGTGTGCGGCTGAGTGCTAATTCTATCCTGTTCTACCCTCAGCTAACGAAAATAATGACCAAGTTTAGCTGGGTTCGATTTCATGTAAATGCCGACCAACAGCAACTGCTGCACCAAAAATGCCAAGAAATGCCCCAATAAGCAGCAAAACTCCGGTTTCCGGGACTCCAAGACCCTTTAAAATAAAATCGTTTTGATAAGAGTGAATCANCCGCTCAATGGGTACAGNGAGAAAACTCAGACTGGCTTGCACCATCAACCAGGCNGACAGGGCACCGCCAATGCCGTACCAGAAGCCAAGATAGAGAAAGGGGCGTCTCACAAAGCGATCAGTACCCCCGACCAGTTTGATGATTTCGATTTCAGCACGGCGATTCTCAATGGCTAAGCGGATGGTATTGCCAACCGCAAGTACCACACCCAGACCAAGGAACACCCCAATGGCTGTAACAAATCGCTCCCCCAGCGCCAGCAACGCAAACAGACGCTCGATCCACTCAATATCAACCGAGATCTTCTCCACCTCCTGCCGAGTCTCAAGTTGCGTTAGCCTCAGCTTTATTTCCGCCGGGCTAATTGAACCAGATTCGATTTCAACGACTGCTGGCAGTGGGTTACCCGGCAGGGATGCCAGAACATCACCGAGGCTCGAGTTTTCTTCAAATTCGGCTAATGCACTTTCGGCGGAAATATACCTAGTGTTCATAATCCAGTTGTTCAGGGTCAGTTGCGCAGCAAATTTTCTTCCCTCTGACTCGGTTATTTCCGACCCCAGATAAAGACTGACCCTCGGCTTTCCATCCCAGCTACCGCCAAAATTACCCAGATTTGTCAGCAGGAGATATAGGATGGTGGGTAGTGCAAAAGCAATGCCTATCACCATCCAGGTCATGGTACTCGTCAGCCAGGTGGTAAACAGATTTCGTAACGTCTGAATACCAACTTGTTGATGGTTAAGCAGGTAGGCCTTTATTTTATCTGTTATAGCCAGTGAGTGAGTGCTCGCTCCGTGTTCTCTTACGATGGGTTTCTGGACTGTAGTCCGGGAGGAGACTGTCCGTCTGCTGCCGCCCGTCGCCATCAGCTGACCAGCCTGCCTTTGGACAGAGTAATCTGGCGGTAACCCATTTCTCTGACCAGCTCAAGATCATGGGTAGCAATCATCACCGTTACACCAACCTGGTTGAACTGATGGAAAAGGTCCATGATTTCACGAGAAAGCGCCGGGTCCAGATTTCCAGTTGGTTCATCGGCNAGGAGCAATGGTGGTTTATTCACAACGGCACGNGCTATACCAACTCGCTGCTGTTCCCCACCTGACAGAGTGANCGGAAATTGGTTCTCTTTTCCACTGAGNCCTACTTTTGAAAGCGCNGCGCGAACCCTCCGGCCTACTTCACGTCGCTGATAGCCCGAAATTGTCAAAGGCAGCGCNACGTTGTCATAGACNGTNCGATCGAACAACAACTGATGGTTCTGAAACACGACGCCAACCCCTCGTCGNATTTCCGGNATNTGACGACGACCAAGACGATTAAGATTCACCCCTTGAACAAACACCTGACCCTGACTGGGTCGCTCCATCATGATGATTAGCTTCATCAGGGTACTCTTCCCTGCACCAGAATGACCGGTAAGAAAAACCATTTCTGCTTCGTCGAGTTCCAGATTGACACGTGACAGAGCTTCTTGCCCACCTGCATATCGCTTACTCACCTGATCAAACTTAATCACTTGGGTCTGCCACCCTTTTTATGGTTGGACGTCAATTGTTGATCATGAATCGAACAGCGCATCGACAAATTCACGCGCTACAAATGGCTGTAAATCATCCAGTTGCTCACCAACACCAATGAAGCGAATCGGCAGTTTCAACTGTTTTGCTATTGCAAAGATAACCCCACCTTTCGCGGTTCCATCCAGTTTTGCTATTGTCAGACCGGATACATTAACAGCCTCCTGAAACAGCATGGCCTGCGATATCGCATTCTGTCCTGTACCGGCATCAAGCACCAACATCACTTCATGGGGTGCTGACTCGTCAAACTTCGATAACACTCGTCGAATCTTACTCAGCTCATCCATCAGGTTCTTCTTGCTTTGAAGGCGCCCCGCAGTATCTGCAATCAAGACATCAACATTTCTCGCTTTAGCAGCCGTCAACGCATCGTAAATAACCGAGGCACTGTCAGCTCCGGTTCCCTGGGCAATTACTGACACGTTGTTTCTCTCCCCCCACACTTTAAGTTGCTCAACAGCCGCGGCTCGATAGGTATCGCCCGCAGCCAGCAGAACAGACTTGCCAGATCGCTGAAGTAATTTCGCCAGTTTTCCAGTCGTGGTGGTTTTCCCTACACCATTGACACCCACCATTAAGATCACGAATGGATTATCTGATTCGGGGATCTCTAAAGGCTGTTCAACTCTCTCAAGCAAGCCTATCAACTGTTTCATCAGCTGTTTGTACAATGCTTTGCTGTCCGCAAGCTCCTTTCTAGCAACTTCTTTTGTCAACTCTTCAACAATCTGGGTGGTTGCATCAACGCCAACATCGGAGGTCAGTAATACGGTCTCAATTTCCTCCAGGAGTTCATCATTAATTGTTTTTTCACCAAGGAAAACGCGACCAACACCGTCAGAAAGTTTCGAGCGGGTCCTCGTCAGTCCTGACTTTATCCTCGAAAAGAATCCGGTTTTCTCCTTGGGTTCTTTTTCTCCCATAGCTATCACCTAAATCCAGAAACACCAACGGTACAACCAAGGCGCGATAATTTCAGTTATTATTTCAGTTATTAGAGAAGAGGATTATCCGGAGAAACACAGATGACCGCAAAGGTTTTCATACATCACTGACCTCATCTAACCAATGTTACTCGCGCAGTAGCCAGACCTCGGGTAGGGTTTGTATGATAGACAGCAGTGGCGTTTTCACACCCCATGTCTGATTCAGGCCTTAACAAAAGTGACATCAAGCTTCTTGTTTACTGCTTGAGTATCACAATGATGATCTGGTTGATGATCGGATTTCGCTCTGATGTTTCGATCATGCGATTTGATGCTTTGAATAGCCTGCTACCCATTCTGCCCCTGTTGACCCAGAACGAAGGTGATTGGGCAGCACTGACTTACCGCTTTGAAATCTTTGGCGGCAGCAGCCTACTGGGTGTCTACGGAATTCTTCCGTTAAGTATTCTATTCGCAAAACTGGGCATTTCAGCGTTCTGGAACCTCAACCTCAGTCTGATGAGTAACGAATTCAAAAAGATCGTGCGAAAGAAAGACTGGTCAAATATCCAGCATCTCCTTACCTACGATACTTCAGAGAAAAATAAGTCCGTTAACGATACGATAGCGCCGCCAGACGATTGTCTGGAACAGGAGTTTTCGGAACTGATTCTGTAAAATCACGGCAAGACGATGACATTCACGAACAAAACAAATGCAGCCTCAACTTGTCCGGTAACGATTGCCATGACGTACTCTGCGAATCTGGATATTCNTGTAAAGACACAAGAAGGGATTGCCCAGGTAAGTTACTCTCCGGCCTACGGCAGCCTGGTAGGTTTTATGCTGCCTCCGCAGACTACCGAGATCATCATAGCCAGCAAACTCATATCTTATCCGTTAAGTCTTTACATCAGGCTGGCTGGCGTCCTCGGGATATTCTATCTGGCATTCCGTGCTGTTTCCTGGCGAAGGAACCCGTATTGACACCTGCCGCCTCAACAGGAACCCTCCGGATAATCGGCGGCAAATGGCGCAGGAGAAAAATCACTTTCGCGCCTGACCCCGCTATCAGACCAAGTCCCGATCGAGTCAGGGAGACGCTGTTTAACTGGCTACAAGCTTCAATAACTGACGCACGGTGTCTGGATCTTTACGCCGGGAGTGGCATNCTNNGCATAGAANCTCTATCAAGAGGTGCGCNGGANGTNANACTGGTCGACCAGTCACTCGCTGCAATCCNCCAGATNGAAGCCAATCTGATGAACCTGGATGCTGAAACANGCACTTTCCATTGCGTTCAAAGTAGAGCTGCAGAATGGCTTGATCATCAGAAAGACACCGGCTGGGATCTTATTTTTCTCGATCCACCATTTGNAAGCNAAGAGCTGGAACTAANCCTGCCTCTCATTGCCATGCGAAGCTTACTAAGGCCAGGTGGATTGGTTTACATCGAATCCGCTGAGCTCATCAGCCAGTCTGAAATACCGCCTTCATGGTCTGTCTACAAAAGCAGCCACGCCGCCGGGGTTCACTATTGCCTCTGTCATCGAACATCCTGACCTTCAAAATAAAACAGAGCGATATTGTCGATTGATCATTTCGATGTCCAAAAGCCTAGTTTCTACAGTTTGGTCATGTATGATTGGCGCCTCTGGGAATTCAATGGGAATTAACAGTGACCACAGTCTTATACTCCGGCACCTTCAACCCAATTCACAATGGACACGCGGACTTGGTCGAACGTGGCGCAGGTCTTTTTGACAAGGTAATCCTTGGAATAGCGACAAGCCCTCAAAAGAACCCGGCGGTATTGGAACTCAGAATTAAACTGGCAAACACCGTGCTGGCTCATCTGGTCAATGTTGAAGTTCGAGGGTATAACTCCTTAACGGTAGATTTCGCAAGAGAGGTGGGTGCGGAGGCAATCCTGAAGGGCATTCGGACCGTGACAGACTTCGAGTTAGAATTTCAAATTCAGAGTATGAATCGGGCAATGCAGCCGGGAATAGAGACTATCTTTCTGGCACCATCAGAAAAGTACTCCCATATTTCATCAACGCTTGTGAGACAGATCGCGGACTACGGCGGCGATGTGAGTCAATTTGTGCATCCCGCCGTCTCAGATGCACTCTCGAGTGGCGAGATATCTTGAGCCTGTTGCTGGTTATTCTCTGATCTTCTCTTTTCGACCGATTCGCCGACAGCCAAGACAACGGACAAATGTCTCTCTGGCTGGCTGTACAACCAACATGTTACCGGCGTCTTTGGCGTTGCCTCCAGCAATTGAAAATGGCAGCGTTACCACGTATGTCGCAGTGCCGAGGGCAACCAGTACCATACCAATTGGTCGAGCAACCAATAAATCTCCTGCCATCGTAAACGCACCCGGGGTTTCTTCAACCTGGGCTGCCTGTAATGTCGTGGGGAACAGCCCAAGGAGGGCAACTAACAAACATGCTTGAATCTGGTTTTTCATAACTTCGATCCCTTATGTCGAATCCAGGCCCTCAATACAGAGCTATTTCTTTAAGAGTTANTTCTAAGTCATTAATAATAAAGCGAATTAGCTTCNTTTGTGACTAGATTAAGCTCATTCGGCGTTTTTTACAAACAGTTTCCACAATTAGCGCTGACATCGGGTGCAAAACACTGTTGTGCGTTGGCCTAATCTGATCTCTTTGAGTTTGCGATGACATTGGAGACAGTTGATTCCACCTCGACCATAAACCATCAGCGACTGCTCAAAGTATCCGGGACTGCCATCCTCGCGCACAAAGTCCTTCAGGCTTGTGCCACCTGAACCAATGGCTTCTGTCAGGACGTCCTTAATGGCTCCCACCAGATTTACGTATCTGGATTTTGAAACGCTTCCAGCAGCTCTGTCCGGGCGAATTCCTGACCTGAAAAGCGCCTCGTTGGCGTAAATGTTTCCAACACCAACAACCACTCGATTGTTCATGATGAACACTTTGATTGCGACCCTTCGGCCTCTCGACTGTTCGTACAGATAAGCGGTATCGAAATCAGCTTCGAGTGGTTCCAGACCCAGGAAGTCAATCAACTCGTGCCCCTCCTGCCCGGGTAGCCAGAAGATTGATCCAAAGCGTCGAGGATCCCGGTAACGTAACAGACTATTGTCGTTCAGCAGGATATCGACATGATCGTGCTTCGAAATCTTTGCCGAATGCTTCAGAACCCTCAGACTTCCCGACATACCCAGGTGGATCATTACTCGACCCGTTCCCGTTTCGAGAAACAGATACTTTCCGCGTCGACCCACGCCGGTTATCTGTTGACCCGTCAGTGACTGACTCAGATCGGGCGATATCAGCCAACGGAGTTTTGGTTGTCGAACCAATACCGTTTCGACTCGTCGACCAACGACAAGGGGTGATATTCCTCGTCTGGTCGTTTCAACCTCGGGTAGCTCAGGCATGCTGTATGTTCATGTGTAGGTCGAAAGAGGTTGCATATGATGGTGACATGGGTTGGTTTCATACGATGTTACATATGATGTTACATATGATGTTACATATGATGTTACATATGAAGTCACCCGTCATCCAGACCACTGCAGTCACCTGGCTGACGGAATTCAGCAATGGNATTTTCGAAATGNGTAAGCTACCTTGGTTACTCTCATGCCGAACGACCATTTTACCAAGATATGAAAACCAAACTCCTCGGCGTCGACACTGGAGGCACATTCACCGACTTTGTCTGTATTAGCGAAGAAGGCCTTCGAGTCCACAAAGCCCTCTCTACGCCTAAAGCGCCACAAGATGCAATTCTGCTCGGAATCGACAAGATGCAATTGACTAGTGACATGGCCGATGGCGATCTAATCATCGTCCACGGCACTACGGTCGCGACGAATGCAACCCTCGAGGGAAAGGGTGTACGAACCGTCTATATTACCAATCGGGGTTTGAAAGACGTCCTTAAGATAGGACGTCAAACCCGTAATCAGCTGTACAATCTCAGACCCGTCGTCATACCAGACCGCTTCGACAGTGAGTTGATGTTGGAAGTGTCTGCCAGAGTCGATGCCAATGGTCGCGAAATATCAGATTTCGGCGCAGATGAACTGACAACTTTAAAATCACGAGTTAAGCAACTCGGCGCACAGTCTGTTGCAATCAACCTGTTGTTTAGTTTCCTGTCATCCAAACATGAAGAGCAACTCGAGGACCTATTCATGGGTGACTACTTCGTTTCGCGCTCATCATCAATTCTGCCTGAATATCGAGAATACGAAAGAGGCATTACCACCTGGCTTAATGCGTGGATCGGTCCGATTATCAGCGACTACATGAAGTCACTCATCAATGAAGTCGCGCCAACACCGCTGGCAATGATACAGTCTTCTGGATTAACCATAGATGCTTCACAAGCAGCCAATCGCGCGGTTAATCTGCTTCTGTCCGGCCCCGCTGGTGGACTCGCTGCTGCTCAGCATTTAGGTAAACATCTACAAAAACGGAATCTGATTACATTTGATATGGGCGGCACCTCGACAGACGTTGCTTTAATCGAGGAACGATTCAAACTCACCAATAACGGTCATGTCGGCGGATACCCGGTTGGCGTACCAATGGCTGATATTCACACAATTGGAGCAGGTGGTGGATCAATTGCTTATGTTGATGAAGGTGGACTGCTCCAGGTCGGTCCACAGTCCGCAGGCGCAAATCCTGGCCCGGCCTGCTATGGACAGGGCGGTACAAAGGCAACCGTCACCGATGCGAACCTGATCCTCGGCAGACTGGGCCCCAACCCGACCCTGGCTGGCGATCTAAAACTTGATCAGCGTAAAGCAGAATCAGCCATGCAGGAAATTGCTGACCAAACAGGCTCAAACATACAGGAAGCTGCCGAGGGTATCATCAGATTAGCGAACGAACATATGAGCCAGGCGCTTCGTGTCATATCCATCCATCGCGGTCATGATCCCAGACAATTTACATTGATATGTTTCGGTGGTGCTGGCGGTCTGCACCTCTGCGACTTGGCAGAGTCCTTGGAAATGCAGTCAGCTGTTGTTCCAATCCATGCTGGTGTTCTGTCAGCATTGGGAATGTTGACCACTAAGCCCGGTAGAGAACTGGTTAAAACCTACCAACACCTTTTAATGAAGGTTGATGATGAGATGCTGTCTCGACTTTTTGCCGACATGGAATCCCAGGCACTGGATGAGCTGGCAAAGGAGAACGTCAGTCGAACACTGCAGATTCGAAGCCTAGACCTGCGATACCAGGGCCAGACCTATACTATTAACATCGCTTACGACGACCTGTCGGCTTGCGAGGCTCGATTTCATGAAGCCCATGAGCAGCAGTATGGGCATCGGCTTGAGTTACCCGTCGAGCTGGTGAACTATCGCATGCATATTGAAGCCGAACAGGATGACGTCATGTTGCCACCCTGGCAGACACTGGAAATCTCAAAACAAACTGAATATGACGAAGCCGGGATGCAGTTGATATCTAGACCTGGTCTGCGGGTGGGACAGCTTTTCCAGGGACCGGCGCTGGTTATTGAAGACCATGCGACGACTTACATTAAGGAAGGTTGGCATGTCACGGTGGATGAGATTGGTAACCTGCTTCTCAGTCAAGTGGCAGGAAGCTAGTCAGTGTAGCATCGGCTCATCCCGGATCTGATGAACCGAGGGGATCTGCAGTCTTTACTTGACCTTTACTTGACCTTTACTTGACCTTTACTTGATCTTTGATTCTTTGTAGACGACGTGCTTACGAACCACAGGATCAAATTTCTTGATCTCCATCTTGTCAGGCA
>PBRC01000039.1 GCA_002725285.1 Gammaproteobacteria bacterium | reverse complement strand
GCCTAGCTCCACCAATTAAGTGTCCAACCCAATCCATTCACGTCCAGTACATCCCTCTAAATCCCTGCCTTTCAGGGGTTTTCATTTATAATATGTCCTAAGCAGTCCAATGAAATATGCCCCTATGCAGAGCCAAACTGGGGGCATATATGGGGGCACATTAATGAGCCAAAAAAGTTTCAACCTTTCCCATCGTCTATAATCGCGATCCGATCGCCCCTGAAGGTACCGATCCACAATTCGTTACCTATAAATATAGCAGAGGTTCCGCTACCAAATTCCTCGGTGCCGGGGAGATCAACTATCTCCTCGTGGGTCATCAAAACGGGGTCCAGGCTCGCCACAACGCTGTTGACACTGCAAACGGGAACTTCTGTGAGCACGCACTCCTCCAATAACTGCTTAGGAGTTGTGCGCTGTCCGGTAGCCAGTATCCTTCCACTGGGTGTGTACCTGAGATTATCGACCAGAAAATCCATCTTCGTTTCCACTATCTTTGTCTCAGGCTTGTGGCGGTTGATCTTGCGAACGATCCCCTCGGCCCATCCGACCAGGTAGAGCCACTCACCATTATCAGAGGCAAGGATACCGTTAGCGATGACGATCTCGCTGCCAGGGACGAGGTTCCAGCCCCCGTCTTTATCCCACTCATAGGCACCGCCAATGATGGAACCCTCGCTCGCTCTTGCGCCCACTTCAGCCGAAAGAGCTTCCGTGCGCTGCGGGTTTGCGGTTGCGGCAAGCCTCCCATCCGGCAAATAAGTCACGGAGTTGGCGGCCAGGTTATCAGGGAGAATCACGCAACCCTCCCAGGTTAGCGCAGGCTTGTTATCGATAATCTTCATATCAAAGACCTCGATGGATTCCCTGCCACCATGATTTACCGCAAACACCGTATAACTTTCGTCTCCCTCACCGCGCAGGCTGATGCCGTGAACTGAAAACTTATCGGCGTCCGGCGCGCCGGGGCACGCTTCGTAAAGATCATCCGCTTTGGAGGTGTAATCNGGTTCGGGCTCGTAGTGAGCGCGCGTCTTGATGTCCACGATCCTGAATCCGCCGTGAGACCAATCCGGTCTGCCCATCCCGCCGGCAATCACCAGATTAGAGTCGCCTATGCGGATCAGGTCTTCGGCACTCGGAATATCACATATATACTGGCTGCCGTTTTCGTCAGGGCAATCGCCCGTCGAAGNAAATACAATGCCAGGCCATAGCAGCAAAACCACTATCAGCTTTTGCCAGATCGATGACTTATTCATACTGTTCCCCTTTAATCTATTTAGTCTCCAAGATCATTACCCATCATAAAGTACAAATAAAATGGATGAGAACTTCTTGATCATTTTATAGATCAAAGTGTAGTTCTTACGGTTTGCCTACGAAAACTCCAGCAGTGTCTTGTCACTTTATACTCACAGAACTTCGATGCACATACGTTTAAGAGACACTTTTCCGCATAATGTTCTTTCTTGAGCTCTGATAATTCTCTGGCAGTTAACAATGAGCCAATCTGACTAAAACCAAACGCAGTTTGGGTTATGTTAACGAAGTGAATTCTGCATCAGGTCCTGCAGCGGGCTGTAACCCTATCTTTGCTATGGCATAGGTTCCTATCCACGATTGTGCGGAGAATATTACGTTGATGGTCTTCGAATAGGGGAGCATTATTACTACCTTATTAACGAGTATGCGTCTGTGTCTGTATGGTTACCAATATCCATAAATTAGCAGCCCAAATCGATCAGTCTGTTTAGGAAAGAAACGGGAAGCAGTTTCACTTTAAAAGGATCAACTCATGAAATTGGACGGAAAGGTATCACTCATTTCTGCATGTGGCAGAGGCATTGGTAAAGAGGTCGCGTTAACACTGGCAAGAGAAGGATCAAATGTCGTCATCAATTCCTTCAGCGATAAGAACACTCAGGCACTGGCAAAGGAGATTGAGGGGCTTGGGGTGAAGGTGGTGGCTGTTGCGGGTGATGTAACCGGTTCCGCGGTGATCCTTGAGATGGTTGCTGCTGCCATCGATGCATTCGGCAAGATCGATATACTGGTTAACAACGTGGGAGGCGGCGATGGCGAGAGTCATGACATTGACGACAAGGACAACCCTCTTGCCAGAACAGAGGCGCTGTGGGATGCGAGCTACGCGCATAGTCTAAAGGCTCCAGTCCTGATGTGTGAGGCTGTGATGCCTCATTTCATCGAGAAGAAGTCGGGCAAGATTATTAACATGTCATCCCTCGCCGGTCGACCTGGTATGCCGCATGTTGACCTCGTACCCATACCATCCTGTTACCACAGCATGAAAGCCGGACTGATTCGCTATACGCAGCTGCTTGCGGATCAAGTGGGGCGCCATAACATTAATGTTAATGCAATCTGCCCGGGGATAATCTACACCGATGGCTGGCGTGCTCTTGCGGAAGGTATGGTCAACAATGATCCACGCTTCAAGGGAGAGGACGCGCGCGAGTGGTTTATCGGGATTGGCGAAGGTAGATATGTCGGTGACGGCATACCCCAAACAGCCATGAGGCGTGAGCAAACTACAGGTGATATAGCGGAAGCTGTGCTGTTTCTCGCATCAGAAGCAGCGGCCAATATCACCGGGCAGACCCTGAATGTTGACGGCGGAATGGTCAAGGACTAGTGAAGTTGAAATAAGTTATAAGGGCACTGATGCAATGGCGGGAAAGATCAAGTCGCGGGTGTGTGGCTAGGTATTTTGAGGCCCTCTTTTAAAATACCGCCGCTACCCAGAAACCAAGGAGATATCATGGCTGACCTGACATTCGGTGCACACGTCACTCCCGTTAAAGACCTGGACCGTGCCACCAAGTTCTACACCGAGGCGCTCGGCCTGACCGTGAAGACGAAGGAAGAGACGGGTGCGATCCTCGACGCCGGTGACATACAGTCTCGAGGGGCGCACGGGGCACGAAGCCGGAACGTGATCGTTTCTTCGCTCCCCGAGGATCTGTGGCCCTGACACACCACCAATCCAGTGCACTCCAAGTTAGCGGTCAAGCCCCGATTCCTTTCTATCCAATGCTCGGTAGAGCATGGCGCCGAGGCGGTAGACTCTGGTGCTGATGGGATACCAATTGCCCGGCCGGGCGGAATAGGGAAATTCCGCGAAGATAGTCTCACTATCGGGGCCGCCCAGTATGCGCTGTGCTACCTTGTTACCGAGGTAGCCTGAGGCGGCCACGCCCATGCCGTTGAAGCCGTGGATATAGTGAACGCCCTCGTGCGTTCCCACATGAGGCAACAGGTTCTGTGTGAGACAGGGTCGGCCCACCCAGGCGTGNCTCGCGCGAATGCCCTCGAGTTCGGGGTAGCGCGCCACAACGTCGCGCAGCAGGGCGATCGCGGCTGTTGACTCGTCTTTGTAGTCGACGAAGTAGCGACCACCCACATGGATACGGGTGTCATCCTTGAAGCGACACAGTCCCAATTGGAGTCGCCGAGTTTCGAGAACGAATCGGCCCGTTGGCATGATCCGGTTCAGTAAGTCGGGATCGAGGGGCTCCGTGACCATGCCAGAATTGGCAGCGGGCAAGACCCGTCGACGAAAGTATCGGAATAGACGGTTGTCATTTCCCGTCTCCGCGTTTGTTGCAATCACGGCTTCACCTGCCGAAATGGTCCCGCGTGCCGTCGTGACGCGGAAACCGGCGGCATCAGGTTCGATTTCCGTGACGCGCGTACCGCCGAAGAGACGCGCGCCGGACCCACGTGCGCGCTCACACGCGCCCTTGAAGAAGAGGCCAGGGTGGAGTTGCGCTGTATCGTGGTAAACGGCGCAGCCGTGGTAGACGTCCGTACCTAGCACCCGCCTTTGTTCGTCTTGGGAAATCAGCTCGGTATCGACCTCCATGTGACGTGACTGGAGCTCGAGCTCGCGCGCCTGCGTTGCGTAGGCTTCCGAGCAGTGGGCTGCAACGATTCGGCCGTTTCGGTGAAGCCAGCAGTCGATCTCCTCCTTCTCGATGAAATCGATGGTCCACTCGAGCCAGTCCTTGGCTTCCTGGAATAGGCGTATCGCGGTCTCGAGTCCGTATTTTGCCTCGGCCTCGCTGAATTTGAGTTGAATCGTTCGGCCGATGGCACCCATGTTCCGCGTGCTGGCGTTCTCGCCGAGTCGACCGCCCTCGAGCACAACTACATCGAGCCCCCCCCTCGCCAGGTGGAGTGCGGTAAACACGCCGGCAAGACCGCCGCCCACAACGGCGACGTCTACTCGGGCGGGCAGGTCCTCACTGGTCGGCGCCTCGAGTGGCGCTTCATCCCACCAATGAGGAGTTCTCTTGAAGTTCGGCGTTAGGAATTCGTCGTGCATAGTCGGCTCCTCCGATATTAAATTGGATGAGCGAATCTTCATCGTCTTCATCCGCAGAAACAGGTGTTGGTGGCAGTACAAGCAGCAGCACAAACCAAACAGCCAGAATCGATTTCGTTCTGTTAAAAAAGCAACGCTTCACATCTAGCCCATACTATCAGACAAACCAGAACCGGTTTGTCTGATAGTATGGGTTGGCCGTATTCCTCCCTTGCGGCTGACAGCCCTTTTGTGCAGCCAGTGGTGCCATCGAATCACGTGCACATCGTCAGCCCATAGGCACCACTAACACAGTAGCTATCAAATCTTGCTTGCAGATTTCTTTGAATAGGGCGTTAATGGTTCCTATACTCAAAGCTTTGAGTCGCTTCTCGTGCTCACGACTTCTGTCAGATTCGCGTACCGCCTGATCGGCACCCTCGGTGCCCTGCACTTCCTGTTCATCCTGACTCTGAGCGAGCACATTTCGGGGTTGTCGGTCGCGCTCTTCACCGTGTGTGTGATCG
This sequence comes from Gammaproteobacteria bacterium, assembly GCA_002725285.1. Classification (GTDB taxonomy): domain Bacteria; phylum Pseudomonadota; class Gammaproteobacteria; order Pseudomonadales; family Azotimanducaceae; genus JAHRVQ01. The sequence continues at coordinate 107,286 of PBRC01000039.1, read as the reverse complement.
CCGTGCTGCCGCCGGTTCAACGGCGGATCAGGCAGCTGCCCCTACTCGGTCGGGACTGGTTCTTCGGCTGCGCGTTTCTGATCCTGATCTTCGTGGCGAACGTACAGCTCGAGAGAGGCAACCGACCCGAGATCGTGCACGGAGAATACGCGTTTGCCCACGCGACCCTGATTACCGGCGAACTGGGCGCGGCGCCGATCTCCGACGCGGTGATTCTCGTCGACGTCAGCGGAGAGATCGTCGAGGTGGGAACCTCGGCCTCGCTCACGATTCCCGACGGGTACGAAACCATCGATCTGAGTGGGAAGTTCTTGCTTCCTGGGCTGATCAACGCCCACGGGCACCTGGTGATGTCGGGATCCGAACCCGGGCGCACCGTCGAGATGACTCGCTTTGGACCGCCGGAGTGGGTCGTCGGCATGTTCCTTACGCTCGCGCCCACCTATGCAGGCGAGAAGGTGCTCGTGCGGCTGATGGAACGGAATGCCATGCGCGCCCTGCGCGCGGGGATCACGACGGTCCGGGGCCTGGGTGACCCCGAATTCTACGACGTTGTGCTGCGCAAGCAGATCGAGAGCGGCCGCTCGCTCGGACCAAGGCTGCTGGTCGCGGGTCCGCTGCTGTGCACCACCGGCGGACACGCTCGCCAGATCGGGATCACGCTCGATGGCCCCGACGAAGCCAGGCGGGCGGTACGCACCTCACTGAGCCACGAGGTCGACGTCATCAAGATCGCCAGCACGGGCGGCGTCGCCGACTCGAAACGGCTCGGAGAAGCCGGCGAACTGCAAATGACCCCCGAAGAAATCTCGGCGATCACCGACGAGGCCCACCGCAAGGGTGTCCTGGTCACAGCGCATGCCGAGAGTGCCGAAGGAGTGCTGGAAGCACTGCGTGCAGGCATCGACAACATCGAGCATGGCGCCGAACTCGATGACGAGGCCCTGGGTCTGTTCCTGAACAATCCCCGGTCGCTGCGCGGCTTCACCTCGCTTCACCCGACCTTATCGGTCATCTCGTCGAACCGGACACTGAATGAAGAAGGACGCAAGAACCGCGCGCTCTACATACGGTACATGAACGGACAGCAGGTCTCACGAGACGTGATTAGCGGGTACAAGTCTGCCGTCGCCGCGGGCGTGAAGATCGGCGTCGGCACCGATGGAGGCCTGGTCGATCACGCCAGCGTGTGGAGAGAGCTCGAGTTCATGATTCAGCACGGCAACATCACGAACGAGCGCGCCATCCACATCGGAACGCTCGCTACTGCGGAGAGCATCGGGATCGAGGCAACGACAGGGAGCATCGAGATCGGCAAGGCCGCCGACTTCATGGTGGTCGATGCCAACCCGTTCGAGGAACTCTCCACCCTCGACAACCCGCACATGGTGGTCGCCGCGGGCTCGATCGTGGACCGCCACTGACCGAAACTCAGAGCCCGGTCCAGGAGCCCGTTCGCCTCGGGCACGTCGGCCTGTACCGGAATCCCGTGAGCCTCGAGGATGTCGAGTACTACAACAAAGTACCTCAGGATATCAGTGAAAGACTGCTCATTATTGCTCCAGTCTATCCTGCTAATCTTAGGTTTTGTATCTTTCTCTGGTTCATCGTGCGAGACTTGGGGAGGACACACGATGAAACACATTCTGAACAGATCAGCATTGCCTCAGGGGCCAGAGCATCGACGAGCCCTGATCTAGAATCAGGTTCCGAGAGAGAAACGGCCACTCTGTGGATTCGACATACCTAAAAATGGTATATCAACCACATAACCGATAAGCGAATCGAATCAATGAAAACACGCGTGGTTAGAATTTTGTTGTTACCCCTCATAACGATGGCATTGACGGCGTTAGCTGAAACGAGAGTGGTGGATCTGCAAACCTCCGACGGTATCAATCTGAAGGCTAGTTACACGTCCCCAGGACGCACCGGTCCGGCCATGCTATTGATCCATCAGTGCAACATGGACAGAAGTTCTTGGGAAGCAATATCCAGNGACTTGGTGGCCAGTGGTATCCATGTACTCGCACTCGATTTGCGAGGATTCGGAGGGAGCGGTGGTGAAGGTCTATCGAGCGGTTTTCCAACCCTATTACGAAAATCCGCTAGTGACGCGGACTTAGCGTTCGATTACTTGATTATACAATCAGACGTTGACGCCACTCGGGTAGGTGTTGGCGGCGCTAGCTGCGGCGGAATGATTTCAGCCGATCTTGCCGTACGCAAGGGAAACCACATTAAGGCGCTCATGCTCCTTTCCAGTCCTCCAAGCTCGAACGCCACCCAAAACGCCGCCAATAACTCCGAACTCGCGGTGTTTGCAGCTGCCACCAAACAAGACCCCATAACGCCCGGCGTTGCGGGTGCACTTGAGTCGATGGTTAACGCTTCCGCTAATCCGAGTTCGGTCTTAAGAATTTTTGACGGCACGGAACATGGTTTGCCTATGTTTTCGAGCAACCCTACCCTACAACCTGAATTGGTCAATTGGCTCAAAGAGCAGCTATTAAGCGAATAGCTTAATCTCGTTTTTATTACCCACTCGAAGATATCGCTAAAGCCTTTAAAGCTTTGCCCGGATTTAAAAGCTTGTATAGTCCACTGTAGGCAAAACTGTAGGCAAAACTGTAGACAAAAGGATGCCTTTGACAATGAACTGAGCAGCTGAAAGCTATTGATATAGCACAGCTGATCTAGGTAGTTGATGCTGGGGGACGGCAACAAGTGTGCTTAGCTCCACCAAGCTTGGATAACTTTTCTACTGCGTAGTAACTTCTCTAAGGTTATAGTTCAATCATGAGGAAATCTTTTATACTGCTTATTTTCCTTTCCTGTTCCACTTCAAATTTTGCTGATACTACCACTGATTTCACTGAGATAGATTTACTTGTGTATAACACTCATGGTTGATTCCAATTATTGACCAGAAGCTCCACAAATTCAGAAAGGTCCACTCTCATCACTTACGCTGTGATCAAAAAGAGGATTTAGAAAGAAGACCGGCGAGGTATCGTTCTCTCTGAGTATAAGAAATGCGTGATNTTAGCACTCCCGGGATTGCATTTTCGGATTGGAAAATTATAGCGGAATCTGCATATACTTGGCCCAAGGCCAGTTGTGGTTGTGGAATTGAGAGGTATAGGTTCTTGAGGAGGAATAACGATGAGTCCAGATGAAATGAAAGAGAAGGCAGTTCAATTGATGAATGATTCCTTTCACTGAAGCCAGGCTGTTCTGTCCGTGGGACAGGAAAAGCTGGGCGTCAATGATCCGGACATAATTAAAGCTGTTGGTTTGTTTGGTGGTGGTATTGCCGGAACCGGCAATGTTTGTGGTGCCATGTTGGGTGGCATCGCCTGTATTTCGAGCCAGTGCAGTCGAGGTGATCTTTCTGAAAAGGAATCGCCAAAAATGTTTAAATTAGGGCATATGCTGGATCAGGCCTTTGAGGAAATCACAGAGGAATTTGGTGGCAAAGATTGTGCTGACATTGCAAGAGTGGACTGGCGTGATCGAGATGCGGTGAAAGAATTCTATCAGGGCAGCACCAGTCGCCGTGATTATTGTCTGCAAGTAGTGGGAAACACCGCTCATGCTCTTGGCAAGATCATAGAAGATGAGATGACGGATGAAACCGAGGCGGATTCCTAAACTGGCTTCTGAGTAGGTTCCTGAGTATTTTGAAGCAATAACATATTATTTGGAGATCGATGTGCCAACCTATGACTATCGATGTGAAGAAAACGACCGGGTCGTTGAAGTGCGACACGGGATGAATCACCGAGTTCTTACCTGGGGTGAATTGTGTGAAATGGCTGGTATTGAACCGGGTAAAACGGATCAGATCACACCAGTCAGTCGTTTGGCAAACGGTGGTAATGTGGTTCGAAGTTCAGTTTTACGAAATAACTCAGCACCCGCTGGGTGCAATCCGGACAATAGTTGTGGTGATTGTCCTATGGGTGCTTCTGGTATCTGATCTTAACAGGCGTTTCCAACAGTCATCGCCCGTGTCTACCGTGTCTCGGGTTTGTAATCAACTGAGAGTTACAAGAGGACGCCTCGGATAATGAAATACGAAAACTACCAGACACTGAATTTCGACTATGAAGGTCGAGTGCTTACCGTGACAATTGATGCGCCCGGTCCGGTCAATGCTGTGAACGATCCGCTACATAGCGAGCTTGCAAGGGTTTTTTCGGACATCCAGTCTGATCCAGACAGTGACATCATTGTCCTGACAGGATCCGGCGGAACCTTTTGTGCTGGTGGGGATATGGACTGGTTTCAGGACATGATTGATGACCCCACGAAATTCAGAGCCATTGGACCTGATGCAAAACGCATTGTGTTTTCATTGCTCGATCTCGAAAAACCAATTATCTGCCGGTTAAATGGTGCCGCAGTGGGACTTGGCGCATCTGTTGCACTGCTTTGTGACATCATTGTTGCTGTTGAGGATGCGGTAATAGGTGATCCTCATGTCAAGGTAGGGCTCGTCGCTGGTGATGGTGGGGCTGTCATCTGGCCGCAACTGATCGGTTACGCCCGGGCAAAGGAATATCTCTTGACCGGTGAATTATTGACTGCATCCAGAGCAGTTGAAATCGGATTGGTCAACTATGCCGTATCATCCGATGAGCTTGACGTAAAAGTTGGTGAAATAGTCGCCCGTATTGCAGCGAATCCACGCTGGGCAGTACGCTGGACCAAGACGGCAACAAACCTTCCTCTCAAAGATATTGCCAATAGAGTAATGGATGCCGCAATTGCCTACGAAACAATTACAAATCTAACCGAAGACCGACAGGAAGCCGTTCGAGCTTTTGTAGAGAAACGTAAACCGGTGTACAAAGGTGAATAGACATATACATTCTTTTGAGAATTGTCTTTCGGTTGAAGTATTCATCTTCTTAGCAAAAGGTGACTCATGACAGTAAAAGCGGCAGCTGTGCAGATGGCACCGGCATTCCTGGATACACAGGCCACATTGAAGAAAATCCTGCAATATATCGAAGAAGCTGCTGGCCAGGGACTTCAGTTGTTAATATTTCCTGAAACGATCCTGCCTGGATATCCATACTGGGCCATGACTCACGACTCCATATCCAATCTGAGTCGGTTTAATCGGCGGCTGTTTGCTGAATCCATTGAAGTTCCTGGGCCAGAATCCAAAGAACTGTGCGCAGCAGCCAAAAAGTATCATTGCAATGTTGTTGTCGGTGTTAACGAAAAAGAAGGTGGCACTCTCTATAATTCACAGTTGATCATCAACGATGAAGGTGAACTTCTTGGCTGTCGAAGGAAGCTTGTGCCGACCAGTCAGGAACGAATGGTCTGGGGGAGAGGCGACGGATCCGACCTTAAGGTCTATCAAACCTCGTTTGGTGTACTTGGAGCGTTAATCTGCTACGAGCATTCGAATCCACTTTTTCGCTATAGCGTTCAGGCGCAAGGTGAACAGGTTCACGCTGCAAACTGGCCTGGAGGTTTGCCCTTCATTGATCACATAATGGACGCAGCCATTCGGCACTATGCGTTTGAATCAGGGACCTTCGTGATCTCAGCGACGTCGGTGCTGACAAAAGAAATTCTTGATGAGTTGTCCGATGGCAGTGGCACCAGCAAGCTGCAGCCTGGTGGCGGTTATTCGGCGATTGTCAGCCCGACAGGAATTTACCTTGCGGGTCCTGAAAAAGAGAAAGAGGGGCTGCTGATCGCTGAGCTGGATTTTGAAGAGATCGTTGGTGCGAAGCTCATCGTTGATGGTCAGGGACACTACGCTCGACCAGATGTTGTCCAGTTGCGACTCAATTCCAGTAAGCAGAATCCCCTGATTATTGAAGATGAATAGAGGTAGGAGTCGTAAATCTCTCCTTGACTCAGGTGTTAACATAAAACCAACCCGATACCTNTCCTATAAGCAGTTTGGAGAAGAGTGATGCAAGACGATGTCTTAAGTAGAGCCAGGGTAATCTCAGATCTGGCAAGTGCTCAGGCGGATGAAGCAGATAAAAATGCGAATGTGTCTACTGAGCTCATTGCTGAGATGAAAAAAGCCGGTATATTCAAACTATGCATACCGAGTACCCTGGGTGGTGATGAAGTACATCCGATGGAGTCGCTTGACGTAATAGATATCATTGCGCAGGGAGACGGTTCAACAGCCTGGGTAACAATGGTTTGCGCGACAACGGCACTTGTTTCTGCTTACTTGAACGAAGAATGGTCTGAAAAAATCTACGGCCAGGATGGTGTGATTACCTGCGGCGTGACCGCCCCAAGTGGTCGAGCCCGTCTCGTAGATGGAGGTATCGAAGTCTCAGGACGCTGGCAGTGGGGAAGTGGCACGAGCCATGCGGACTGGATCCTGGGGGGCAGCCTGCTGGTGGATGAGGATGGGCAGCCGGTTAAGGACGGTGAAGGTCGCATTCACCATCTGTTACCCTTTTTTAAAAAGGACCAGATCCAAATACTGGACACCTGGGATGTTCATGGTATGTCAGGTTCTGGCTCCAACGATTTCATGGTCGAGGATGTTTTCGTCCCTGAAGGACGCTGGATCAGATTCGGTGCGGATCGGCCCAGACTTCCAGGTTTATATCAGTTTCCNCTGTTNGGCATGTTGGGATTGGGCGTCGCATCAATTTCCCTTGGCGTGGCGCGTCGCGCTATTGATGAATTGATCGACCTCGCCGCTGGTAAGATTCCAGTCGCGAGTGCGACAACACTTGGCAATCGGGCCTATGTTCAGTCTGCCGTGGCTGAAGCAGAAGCAGCACTTCGTTCTGCCAAGGCACTGATGCGTGAAGCCGTTGCGGACGCCTGGGAGCCAGCTCGTGACGGACAGTTAATTTCCAAAAAACATCGAGCCATACTCAGACTGGCAACAACCAATGCCTCAAGGCAGGCTACCCGTGCTGTAGATCTGATGTATAACGCCGCTGGCGGCACACCAGTTTATAACCGGAGTCCCCTGGCTCGACTTTTCAGGGACGCCCATGTAGCAACTCAGCATATTATGGTCGGTCCGCCTACCTATGAATTAGTAGGGCGTGTTTTGATGGGAATGGATACAGATACATCCACTCTATAATTGTCGACTAGTTGTNATTGTCCAGGATGAAAATGGAAGCTAAGGGGTGACTCAATGAGTATTGATGCAACCGGGCCCAATGCAGATCAGATCGAATTTTGGAATGGTGACGCGGGTGAATCATGGGCCAGGAATCAACAGGTTGTAGATGCCATGATGACACCACTAAGCAGTGCGGCAGTCTCGGGATCTGGTGCTGGTTCTGAGGACAGGATCCTGGATATTGGCTGCGGCTGTGGGTCGACAACGATCAACCTGGCTGAACTTGGAGCAAGGGTGACAGGAATCGACGTCTCAGGACCAATGCTGGCGATTGCCCGACAGCGAGCTGAGGTGTTGAAGCTCGATACAGACTTCATACTAGCCGATGCATTAACCTATTCGTTCGATAGTGAATACAGTCTTCTCTTTTCTCGATTTGGTGTTATGTTTTTTGCTGATCCCATTGCGGCATTTCGAAATCTTGCCGGTGGGCTGAATCAGAATGGGCGATTGTGTTTTCTTTGCTGGAGACCAGCGAGGGAAAATACCTGGATCTCAGTCCCGATGGCAGCAACATCCACCCACCTGCCACCGTCCGAACCACCTGATCCTCGGGCACCCGGCCCCTTCGCTTTTGCTGATAAGGATTATATCAAGGAGATTCTTGACTCTGCAGGATACAAAGGAATTGAAATCAACCCGGTTGATGAGACTTTGACCATTGGTGATTCTGACGATATTGATCAGGCACTTCTGTTCTATGAGAGGATCGGACCTCTCTCCAGAGTAATAGCAGAGTTGCAGGAATCAGTTAGAGCCACTGTCCGTGATGCGGTACGGGAAGCCGTGGCCCCTCATATGACAGAAAACGGTCTGTCACTCGATGGTGCCTGTTGGCTCGTTCATGCCACCAGGTAGGATGCCTGAAGTACGAGACTGTCAGGCATCTTCTACATTGGCGGTAACTTAAAGCGTACCAAAGTCCCAGGTTTGACCCTGATGGTAATGTTTAAGCACGTTTTTGGCGATAAGGATACGATGCACCTCGTCTGGGCCGTCGGCGATTCTTAGTGTTCGCGCCCCAAGGTACATCCCCGCCAGTGGCGTATCACCAGAAACACCCATGGCACCATGAACCTGAATTGCACGGTCAACCACCCGATGCATGGCATTGGGTACGAATATCTTAATGGCTGAAATCTCGGTACGTGGATCGGCGCCTGAGTCGATCACCTCGGCACAGTTGATCGTCATTAACCGTGATGCCTGAATATCCATGTAGGAGTCTGCAATGAAACCCTGTATGAACTGCTTGTCCTGTAGCATGCCACCGTGGACCTNTCGCTCGGTAGCTCGCTTGACCATAAGATCAAAAGCCCGCCACATTTGTCCGACACAGTTCATGCAGTGATAGACGCGGCCTGCACCAAGACGATCCTGGGCAGCAGCGTGACCTGAACCGCGGGATCCCAGTTGGTTATCGAGAGGCACTCGAACATCCTTATAGGTGATTTCACAGTGTGAACCACCGATATGTCCCCATACCGGTACACTCCGTTCGATATTAAATCCCGGGGTGTCGGTCGGCACAATAATCTGGGTCATTTTCTCGTTGACACCACCAGAACCATCGTCTTCTTCAGTTCGGCACATGACCAGTGCCCATGAAGCGTTTTGTCCGTTTGAGGTAAACCACTTTCGTCCGTTGATCACCCACTCGTCACCATCTCTTACTGCCATGGTTTGCAGAGAGCGTGGATCTGAACCGGGATTGTCGGGTTCTGTCATACTGAAGCAGGAAGTCTGTTCGCCTCGAATTGTTGGTTCCAGAAACTTTTTCTTCTGTTCTTCCGTCCCGTATTTAATCAAAACACTCTGATTGCCCGATGTGGGTGCCTGAACCCCGAAAATGTAGTTTGAAAATGGGCTCCAGGCCAGGATTTCATTCATGTAAGCGTGCCCCAGGAATCCGATACCCATACCGCCGTATTCTTTCGGCAAATGGGGCGCCCAGAGGTTCGATTCTTTTACGTAGGAGCGCAATTCGTGGACCAGTTGCGCTCGTTCGTCGTCTGATGCGGGATTCCCGAGTTTGTCCTCGTTTGGAATGATATGCTCGGAAACTATTTTTGCAGTATTCAATCTGATTTCGTTCACCTCATCAGGCAACGAGGGTATTGGGGCAACTGCGAGGGTGTTCATACTGGGTATGGCCATTATGCTATCTCCTTAGGCAAGAATTGACCTCAGCAAACTACCATTACCGAAGAATTGGATCAAATCTGACGCACAATTTCTTGTCGCACATCATAGATGCGAACCTGCCCCTGTTCCTTCAGTTCGAACTTTCTCGAGATAGATGACGCTTTGGTCGCGATCCTGATTGCAGTCATCAATGTTGCTGTTTCCATTGCCCAATATTTCGAAGTGTGCTTTATTCAGGCTCAGCTAAGTGGAGAAAGGAGATCCCATGGAATATGAAGAAATCACCTATGATGTCGGCGATCGTATCGCGACGATAAAGTTCAATCGACCCCATGCAATGAACGCAGGTACCGGTCGTACATACTGGGAATTGGAGCAGGCATTTCGAGCTGCAGCTGTCGATGATGAGGTCAATGTTATTGTCCTGACAGGTGTAGGACGTGCGTTCTGCGCAGGAGATGACGTCAATCAGCTGTTTCTGTCTAAGCCCGACAACAGCGACGAAGCGCGGAGTCGACGGTTACTGGATCAGATTCGTGACCTCGGATCTCACAGACGCCACGGGCTGGATACTTCGATAATAGACTGTCCTAAACCAACGATAGCGGCGGTCAACGGTGCGGCCGTTGGATATGGGTGTGATATTGCTCTGATGTGTGATATGCGTATTGGCAGCGATCATGCTCGAATGGGTGAATTTTTTGTAAGGAGAGGGCTGATTCCCAGTGTTGGTGGCCTTATGTTGTTACCGCGCATAATCGGTCTGGCTCGTGCCTATGAGCTGATTCTGTCAGGGCGTCTCGTTGAAGCTGAGGAACTTGCTGCTATTGGTATGGTAAACAGGATAGTCCCTCATGATGATCTTGAGGAAGAAACCCAGAAATTCGCAAGTGTTCTGTCCGCGCAGGCCCCCATAGGGCAGATGCTGGCCAAAGAAGGTATCCGTATGGGCATGAACTGGGACTATGACAAATTAGCGGATTACTCAATTACAGCGATTCGCCTTCTGATGCAAACGGCCGATCATCATGAAGGTGCCTTGTCCTTTGCTGAGAAACGTGAGGCAGAATTTAAAGGCAGATGATCGGGGTAAATTTGGTGGGAGCAAGTCGAAAATGACTCAGATCATCTATGGTCATTGTGACACCAGGTTTGCTTCGGTCCAGGAAGCATTTCTCGATAATTTCGAAAACCGAGATGAGATTGGCGCCTGCGTTTCTGTTGTTGTTGAGGGGGAGGCTGTCGTTGATCTCTGGGCCGGGTATATGGATGGGGCCAGGACCAGACCGTGGCGAGAAGATACGATTGTTAATATCTGGTCTGTTGGAAAGGGTATTGCAACTCTCTGTCTGCTTAAGTCACTTGAGGAGCAGGGTATTAGCGTCGATGAAAAAGTGGCGTCTGTGTGGCCCGAATTTGCAGTGCAGGATAAGACAGACATTACCATTGCAATGGTGCTGGCCCATCGTGCCGGTCTGTGCGCGGTAGAGGAACCATTACCAAATGATGCTTTCTACCACTGGGATGTCATGACGAGTGCGATTGCCGCACAAAAACCCTGGTGGGAGCCAGACACAAACCACGGTTATCACACCAATACATTCGGATTCCTGCTGGGTGAGATCGTCCGCAGAGTATCCGGGTTGCCAATTCGCGATTATCTGCAGAAGCACATTGCCAGCGTTTTATCAGTGGACTGTCACTTCGGTGTCCCAAAAAGCGCGCTGCACCAATGTGCCGATCTTATACACAGCCCCCGACCACCAAACCTCAGACCCGGCCTGAGTGGTACACCAGACCCCGATGATCCAATATCTCAGATGCGCCATCTAGTCTATAACAATCCGTCGGTGGGTCACTATGATTTCAATTCAGATGATTGGCATATGTCGGAATTCCCGTCGACCAGCCCCCAGTCGAATGCGAGAGCTACTGCGGCGATTTTCAGTGAACTGGCGCAGGTGATGGCGGGGAAAAAGAGCGGTCTGGTTAGTCGTTCGATGCTGGAGAGGGCAACAGAGATTAATAGTGATGGTGAGGACTTGAATCTGCTGCGACCCACGCGGTTTGGTCTGGGATTTCAACTCACCCAGCCCGTCCGCCCGCTTGGCCCCAGTCCGGGTACATTTGGCCATTATGGTAACGGCGGCCACCTTGCGTTTTCGGATCCGACGATTCCACTCGGATTTGCATATCATATGAATCATCATGGTTTCGCCTGGCGGGATCCAAGAAATATTGCATTGACAGATGCGGTCTATGATTCGCTGAGAAAGTAGTCGCAATAGAACTCGACCGATGCCACCGTCAGGCTGTAGATCAGTGTTGTTTTCAAACTGATATTTGCACGCCTTATTTGCGCAGATTCGTGGCTTGAGGTCATTGTAGAATTGACTTTAGAGAATATGCTTCCCGTGGGTTTCGATACATGGATTTCAAAGAAGACAACGACACAATTGAGTTCAGAAAGGAAGTTCAGAAATTTCTTGATGACAAGTTGACGCCGGACCTGAGAAAGGCATCGCGATTAACGGCAGGAACCTACACTGATATCTCGGCATGTCTTAGCTGGCACAGAATTCTTGCAGAAAAAGGCTGGATTGCACCCGGCTGGCCGGAAGAATATGGAGGCACAGGTTGGAACGATCTGCAGCGGCATATTTTTGGTGTTGAATGTTATAAAGCGGATGCTCCGTTACTGTTCAATATGGGGATTCGACATATTGGTCCCGTCCTGATGGCGCACGGGACGAAACAGCAGCGAGACTATTATCTGCCACGGATTCTTTCTGGAGCCGATATCTGGTGCCAGGGATATTCCGAACCCACGGCAGGATCTGATCTGGCCGCTCTTAACTTGCAGGCTGTTCGAAAAGGCGATGAGTACATACTCAATGGCACAAAGCTATGGACGACAGGTGCCCATTTCGCCCACCAGATTTTCTGCCTGGTTCGAACCTCAAACGAAGGAAAAAAGCAGGCTGGCATCACGTTTCTGGTCATGTCGATGGAGACTCCTGGGCTCAGCGTCGAACCCATTCTTTCACTGAATGGTCAGCATGAATGTAATCAGGTCTTTTTTGACAATGTTCGTGTGCCTGTCACCAATCGGGTTGGAGAAGAAAATGACGGCTGGCGCGTGGCCAAGGTGCTTATGCAATTTGCACGATCGAACAATATCAATATGGCCTGGGTGAGAGAGGGGCTGCAACGAGTCAAAGAAGGCGCGAGGATTGAGTCCAATGGCAGGGGCGGGNGTCTTCTCGATGACCAGGATTTCCTTTACAAGCTCAGCACAACTGAAATAAGACTCCTGGGTGTTGAATCACTGGAGCTTAGATTACTGTCTGAAATGAACAAGAAAGCAAATCCCGGGTTTATGTCTTCAGTGCTTAAATCCAGGGCATCTGAACTCATTCAGGAAGTGAGTGAGTTGATGATTGAAGTGGTCGCCTGGTATGGATTTCCGTTTCAGATAGAGGCTCTGGATCCATTTAGTGATTCAGCCTTTGTTGGACCTGAATACGCTTTACCTGTGGCCTGTCTGTACCTAAATCAGCGGTCAACCACGATTGCATCAGGCAGCAGTGAGATACAAAGAGACGTACTGGCCAAACGGGTTCTTGGATTATAGGGATCTACTGCGGCAGCCTGATTTATGAATCCTTGGCGATGTCAGCAGATTCCTGTGATGTATAACGAAAAATGCCCTTGGCCATCAGAGAAGATTCAGTTTGATGTCCGGCATCAAAAAATTTTGCTCTGATCCCATGAGCGGTTTGACTGTCAGGTTCTGCCAGCACTTTGTCGACCTGAGCTGAAGGAAACATGCACCCCGGGAGTATCTATTCCGGCAAAGATGTTCGCTAGCCTTGAAGCGAGTACTAGCGATGATTGCTCTGACCGCCATCAATCGTGATAGTTTTCCCGGTCACGTAGTCAGATAAGTCTGTTACAAGAAACTCAACCACCTTGGCGCAATCTTCGATTGTCCCTTCTCTTCGGAGCGGAATGATCTTGTAAAGCCCGCTCCTGTCTCCCAGTCTACCCGTTCGAATGATGCCAGGTGCAATACTGTTGACGTTGATATTATAGGGGCCGAGTTCTCTGGCAAGGGATCGGGTGTAATGGATGATCGCCGCTTTGGCCGTGCCATAGGGGTGATAGCCTCCGGCTGCATCAACTCCCGCTGTTGATGACACCGTGACGATCTTCCCGGATTTTTGCTCCTTCATATAAGGTGCAACGGCCATGCACGTGTACATGCAGGTCATGAGATTGATATTCATGACGCGTTCAAGGGTGTCCTGATCACAATCAGCAGGCGTTGCCGAGGTTGAAATATCTTCGGCATCATCCTCATCTCTTTCATCAGCAAATGTAACTGTACCGCCNCCTGCATTGCATATCGCTATNTCCACTCTGCCTAACTGTTCTACCGTCTCTGCAACAGACTGCTCGGTCGTACGCCTGTCAGTGAGATCTGCTTCTATTCCGATAGCTTTAACACCGAGAGCTTCGCATTCTTCCATGACTGTATCCGCCGTCTTTAAATCGGATTCGAATTCATAAACATCTCCTCCACTGAGATTCCTATCGACAATCGCAATATCCGCTCCGAGTCCGGCGAGTCGTAACGCATATCCTCTGCCAAGTCCCCGTGCACCGCCGGTAATCAATGCGACTTTGCCTTCCAGTTTCTTCTCGCTCATAGGTTTCCCATTACGTTTATTGCCGATGGATATACAGATACCACAGATTCGATGCGCGTGAAATGCCACGGGCCAACAAAGAACAGAAATCTCACTCGAGCACTCATAATGTGAAATTGAATGGAGGTATGATACTTCCATCGTGAGGAGCTCAATGAAATAATGATCTCACTCTAATCTACAGCCCAATCTACTAAGGAGAATAACTTGAAACTAGAACCGTTGATGACAATGTATGCCGACCTGAAAGACTCAGTGGAGGTTGGAGAAGGCCCAAGCGGTAACAGAATTATTTTTGATGTAACCGGGGGGCACTTTGAAGGTGAAAAATTGAAGGGAAAGATCCTCGCAAGTGGTGCTGACTGGATAATAATGGACTCAGATGGTGTGGGTCATCTTGATGTGCGCATTACACTTCAGACTGATGATGGTGCCAATATCTACGTTCAATATTATGGCGTTCTGGTCTTTAATGAAAAAATCAGCGAGAGCCAGGCCGGTACAAGACAAGCGGAGTTCGGGGATACCTACTTTGTCACCCAACCGAGGTTCGAAACCGGAGATGAGCGATACAAATGGTTAAACCGAACAATGGCTGTCGCTGAGGGACGACCATTGAAAAACGCGGTTGAATATCAGGTGTACGAGGTTACTAACGGTTAAGAAAGAACGCTACGCGACGTGAATACCATCAGCGTCCGGTGTGAATTGCTCAAGCAGGAATCTCTCCTGGGGTTTTTCAGACGCGGTTTTCGGTATCTCATCGACGACCTGTAAATAGCTCGGGATGAAATTCGCCTCGAGTTCTTGTCTGCAAAGTTCATAAACAGATTCCGATGTAAATTTATCGTTCGTGACAATCGCGGCAACTACATCCTTTTCACCAGGTGCACCAGAAGCAGCGGGAACACCGTATACGAAGACATCCTGTATGCCAGGGTGTTCAGCCAGAGCCTTTTCAACGAAGCCTGGGTTGATGAAATCACCGTTGTGCCTGATGCCACCTCCTTTTCGAAAATCAAAATAGAACCAGCCATCGTCATCGCGATGACAGACGTCACCTGTTCGCACCCAGCCCCCGGCGGTCTTCTTGTCTGACGCTTCCTTGTTCTTGAAATACTCAACCTTGACATCACCTTCAATAGGTCGACCGATCAGTTCACCAGGCTCACCATGGGGCAGCTCATTACCATCTTCGTCAACAATCCTGAATTCCGACTCACCCGGCATCTGACCGAAACTGCCGATTGGGCCATCGCCACGATTCATAAACAGTCCATAACCATCGACAGCCGCATAGAGCTCGACAACCTTGACGTTGAATCGTTCTTCAAACTGTTGCCAGATGACTGCAGGCATACCGGCCGAGAGAACCATTCTGACCGGATTATCCGCGTCATTGTCCTTGACTGGTTCGCTGTAGATTGCGGTCGTCATCCCACCTAACAGATTGAATACGGTGCAATTGTACTTGCGGGTGATGTCCCATAAGCGGGACTTGGTAAACTTTCGACTGAATACCGTAGGCAGATTCAGACCAATTGATGGAAATAACGTCAGGCTCTGGGCGTTACCATGGGTCAGTGATAATCCGGTATAGGGCCTGTCTTCCGGGATAAACTGGAGTCCTGGTCCTGACATGGTGCCCCCGGCAAGGCGGGCATTGGCTATTGGCACACCTTTCGGATCGCCTGTTGTACCTGAGGTGTACATGATTTCAATCGCCTGAGAAGGGTCAATGGGTTCACGATCAACCGTAGTTTCCCCAGCATCCATAATTTCAGACATCGAAGTGCAGTCCGGGAAATCTGAAGCCAGGCATGCATCGGCCTCGCTGGTATTCTCCAGCATGATAATCCATTCAAGGTCTGGCACTTGATCGCGAATATCCATTACCTGCTGGATGCAATAGTCTGCACAGATAATGCCCTTGCTTTCAGAATTGTTCAGGGTATAGGCGAGTTTTGCACCCTTGGTTCTGGGATCTAAGGGGATGAAAGCCGCCCCAAGCGTAGATGCAGATGCCATGGCCTCTATGAATTCGGGGTGATTACGCAACATTACACCGAAGTTGTCGCCAGGCGTCACACCGCGAGCGACCAGCGCAGCGGAAAGTTTCTGTGAATTAATCCAGAGCTCGCCAAAGGTCCTTGTCTCATCGTCCGGAACTTCCGGGCACTCAAACGTCAGTATCTGGAAGTCTGGGTTGCTTTCTGCCCGTCCTAGGAAAAAGTCCGCGAGAATGAGATTATTCAATTCAGTCATCTTATTTGCCTATCAAGTGTATCCGTCAGATTACAATACTGCAGGTGGTACAAGCCCCAGTGCCTGCTTCATCAGTTGCAATTCTTCCTCTCTGTCAGGCAGCGGCGCAGGTTGGGTGAACATCCCATCCTGTTTAAGTTCATCAACAATCTCATCACTTCTCGGGAACTCGTGGTTGCCACCAAATCCATTTATGTGGAACAGATCATTAAAGGGCAGGCGAGGGCGCTGACCACCTGCTTCCCAGTGCTCCAGTGGATATCCGACGGTTTGCAGCAATAGAAGACGGCAACCGTCAGGTGTGCCCAGTGTCTCCATGAGTTTTGGGCCACCGGGTCCTGCTCCAAGGCAGCAGGTGCCAAGTCCCATTTCATAGGCGGCCAGTGTGGCCTGGGCAATACCCTGGCCGCAATCGAGTTCGCCAATGCCGGGCTGCTTCATAACTTCGCCTATTCCCGCAAAGATCGGCAGCAATTGATTTTCAACGCCATCCACCCTTTCTTCTTTAGTTCCAACGCCAAGAGCACCGACGTCTGCAAGTTTAAGCAAACTGTCACTCTGGCCATCAACCGCGTTCGGGTTGATGTACCAGACGATAACGCAAGGTGCGAGCTTGATCTGCCAGCCGAGGATGATTCCTTCCAGTTTGTCGAGTAGTTCTTTTGCCGCAGAATCCTTGAATATTGCAACACCGCGTAGTGACTGAACATTACCCCAGTGTGAGGCTATTCTGGCAGCTTCGAACATTACCTGTATCTTCTCAGGCTCAACCGGCTTGTAGGGTTTCAAGAATCTAATTGAGCGTCTTCGTCCGATTACTTCTCGTAATTCCATGGTGTTTTCTCCTGCAAAATTATTGAATTGTTGGTTTGTTTTTTTTCAATGGGCATTCTGGTAGATACCTACACTCGATTGCCATAGATCACGTCCTGCTACCAGTTGGAAGTAGAATACGGCGAGGAATCGCCTGAATTTTCTCCCGATCTGGTTCTAGCGTTTCAATATCGTAACTGACAGTGCGCCTTCGCCCGCTGACGTGGTGCCACCGGCGTTTTGGGCGAGTCCAACCTTAGCGCCAGCAACCTGCCGATCTCCGGCTCGGTCAGAAAGGTGCCAGAACAGTTCAACCACCTGGCGAATTCCTGTTGCGCCTATCGGATGACCCTGACATTCCAGGCCGCCAGAAACGTTGATTGGCAACTTGCCACCCAGCTTGCTGTGGCCCGCTTCGCCGAAAGCGCCACCATCCCCGATATCACAGAGCATCAGGTTTTCACTTGAGCTGATCTCTCCCATAGACGTTGCATCATGGACTTCCGCCAAATCTATGTCTTCGGGACCGACACCTGCCTGATCATAGGCACGCCTGGCAAGTTTTGTAAGATTACTTTCACTGCGATCACCTGAAACCTGAGCGCTGCCCAGTACGCAAGATGAAATCTCCACCTTGCTTGCCGCTGTCTTCTCACGAGCGAATTTCTCACTGCAGACAATAGCGGCGGCAACACCGTCTCCGATAGGAGAACACATTAGTCGAGTCAATGGGAAGGCGACATCGGGTGAAGCGAGTACTTCATCGATAGAGTAGTCCTGTTGGTACTGCGCCAGAGGATTCATCGAAGAGTGCCAATGGTTCTTGGCCGCAATGGCCGCCAGTTGTCGCTGGGTTGTCCCATACTTGTCCATATGGAATCTTGCTGCCTGCGCATAGACGTCCATGAAAACGGTTCTTTGACCGGACTTTTCTTTCTTCGGCTCGTTCTGACCTGCTTCTGCTTTTGCCTTGGCTTTCTCTTCAGAGGCTTTCATGCGAGCCATCGTTTCCTGGAGCACCTCAACGTCCATGCATCCGGTAAACGCGGGCTGGACTCTTGCTCTGTCTTCGAAATACATTTTCTCCATCCCGAGGACCAGGGCGCAGTCAATCTCTCCCGCTGCAATCATGGCCATTGCACCGTTCAAGGCCGTTGCAGAGGAGGCGCAGGCGTTTTCCAGGTTCACTATCGGTATTCCACCGATTCCCATAGCGTGCAGGACAACCTGTCCACGGATACTTTCCTGCCCCTGTAAAACTCCCTGGGAGGCGTTTCCTACATAGGCCGCCTGAATGTCTTGCTTTTCAATACCGGCATCCTTTATAGCAATGTTTACGGCTTCTTCAACCAGGGACTTCAAATTACGGTCTGTGTGTTTGCCGAAGGCAGTCATACCGCCGCCGATCATAGTTGCTTTCATGCTAAATCCTCTGTTACGTTTTCTGTATATCGTTCATTGTATGTAGATCGAACCGCGATTGGAAATCGATTCAGGTTGGGATTTCAGATCAGTCTGTATTTGCCAGCATCAGTTTCGACGCGTTGAATCCAGCAGCTGCTTCAGCGTGATGCCCATGGGCTCGATGGCCTAGGCACTTATTTCGTTTCCTTCGCTGTCAATCTTTGATATGGGTTCGAATAGATCGACGATCGGTTTCTACTCATGTGGATAGCGAGCAGCGAGCTTGTCTCTGAATGAATCTGCGCTGGCAGGTGCTTCAAAGTCATGATCGGGTCCGATGGTGCGAAAGGCAGTATCAAACTGATTAAGGGAGATCTTATCCAGCGCGCCAAGATCACTGTTCGCCTCTATTTGTCTGTTCGTGTGAGTGTATCAACAGTAGTGGTTGGAGTGGTGATTTCAGGTGACGTCAGTGTTATGTAGAAGATTAAGAATCACATGCCTGGAAACTCAAGGTATAGTGTAGTGATCAATGGGACNGGAACATCGGGCTATCACGATGATAAGAATCACCTTTGCACTAAGGCGAAAGCAAAATCTGGAATTTGAAGAGTTCCAGGAATATTGGCGTGAGAAACACGGACCACTGGTGGCAAGTCATAGTAGCCACTTGAAAATTCGGCGCTATGTACAGGTTCATACACTGGGGAACCCGGATGCCGAACGACCGGAGGGTGAGCGAGGCAAGATGCAGAGGCCCTTTGATGGTGTTGCGGAACTCTGGTTTGATTCTCTCGATGACATAAGAAACAGTGATTCTGCTGCCGTTGACGCAAGTCTCGAACTCCTTGAGGATGAAAGGCAGTTTATCGATCTGTCTCAGTCGCCTGGTTGGCTGGCGTATGAATGTCCGCAGATTAATCCCAGTCCTGAAAAGCTGGTGGCATCACCCGATAGCCCATATGCCAAGTTGTATTATCTGCTTAATTATCCGGAGGGCAGGTCGTTTGATGAAGTCCAGCTCTACTGGCGCATGAACCATGGCCCACTGGTCAGGCATTATGGCCCGCTGCTCCAGATTCTGCGTTATGTTCAGGTGCATCGAATCGATGATGAGTTTAATGATACGTTTGCATCGGCAAGGGGTACGGTAATCCCTGCCTATTTCGGTCANGCCGAACTCTGGTACGATCAGCGCAGGCCAGCGAATCAATCACCGTTCGCTAAAAAAGGCGAAACAGCATTGTATGAAGATGAAGCAAAATTCATCGACTTCTCCAGATCCGCTTTGTGGTTTGCCAAGGAGCATGTGTTTGTAGATCGACAACGCTACTGATCCGACGCCAGGTGTTCGAGCATACCATCAACCAGTTTCTGCTCGATATTCTGATTCGCTGCTTGATTGATCTGACGAATGGCGGAGCGTGAAGGAATATTGATTTCAGAGATAAAGGATCCAATAAAATCCAGCCCGGCAAAGAATATTCCCTGCTCTGGCGAAAAAGGTTCAATCCGCTCGATAGAGCTTCTTTCAAAGTATGAATACTGTCCGGGCGAGTGCCTGATTATTTCTTCAGCGCCAGCATGAATTTGGCAACTTCAAGCCTGACATCTTCCGCAATATAATTTTGTGGCGGCATTTCCGGGTAGTCTTCCCGCACCTTGACCGGATTGGCGATGTACTGGGCAAGCGCTTCCGGTCTGCCCTGATACATGGCTTGAATGGCCAGTGTGGGTGGTCCGATCATTTTTGCGCCATAAGCATGACATCCCGCACAGATGCCATAGTAGGCGGCTTTTCCTTTTGCATCTGCCGCAATCTGCCTCACCGGTACCGGTTCATCGAGAGTGTAAGTGGTTGTTGCTGCTGTTGATTTTTTCTTACAGACCGAGTAGCCATCTAGGCCTACTGCTTTATATCGAGTCTTGTCCAGAACGCATCCGCTGCCGCCCTGACCGACGTTTGCAATATCAACATATTGAGCATCAGGTGCTACAGCCCGACGGGCTTCAAGAACCTGAGGGAGGGCGTTTTTACCGTTACCCCACATCATATTATCCAGAATCTGAACACGGTCCGAATTGGGTTCGGAATCAGGGTCACTTCGGATGTTTGAGATATATTCCAGACCTGCAATGCCGATTCCGATAAATTCGTTGCCTGTGATTATGTTGTCTTCCACGATGACATCATCAGAAGCCATGATGGTTATACCGGTTCCTTTAGCAACGAAAGAGACAATTGAGCCGGGAATGGCAAAGTTCACGTGGTTGTTGTTAACGACAAAATTGTTTCTGACAATCACGTCATAGTTGGTTTTGATCGGCAGACCTGGCGTTATAAAAACCAGAATACCTCCGGTATTGTCGTGTACGTAGTTACCATCGACGATTGCGTGGCGAGTATTTTCGATTTCGATCCCGGCCACGCTGTCGAATACTTCATTGTGAAGTACATCCACGTTGTCGCACATGCCGACATAGATCGCAGCGTCTTCAATGCCTGAGAGGACATTGTGTTCGATCAGGCCGTTCTTGCCGAATTCCGGGAATATGCCATAGATACCGGCATCAATGATCCAGTTGTTACGAATCACAAAATTGTTACCGGCCTGGCCCATGATACCGTTACCCTTGAAGTTGATAATCTTCATGTTTTCAACGGTAATCCCACTGCCCGAGTAGAGGATGGCGTCATTTCGAATTTTCTCTCCTTCGAGCGTGGGCCATTCTCCGCTGACAATGATCCCCCTGATGGTGACGTTGTCTTTGTCGATGTAAACCGTTTCTTTATACACACCCGGTTCAATCAAAATCGTGTCACCTGGTTTCGCAGCCGTAACGGCTGATTGAATAGTCTGGCCTGGTTTAACGACGATTTCGCTGGCATCTGCCATGGTGATTTGCAGCAGGCTGATCGCCATTACAATTGTTAGTAGGTTTGGTTTCATTTTCTTTTTATTTCTCCATCATGATTCTGATTCCTGGCGTGTGTCTCCAGGGAGTTTGCCCACCGGAACTAGCCCTGATGGTACACGGTTAGGTATCTGGGGCTCCAGTGATTCGTCGTTAAGTGTTTTCAGGAAAGTCACCAACAGATCCAGCTCCTGATCGCTTAAATCTGGTTCCCAGATATGCCAGTGGATGCTGAGATCCTCATTCTCAGGGACCGCATGGCCGCGACCCTTGGTATAAAAACTAACGGCTTCTCGAAGGTTCTCGAATTTCCCCGAGTGCATATACGGGGCCGTATTGGCGATATTTCGCAAGCTGGGAACTTTGAATCCACCGCGTTGAGTAGGCTCATTGGTCAGCCCACCTTCACCAGGGTCAAATGGCAATCCATCGGGTTCTGGTGTACCAATAATGGCAATCTCCTGGTTGGTAAACAATGGGGGTGTGTGGCACTCGGCACATCGGGCCACGAATGAGCGGAAGATATTCAGTCCCTCGATTTCATCATGGCTCAGGGCGTCATGATAGCCGTGAGCATACTGGTCATATCGGCTGTTTAGTGAAATGAGAGATGCTTCGAATGCCGCAATTGCCAGGTAGACCTGCGCCGGTGTGATGGGAGAAACGTGGAATGTTTCTTCGAAAAGACGGCGATAATCCTGGTTTGCGTTGAGGGTATCTAAAAGTTGTATTTCGTTGTTGCCCATTTCATCAGGTGCGTAAAGCGGGCCCTGGAGCTGCTCTTCAAGCGTCGCAGCCCTTGCATCCCAAAACAGCCGCTCAAGAAATCCGACGTTCCAGAGGGAGGGTGCTGAGCGTTTCACTTTTTCACCTGTTACACCGATACTGCGGTCTTTGCCGTCGCCAAATCCAAAATCAGGGTGATGACAACTGCCGCAGGACACAGATCCGTCAGCGGAGAGCACAGGATCATAGAACAGGTAACGACCGAGATCGATTTGCCGAGGCGTGAATCCCTCCCGTATTTCTGGTAACCCGGTTTTCAGACCACCCACGCCGGAATTCTGTAGAGAGTCGTAGAGTCGGTAAAGGTTTCTTAGATAGCATCTGCCTTTGACCTGCTCGAAACCTGGCGGGCACTCAGAACTCAGCTGAATGGAGGATGATTTGGTCACCGGATCTGCAAGCAGACTGGCGTTCTGGAATATGAAGCCCGAGGTGAAGACGACAAACCAGAGGGAAAGTCGTCTCATTGTGACTGCTCATCCACATCGCGAAGATACGCGATGATATCCGCAATGCCTTCGTCGCTGTTCAGGCGTTGCATGACAAATACCATCTGTGCACCGTAACTATCTTCCTGGGATCCGCCTCGCAGCCCGGATTTGAATTTCTCCAGTTGCGTTTTCATGTACCAGTCATCAAGACCGGCAAGACCAGGTGCTCCGAGAGACTCTATACCAACGCCTGCCGGACCGTGACAGGCACCACATAAGTGACCATAGAAGGCTTTACCTTGCTGAGCATCTCCGGCAAGCGTCGCTTCCGGTTTGCTGTTTGGAAGGGCAGTGAGGATACTGGTCATATTCTCGATTTTTTCGTCATTGAGATCCTGTACGGCGATGCGCATTTGATAGCCTGTGGCATCAGTCTGATCCGCGCCACGAATACCATCACGAAAGTTACGAAGTTGACGTCGAAGGTATGTCGCTCCAAGGTTAGTCAGCGCTGGTGCATTCAGGATCTGATTCCCCTCTGCCTTCTGCCCGTGGCAGGCAAGACAACTCGTCAGTTCTGGTGTCCGATCGATCAGTGATTCGGCAGTGGCAACTGAGGTACCTGCAAACAAATACAACAGGATTAAACTTCTACACTTACTGTGCATGGATTCTGGTCCTCGACCAGTATTTGAATTAGTGCCAGGATTGATACAGGTCCCACGAGGACTGTCCCTTATTGTATCGAACTATTGTGACCAGTTAACAGTTTCTTCTGATCATTTGGGTGTCGACTTAGTGATTCGGGTTCACTTGCGACCCTACTGGAGGTTATCCGGGTGGGCAAGGAACGTTACAGCGGTATGTTGCTGGCTCAATGATTGGATGCTGCATTTTCGTGTGGTGTTAGTCGTTCGCTGTTAAAGGGGGATATCTGAAGAACCTGCTGAGAGTGGGTAGAATCCATCACATCCTGGTGGCTGTGCTTACCATGGTTTGCGTTGCGAGTTGCAGCGAACCATCGACTAAACAACTGGGTATGAGGATGGCAAGACCAGAGTTCGTGTGCTTGGCCGTGGTGCCAGCCCTTTCACTGGTTATGTCAGAGGAAGAATACCGGTAAGAGAAAAGTCAGTGCTCAAATTCTCCATGGTTGATGTGCAGCAGTGAGAGGGCATGTACCTAGGTCTGAGTATCACCCAGTTCCTTAATACCATAGCCAGGTTGAAGCTGGTTTTTATCAAATATCCCGCTTGCCGCCTGACGGTGACAATCATCGCACGGGCTGAGAAATCCTTCTTTGTGTTTTTCAACCTCGAACTGCTTTGCTACCTCATGGTGAGCGGCAATAAATGCGGGGAGCTCAGTGATACGCAAGGGTGGTTCCTCCGGCATGTTCCTCAACATCTTGCTAATTCTGGTTGGCGTTCCTTTTTTCAGGGCTTGCTCTTTGAGGTATGTTGATAAGTGGCTGGCAGTTTCCTGGTCCAGTTCTGCGTTGTCGCCGAAGTGATCTTCGAGACTTTTCATAATGCCTTGCCAGCTTTTTTCGGGTAAGAGACCCGGGTGAAAGGCCAGGTGGCAGGCACCACACTCCTCAATGTATGTGGCATCCTTCACGTAGCGGGAGGGTTCGCCTTCTTTGGTGTTGACTGCAACGCCGTAAATACCGAACAGCAATACCGATCCCAGCATCAGGATTCCAATTGTCCATCGTGCCCAGCCGATTTGTGGATTCATACCCTTATCTTAGGATCATATCTCAGGATTGTATCTTATGATCATATCTTATGATCATATCTTATGATCATATCTCACGGTTGCGCTATTGCTGACTTAACCCTGTTAGGATATCCCCTTTTCCCTGCACAGAGTATTCTCTTCCGAACGGTTCCATGGAAGACGACTTGCGTGCTTTCGTTGTCTGTTATCAGACTATAATTCCGTGCTATGGGTCTACACTCATTCGCCAGGTGACTTTGAAACCCGTCGTTTTCTACCGGTTATCANGGCCCTGGTCAGATTCTCTTGAGATCGGTAGCTGGTAAACAGTACGCCGCAGGTATGAAGGACAATTAGAAAGAGGGTGAAGTTGGCGAAAAAATCATGAACCTCTTCAAGCCAGTATCCTGACCAGGAAGCGACGATTGTATTTGCCAGCGGGCCACTTCCTTCCATGGCAAACAGTGATATTCCAGAAAATGCAGTAATCAGCAGGCAGGTCATCAGTGCCAGGATCATGGCTGCGCCAGCCGGATTGTGTCCGATATAGGTTTCGTTCTTGCTGGTAAGCAGTCGCTTGAAATAAGTCAGAGCTATGCTCGGGGTGGTAATAAAATCGGAAAAGCGTGCATGCATGGATCCTATCATCCCCCATACCATTCGAAAGATTATTAACAGGGCCACGGTATATCCAGCGTGGCTGTGCAGGGCAGGCCAGTCACCTTCGAGCAGGTAAGCGAGGAAAAAGAAAAAGGTAAGCGACCAGTGAAATATGCGAATCAGCGGATCCCAGACCACGAGTTCTTTAGTTATTTGGGGACTCATGAAACAGCAATGATACGGAACATGCACGATCCGTCGTTGAGTGACTGAGCAGCAGCTTATCAAAATGACCGAAAATTTGTTTAACGGTTAAGGTTAACGGTTAACGCCTGACGCGTTAATTGAGGAGCCGGGTAACAGGGCGAATTCATGTAAACATTGTTCAGGTGCTGTCTGGTCTTGTTGCTTATTCCGATATTCAAGCCCAAATCAGTGTATAGTGTGTATTCGCAAAAGTAGAAACAACAACATGAGCAAATCTGAAACAACGGTAACCAAGCGGAAAACACAGCTGACCCTCGCTGAGCAAACGGCCGCCTTTCTTAAGGCCGGTGGCAAAATCGAACAGATACCAAGTGGTGTCAGCGGTCAGACTAACCAGCCTAAGTCCGTAATGGCCAAGAAAACTACAGAGCCCTCGAAAGAAAGTTAAAGGCAGGCCAATCCACCGATGGGCTACTTCGCGTCACAGTGTTCAAATCTCGATACGCCGAATTGTCAGGACCCATAGGAAAAAGGCGTCTCAGGCATAATTAGTTTGACCGGATTGTTGTCAATGACACTTCCTAGATGCAGCAGAAAGCTACCAATACCGGCAGCGCCTTGCATATAGCCGGTTTGGACTTCCAGAAATTCAGGCCGATTTCTATGTTCAGCCTGGCTCCAGCTAAGACCAGAGGTTGGGTCGGCTGACTGAACCATATGTTCGGCCGTTCGTTTAGCATACTCGAGGTAGGTTTCATTAGCTGTTGCGTGATAAAGATAGAGGGCATAGTCACCGATGCCCGCATCACCGCAGCATTGTCCCAGGTTTTGCCAGAGACCATCGCTGCGCGTTTCAGGTGCGCCCGTATTGACGAGACCTTTGAAATTGCCCTCCAGCCAGTCGAGATATTCATCGTTTCCGGTAATCTTGTGGAGCAGGTACATCAATCGGCCAGTACCGGCTGGCCCATGACATACGCCGAGATAAAATGTAGTTGCTGGCTGTTGTTCTTCTGTGTGACACACGAGGAATCCGTCAGACTGACCAACTGCTCTTGTTTTGACATAGTCGGCTGCTGAAATCGCAGCATCAAGATAAGCCTGATTGTTCGTTTCGATAAACAGGTCAGCAAGAAAGTAACCAACCCCGGCACCGCCATGAGCGAAATTTGGCGCAGTAAAGGGAAATGCCATATCAACCATCATCAGCCATCGCAGACCGTCCTCGGTCTTTTCAGCGACTTCGAGGAGTCTGTCGGCAGTTTTAACCGCGAGTTCCAGATCTTCGATCAATCCCTCCCGAAATGCATAGAGGTAAATCACGCCTGCGCCAGCAGCACCGACTGATAGGTCAATCACCTCTCTTTCGCCTTTGATGCCGGTGATGTCTGAAAAGGGAATAGGTTCTATCCATCCGATACCACCACCGATCTCGGACGACTGACATGTCAGCCTTTGCAGCGCGCTTAGCGCACCTTGTCGGTACTGATCATCGTCCGTGGCTTTAGAGAGTTCGTTCAGAACATATATGTAACCAGGCCAGCCGCTGTAAAAAGCTGAAGGAACAAAGTCTTTCGCTGCTGCCTTCCTGTTTACAAAAGCGAGTAATTCATTTCCTGCCGAGATCGCTGTGGTGAGATAAGATTGATCTCCTGTGGCGACGTAGAGTTCAATGTAGAACATAAGGACGCCGGCTGAGCCATGATAGAGAGTATGGGCTGGTTTTCCTCCTGGAATCCTTCTAAAGGCAATACCGTCATTCGTCCTGACTTCGTTTTCTGAGAGGAACCTTTCAGTTTTCAGTGCCTGTGTGGTGTATTGGTTCATCACTGCCTATCAGTTTTGACTTCAGCGCAGTGTAGCAGGGGGTGATTTGGGTTGCGATTGCACACATTAGGAGGTTGTGCTTGAATCCTTCGAAAATCAGAAAGAAAACATATCGAGAGTCAATGAAGTTAGCCAAACAATTAGGAAAACTGGGGACCGAAACGGCTTTTGCCGTATCAGCAGCAGCGACCGAATGGGCTGGTCAGGGGCACAAGGTCTACCCCTTCCATCTCGGTGACATGAATATTCCAACGCCAGCCAATGTTATTGAGGCAACGCAGAAAGCCATTGCTGACGGTTTTACGGGCTACTGTCCTGGTGGTGGAATTCCGGAATTGCGTGAGGCTGTTGCGCGTGATGTGGGTGGGAAAAGACAGCTGCAGTTCAGCCTTGAGAATGTATCGATACAACCTGGCGGCAAACCCGTCATCGGTAAGTTTCTGTCTGCGGTGATGAATCCAGGCGATAAAGTGCTCTACCCCAATCCAGGGTATCCGATTTATGAATCGCAGATTGAGTACCAGGGTGGTGAGGCGGTTCCTTACGGGTATATTGAAACGGAAGGGGGGTTTGAGCTGGATATCGATGCCATCAGACACTCGATCACACAGAATACTCGAGCCTTGATTTACAATAACTTCCAGAATCCTAACGGTGCCCAGTCATCGCGTCAGGAGATGGAGCAGCTTGCGAAGCTCGCGATTAAAAATGATCTCTGGGTGCTGAGTGATGAAGCCTACTTTGAAATTCAGTACGGCGGTACGCCTCAGTCAATTGTCAGCATTCCCGGTATGTTGGAGAGATCAGTCATTCTCTATACCTGTTCGAAAAGGTTCGCCATGACCGGATGGCGTCTGGGTGCAGCAATTGGGCCTCCCGCAGTGATTGATGTCATCAACAAGCTGAATACAAATATCGAATCATGTACCACTCACTTTATACAGAAAGGGATGGTCGAAGCCATTGAAGGTGATACCAGTGGTCCCGATGCGATTATTGAGATCCTGCGACAGAGACGCGACGCAGCTGTGGCGGGTTTGAATGCCATGAATGGAATTTCAATCCAGGCACCCAATAGTACATTCTACCTCTTCCCGAATATTACCGAAGTAATGAATCGCAAGGGTATGAAGGATGTCAATCAGTTAATGGACGGATCATTACGTGAAACAGATGTTTCATTCTGTACCCGAAATCACTTTGGACGTCCAATGGCGGGCGAAGAAAACTTCTATATTCGGTTCGCTTATTCAGGTATTGATGTAGATGACATTAAGGCCGGTATGGCCAGGCTCAAGGAATACTTTGACTCTCCCTGAATGAAAGTCACCATCGTTAGTCGGTAAGTTGTTGCAGATATCGGTTGTAAAGTGATTCGTTGACTTTACCTCACCCGTGGGTGACTTTATGAAATAGATTATTGGCCAAGTCCGTATTACCGATTTCGCAACATAATTGAGTCGCGATGAGACAGGCCTGTCGGATGCGCGATAGATCTCCTGAAAGATTTTCCAGGCGGCTTTGTGTTTCCCTGCCCTCCACAGCTTATCGAGTTCAGTAATAAACTGGCTGCAGACTCGTCAGAAAAGACGTATTGCCAATAGCGAGATAGAAAACAAACATCAGAATGCCGGAAGGCTGGCTGGCGGATCGTATAGAGGATAACACATGGCAGCTTGAGAGGAATTCAGCTAAATGCATCTGAGTTCGCCATTGTGCATATTCAATGTATAATTGCCTCGTTCCTTAGGGGTGATCATAAGATCTGAGATTCTGATTCATCAGTCAACCCTAGAACCTGATCCGGTTAGTACCGGCGTAGGAAAAGGGTGCCTCTCACATCTACACACCACGTCAAATCAATACCGGGTCTCTTAATTGAAATAGGAGAGACTCATGAAGAAATGCATTATTCACATTGCTAGATTCGGTTCTACCTTTGCTCTGCGCTTCAGTATTCTGCTGCTAGGCGCGACCAGTTCAGTTGCAGACGAGATCGAAGAGGTCATTGTTACTGCTGAGTTTCGTGAGGTCTCTGTTCTGGAAACAGGCAACAGTATCAGTGTGATCGGTTCCGAAATTATCGCCCACAGGGAGGCTCGGCACCTGGAACAATTGCTTAACCTCGTACCTAATGTGAATTATTCAAGCGGTGCATCCCGCGGTCGCTTCATCCAGATTCGCGGCATTGGTGAACGTAGTCAGTTCATCGAGCCTATGAATCCGTCGGTTGGAATCCTGATTGATGGGGTCGATTTCAGTGGTGTTGGTGGTGCGGCGACAACGATGGATTTAAGTCAGGTTGAGATTCTGCGTGGTCCACAGGGAACTCTTTTCGGTGCAAGTGCACTGGCTGGAATGATTAGTCTTAAGTCAAATGATCCCACGCCAGAATTTGAGAGCAGCATTGAGACATCGTTCGGCGCAGATGGACTTCGAACTTTCGGCGGAGTAGTCAGTGGCCCGGTTAACGCTGATCTGGGATTTCGTTTGGCAGTTCTGAAACATGAAGGTGATGGATACATTACCAATGACTTTCTTGGTCGAGATGATACCAATGACCTTGATGAACTGAGTCTTCGCGGAAAATTGCACTGGCAGGTAAATGATGACCTGGATATCAGTCTTACAAGTGTTTACGTGGATGTGGACAATGGTTATGACGCATTTTCGCTGGACAATACGCGTCATACGCTCTCAGATCAGCCTGGTCATGATCGACAGGAATCGAAAGCCCTGTCAGCGAAATTGACCTGGGGAGCCAGCGACAGGATTGATGTGGTAGCGCTGATAAGTTATTCAGATAGTGATCTCGAATATGGCTATGACGAAGACTGGAGTTATGTCGGCCTTTGCAATGGAACAGCCTGTGATTTTTCGCTATGGGGATTCGACTGGGAGTACTCGTCAGTTGATAACTATCAGCGGGATCGGGAAAACATCACCATGGACCTGCGTCTGGTTTCTCAGGATGGCGGAAAACTGTTCAATGGCAGCTCTGACTGGGTTGCAGGTGCCTATGTGCGAGATCAGGATGTTTCGCTGTTGCGTCAATATACTTACGCTGCGGGTGATTTCATCAGTTCATTTGATACGCGGAACTCGGCTCTCTACGGCCAGTTGGACACTTATCTGTCAGATACCCTGACGCTCTCAACCGGACTCCGTCTTGAACGTCGCAGTTCAGACTATGACGATAGTGATGGCGTCAGACACGATACCAGCGAAAACCTCTGGGGTGGCAGATTGGCACTTATTGCCAGTCCGACAGATGACATGCTGGTCTATGGTTTGATTTCGAGAGGCTACAAGGCTGGTGGTGTGAATAGCGATCCGGCGCTGACGGCCCAGGCCCGGGAATTTGATACAGAAGATATGTGGAACCTGGAGATCGGTATCAAAGGTGATTGGATGGCGGGTCAACTGCAGACTCAGATTGCCGTTTTTTATCAGAAACGAGATGAGGTGCAGGTTAAGCAGTCTCTGGTGGAGCCGATCGCCGGAAGTATCTGTCCCTGCTCTTTTACCGACTTTTTCGATAATGCTGCTGAGGGTTCAAACTATGGCATTGAACTCGAAATGAGCTGGCAACCCTCGGACGGTCTTCGCTTCTACGGCAACATCGGTCTCCTTGAAACAGAATTTGATGATTTTTCAAGTTTCACTCATGTCAGCGCGGACCCGGAGAACGGTGTCACTGTGGATCTAAGTGGTCGAGATCAGGCTCATGCGCCTTCCTATCAGTATGCTGTCGGTGCTGAATGGCATGTCTTAGAGAGACTTGCTTTTTCGTTGGATTTAGAAGGCAAGGACGAGTTTTATCTTTCTCCACGGCATGAACAGAAAACGGATTCCTACGGATTGCTGCGTGCCAAATTACGCTACCAATCTGACCAGTGGGAAATATCACTCTGGGGTCGAAACCTGACCGATGAAGACGTAATCGTGCGAGGATTTGGCAGTTTCGGAAACGATCCCAGGAAACTGTATACGACGGAGCCATATTATCAATACGGCGAACCGCGTGTGTATGGCGTTACTGCAAAGGCCAGCTTCTAGGTATTGCTGATTTCAAATTGCGAGATAGCCACTACGTGAGGAAGACAGATGAAAATGACAGTTGATATCAGCCTTTATCCACTTGCCGATGAATATCTACCCGCAATTAGTGAGTTCATTAAACGAATTCAGTTGCATCCGGATGTGGCTGTGGTTCGTACAGACTTGTCCACCCAGCTTTTTGGTGAGTATGATGATGTTATGGATCTGCTTAAGAGAGAGATTCGCATCAGCTGGGAGAAATATGGCAAAGGCGTATTTGTGATCAAATTCCTGATGGATGATCTCCGCGGCCTGGCCGATGACTGAAATCCTCAACACGATTGTTAGTCAGTTCCAGCAGAATTCACTGTTGGAACTGACTGCGGTAGTTTTTGCTGTTGCCTACCTATTGCTGGCAGTAAAGGAGAATGTGCTATGTTGGTCGGCAGCATTGGTATCAACGGCAATCTTCCTGTTTATCTTCTGGCAGGTAAAGCTCTACATGGAGTCCGGGCTGCAAATCTACTATATAGTGAT
The DNA here is from genome assembly GCA_002725285.1 of Gammaproteobacteria bacterium. Classification (GTDB taxonomy): domain Bacteria; phylum Pseudomonadota; class Gammaproteobacteria; order Pseudomonadales; family Azotimanducaceae; genus JAHRVQ01. Next base: position 75,739 of record PBRC01000039.1, on the reverse strand, counting down.
GGCCTGTTATGGTTGGTATCAATGGACCAGGGCAGGTCCGAATGAAGGTGCGCTGACGGTTTCGAGCTGGTCTCTGCAAAACCATGTGATTGCTGTTCTGGTGATTCTCACAGCAACTTTCTTCTCTGGATATATTCTCGATACCGGGAGTGACGCGCGACTGCCATTCCTTGATTCGTTTACGACCTGGGCCAGTATCGTGACAACTTATATGGTAGCGAAGAAGATACTGGAGAACTGGATCTACTGGTTGGTGATTGACTCGGTCTCCATATACCTGTATCTCGATCGAGAACTCTACTTCACGTCCATGTTATTCGTTGTTTATATCATTATCATTTTCTTTGGTTGGTTCTCGTGGCTGAAAAGCTATCGGCAGATATCAGTGAACGCTTAGGTGAAGCGCTGGCCAGCTGGCATGAGTGGGTTCCCGAGCCTCATAAACTACCAACCGTCGAGGTGTCTTTGTCCGGTCACAGTAATCATTCTTTCAAGATTACCGATGGTCTTAATCACTGGTCTTTAAGACTGAACACGACTGAAAAGGATCCTGGCATTGACCGGGTCAGTGAATTGTCCGCGATTCGGGAGGCTAATATGCAAGGTATTGCCCCTCAAGTCGTGTTTGCCACGGATGAAGTCCTGATCACCGAATTCGTTGATGGTACCAATCTGACATTATCTGATCTAGCAAGTGTGGGCGGGCTATTTGCCCGTATTCATGGAATGTCGGTCGAGATCGCACCATTGGATTTAGGTACGTATCTTCAGGATGTCGCATCAAGAACAGTGCTCGATTTGGCCGTTTCATCATGTGTTGAGAAAATCATCGAAATAATGCCTGATCCGGGCAGTAAGGTTTTGTGCCATCAGGATCTCTTGCTTGAAAACATCATCGACACCGATCACGGCGTGATGGTTATAGACTGGGAGTTTGCGCGAATGTCTGATGCCGCTTTTGATATTGCCGTATTCTCCTCAACCTATAATCTTGATGATGAGCAACTGGCCAAATTATTGAGTGGTTACAGAGGAAACGAATCCTCGATGTTTCACCGTGTACGAGACCATGAGAACATCTATGCATTAATAGAAATTTTATGGTGGCAACTTCGAGGTCGTCGTTTGGATAAGAAAATTGAGAGTCTGCATAGAAATCTGTTTGGTGAGCCCGGATAATTCACCAAGGCGGTGCTAAATTAATGACAGACGCCGGACTTTCCCTGAAGCTCGATCCCTCGATGAATTATCCGGGCTAAAGTTTTGATAACACGAATTCAGTCCAGGCAATACCCTCTGAATAGGTTCGACCACACCAGCGGCTATCTTTACCGATGCCTCGACGCCTGCTTCGTTCATTGCAATAGTTGGCATAAGCTCCTCAGATAACAAGGCACTGAAGCGGTTCGTCCTTTCGAGTAAGGTGTTAATCGTGACGGATTGTTTGAGTTTGGCGTTGAGTAGCGCTGACGCATCGTTATTTGACATGTGATCCGGCATCTTTTATCGATTCAACGTCAGAAATTGCAGTAAATCACTCCACGGCGGTAGTGTGAGTGTGGAGGGGAATGACATGTGGAGGTAACCTGGCGGGTGATGACAACTTTGATGCAGGCTACTGGCTTTCGAGGGTTGAAAACGAACTTGCCTGATACGTAGGTTTCAGCCCTTGCTGGTACAAACGAACGTGCAAAAGTGAGGACTGCGCAACTGTTTATGTTCAACCACTCGGAATCCACCCTGCTCCAAGACCCAGAGCCAGTCATCAGTCGTGTACTTGTTGTGTGACGGAAACAGTTTGAACATGGCACTGCGAGTCGCCTCCATTTGCTCGGGAGGTACGTTACCTGCCATGCGTTCCAGATACTGCGGCAGCGAGGTTCTGATCCAATCCTGCAACAGAAACACTCCCCCGGGTTTAAGTACTTTCTGGATTTTCTCAAGGACGGGCAGTGGTTCACTTAGTACATGCATGACAGCAACCATTGAGACCAGGTCGACACTCTCAGCCGAAAAAGGCAGGTCATCATTAGCCACATCCAGAATGCTGTATTGTGGTTTCTCACCTTGATACTCAACTTTGTTGTTTGCATAGTCGATCATGGCTTTTGTGACATCAATCCCATGAAGAATGGCATTGGCGCAGCGTTGTCTTAAATCCCTGAGTAAGAGGCCTGGTCCGCATCCAAGATCCACCATGATAGGTGGATCCGTAAGATTGGGCTCTACCTGTTCCTGGAAGAATGTCCAGAAAACGTCGTCAAATCTATCTGTGTGACTTGAGATCATGCGGTTAACAAGGTCTTCGTCGCTAACACCAGCGATTTCTTGGTGGGTTGCCATGAAGCTTCTATTTCTTGTGGTTGTGAGATGAGTCTACACTAAGTCAAGAAAATCTATACCAGCCTTGTATGACCGGTGTAATAGAACCGGTTCAGTGATAATCTCTCTGCTAAAAAGAAACATCAGTTAAAGGATAGAGTTATGACTTCGATTGGGACACCGCTTTCTGATATTGCTACCAGGGCATTGTTGTGTGGTAGTGGCGAATTAGGCAAGGAAGTTGTCATCGAGTTACAGCGTTTTGGTATCGAGGTAATCGCCGTCGATCGATACGAGAACGCTCCCGCTATGCAGGTCGCTCATCGTTCCTATGTGATCTCGATGCTGGATGGACAGGCTCTGAGGGAGGTCATAGTCAAAGAAAATCCGGATTTCATTATTCCTGAAATAGAGGCTATCAGCACCGATACGCTGGTCGAACTGGAAAAGGAAGGTTACAACGTCATTCCAACCGCGAAGGCGGCGAGACTCACCATGAATCGGGAAGGGATTAGAAGGCTGGCCGCCCAGGAGTTGAATCTTAAAACATCACCATTTGAGTTTGCCGACACCGAGAATGAATTTCGAAGTGCGGTCAATCAGATTGGTTTACCGTGTATCGTTAAACCGATCATGTCCTCGTCAGGTAAAGGTCAGAGTCTGATTGAAACTGAACAGGATATTGCGAATGCCTGGACCTATGCTCAGTCTGGTGGCCGAACTGGTGCTGGCGGGGTGATTGTCGAGGGATTTGTGGATTTTGACTATGAAATAACGCTACTGACCGTACGTCATCGGGATGGTACTTCTTATTGCGAACCAATCGGTCATCGTCAGGAAGACGGTGATTATCGTGAGTCCTGGCAGCCTCAGCCGATGAGTGATGCAGCCAGAGCCAGCGCCCAGAAGATGGCAAAGACGATTACTGACGCACTCGGTGGATTCGGTATATTTGGTGTTGAACTCTTTATCAAGGGAGATGAGGTTATTTTCAGCGAGGTTTCGCCTCGCCCGCACGATACCGGCATGGTGACAATGATATCTCAGGATTTATCAGAGTTTGCATTGCACGTGAGAGCAATTCTGGGTTTACCTATCCCAACGATCAGGCAATTCGGACCATCGGCTTCCAGTGTTGTTTTGGTCGAAGGTGATTCGTTGCATATTGAATATAACGATGTAGACAAGGCGCTGACAGAACCTGATACACAGGTCAGACTGTTCGGCAAACCTGAAGTTGTTCATAGACGAAGAATGGGCGTAGCACTTGCCCTGGGCAAGGACATTGAAGAAGCGAAACAGAAGGCGATCAAGGCTTCAAATGCGATCTCGTCGACGTGCAGCTAACCGGTGTTTCTCATACTGGCGGCGATGCCAGCGATCGTGACCAGAAGGGCTTTGTTAATTTCTTCCTTTGATTCCTCTGCATCTGCTCTGCATCGGGACATGAGTTCGATTTGTAGAAAATGTAATGGGTCGGTGTAAGGATTTCTCAGGTCGAGGGTTTGTTTGATGGCTGGAGACTTCTCGAGGAGGGCACTCTGGCGTTTCATCTTGTTGACATTACTGATTAGACCCAGCATGCGTTCTCGAAGATCATTACCCATCGGTTTTAAGTGATCGTCGATGAGTTCGTCATCATAGTGGCGTGCGATATCCGCATCTGCCTTGCTTAGTACCATTTCCAGCATGTCGAGTTGTGTTTGAAAGAATGGCCATTCCTCAATCATTTCTTTCAGGACATGTGCATTCTTTCCATCAAGCCCTCTGTTGAATGCTTCATCAGTTCCCAACCAGGCAGGTAGCATCAGGCGTTTCTGGGTCCATGCAAACACCCAGGGAATTGCCCGTAAATTATCTATACTTCTCGAGGCGTCATCTTCTTCTGGCCTTCTGCCTGGTCGACTTCCCATGGCCAGGATCGAGAGTTCTTTTTCTGGCGTTCCCTGATAATAGTATTCAAGAAACAAGGCATCCTGTTGTACAAACTGGCGATAACAGTTCTTGGCGGTTTCTGCGAGTTTGTCCATCAGGTGACGCCAGTTCTCTCTTGGTTTTGGTGGTGACAGCAATGACGCCTCGATGGTCGCGCTCAAAACCAGGTCGAGGCTGTTCAGTGCCAGTGCTGGTGAACCATACTTAAATCTTATTACTTCCCCCTGTTCTGTTACACGCATGCATTTCTTTACCGAACCTGGCGGTTGCGACAGAATCGCTTCTCTTGCAGGGGCACCTCCTCGACCGACAGTTCCACCGCGACCATGGAATAATGTTAGATCAACGTCATACTTTTCACCTACGGTCACCAGGTCTTCCTGAGCGCGATACTGAGCCCAGGCAGCAGCCATTTGACCTGCATCCTTCGCAGAATCCGAATAACCAATCATGATCTGCTGGTGCCCCTTAATATACTTGGTGTACCAGGGAATACGCAGCAGCCGTTCGAGTGTCCAGGCTGAATTTTCCAGGTCATCAAGGGTTTCAAATAGCGGTACAATGGGAATATCCCAGTCAACTCCACACTTGCGTAATAACAAAATCACTGCGAGCACATCGGACGGATTCTTGGCCATTGAGATGATGTAGCTGGATACACCCTCTGAGTGGCAACTGGCGATAAGGCGGAATGTCTTAAGTGTTTCCTGAATTTCTGGTGTTGGTTGCCAGTTTTCCGGAACTAGTGGGCGCCTGCTCTGGAGTTCTTCGAGCAGGAAATCCTGACGGGCTCGTTCCGGCCACGAGGTATAGCTGCCGAGGTCGATAAATTCAGTCAGAGCATTTAACAGATCGGTATGTTTCTGTGCGTTTTCTCTGATATCCAGGTTGACCAGCGTGACGCCGAAAGTTGATATGCGAATCAGGGTCTCCTTGAGCAGTCCCTCCGCGATAATCTCCATTCCACATTCATGCAGTGATTTGTAACAGGCATACAGGGGATCAAATAACTGGTCATGGCTCTGAATGATGTCATCACCGGGCAGTTCATCAGTGATCGACCAGTTTCGAGTGGCGGTCAGGCAGTCTCGGAGATATCTTAATACCACACGATAGGGCTCATGGGTTTCAACGTTGCAAAGAGCCCGTACCTCATCATTGCACTGGGTCATCGACAGGTGTGACAGCAACTCATCAATGTCTCTAAGGTACAGATCCGCGGCCATCCAGCGTGCAAGGTTGATAACTTCTTCCGTCACTTCTGCGGTGACGGCTGGGTTGCCGTCCCGATCTCCACCCATCCATGATGACACTCGAATTGGCGTTGAGGACAGAGGGAGTTGCTTGCCTGTTGTTTCAACCAGCAAGCGGTCCAGGCCCTTCCATATAACTGGCACTGCGTCCCAGAATGAATGTTCCATTACGGCGTAACCCCAGATTGCTTCGTCCTGAGGGGTAGGCCGATCAGTCCTGATTTCGTCTGTATGCCAGACTTCGGCAATAAGCCGCTCGAGTTCAATTCGATCCCCCGGATTCATTGAGTCCTTTTCAGTAATTGATTCCAGACTTTCAGCAATTCGATTGTATTTTTGAATCAACGTTCGGCGAGTGATCTCCGTCGGATGGGCGGTCAGAACCAGTTCGCAGCGGATCTCGGATGCGGTATTGAATATTGTTTCAGATTCAATTCCTTCTTGCTGCAGTTTTTCAAAAACTTTTTGCAGGTAGGAGTCATCAGGGTAGGGAACAGTTCTGGCAATTGTGGTTTCTGCCTGTTCTGCGATATTGGCGAGGTTAAGGTACTGGTTAAATGCACGGGCGACTGAGATCAGGTAGTCATCTTCAAGAGACTTCAGCACGTCCTGGAGTTGTGAATTTAAGGAAGATTCACCCTGACGCCGAACTTTTGCCAAAGTTCGAATTTCTTCGATCTTGTCCAGAAAATCCTGTCCGAGTTGGGCGCTCATTGTATCGCCCAGTAGTGTACTTAGTATCCGAACTCGATGTCGCGATCTTGCGGATATTAATTCGTCCACCTGGAGTGAAACCTCTTCGTCAGTAGGGTACATTATAAGATCATTATAACGTCGTTTTGAGTTTGATACCTAAGAGAGAGGATCATGGAAAAAGTCTACGATATGACTGGTAGGTCAGTGGTAATCACAGGGGGGAGTCGAGGTCTTGGGCGATCAATGGCTCTGGGGTTTGCAGCTCAGGGAGCCAACGTCACAATCGCGAGTCGAAAAATCGAGAGCTGCGAAGAAACCGCCAGGGAGGTCGAAGCATTAGGCGTTACAGCATTTCCTTATGCGATGCATGTTGGAAACTGGGACCAGTGTGATGCACTTGTCGATGCAGTCTACGAAAAGTTTGGCAAGATTGATGTGCTGATAAATAACGCGGGTATGTCACCACTGTATGAGTCGCTCAGTGATGTCTCGGAAGTACTTTTTGACAAGGTGATTGGCGTGAACCTGAAGGGCCCTTATCGCCTCAGCGCGAATGTTGGTACAAGAATGAGCGAGGGGGATGGTGGTTCAATTATTAATATCAGCAGCACAGCGTCAGTCACGCCCAGTCCCAATTCAGAACCCTATGGAGCAGCCAAGGCAGGCCTAAACGCAATTACTCGATCTTTTGCGTTTGCCTATGGGCCCAAGGTCAGGGTNAACTGCATNATGGCTGGTCCCTTCTTNACCGATATTTCAAAAGCCTGGGACATGGAAGCATTTGAGGAATTCAGTGTGCCAAGGATCCCGATGAAAAGAGGTGGACAACCTGACGAGATCGTAGGAGCGGCGTTATACCTGGCGAGTGATATGGCCAGTTTTACAACCGGGGCGATACTCGAGGTAGATGGAGGGAATCACTAGCCTGGATAATTCATCAAGGGATCCGCTTCATAATAGACAGCCAGTGTCGCATTGCAGACAGTCAATGCTGCAATGGCTAGCTTTGCCGTATTAGATGCCGAGATATGGCTTGAGATTAGTCTACTTGTTCTTTAGAACGAAGATAAAATCGCGAAAGATATCTATCAGGGTTTCATACTTGTAGTCCGTAAATTCACCTGCGTCCAGATACATGCCATGTTCTTCGCAAGCCTCGTATTCGATATGAGTTTGTACGGGATCTAGCAGTTTGGCCATTTGCTTGCCACACCTGGGACAGTTCACGTCGCGAATCTTATTGTGTTTCCGCCCCAGATCAGGATCACCTGTATCAATGTGGTCAGACATCCACTTTTCTTTGAGTGCTTCAGCCTCACCGATATCGAACCACATTCCCTTACAGTTGGTGCATCGGTCAATCGTCACATTCCCCTGAAGGGTACTTAAGGTCTGCTCTTCCATTGACGCATCACATTTCGGGCACTGCAGCATAACAACTCCTGTTCGGTATTATTTTTTCAGGCATTATTGCCTGTTTTCGTTTACTCACGAAGGGTTCGAGAAGAAAAAAGATGATTCTGTGAGTTTCTCCCGCTGGTTTTTGGCTATTCAACGAGAGATCGGCTTTCAGCATGGACTTTTTTTGTACATGACAGCAGTAAATTCGCAAAACTAGCCAGTATTTCATCATCACAGAAACCATGACGNCCCTNATATTNCAANGAGCTGCCGTATGGCGGGAGGTGAACGAAAACCACTGTCTTGAGATAGGCAAATTGCTCTTTCAAGGTTTCCAGACAATAAAGGGTCTCTTCACATAGAAACGCGCCAGCATCCTCTGATACCTGGATTGGGATCTGCCTGGCAGCCATATGTGCGGATAAGCTGGTGCTGTCAATACTGGCAAATCGTCGTTCAGGTCCATCCGGCTGAATCAGACCTGGTGGGAGATTGCCTCTGTCGTCTCGTCGTTGTTTGCGTTCATTCCTGGCAACTGTCTCAATATCGAATCTACCTTCTCTTCCCTCTCCCATGCTGATGACGATATTGGGCTGATGTTTCTCAACAGCCGACTTAAGCAGTTGACTGGGTTTACCCCAGATCACCGGAATCTGCAGATTGATAACCTGTTTAAGACAGGATGCGGCGACCCAGGAGGAGTTGGTGCTTCTGCCATCAAATGGGGAAAATCCAGTAACGAGTATTGTCATAGAGTGTCGATTGAGCTGATCGTCTGCGTGAAAGCTTACCTTGATTGGGTGTAGTATCAAGGTTGATGTATAGTGCTANTCAAGACAAACNAAGGGGGTAGAAATGAAAGCAGCTGTATTTCGTGAAGTTGGCCAACCGCTGGAAATAGAAGATATTGCGATATCCAAACCTGGTCCCAGAGAGGTGCTGGTAAAGACAGCCGCTGCGGGTGTTTGTCATAGTGACCTGCATTTCATTGAGGGTTTGTACCCTGGTCAGTCGCCAATGGTGCTGGGACATGAGTCCGCTGGTGTTGTCGAGCAGGTTGGCTCTGATGTGACCTATGTGCAACCGGGTGACCATGTCATAACCTGTCTGTCAGTTTTTTGTGGACATTGTGAAAGTTGTCTCACGGGTCATATGTCACTTTGTGCGAATCCGGAAACACGGCGAGGCCGTGAAGACGAGCCCAGGCTTTCGAAAGAAGGCGGCGTCGTGCATCAGTTTGCAAATTTGTCCTCATTTGCGGAGCAGATGCTGATTCACGAACATGGCCTGGTCAAAATTCGGGAGGATATGCCTCTGGACAGGGCGGCACTGATCGGCTGCGGGGTCACGACGGGAGTAGGTTCAGTATTTCACACGGCAGGGGTTGAACCAGGCTCGACGGTTGCTGTCATCGGTTGCGGCGGTGTCGGGCTGTCTTGCATCAATGGTGCAGCGTTGGCTGGTGCTGGCAAGGTCATTGCCATTGATATGGTAGATTCCAAATTGGAAATGTCCAAAGATTTTGGCGCAACTCATGTTGTGAATGGCAGTGCAGGGGATGTTGTNGAGCAGGTACGAGAGCTCACAGGTGGTGGGGTGCAATATAGTTTTGAAGCCATTGGCCTGAAAGATACAGCGGAGCANGCATTNAGCATGCTGCGTCCAGGTGGCACGGCTACCGTCATCGGTATGATTCCTGTCGGTGTGAAGATCGAATTGATGGGTTCGGCTTTTCTGCAGGAAAAGAAGATCCAGGGATCAATGATGGGTTCGAATAGATTCCGGGTCGATATGCCGAGATTTATTGATTTCTATCTGCAGGGGAAACTGCATCTCGATCAGATGATTTCAAAACGCATTCCACTTGAGAATATCATGGACGCATTCGCCGATATGAAGACGGGTGAAGTCGCAAGGAGCGTTATTGTTTTTAAATAGTTTTTAAATAGTTTTTAGATAGTTTTTAGATAGTTTTTAGATAGTTTTTAAATAGTTTTTAGATAGTTTTCAAATGGTTTTCAAATAAATAGTTTTTGATTAGATGAGCCAATCAGGTCTGGAGCTATACCTGATAAGACATCCTTGTCGGCTAAATGGTCATGGACCTGAACTCTCGGTTGGCNAGTTCCATTCACAGCATCAAAAACAAGCTGCGGCTGGTGTCTCTATCCGTGGACTGTTTGCGTGAATCATCGGAACAAAAGGCCAGGGATGCGGGTGATCACGTACGGCGTGGTCTTATGGATGTAAACCAGGAACTGGCTGCATTGCTGGGACTGGTACTAACCAGCTTTTCCCTCTTCTTTAAGCAGTATGCGACTTTTTTTCTCAGGATACTTGCCAGCCAGTGGTTCGTAAAATTCCCTGATCCTGTCCATGTCTTCAATGACATTCCCGCTTAGATAGAATGACAACCCTAACCCAGCCACCTTGTTGGAATAGTCCAGGAATCCACAGACTACTGGCACGTCCGCTTCTTGCGCAATTCGATAGAAACCGGATTTCCAGTATTTGGTGTAACTCCTTGTGCCTGCAGGTGGAACAACCAGTGGTAACCCATCAGAGTTTTTAATTCGCTCGNCCAGCCGGGTTACCNTGAAGGTTGCTCTTGATCTATCGACAGGTACAGCGCCTAAGAATGCCAGTATCGATCCTATACCAGGTACAAACCAGGTGTCCTTAACCAACCAATGGATTGAAAGCCTGAAAGAATAAGCTGCGCTGAGTAAGAAGAGCACATCCCAGTTGCTCGTATGAGGAGCGCCGATGATTATCATGTTCTTATTGTCCGGTACATTACCTTCAACGCGCCAGCCTGTAATCTTGAGCACCAANTGGCCAAGCCAGTATGCAAATTCGTTGCACTTTGGTGCTGGATGGTCGGTTTTTATTGTCATTTTATTTCCAAGTCTTGTCGCCAGCTGCATTTCCCGCAATCTTACCGAACACAGAACCAGAAGTCAGACCGGTACCGCCTGGGTAGTTAAAATAGAACAGGCCACCGACAAGCTCACCAGCGGCGTAGAGCCCTGAAATAATCTGGCCATCGTCATTGATTACTTCAGCATTTTCATTAATTCGAATACCACCAAAGGTGAAGGTAATACCACAGGTAATCTGGTAGGCGACATATGGCGGCGTGTCGAGAGCGTTGGCCCAGTTNGATTTGTTGATCGATAGACCTTCAGTGCNNCGACCATCTTTGACTGTTGGGTTGAACTTGATCTGATCCTTAATTGATTTGTTGAACTGCGCAACTGTTTTTAAAAAGACGACAGGATTGACTCCTTCGAGTCTGGTTGAAAGGTCCTCAAGTGAATTTGATTCAACCTTGGTCACCTGTCTTATTCGGTACTCGTCTCTTAGTAGATCTGTTACTTTTGCGTCGAAAACCTGCCATGCGAATTGCTCTGGTTGCAAGAGAACTTCCCGACCGTATTTTGCGTAAGTGTAGTTGCGAAAGTCTGCCCCTTCATCGACGAAACGGTCTCCATTTGCATTAACCATGATACCGAGTGGATATGAATGTTTTTGAAACCCATCACCAACTGAAAGATCGCCAAACTCAGGTGCGTTTCGATCCCAACCGACGGCATGACATCCTGACCAGTTGCCTGTTGTACATGCCCCGGCCTCGATTGCCATTTTAATTCCATCGCCAGTGTTGAATCGAGTACCTCGCACCTTGGCGAGTTCCCAGCCGGGTCCCAGATAGCGAGTACGCCATTCACTATTTGCTTCAAACCCTCCACAAGCGAGAATGACAGCATTGCACTGGATACGTTTTGTTTTGCCATGGTGTTTGACGATCAGACCCTTAATGCCATCATCGTCTTGAATCAACTCCAATGCCCGACACTCATACGCAATCTCGATATTGCGTTTAGCCGCGGCTTCGTGAAGTTGGCTGATCAGACCTTCACCGCCACCCCAGGCTTCCACGGTGAGCCCTCCCCAAAACTTGAATTTTTCATCAACCTTGAATGCCTGACGCCCGTACATTGGCATGAATCGAACGCCCTTATTCTGCATCCAGCATAGTGTCGGGAAACTGTTCTCGATGAGCAGTTCTGTGAGGGTGGGATCTGACCGATACTGGGTCACTCGACCCATATCGTCATAGAATTGCTCGCGNGAATAAANGCCAAAATCGGTGTTACTGATCTCCTCTTCACTGAGTTCAGGCATGAGANGCTGTAAGTCACTGACGTTGTTNTAGACAACTCGCATGGCACCGGCCGTATAGCGGGAGTTGCCTCCTTTCTCAACTTCGGGTGCGCGTTCAAGCACACTGACAGAAGCACCTTTTTCCTCTGCAGCAAGGGCCGCGCATAATGCAGCATTCCCTGCACCAACGATGACGACATCAGAAGCAGGCATTGTCATGCTTAGTCATAATGGAANGGCAGACCTAGAGTGTTTTGGCAATGTATCATTGCACTCAGGCTTCTTCTAGTTATAAAAAATGGTGCCGCAGGGNCTGGAACTGATAAACANGGTGATTTNGGTGCNGAACGGTCTGAATATTCCTTTGTCCCTTACGTACATGNTAATAAAGTGCATAATCGAGCCATANGAAACACGATATTGGCTGANGTTGCTGTNAAAAACTGNCCCGCAGGTGNTCATGGATATGATTAATCGAATTCTAGTTGCTGTTTTTATTGGNTTTTTCGCTTCAATCTGTANCNCTGACCAGGAANCTGATGCGATTCNGGCTGCGGCTGAACAGGCTTTGGAAGCTGGTNATNNCGAAGGTGCGCTNGATAACTATATGACCCTGNTTGAACTCGCTCCTGAGAANGGNGAAGCCCTTGAGTCTGCTGCTGTACTGGCTGCTGAGGTTGGTATTCTGGAACTTGCTATTGAAATGTGGGTGCGAAGGGCTGATTTAGCGGCTAATCAGGCAGACAGGGACGCGATTATCCAGGCGAATTCTGAGATCAGCAGTCTACACAACCTGGTTCCGTCCTGGATTGAAGAGAAGGTAGCCCAGGCCAGCCAATATACTGAAGATGATGTCGAAGTTGTTCAAATGTGGCAGGAGATGGTTGATGAAAGCCAGGCAGCCGTTGAAGCTGACGATGCAGAAGCTGCCGTTGCAGCTCAGGAAGGCGCGTTATTCCTGGTCCAGGAAGCATTTGGCGAGACACACTGGCTGACACTCACAGCCAGTCGGGATTTGGGATTGCTGTACTTCCGACTCGGTATGGCTGCTGAAGCCGAAAATTACTATAGCAAAGCCCTCGCTGCAGCTGAGCAGGCGCTTGGTGAGGCGCATCCCAATACACTGGAAGTCAGCGAGTTGATGGCGACCTTGTATAACTCGATGGGTATCTACAAAGAAGCGCAGATGATGCTTGAGATGGTAGCAGCAGGATATGAATCCAGTCTTGGTGCCGGTCATGATCTGACCGTCAATGCGCGACTGAGTGAGGTTGAGAATCTGAAAAGTGCCGGTTCCTATGGCCCGGCAATGGAATCTCTGCTGGGTCTTTACGCGACGGTTGAACTGAACTTTGGGCCCTATCATCCACAGTCATTCAATTGCCTGTTGCAGGTTGCTGATCTGCAGCAAACTCTGGGTCAGCTTGATGAAGCGGAATCAACTTATCGTCAGGCGGTGGCTCGAATGAGCGTCGCCAGTGGCGTTAATGCCGATACTTTGACGACGTTAGCGCAGATAGCTGAACTCTATAGGGTGGCGGGTCGGTATCAGGAAGCCAAGGACCTGTTGTCCGCCATTATTCAGACCGCGCTTCAGATCGGTGAGATTGAAGGAAGCTTTGTTGCACGCTCCTATCTCGGACGAGTTTTTGATAACGAAGGTGACTATGACAAGGCGCAGCTGGTCACCGAGGAAGTTCTTGAATACGGTATTCAAGCCTGGCAGGACGTGCCTCTGCAGGTATACAACACGTTATTGGCATTAGGAGGAATTTATCAGGGGCAGGGTAAACTCTCAGAAGCCGAGGCTTCATATGAAGAGGTCATGCACAATGTCACGGAGTTACTGGGTGAAAACCATCCCACGGCGCTGGTGGCAGCCAATAATCTGGGACAGATACTGGAACAAGGTGGTCTGTACGATCAGGCAGAGCCAATCATCAAGGAAACGCTGTCAAAAATGGAAGCAGCATTCGGAGAAGATCATCCTGATACTATGCGAGTGCGTAGCAACCTTGGACTAATTCATGAAAGCCAGGGTAATTTCCGTGAATCAGAACCGCTTTATCGAAAGTCACTGGATATGCTGGCAGCCATTCACGGCGAAAATCATACAGACACAATTGCAGTTAAAAACAATCTTGCCTATCTCTATATGCTGATGGAGGAATTCGATCAATCTGCACAGATTTTTCAGGAAGTGCAACAGCAGTGGATCGCCTTATTCGGAGATGATCATCAAAATTCTCTTAAGGCAACCAACAACCTGGGCAGGGCGTACCACAAACAGGGAAAGTTGACTGAAGCAGAGATACAGATCACAAGGGCACTGGAACTGCGGCGATCTGTGTTGGGACCTGATCACATCGACAGTATTCGATCAATGATTGATCTGGGTGGTCTCTATATTGATCGGGACAGGGGGGAAGAGGCCCGCCAGATGTTAACGGATGCACTGAAACTTGCTGAAGATATTCTGGGTTATCAACATCCATACACCTTCGATGCATTGAACCTGTTGGCGCAGGCGATTGAGAATGCGAATCAGCTTCAAGCCGCGGTTGATCTGAGAGATGTGGGATTCCGCCGTCGAAGCGAATTCCTGGATACGATGTTATGGGCTACCGGTGAAAATGGCAGAGAAGGCTATGTACGCCTGCACAGACCGGAGTTTAATCGTTACATGATTTTGCTGGCGCGCCTTGGCGATGAAAAATCAGCCAAACGAATGATTGAAGCCAGTTTGCAGCGCAAGGGACTGTTGCTGAAAGTCACCTCCGAGATTCAACAGATAGCGACGATGACAACCAATCCGAAACTCAAGGGTTTGGCGACTGAATTTGAAGAGACACGCAGGGAACTGGCTGCGTTGACGCTATCCGGACCCACTGCAGAAACCAAAGGTCGCCACACCGAAGCTCTTTATGAAGTAGAACAGAGAGTAAACGAGCTGCAGGGAGAACTGGGTCGAGCCAGTATTCGTTATCGTGCTTCTATTGCCAAGATAAGTTCTGATGGTCTGGCTGACGCACTGCCTGATGGTGCCGCGCTTGTTGATTTCCTTGTCTTCGAAGATCAGGGGCAAGACAAGTTGCTGGCTGCTGTCCTATCTAAACAAGGGGGTGAGGTCAGCTACGAACTTATTGAATACGGAGATCGGAAATCTGTAGATGACGTCGTTGTTGAATACCGTACGATGATTCAGGATGACCTGGCTGATGAGGACGAACTTCTTGAAGTTGGTATGATGGCGTATGAAATGGTATGGGAACCCATTGAAGAAGCGCTGCAAGGTTCGGAGTACGNGTATCTGATTCCCGATGGTATGCTCAATATTTTGCCATTCAACGCCCTCGTTGATCAGGATGAAAGTTACCTTATCCAGACCGTCGATCTACATATTCTGACTTCGGGAAGAGATCTGTTACCAAACGAGTTTCGTTTGACAGAAGGAGAGTACCTTGTCCTGGCAGGTCCGGATTATGATTCAAATGAAGTTGTCAGTGATGCCGATATGGAGGTTGCCAAGGGGCGCCGTTCATCGGCGTTGAAACTGGGTATTCGAGGTGCCGGTAGCGGTTTGCGCGGATTGAGCTTTGCACCACTCCCCGGTGCTGAAGAAGAAGGTCGGATCATCGTCGATCAGGTTGCCAGCAGTAATACAGTCAGTGAGAACTTTTTTGGCGCAAGTGCGCAGGAGATGGTCTTAGGAGCACTGGAAAAGCCGCCGGAAATACTGCACATCGCGACTCATGGGTTCTTTTTGGAGGCTGATGAGA
This sequence comes from Gammaproteobacteria bacterium, assembly GCA_002725285.1. GTDB lineage: Bacteria > Pseudomonadota > Gammaproteobacteria > Pseudomonadales > Azotimanducaceae > JAHRVQ01. The sequence goes on along the minus strand of PBRC01000039.1, from coordinate 60,186 downwards.
CTCTGCGAAAACGCATTCTGAAAGCCCAGCGAAGTGCAGAACTTCATGTGCCACCACCGGGTGATAATCCTCTGTTACGTGCCGGTTTGGCATTTGCGGGAATCAACACCAATGCACAGTTTTTAGGTGATATAGATACGACTAACGACGGTGTTTTAACCGCACTGGAAGTACTGGATCTGAACCTATCGGGCACCAAACTGGTGGTCCTTTCCGCGTGTGAAACTGGCCTCGGAGAGATCCATGAAGGAGAAGGTGTCTATGGTCTGAGAAGATCGTTTCAGGAAGCGGGAGTTGCCGAAGTTGTGAGTTCTCTCTGGGAAGTCAGTGATGCAGGCACCCAGGCTTTGATGACTGAGTTCTACGACAAGTTACTCTCTGGTGTGCCAGCAAGAGAGGCATTAAGAGAAGTACAACTGGATCTAATCGACTCGCCAGAGTGGGGATATCCATATATCTGGTCAGCATTTATGATTGTAGGCAGCTACGAGTCTTCTGGAGTTACGGTTCAGTAATAAAAACAAAACGGCATAGCGAAAACATTGGAATAACGACGGTATCCGGTTTGATATTGAAGCCAATGGAATATATCTGGACGGAATGTCCATGCTGCACTCACCCCGAGTTTACCGAGATAAATTATGGCTGGTTGACTCGAGATCGAGATACTTTGGCCATGCGGCTATGCAGTCGGGTTAATTTGAACCTGTGGCTTTTTGTCCAGGATTCTTGTGCTGGCTGATATTCATAGGTGACGTCGCAGTCGTTGGTCTATCGAGGNCGACACAATAAGAGGTTCCAGGGTTTGCAGTTGGATGATAAGCTTGAAAGTAAAAAAGCAGGATCCTGATACGGCCTGCAAGTTATTGATATAAATACGGGTGACATGGTTCACGGACTTCGACTCAGTGGAATTGTTGAAGAGTTCTATGATGCGGTAGTATTACACAGAATTAGGCGCCCAATGACGTTAGCATTCAAATCTGACAAGATTCGCCGGGTAATTAACGTTGGTGATTCGCGGTAATGACGAAATCAGACACCAGATATTGATAGTTTAGTAATCGGTACTGGCAGGTAAACACAATAGGAAAAGGAGTGAATTAGTGGTCAGGCGCATCCTTTTATTTTTTATAGTTCTTTCACCGCTTAACGGAACCTTCGCACAAACACTGGAAGAAGCTGTGGTTGCGACCTTGCGCACCAATCCGGATATTCTGGCAGGTAAGCACAATGTTGAAGCGGCACTGCAACTGAGACGTCAGGCAAAGGGAGCGTACCTTCCAAGTGTTGACCTCGTCGTCGCAGGTGGAGAAGAAATATCCAATAATACGACCACCCGTGCAGCGCGTCCCAATGTTGGAGGGGTGNCGGTAGGTGATGGTGATTTTCGTCTGNTCCGTGAAGAGAAGAGCTTGAAGATCACTCAGCTACTTTACGATGGTTTCTCAACTATAAATCTAATTAAACAACAAACTGCACTAACTGATGCCGCTATGGCGCGTCTAACGAGTGTACAGGAGAACATCAGCCTGAGAGCTATTCAGGTGTATCTCGAAGTGCTGCGCCGTGACGATGTAGTTGTTCTGGCGATTGAAAACCTGCGACATCACGAAGACACATTACGAAAAATTCGAGAACGATTTGAAAATGGCGTAGGTACCAAAGTTGATGTAGTGCAGACTCAGGGTCGACGCGCACAGTCAAAAGGTAACGTGCTGCTTTCACAACGAGATGCAAAAAATGGCACTGCGGAGTTCTATCGGGTAATAGGTGAAAATCCAAATGATCTGGTAAAGCCGGACGAAGCAAAAGGCCTTCCGACGACGTTGGACCAGGCAATTGAAATTGCCAACAGGAACAATCCGGGACTTCAAGCGGCTGAAGCAGAACTTGAGGCAGCAGTTGCCGGTCATAAGCAGGCGCTTGCGGCGTTTCAACCAAGGTTTGATCTCGAACTTGGTGCAACTCGCAACAAAGATACGGATGGGTCCCCCGGTGGTAATGATGATGAGACTGCTGTGATTCGCATGACCTATAACCTGTATCGTGGTGGTGCTGACAAGGCTCGACTTAACGAGACACAGGCCAGAGAGTTTGCGACAAGAGAAGCCGTTAGAAGTATCAAGCGAGCCGTTGAAGAAGACGTTACGTTGATCTGGAACGAACTTGACGACATTCTGGTAAGACTTGAGTACCTTGAAGCGCACGTGACCTCAACAGAGGAAGTTCTCAAAGTCTACAATGAGCAACTGAGCCTCGGTAAACGTACCTTGCTGGANCTGCTCGATGTGCAGAATGAGTTATTGCGAGCCAAGGTCGCGTATATCACTGGTCAGTATATGGCAATGTTTGCCAGTTACCGTGTGCATGCAAGTACCGGCAGACTGCTAAGTGGAATGAATATCAGCGCTGATTAGTTTGAATCAGAGGTAGGTCTTAACCTCTGCCAGTCGCTCGGTAGAGGCGAGTGCTTTACTCTGATCAGAATGTAAGTTCCTGACAATGATATCAGTGTATCCCAACTCACCCAGGACCAGAAATTCCTCTGCTACCTGAACGGCGTTACCGATAATCAATGCTTCAGGATTGAAACCACGATAACCATCCATTGCGACCTGTGATCTGATTCGATCAGCATCTGCAAGATCTTCTGCCACGTATATGTCCTTTCTGATTGCGATCGTGGTGGGTGTCGGTTTGCCGTGTTTATGCAGTGCTGATTGATACGTAGCCATTGAGGATTTCGCCTCTTCGAGGATCATGCTGGGATCAGCCAGCCAGGCGTCACCTAATTTGGCCGCGCGTTCTATGGCGATTTCTGCAGAAGCCCCAATCCAGATATCGATAGGTTCTGGTGGTAACGGTGAAATGCCGGCATTTTGAAATTTCCAGCGACCATCTAGAGACGCGGTTTCACCATTCCACAGTGATCGAAGGGTGCTGATTGATTGCTCAAGTGCTGATGGACGAAATCGAATATCTGCACCCATCGCTTTGAACTGATGCCTGCCCGTGCCGAGACCACANTGGANAATGAACCGACCGGGGTGTATTGAGGCTAGAGTAGCAACCTGNTCAGCGACCAGTATTGGATTCCACANAGGTAACAGNAACAAAGCNCCGGCAGGCTTGTTGCCCCACTCAGCCAGCAGTCGGCCTAACATTGGTGTATTTTGGTAGTAGGGGGTTGGCACGACGTGATGATCACCAACAAAAAGCGAATCCAACGCTGCTGTTTGAGCTGACCTTGCNCGCTCGATCATTTGCTGAGCGCCNCCTCTGACATCCTCAGTCTGATAATGACTGGCAATCGATATTCCGATTCTCAAGTGTATGGTTCCAATTTCTGTGTTTNCGGTGGAAAAGTCTTTTTGTTTTTGTACCGNTGATTNCGAAGGTGGGGACTAACANTTTTTCTCTGGNGCTNCATTTATTGTAACACAAAANTNNATTTGGAATGCAGTTGGAAATATGCGTTAATTGTCAACTTTTTNNGATTTCCGTCTGAATATAAANCCNTATTAATCAGTAGCTTATGATNGGTGTTGGAATAGATTTTGGTACCACAAATTCGGCTGCCGCCTGGTACGATGGATATGATATTCATCTGGTAAAGCTTGANTTGNGCCAAAGCATAATGCCTACCGCAACNCATCTGGATCAGGATTTGGTAACGNCTACTGGNGAGGCTGCGGTTCAGCAATATATTAATGAAAATCGTAATCGTATTGTTGAGCTGACGCCCGAGGTCATTGCAAAAGCATCAGTGCTGGTAGAAGGCCGTGATATCACGGATCCGAGAACAGAGCACGAAGTTACGACCCTGCATACCTATGGTAAATCGATTGTTGATCGCGGCTTGCCCGGTAGACTGTTTCGCGGGGTTAAACGTCTGCTTGGAAATCCAGCGATCAGGCGTTTAATGGTGTTTGATCACCCATTCCGCCTGGTGGCGTTGATCACACCTGTTCTGGTCCATATCCGCGAAGCTCTGGAAAAAAGCCTGCCGGTGGGTGAATTCGAAGTGCATTTTGGGTACCCAGTGAAGTTCGAAGGACAGAGTGAGTATAGAAATGACCTGGGCCTTTCGCGATTGCGGGAGGCTAGCGAATATGCAGGATTCAATCAACAGTCTTTTTACCCGGAACCGGTTGCTGCTACATTGAGCTATCTACACGATGAAACGTCACCAGATTTCGGCAAGGTTCTTACGCTGGATTTTGGTGGTGGTACATTGGATCTGAGTCTTGTTGAGTACGCTGGGGTTGAATTTGAGGTGCTTTCAACTGCGGGTCTGGCCCTGGGTGGTGACCGTATTGATCAGCTGATTTTCAAGGAACTGCTGTTTCCGCTTCTAGGTAAAGGTGAGACCTGGTCTCGAGTGAAGGATGGTCGACTGATCGAAAATGAGTTTCCGTTCATTGAATTTGAGGACAAGTTACTCAACTGGGCCGTGACCTATACCCTCAATCAGAACTATTACCGGGCCAAGGTGACAGATTGCATCAAACAGGGCGGTGTCATGGCTGAGAAATTCTCACGTCTGGATGACCTGATTACCCATAACTATAGCTATTTGGTGTTTCAGGCAATCAAAGACGCCAAAGTGGCTCTGTCAGATTCTGCAGAAACACTTTTGGATATTCCAGAGTTGGATATCTCTATTGAGTTTAATCGAGGCCAGTTCGAGGCGATGATGAAGCCCATGCTGGTTGATATTGATCGGATAGTTGACCAGGTGATAGAAAGCGCCCGTATTTCAGCTGATGATATTGATGTTGTCATTCGAACGGGTGGCTCCTCACAGATTGATGCAGTAAAAAGATTGATGGAAAAGAAGTTTCCAGGAAAGGTGACAGAACATGATCCCTTCACGAGTGTGGCAGCTGGTTTGGCGATTGCAGGTTACCACGACTATCAGCATAAGGTTTAAGCTACTCACAACCGTCGCGTTTATCATCTGTGGGTTACCTGCCCTGGGAGCAGAGCATGCTTTGCTCGTGAAGCAAGCTTACCAATCCAATAGTCCATGGCCTATGTATAGCGAATCAACAGATTCAGCCTACACACAGCAGAAATTGTTCATTCACTCTATGGATGAGGAAATCATTGGATATAAGGCAGGCATTACATCACCGGGCTCACAGGAGCGATTCAATCTGAGCGAACCTGTATCGGGGGTGCTGTTAGGTTCCATGCNGTCTGGCNGNGAGGTCGATACTGCAGAGTTTCGNCGCATGATGCTGGAAGTTGAACTTGGATTCTATTTAACCCGGAAGGTCACGGAACCGGTTCAACGGATCAGTCAGATTTCGGAACTGATACTAAGGATAGTGCCTGTTGTTGAATTGCCCGATCTGGGATTTGAAGATCCTGCAAACCTGGGTGGCCCCAGTATTATTGCTTCCAATGTTTCTGCGCGCAGGTTTATCGTCGGGGAATTCACACGGCAACCGGATGACTTAAATCAGATTGAGGTTCAGCTGAGTCATGATGGTTCTGTGATAATGCAGGACGTTGCAGGTGGCGTGTTGGGTGATCAAAGACGGGCGTTAATTTGGCTAGTCAATACAGTGCTGAGTCATGGATACAGGGTTCTGCCAGGTCACCTGCTCATCACCGGGGCGATAGGTCAGATGGTTCCCGGACAAATGGGTCACTATGATGTGTCGTTCTCTGAACTTGGCCAATTGAGTTTTGTGATCGTCGACTCAGGTGAAATGAGATGATACTTGGATCTTAATTGGATTGGACTGGATAGATTGACAAGGCGTTCTCGTTGGCTTGTGGTACCGTCATCATGTAAAATTCCTTTGATTAAAAAGTACACAAATCCTTCATCTGGATAGATGGCACCTCAGCATTATTCAGTTGGTTTGGAGTGTAAGCCTGTGCCCTTAATGAGCATGCGCTGGTTAATGCTTTTAATTGGGATTTATCAAAATAAGGAGGATGTTGTTGTGGCTCAAGTCGAAGATGTGAAATTCGTACTTCGTTTACGACCTGCCTTACACCGGNAGATAAGGCGCAGCGCCAAGTCCAATAATACTTCGATGAATAAGGAAATGATCAATATATTGAACGAATCATTCAGCAGTTCATCGATGAACCAGACCCTGAATGACTTGGTTGCTCGATTAGAGAAAAAGAAAGTCATCTAACTGACAATAAACGTCGCGCCAGGATGATGGGATTAGAACCGAAAGAATCCTGGCGTCATAAAGATCCTGGCGTCATAGAGAAGAAAGTGCAACGCTGGACCGTATGAGAGTTNGATGGACTANTGCATACGAGATACAATTGTACAGGCATTCTGGCGAATCAGGGTTACGGATGGTACTTTCCAGGCATCTGTAAGGGTCTCCCGAAATATGCGAGCCAGTCCCTGACCTTCCAACATTTCAATATCAGTCATCTCACTTGCTATCGTATCTGGGCGCTCCGGGGCCGAGACTGCGAAGATCAAGAGCAATGCGTGGGTGGGGGGACCATGTACCCAATGGAGAGAGTGGTGGGAATTAAATCCAATTTCATTTAGTGTGAAAGATGGAGGCTACATCAATGGACGAAGACAGCACTATTTCTCGTCGAAATCCGCAAAATTCGATGCCAGTTTGTCTTGTCAGTGGAACAGTAAATTGGCACACATCGGTGGTCATATTAACCGTTCAGTCGTCCGTTGAATTGTGCAACTACTAACCGTATCGGGAGAAACATGAATAAATACTTACATAGGGTAATCGTGGTTATGGGACTGATGCTGCTGTCGGTTTCTGCACAGACTCAGCAATCCGGGGTAATAGCCCCGCCATCACCAGTCGATATCTTTCTTGAAGCCAGCACCGGTCCAGACGGCCAGGTGGCTCTTTCTGCCAGCGAGTTCAAGCTGGTTACCGGTAGATATTATCGCATCAATTTCGTCTGTCCGGACGTCAAGGGTGATTTTAGAGGTTTACAATTCAAGGCGACTCGACTGGTGGCGAACTCACACATTCGAGTCTTCAGCGTTGGCAATATCGAACTGTATCTCCAGGGCCAGAGTTTCCGTGCGATCCAGTGCGATGAGGCTGGTTCTGCAAGATTCAGTTTCATCCCGATGCGAAAGGGCGTTTATAACATTGACGTCACCGATCACTCTGATCCTCCTCAGCAGGCTCTCGCCCGGGTAGTCGTGGAATAATTAAAGGAGGTGAGGCAAGTTGCCTGATCACTTCTCTCGTAACATCTCGCTAAACCATAGGGGAAAGTGAAACTATGAAATTACTGATACTTATCGTTGTGGCGACGTGCACTTGCTTCTCTGCCAGCGCCGCCGACGAACCACCAGCTCGGTACATACCCCTCGATCCCAATGATCCCACGATTGACGAATGGACTGAAACCCGGGACCTCGCCGCTGACAAGCGTGAACCAGGGCTCATCGAGATTCAACGTTATCCTGGTGGGTACGCGTATACCGGTATTCCGAGTTTCTTCAACCTGCCTGTTGCACTTACACCCGCCGATCTCAAGGCAGGCAAGGTGGACGTCGCCATGATGGGCGCTCCGCTGGATACCGGCAGCGGCATGCGTGGTGCTGCCTGGGGACCACGACATTTTCGCATTGCGAACAACTACCTCCCCTGGGGTTCGTACTCCACTGAGCACCTACACACTATGGTGAACTGGCGGGAAGACCTGGTGGTGGTAGATTATGGCGATGCGGCGATCGACAATCTTAGCGGCGAGCGTTCCATGAAGCCGGTACGGGAAATTGTCCGGCAGATTGCCGCTACAGGTGCCATTCCAATCATCATTGGTGGCGATCACTCGCTGGAGTACCCCAATGTCGCCGGTGTTGCAGACGTGCACGGTAAGGCAAACGTCGGTGTCATCCACTTCGACGCTCATTTCGACGCGGGCTTGTTTGGAAACGGACACCTGATTACGCATGGCAAGCCCATCCGCCGGTTGATTGAAGAAGGTCACGTCCTTGGTCGTAACTACATCCAGGTTGGCCTGCGTGGGTACTGGCCCGGTAAGGACGGTTTTGAGTGGATGCGCGAACAGGGCATGCGTTATCACACCATGGCGGAGGTTGAACAGGACGGCTGGCCTGCGGTTATGGCAAGCGTGCTCAAGGAAGCCCGAGAGGGCACGAAGTACCTCTATATCTCGCTCGACATTGATGTACTCGATCCGGCATACGCACCAGGTACCGGGACGCCCGAACCAGGCGGACTCACCAGCCGAGAGCTGTTCCCGCTGATTCGCGGGCTCTGCTCTGACAACCACCTCGTCGGATTCGACCTGGTCGAGTTCAATCCGCTGGTGGATCCTGGTTACATCACGGGTCTCAACGCGGAACGCGCGGTCCGAGAGTGTCTGACCGGCATTGCTATGAACCGCAGGGGTCTGAAATCCGGATACCTCAGCCCGCTGACGAAAGAAGACGCGCGACAGTGAACGGGTGATTCCCGAAACTTACTGTGAGTCTTTTTCCTGCAAATCATCATGATCAGCCAGAATCTTCGGGATACAATCCGGGCAAACACCATGGCTGAATTGAGCAAGCATAGAAGATTGCTATCATTGCCCCTGATGAGACTTGTGGAAACCTGAGTGGAGAATTTCGAGCGTTTCTTTTTTACGAGTTCGGGCAGCCGAATTTCAGCCATTGATTTTGGGAATACAGGCAAACCCGATCTGGTGATATTGCATGGTATGCGTGACCATGCATTGAGTATGCTCGGTATCGCCCGGGCTCTTACAGCGGACTATCATGTTGTTGCGATGGATTTACGCGGGCATGGGCAGAGTGATAATCCAGGTGTATACACCCTCGTACAGTTTATTGCTGACCTTCGAGATTTGGTGCAGCATTGTGAATTGTCGAACCCGGTCATCATAGCTCACAGCCTTGGTGGTCATATCGCTTCACGATACGCGGGTATGTTCCAGGACGAGATCTCAAGACTCGTATTGCTCGATGGCATGGGACCACCAGCCAACCAAGATGGACCGGGTCAAGACTCGCTGCGGCAGAGACTGGTGAGTGGTGTCGAATCCACACGGATGCTGTCGAGTCAGAACCAGCAGATGCAGGATGACACGGAAGCCCGGATGCGTCTTATGAGAAACAATCCTCGCCTGTCTTCTGAACTGGCGCAGATTATTGTCGATCACGGTGTTGTACAGCATCCGTCTGGTGGTGTGCAATGGCGATGGGATCCCGCTGTGCAGATGATCTGGCATACGTTTTCACATGCTGAGACTGAGGCCTTGTGGGGCTGGATTGAGTGTCCTGTCCTGATCGTCACGGGAGAACATTCATTAGACTATTGGTCGGCAACGCGGGATGAACTTAAGGATCAGGTCGAGATGTATGAGTCGGAGCTGAGACGTAGACAGGCACTATTCAGGAATGCCCGACATCTTGTGATCGCAGATGCCGGTCACATGCTGCATTATGATCAGCCCGATGAGGTAAACAGGGTCATCACAGAGTTTCTCTCCTAGCTTCCACCACCTGCCTCTGGTGTCGGAACCGGCTCCACATTTTCATTGTGCTTCACCAGTGCCGGATCAACATAGGTATCCAGTCCCCAGTAGTGCAGCCAGTCTTCCAGCATGAGATACAGGCTGGGTACCAGGAACAGAGTGATTACCGTGGCGAACAGGACGCCGAAGGCGAGAGATATTGCCATCGGGATAAACATGAATGTCTCATTTTCCGTACTGGTCATCAAGGGAATCAATCCCATGAAGGTCGTGACCGATGTCAGCACGATTGGTCGAAATCGCTCGACGCCAGCAAGAGTTACAGCTTCAAAAGTAGGAACACCGAGCCGGCGCTGTCGATTGATGTAGTCAACCATCACCAGAGATGCGTTCACCACAACCCCGGACAACGCAATGATTCCGAGTAATGAGAAGAATATTAGATCCCAGCCCATCAGGTAGTGACCGACGATGGCGCCGACCGCACCAAACGGTATGACGCTCATGATAATCAGTGGCTGCATATAGGATTTCAGGGGAATCGCAAGGAGCGCGAACATAATCATGAGCGCAATCGGTATAGTTTTAACTATACTGTCGGTTGCTTCCATCCTGACTTCCTGCTCACCGCCTAAAGAATACTTGACGCCAGGGAATTTCGGATTGTGACATTGATTCTCCCGGTTTGAAAAGCTTGTTCCCTGTACACATATCGATCTTTGAATATCTGACATAACCTCTTCAGGTGTGACAATTGAGCGGTTTACATCGCCTGTGACGTTGACTGATCGTTCCTGGTTCTGGCGCTGGATTTGTGAATAGCCATGGCCGTATTCCACATGGGCGACGGAAGCAAACGGAACTTCAGTGCCATCGTTAGCACGTATTCGCATGCCTTCTAAATTACCCAGCGATTGGCGTTCGGTCTCTGGGTATCGCACCATGACGCGAACGTCGTCAGAACCACGTTGAATTCTTTGAGCTTCTTCGCCGTAAAATGCCTGACGAATCTGTCGGGCAAGATCATTCAGAGTCAGACCTAAGGGTTTTGCCTGCTCAAGAACACTGATTTTGACTTCCTGCTTGCCGGCTCGAAATGAATCTGTCAGATCCATAATGCCAGGATACCGGGAGAGATCTTCACGAAGACTGGCCGCGGCTACTCTCAATTCTTCCACGTCACGTCCCTTAATCTCGATCAGAAGTGGCGATCCCGCGCTGAATGAGCTGGCATTAAACTGTAGTTCGATCGCATCAGGAATTGGGCCGGCCAGATCTCGCCAGCGTTCAGCGACCTCTGAGGAAGTTATCCCATTCCTTTCTTTAACAGGTATCAATTCGATAACCACTTCGGCAAGGTGACTCCCTCCTGCGCTCATGCTCGGTGGCCCCATGCTTCTTGCTGCACTTGATCCGATGGATACGAGTGTGTTGATATAGACGTGTTTTCCTTCCGGAAGACCTGCTTCTTTGTCTAACTGTTCACCTAGAATAGTCGCTGCAGCTTCAATCTGTTCAATACCACGTCGGGTGATCTCAACGTTAATTCCTTCTGGCATATTTAGGGTAGCGTAAACCCGATCTCCATCAACAGACGGGAAAAACTGGAATATCACTCTGCCGCTGATAATCAGGGCAACAGCTGTTAAGAGAACCGCTGTGCCGATCGCCCATGTGACCCAGCGCCACTGAAGTGTCTTCACGAGGAATGGTCGGTAGATGTCATTCGCGAGCCTTGACAGTGCGTTAGCAAAGACACCCTGAAACCTGATCCAGTTCGCCACGAACTTCGATTCACTCAGAAAGTAGCCTTCTGTTTTTCTGTGAGCTAGGTGAGCCGGCAGAATCAGTTGAGACTCCAGCAAGCTGAATATGAGACAAACGACAACGACCCAGCCGATGATGGAAAAGAAACCGCTCATCATTCCGTCGACAAGGATAATGGGTAAAAACGCTGCAACCGTCGTGAATACCCCAAAAACAACGGGTACATAGACTTCAAGTGTGCCGCTGATGGCGGCTTCGCGGTGGGTGGGGGCGGTCGTCTCATGACTATAGACTCGTTCACCGATGACGATAGCATCATCCACAACGATGCCCAGCACCAGGATAAATGCCAGTACCGTCATGCTAGAGATGTTGATGCCTGCCCAGGGAAACATCCAGAGTGCACCAGCCACCGCAATTGGGATTCCGACTGCCACCCAGATGGCGACCTTGAATCGCAGGAAAAGCGTTAGAATCAACAAGACCAGTCCTAAACCGGCATAAGCGTTCTTGGTCAAAGCATCAATTCGACGTCCCAGCGAGACGGACTCATCGGTCCACACGGAAAGTTTCAGACCTTCCGGTAGGGTGGGTCTCACTCGTTCGATATACTGTTTTACGGAATTTGAAGAAGTGATGGTGTCCTCATCACCGACGCGATAGACGGTAATCATGACGGCAGGCTCACCGTTGAACTTGGCACTCATATAGCCTTCCTGAAAGGCATCTTTGACGGTCGCAAGTTCACCCAGGGTTAAATTAGTGCCATCAGGATTGGTCAGTACGACGATGTCTTCAAATTCAACCCCCCGATAGGCCTGTCCTTTACTCCGTAAAAGGATTTCCCCGCCTTCGGTTTTGATGGAACCACCCGGCATGTCCAGGCTCGAGCGTCGAATCGCGTTTGCGATTGAGGTTAGCGTCAGGCCGTATTGTCGAAGTNTATTCTCGCTGACTTCAATTGAGATCTCATAAGGACGTGTATAGTTTACCGAAACCTGGGATATGCCCGGGAGACCAGATATTTCATCGCGCATTCTTTCAGAGGTTCTCTTAAGCGTTGCTTCATCTGCATTACCGGATAACGCCGCGATAATCGTCTGACCACTGAAAGTCATCGAAGAGACAATCGGTTTTTCTGTTTCAGCCGGGAACGTGGAGATGCTGTCAACCTTACTCTTTACCTCATTTAGCACCTTGGTAATATCTTCACCGGTTTTTATTTCCATCATTAAGGTGCACATTCCTTCCATTGCGATGGTGCGGACTCGATCCAGACCGATAACGCCTTCGGTAGCCTCCTCAATGCGTACACAGACTGCTTCTTCTACTTCTTCGGGTGCAGCACCCAGGTAGGGCACCATGACCTGGATGACACCGGGCTCGATGTTTGGGAATTCTTCCTTGTGCATGGTGAACAGACTGATTGTGCCGCCAACCAGAAATATCCACATCATCAGATTAGCGGCGATCGGATTATCGACGAACCAGGTAATGACCTTTTCCACGTTGCTTCCCCTAGGATTCGCTCTGATCGTGGATCGGTTTAACGTGCATACCATCAATTACCGTCTGAATAGGGGACAGGTTAACGAGTTCTCCGTTCTCCAGACCACTACTGATGATGACATCGTCTCGATCAAATCTTAGTAACTCAACGTTTCGATAGCGCAGCCGATTATCATTGTCGACAACCAGAACCTGAGATTGATTCCTTAATGCGGCACGAGGTAACACGACCACGTCTTTTACCAACCGGCCACTGATATTGGCGTGTACAAAAAGTCCGACCGGCAGTGGTGGTTGATCGGTNCCGACATTCTCTTCAACCCTAACGACCGCATTGACCATGCGGGTGCGAGTATTTATTTCAGCTTCAGTGCGGACTAATCTGCCACGCCACTCATAGTACTGACCACCGTAATGAGTCGACAAGACAACCTCTGCCTGCAGCGCTTCCGAAAGTTCACCCCGCTGCCCTAAAGGTAGATCCAGAAAAGCCAGCTGGCTGTCAGCAAGTGGGATTCGAACTTCAACCGAATCGCTTGAGTATATTTGAGCGATGGGATTCCCTCTGGATACGAACTGGCCCACATCAACGTTCTTGGATCGCACCAGTCCTTTATAGGGGGCGCGTACCTCTGTGCGTAACAAGTCTCTTTCGGCTTGTCGCATGGCAACTTCCGACTCTCGAAGGACAGCCTGAGAGACACGGCTTGCCCGCAATGCAGATTCTAATGAGGACTGGCTGGTCAACTTGTCTTTAACCAGTTCCTGTAATCGCTTGAGTTCGAATGTGCTGTGTTCTGCCTCTGCTTTTGCTCTAGCCAGTGATGCTTTGCTGCGTTCTACTGCGGCATTGTGATCCCTGTCATCGATCTTTAGCATCACTTCGTTATCTTCAAAGTATCCGCCAGGCACAAGATTGGGTGATATCCACTCGATTCGGCCAGATACTTCCGGTATCAGCGAACTTTCCGTACGCGGTGTGACCGTACCTTGAGATCTGACCTGCAATCTCACCTGCTGTTTCTCGATTTCCGTAATTCGAACCGCCGTCGCTACTGCTTCTAATTCAACGCGTTCAGGTTTTGGCGCAGTTGCGACCAATCCTACCGCCACGATACCTGCAATAAGAAGTACGACAGCCGACATTATCCCCTTGATTATGTTATTCATTGGCAAGACTTCCTGTATGCTGCGGTTCAGCTCCAGCGGAGCTCGGATTCAAGGCACTTTGTATGGCTTCGATTAAGAGCAGGAAAGTGTTGTTGATAGCATCTGCGGCAGATTTTGAATCTCTAGCAGACAGACTTATCTCCAGTCGTTTCAGGTTTTCGATTTCCTGCCGTTGGTCGACACGAGGTTCAAATTCTGGCTGCTTCTCTCGCCGGTCCAGTATCTGAGTCTTTAATCCATTGAAAATAAGTCGAAGCACCAGATTGTTGTTGATCTGCGCAAACAAGGTNCCCAACTCTTGCCAACTTTCCTGGTACTTTTCCTTGGCAGGCTGATTGGCAATGATTTGACTCATGATGCGTTTCATTTGTTCGAGTTCTTCATCGTTAGCGCGTTCGATGGCGGTTCGCGCAGACATCGACATGAGTGAGCCCATAACTTCAAGCAGGTCACAAACGAGATTGGCGTCAGGAGTTTCCTGGAGATCGAGCAGGGGACCCAGAATAGAAAGACTCGCTTCCTCAACAGGAACGACTCTGACACCACCTGGATTAATTGATGCAATCCCAAGTTCTTCGAGTTTCTTCAAGGTTTCCCTGATGGCGCCGCGGTTGGCAGAGAATCTCGTGGCCAGATCGCGTTCAGAGGGCAATCTCTCTCCCGGACGATACTGACCGCTCAAAATCTCATCTCGCAGGGTTGATGTAATACTTTCCACCAGGGATTTATTACTTTCTGTCATGGTTATCCAAGTGTCCTTAGACGCTGTCTGCCATTGGGTTGATCCGGCTGGACTGACCAGTTTGGCCTGACCAGTTTGACCTGACCAAATTGGTATTACCAATTTGGTCAGGCCATTATAGATATCGAGGTGTGAAATGCAAGCGAATATAGATCTTGTGAATTGTAGGTAAGAGTACGTGAGAGGCTGTATATTTGATTAACGGATAAGAACACGCTCTTACCAAAGGACGCAGAGACCTGGCAGGATGAATTTGCAGGACCGACCCAGAATAATTGCAGAAACAATATTGACGGGCTTTGATGAATACCGGCAGCAATTCAAGAGAATAACCCGGCAGGCGAAAGAACGTTTTGAAAACGCTGACTGGCCAGCAGCTCAGCAAGCTGCTGTTGACCGGATTAAGCTCTACAAGTCACAGATTAACGGCGTCTTCATACGTCTGGATGAGATTCTTCAGGATGAGCACCTCGAACTAAGCGAATGGCGTCAGATTAAAGCAGCCTATGAAACGCTGATAAGGGAACGGAAAGACTTTGACCTGGCAGAAACGGTTTTCAACACGGTTTTTAGAAAGAGCCATGTAGGCAAGAACCTTACAGATGACTATGCCTTCGTACACGAACCGCTGCAACCAACCCCTGCATTCAATATCAGACTGGCTCGACACTATGGACCTTCGACTGACCTGACCGTTCTGCTTGGTCAGGTCTTCAAAGATTATCGATTCTCCACATCTTTTCTGGATATTGAGAANGATATCGAACTCATGGTTGGAACGATGAAAGAAAATATTCCTTTGCTTCGGACAAACCGGGAGATCAGGTTCGAGTTGTTGTGGTCAATTTTCTATCGCAACAAGGGCGCATACCTGATCGGGCGTATGTATATTGATGAACATCTCTTCCCGATTGCCATTCCCATCCAAAACGATGGTAGTGGCTTGTTTGTGGACACCGTCATTTGGAATGAAAACGACCTTAGTATNATCTTTAGTTTTACTCGATCCTATTTNATGGTGGATGTTGAATTTCCTCATGAAATGATCAAGTACCTGAGCGAGTTGCTGCCGGGTAAAAAGACCTGGGAATTGTACATGTCGGTCGGATTCTACAAACATGGTAAAACCGAGTTCTATCGCGGCTTTCTAAACCACCTTGAGAACTCGGATGATGACTTTGTGATTGCTGAGGGCATTAAAGGACTGGTGATGACAGTATTTACCATGCCTTCCTATCACGTCGTATTTAAAATCATCAAAGACAGATTTTCTCCAACGAAGAACATAACCAGAGAACAGGTAAAAAAGGCCTACTATCTGGCTAAAACCCATGATCGTGTTGGAAGAATGGCGGACACCCAAGAGTTTTCAGATATTCTGCTTCCCAGGAGCCGTTTCTCCGAAGCATTGCTAACGGAGCTGAGCTCAGTTGCGGCATCGTCCGTCACCATCACGGATGAAGACGTTCATATCAGTCATCTATACACAGAGCGATTAATGACACCTCTTAATCTCTACATTCAGGATAAGAGTGGATTTAAATTAAAGATGGCTCTGGATGAATACGGAAATGCCATCAAGCAGCTCGCGGCAGCGAACATATTTCCAGGTGACATGCTGCTGAAAAACTTTGGTGTCACCCGTCATGGTCGGGTCGTATTTTATGACTATGATGAAATCTGCTACCTTACGGATATAAAATTCCGAAAGATTCCACCGCCGAGATATCCTGAAGATGAATACGCGGCTGAACCCTGGTACAGCATAGATCCCAATGATGTTTTTCCAGAAGAATTCAGAAATTTTCTATTTAGCTCGAAAGAAATTGAGGAGATATTCTGTGAGTTCCATGAAGATCTTTTTTCGGTAGACTACTGGCATGGACTGCAGAAGAACATTCGTGACAGTCAGGTAATGGACGTATTTCCATACCGTCGAAAACGCAGATTTGACAGACGAGTGGAGAATCAAAATCAGATTAAGGAGGAATAATGGCTTTTGGATATGAGACGATTTCAACAGAAATTAGTAATGGCGTACTAACAGCAACTATCAGTAATCCACCAATCAATGTAATGACACTGAAATTGTACCTGGACCTTGTCGCCTTCACTTCAGAAGTTGAGGCTAACGATGATGTAAAGGTGCTTGTCATGCAAAGTGCTGACCCGGATTTTTTTATCGCACATTTTGATCTGGAGATTCTGCTGAAGTCGCCTATAGACAAACCAGCCGAAAAACAGGTGGAGTTGTCTGACTTTCATAGCATGTGCGAACGAGTTCGCACCATGCCGAAGCCAACCATTGCGAAAATCGCCGGGCGTGTTGGTGGCGGTGGTAATGAATTCAGTTCATCCTGTGACATGCGCTTCGGTTTGCGAAATAAAACGCTGATCAATCAAATGGAAGTGCCACTGGGAATACTGCCCGGTGGTTGTGGTACTCAGCAGCTACCTCGTTTGATAGGAAGAAGCAGGGCGATGGAGGTTATTCTCGGAGGAGACGACCTTGATGCGGAAACTGCAGAAGCATGGGGTTATCTGAACAAGGTATTCGATACTCAGGCTGATCTGGATGAGTATGTAGACAGGCTTGCACATCGCATTGCTCTTTGGCCCAGGCATGCCGTGGCTTTGGCGAAACAGTCGGTTTTGAATTATGAATTGCCAATAGACGAGGGATTAAAAGAAGAGGCTTATCTGTTCCAGCAGACGCTCAGAGATCCCAGTGCAATGATCAATATGCAGAAGGCCCTCGATCTTGGGGCACAGACCAGAGAAGGCGAGATGCGGATAGGCGAGTTGAGCCTTGAGGTTGCCAGAGCAACGTTCAAAGATTCATGAAAATTAATTAGCTAAAGGGATGAGATTAGATGGTAGAACTTTACGATGCGATGGGCTCTCTACGGGCGGTTCGACGGCTGAAACCGGATCCAATTCCTGAACAGGTGATGCGGCGGGTATTACAGGCGGCAGCATGGGCACCGACCGGGGGTAATGTGCAGCCCTTTCGAATTCTGGTTGTTCAAGACAAGAATCATAAAGAGAAGATACAAAGCTGGTACTTTGAAGAATGGCAGAAGTACACGGAACCTAATCGCAAGGCTTTGCCAAATATGCCTGAAGCTGCGCGAGTTGATGCTGAGAAGACCCTTAGAGCCGGTGACTATCTGGCTGATCATATGGCCGAGGTACCCGCGTTGCTGGTGTTCTGCTTCAATCCTGACTACATGGCGATCACGGACTCGGAACTGGATCGACCGTCCGTGGTGGGGGGCGGTTCCGTCTACACTGCTGTGCAAAATGTCATGCTTGCGTGTCGGGCAGAGGGATTGGGGTGTGTTCTTACGACATTGCTCTGTTACAAGGAGGCGGAGATAAAGTNGCTGTTGAATATTCCNGCAGAGTGGGGAACCTGTGCTCACGTGCCGATTGGATATCCGGTGTTGAAAGGCCATGGTCCGATATCCCGTCGACCCATCGAAAAACTGACGTTTGTCGACCAATGGGGTGAGTTCTTNACCTGATTCAGCTNCCTTGAATCAGGTGTTTGAAATCCCGGGCATTGATATTATCGAGAGGATAAATTGGTCTTCGTATCCGTTTGAACTGTACTTGATCGTAGTCAGAAGTACATACCCCGCATCCTGCGCATTCGATGANCTTCNTGGCTATTGGCATATAGGCAGCACGATAGTGGATTCGACTCTTNAGCATGAGAAATCGTTTATTCAGTGGATCAATGCCGAGGCTGCTGAAACATCCCAAATCATAAGGTTCNACGTGGCGTGAAATGACAACGATCNGCACCTTGCCGGTATCAAGAACAGCGGTGGTACCCATGTTCATTCTGGAACCCGTACTCATTGGACCCGTAATTGTGAATTTGCCATCTGACAGCAGACGCACGATGCCAGTCACTTCAAGCGGCCTGCTCTGTTGCTGTAACGCATCCATGTGGAAGTTTGCGCCAAGACTCAGAGTAACCTCCTGCCCCACGCCTGCAGTGACCATTTTTGAGACGGCATCGGGGTCGAATATGCCAAACGCGGCAACGTCATCCAGTTCCTGACGGATGATTTCGCGTANAACTTCGGTTGTATCCATGGTGCCACCGGAAGCCGTATTGTCGTAATGGTCGAGTAGAATTACGGGGCCTGATCCTGCCGCATCGGCAGTTGTATTGGCTTCACTGATGGATTCTGACAGGGATATCTTCTTGTATACGAAGGCTTCTCGACTATCCCAGGCCATCTCAAGCAGTTCATCACGAAGCGCCTCTGCCTTTTGTCGATCATCGTCAGCCACAACCACAACACTCAATCCGGCGTTATAAATATCTGCATGAGGAAAACCTGTAAACAGGGTTACGGCGAGTGCGTCATCCCGTTCCATTTCTGCCACACGTTGTTGCAATGCCTTGTTTGGGTAGTCATCAGTTCCCTGCCGCATGACGTGAGGCAACATAGGGCAGTTTCCCCACACCATGGTCGGTTTGATTTCTCCCCTGATCGAGCGAATCAATATTCGGGCTGCGCGTGCGCCAGTCTCAAACATATCGATGTGAGGATAGGTTTGATAGCCGGTGATCACCGTTGAGTTTGAAACCATGTCCGGAAACAGATTGGTGTGCATATCCAATCCAACTCCAATCGGAATATCCGGGTTTTCACTGCGCAGGCGACTAAGCAGTGCACCTTCACCGTCTTCATGTCTTTCAGTCACCATAGCACCATGTAGATCCAGCAGCAGACCGTCACAATCACTTACTGCGTCACAGATGCGATCTGTAATATAGTCGAAAGCCTTGTTTGATACGGGACCGGATGGCGGCGAACCGGCCGCAATTGGCGTTACAACCTCTATGTTTGCTTCTTCTGCAACTGAGATCATGCCAGCCATAGTGATGCCACGCCCCTTCACCGCCTGGTAGGCACTGATATCCTCCGGTGGATTTAAACCACTTCCGAATCGTTCCAGTTCAGTGGGTACAGGAGAAAACGTGTTGGTTTCATGACTCATCATGGCAATTAGTAATTTCATGTGCCGATTCCGCGGTTCTTTTGAATTACTTTACTCAACGGATGAAATATCAGCAATTGATTCATTGCCTGCCAATCATCAGCTCAGGATTCCTTCCATCGAAGCCAAGACATACATAAACGGTGGATTCCCGAGGAAACTTCGGGAATAATCGCGGTTTCTATGGTTTATATAAAGAAGCTCGAAGTTGTATGAACGTCCTATCACCTTTTTATTCGTTGTACGAACAGCTCTTGTGGCGTCAGATCCGCATTGGTTCCCGACCTCACCATATTGGACTGATCGTCGATGGCAATCGCAGATTTGCGAAACTCCAGGGTTTCGTCGATACCAATGAAGGTCACAGTGCCGGATCAGACAGATTAGAAGACTTTCTGAATTGGTGTCTGCAGTTAGAAATCAAAATCGTCACTCTGTTTGCATTTTCGACCGAGAATTTTAGTCGCAGTCCTGAAGAAGTTGATTATCTGATGAAGCTGATTCTGCGTAAATTGAGAGATTTCCAGGACGATCCCGCCATCACGGAAAAACGGGTGAAAATCAAGGTGATTGGGCGTCGCGAAGATCTCTCCACCGAAATGATCACTGAAATAAACAATATAGAATCGATGACCTGTGAACATGAAAATTTTCAGTTGAATATTGCGATCAGCTACGGCGGGCGGGCGGAAATCGTTGATGCGGTGAAGAAAATCGCCATGGAAGTCAAGCATAGCCGCCTCGATCTTTCTGAAATCGACGAGCGATTATTTGCTAGGTATCTCTACACTGAAGGTATTCCCGATCCTGATCTTATTATTCGAACATCAGGAGAAGAGCGTCTGAGCGGTTTCCTGTCATGGCAGAGTGCGTATTCGGAATTGTACTTTACTGAAACCTTCTGGCCTGCGTTTAGAAAGATCGACTTTTGGCGAGCAATTCGTGTTTACCAGCAACGAGAAAGGCGGTTCGGTCGCTAGACTTGCAGAATCCTGACAATTGAGATGCAGGTTGCTGTGTCAAAGCTCCTCTTACTAGGTGTTATACGCAGACAAGGAGTACCGAAACGGTTCAGCAGTGTCTGACAACACTGAGTATAAGTTTCACGCGGCAGCTGGACATGGTACAGATTCATCAGACGTCAAGCGCCCCTGTCTTAGCATGATCCAGGGTGACTTCATCGGTCAGGTATACGAACTTGGCGAGGATGTCACCATGATAGGCTATCGTTATTGGTCGAGCCTTAGCCTCGTCGAGTTTGACATTGATCATTTCAAGTCTGTAAATGATAACCATGGTCACCCTGCTGGCTGAAAGAGTGCGCACTGTTGAAGAGTAAAAACAACAGAACCTGTTTGAACTGTGGCATGTTCGTCTCAGGCTCAGATAGACAGTGTCCCAAGTGTGACTCTATTCTAAATGAGCAAACTGACGGCAGTATTGTCACAGTAGATATCGCTCATCATGGCGAACGGGTTTATGAAGCAATTGCCAAACTTGATGATCTGATTGCGATGGCAAAATCCGATGTTATAGCCAGGCTGAGGCTGGTCGTTGGTTCCGGGACGATAAAGAATGAGGTTTGTGCTCACCTTTCGACCTGCGTATTCCGAGGTGAGATTATCAGGTTTGAGCCAGATCCTCTCAATGATGGCGTAGTGCTGGTTGATGTTCGCAAACTATGATCTTGGAATTCATATAGCCGCAGGAGAGACATAAAGTTTTCCATCAATTACTGCCAGCCACGTCACTCGCGACCGTGGGGGTTCAATAGACTGAAGCTGGATCGTCGCGCGATCTTTTATCTCATTCCAATCCGGTTCTGGCACATTGACGAGGTTGCCTGTCTTAAACTTGCCACCGGCGAATATTGCCATGGTATCATCATTGAAATCAGAAAATTGAAATCAGAAAATTGAAATCAGAAACAAGCTGAATGAGATAACGAAAATAACGACGATTCGCAACAGCCATTTCAGGTAGTTCATATAAATCATTCTCTCGCGGTTAAGCTGTGGTAAAACATATCTATCCGGCTCGATGTTTGCATATTTGACGTGGAGTTATCGCGTTTGACCATGCTAATGTTCGCCTGTTGCCAAGGAAATATTATGAGCGATTCTTTTCAAGCTGAAGAAAATTCAGAAAATAAATGGCGTCTCAGGCTCGGGCGGGGCATCACCTGGCTGATCAGCTTTGCCTGTTTCTACCTGATTTATACGCGTGTCGAGGGGGCAGCGTATCGGGATGGATTGACCCCGGCGGAGTATTTGGTGAATTTTTTCGCTGAAGCTGACTGGATATCGTGGCTGCTTATCATGATTCCCTATTCAGTGTTCTTTTTTGTAGTGGATTCCCATGCTACCTGGCGACTGATTCGGTGGTTTAATACACCAGAAATACGGCTGACTAACATTCTGCCAATTCGTGCCAGTGCCTACATATTATCCCTGGTCAATGAGCAGGTTGGTAAGGGAGCCATGTCGCTGTATTTACTTCAAAAGTACAAGGTGCCGGTTTGGCAGGCATTATCATCAATGATAATGCTGGGTATGGTTGAGATCTATCAATTGCTGCTGTTCTCAGCTATTGGCGTCATGCTTTACTATGACCTGGTTGTCCAGGCTTCGACCAGCTATCCCTTGCCAGCAATAATGCTGAGTGTGTATGCGGTTGCGTTTCTGTATTTCCCATTTCATGTTGTCTACTTTCGAGGGCATATATTCAAGAATTCAAAACTAAGAGAACGGCAGCTCCTGCATGCGTTTCGTCAGGCTGAATTAAAGCACTATGTGCTTTTGCTGTTGTGCAAGGCGCCGAATATGCTGGGGGCAATGGTCGTGTACACGTTCGCACTAACGCTTTTTCAGGTTGACGTATCATTTGGGCAGATGTTCGCGTTTCTTCCAGTCATTTTTCTTGCAGCGGCCCTGCCATTACCGTTTCATGCCGGTGCGCTGGTGCTCTGGACCGTGCTGTTTCCTGAGTTTCCGGAGGTCGGTGTATTTTCGATGGTGATGCACACTTTCTTTGTGGTCTTTAACGCGGTTATTGGTCTTATTTTCCTGCCCAAGGCCAATAAGGAGCTTTTTATTGATCAGGGTTGAACAATCAACCTCTTAGGCGCAACACGGTAACCAATCGCTCGGACATTGATATTAATGTACTGATCGTTAGTACGTAGGCAAAGTACATAAATGCAATCTCCGACAGGAGATAGATATTCAAGGCGTGTTGCATGATGGGGAATCCAGCCAGCACAAAATAGAGAATGCCGTTGTAGCGTCCTAGAAGGCTTGAGCGAAGGGGGTGTCCGGTCAGCGCCTTGGAATCGAGTGTATATTGAGTAAATGCAGTAAGTACCAGAATTGGCAGTATCAATGGAACCAGTCCAAGGTAAGCTTCAGCGAACAGCATTGTAGCGACTAAGAATGCATCACTGCCGTGGTCAATGAGACCGCCAAAGGCGCTAGTCTGGTTCCATTGCCTTGCGAGAAAGCCATCGGAAATATCCGTAGCGATCGATATGACGAGTACAACTGCTGCCCACAGCCAGTCGGTCTGAATGATCAGCCAGAATGAAACAGGTGCCATAAACAGTCTGGCAGCGCTCAGAAGATTTGGTACAGTAAGTTTGTTCATCACTATGTGCTGCATCATAATGGGCAAACCACAGAGTTTCCAAGAAATGGGAGCAACTAATGTTGGTATTCAACAAGATAAGATGGCGAATGATGCTGGTGCTTATGATTCCTACAGTTGTGGGATTCGGACCTTGCACGACAGGGCCGAGATTTTTTCAGGTGATTCCAGGTGGTGTTGTAAATGGTGAAATCGTCGCTGAAAAGATTAATGACTGGTCATTTATTGCAGGCGCGGGATTGTGTGCATTAGAAACGAGACCGAACTATCCACATTCTGTTACCGTTTTTTGCTTCACCGATAACAAGAAACTCTTTGTTGGCTGTATGGGTTGTGCAGAAAAAACCTGGTCTGCCTATGTCGCTAACGATGATCGAGCAAGGTTGTGGGCCAGGGATATGGTCTATCCAGTGACGATGCGGCGCATTAGTGACCGGGAATCAATGCAGGAGATCTGGGACATTCGTAATACAGGTCGTGAACCCAGACCGATGCCAGAGACGTATTGGTTGTACGAGTTGACCTCAAGATAGTGCTGGTCGCCATCACCGGAGCGAATGGCCATCTGGGCATTCGACTGATCGAAAAACTTTCTTCAGAGTGTGAAATTCGCGCCGTCGTGCGATCTGAGTCTGCCAGGCAAAAGATACT
Source organism: Gammaproteobacteria bacterium (assembly GCA_002725285.1). Classification (GTDB taxonomy): domain Bacteria; phylum Pseudomonadota; class Gammaproteobacteria; order Pseudomonadales; family Azotimanducaceae; genus JAHRVQ01. The sequence goes on along the minus strand of PBRC01000039.1, from coordinate 36,200 downwards.
GAAACTGCATCCAAAGGTAGATGTGCGAATAGTCAACTATACGGCATCTGAAGAACTTGCCTATGTCCTGGTTGATTGTGATGTTGTTGTGCATCTGGTTGGTATTATCAAAGAATCAAGGACCAGTACCTTCAAAGAGGCTCATGAGCGCTCTTGTGAATCCCTGGCAGAAGCAGTGAGATCAGTGGGGGTACGGAGGATTGTCTATTTAAGTATCGTTGGATCGGTTCTCAAATCGAACAATCTCTGCCTCAAATCAAAAGCAATGGCCGAGAAGATACTTGAAGACAGTGGTGTCGAAGTCGAAATCATCAAGGTGCCGATGGTCTTGGGTGAGGGAGATTTTGCTTCGTTCGCCTTAAGGAAGAACGCTACTTCGAAGTTTCCGTTTACCTTTCGTGCTGCCAGTCTTGAGCAGCCGATTTATGCCGGTGATGTCATCAATGCAATACGAATGGCGATCACCAAGCCAGATTTATCGGGCGTGTTTAATCTGGCGGGAGCTGAATCTGTTACCAGAGTGCGACTTATCATGAGGGCTGCAAAAATACTGGGTACCTCACCTATTGTGGTGTCGTTACCCATCCAGTTAGGCTTTTTGCTGGCCTGGGTGCTTGAGTGGCTACCCAATCCACCCATCAGCAGAGCGATGCTTGGGGTGTTGGACCATGATGATCAGATTGATATCGAAAATGCGCTTGGGGATTTGGAACTGGAGCTGACGCCACTCGATGAAACCTTAAGAAAAGTGCTGCTTTCTGCGGAATCAACTTAACGGTATGCTTAGCACTCGCGTCGTATACAACAAACAATAAAAGGGGGCAACCATGGAACTGGCACCTGAACAGGCCGGATTTTCAGCCAGTCGACTTGATTGGATCACAGATCACGTTAACCACAACTACATTGAACCTCAGAAAATCGCCGGGTGTCAGGTTCTCGTGAGTCGACACGGGCACCCGGCATACTTCAAATCATTCGGTTTGATGGACATTGAACGAGATAAACTAATGGCTGACGACGCGATTTTCAGAATTTACTCGATGAGTAAACCGATCACCTCTATCGCTCTGATGCAATTATATGAACGAGGATATTTTCAACTGAATGACCCTGTACATAGAGTTGTACCTGAATGGCGAAATCACAAGGTTTGGGTTTCTGGTGAAGGTGAGGACATGGAAACTAAAGCACCGGATCAACCCATGACATTCCGCCACGTCCTGAGTCATAGCGGTGGACTAACCTATGGTGGTACCAATCATCCTGTCGATAAGGTTTACAAAGCCAACAAGATCAGGCGCGATAAAAACGAGACATTATCGACATTTATGCAGAAGTTGGCTGATGTGCCACTCCGGTACGAGCCAGGTCAGCAATGGCTTTATTCGTACTCCACTGACGTATGTGGCGGGTTGGTTGAAGCTATTTCCGGGCAGCCATTTGATGAGTATCTCAACGAGCACATATTTGAACCCCTGGGAATGTCAGATACATCCTTTCATGTTGCCAAGGAAAACAAGGACAGACTGACGGCGAATTACAATCGCAATCCCGACAAGACCCTGGAATTGATTGACGATCCTGAGAACAGTCCTTATTTGAAGAAGCCTTCCTTTTTCTCGGGCGGAGGTGGTCTGACGGGTACCACGGCTGACTATTATCGGTTCTGTGAGATGCTGCGACGTGGTGGAGATCTGGGTGGTGAACGCATCGTTGGTCCAAAAACCCTCGAGATGATGCATATGAATCATCTGAAGGATGGCAGTGACCTGTCGAAGATGGCCCTGGGCGCATTTTCGGAAACGCCCTATGATGGCGTGGGGTTTGGGCTTGGGTTTGCCATGACCCTGAATCAGGTGAGTGCCGGAGGTGTTGGAATCGGCGATTATTACTGGGGTGGGGCTGCCTCTACCATCTTCTGGGTCGATCCAAAAGAAGATCTGATTGTTGTATTCATGACCCAGTTGATGCCGTCGGCGACCTTCAACTTTCGGGGCCAACTGAAGAATATTATCTATGGAGCAATGCTTTAACCTGAACCTGGATTTAATGACCTGGATTTAATGACCTGGATTTAATGACCTGGATTTAATGAAGTGAAGAAACTGAGTCTGTTCTTTATACAAATCAGTCTGTTGCTGTATCAGGTCGGGTATTCGGTGATATCGAATCAGATATGGCTGCGGGTGAACTCAAGCTGATCCTGATAATGCCGTATCTCACCCGTAAACTTGTGACCATGTCGATTGAATACGGAGCACCGACAACTGAAGTTGTCGGTGCATCGCTGATTGCAAGGGATGGTACCGAGGTTGACGTCATTTTCGATGCAGCAACAAAAGCTGCGCCGCAATCAACGGGTGAGATTCTTCTGACAGCTGTATCAACTTTGACCCAATTAGGTCTTGAACCTGGATCGTTCGAGACTATCTTGGCGACAATTACACAAGAAAAAGAGCCTTGGCATGAACCAGTTGAAGCTGTAGAAGTGGCAGAGCCTGCTACTGATCCCGTCACTGAAGTCGATGCTGTGAAGAACTGATTGATGTATGTTTGATGGAAGTGTAAAAAACTTACCGCAGGTCTGAATTCAAGGCAGCAATTGCCCGCCATCCACGTCGATAGTAATTCCTGTCATGAACTCGTTATTCATCGTCAAGATGATGGCACTTGCAACCTCAGCAGCCTGACCGACTCGTTTGAGCAATATATTCTGTCCCATCTGCTCAAGCGCTGTAGATTTGTTTTCTCCGAAGCGGTCAAACATGCCTGTATCTATTATCCCAGGTGCGACTACATTGACTCGTTGGGGGGCCAGCTCCATTGCCAGAGCTCGGGTTAATCCTTCGACAGCATTGCCAACGCAGGATATTGAAGACATGCCGGGATTACACTTCCTGGCAGGCACACCACTGACCAGAGTCACCGAGCCGTTTTCAGACAGAAAAGGCACACCCTGTCGAACGACATTGCAGTACCCCCAGAATTTGTTGAAAGCCTCACGAAATTGTTCATCAGTCTGCTCCATAAAGGGTGCCATGGTTCTATTGGCCCCGGTCGCAGCTGCGACTATATGATCGACCTGGCTAACCTGAGTGAATAGTTTATTCAGCCCTTGCAGATCGTGAGTGTCCAGTACATCGAACTGAATATCCGGATTCTCAGCGGCAACCTTCTTAACTCGATCTTCTGATCGACTCACCGCCCAAACATTAGCACCCTCAAGTTGAGCCTGTTGTGCGGTAGCGAGACCGATACCAGATGTGCCGCCGATGACCACGACGTTTCTATCGGATAAGTTGCTCATGGGATCCCCCTGGATGATTGAGAGAAATATAACCTGTTGCTGTACGTGATGAAATACCGGTTATGTCTTGGTCCTGGTTGCGAGAACCCGGCGGACGTCGCTATGTTCCTTTTCGTTAAAACTGAAACGAGTGAAGACCAGGGCACCAATCATGTACCCTCCAGCGGGCATCAGAGCAAATAAAGACCGAAACACAATTTTAGTTGTCTCGGTCTGTTCGACGTTTGGCTCGAAACCAACCCACTGCAGAACAAAACCGGTAATGATAGCGGTCAGTGAAGCTGCACCCTTGCGGACCATGTTCCAGACGGCATAGTAGGTGCCTTCCTTGCGCTCTCCGGTCAGGTATTCGTCATAGTCAATGATGTCGGCGCTAATTGCCGGAGCAACCACAGCACCAATCCCTCCTGAAGTGCCGAGTATAAAAGTCAGTAACCAGATCATGATGTAGGAATTGAGCGCAAAGAAGTACCCCACAAAGACCAGTGCACTGATCCACATCGACGCGGCCCACAGATTTTTCTTACCGGTGTAGGTAGAAAGCTTGATCCATAAAGGTGCAAAGGCAAATTGAGGGACAAAGTAGAAAACCAACACTGAAATAAAGAACACGGATGAATCAACGGGCACGTTTTCCATGGGAATGACGTAGGCGACGATGTATGAGACCAGCAGACCAATCGTGGCACCACCAAATGTTTCTATGGCATATACGATGAGAAGCAGGCGGGCGTGTTTATTGCGAAATACATCGGTAAATGATCTGAATGGATTTTCTGAACCGCGATTCTGAAAATCTGCGCGCTCAGGTAAAACAAAAGTAGAACCGAGAACCATTGCGCAGATACAAAATCCGGCGATTGATGACAGGATAATTGCCCAGAGGCGCTTGTCTTCTCCACTGTCCATCAGGTAAAGAGAAATTAAACCCAGTAAGGATCCCAGCGCACCGATCATGTGGCTGTAACCATAAAGCCTGGTTCGTTCGTGATAGTTGGGGGTGAGTTCCACACCCAGGGCACCGTGGGGTACGAAGAAGGCAGTACTTGCGGTCTCATAGACAAACAACGCGAGTCCCATCCACGCGATCAACATCACTCCCTCCAGAGAACTCGGAGGTGACCAGATCATAATCAGGCCGAGGCTCATTGGTACGCTGCTCATGAATAGCCAGATGCGCCGTCGTCCAAACCTGGAGTGCGTTCTGTCCGACAGATATCCAGCCAGGGGATCTGAAACACCATCCCAGATTCGGGAAGCCGCGATCAGAGCCCCCATCGCTGCAGGCGCAATCAGCAGGACGTCTGTTGAGAACTTCATGAGATAAGTTCCAAACAACAGTCCCATAATGCCAAAACCAATTCTTGGGATTGAATAAGCCCAGATAACACCGGTTGTCAGTTTCTCTGCACCAGCAACCCCGACTGATGAGACTGAAAGGTTTTCTTGTCCTGTTATCGACTGGTTTTTCACGCGATCTCGATCTGCTCACTCATGAATTGATTCAACACAGTATGTTGAGTGACTGGTTCCGTCAAGCGGCCACTGAATCAGCCCGGAAACAGCATGAAGGAAGGATTGCTCCAGTTCGGTGCTCGGATTGTTCGTTTTATCATGTAATCAGGGCGTTGGTCACATTGGGATATCTTTTGCCTCAGGCGCGATACAGAATGTAAGCTAAAGTTAATGTGAGTTGAGTGGAGATACAGGTAAACAAGGCCTTGAAGCGGTCTTGGCTTGCAATTACTGGCAAGCACCATTAAGATCGCCGCCAGTCACGAATAAGCATCACGTGAACGAACAACGAGATAACTCTCATCAAGCCTGATTCAGGCGTTCGATTCCGATGAGAAGACAAAAAAAAACAAATAGGGATAAATTCTTAACACTAGGTCGACATTTGTCGTACTTGCTAGGAGACTTGTGTGAGAAATAGGAGCTTAATCGCTATTTGCTTCGCCATTGGGATAGCAATCTGGTTTTTCTCTGGAGAACTGACCTCAAACGTAGTCGGTGCCGATGACCAATTGAATCCGGGCGATGTAACAGCGACGGAGATACCGCACGTCAGGGCAACCCGAAGTGTGGCAGATATGCGTAGTCTCTATCTCGAAGTCAGCGGCCAGACACGGGCCAATCGGATCGTCCAGGTGAAAGCGGAGGTATTCGGGCGAGTTGAGCAGATCCCTGCGACTAGGGGCACTAAGGTTGAGGAGGGAGACCTGTTGTGCCAGATCGCGGTCGACTCCAGACAGAATGATTTTGATAAGGCTCGAGCCGACCTTAAGAGTGCACAACTTGAGTACGATGGGATCCTTGACCTCAAACGACAAGGGTTACAGTCGGATATCACCCTGGCCAAGGCCAACGCTGCGCTGGAAGCGACCCGGGCTGGTGCTAAACATGCGCAACTTGCTCTCGCAAAAACCATGATCGTTGCCCCATTTGCTGGTGTGGTTGAGGACCAGCCGGTTGAAGTAGGTGATTATCTGAATATCGGCCAGATCTGTGTTTCGGTTATGGAGATCGACCCTATCCTGGTCGTTGGCGAGGTAGCTGAGAAGAGTATCAGTGCCCTGCAACTGGGTGATCTCGTCGATGTAACCCTGATAACAGGTCAAGTTATGAAGGGTGAGGTAAGTTTTATCAGCAGGTCGTCTGACACTGCAACGCGAACGTATCCTGTGGAAATTACGATCCACAGTCCTGGCGAGAATATTCGCGCTGGTCTAAGTGCAGAAATGAAAGTGCCGCTTGGTGAACAGGCAGCTCACCTCATCTCATCCGCGTCTCTTGTACTCAATGATGAAGGCGTCATGGGAGTTCGTACAGCCGATGACAAAAACGTTGTGCACTTTAACAGTGTGAAGATACTGAGTGAGACTGCGCAGGGTGTGTGGGTCAGTGGTCTGCCTGATGAAGTGAATCTCATCACGGTAGGTCATGAGGAAGTCTTCGAAGGCCAAACGGTAAAAACTGATTACACCCCCCTGGGTTCAATCGACAGTTCCTAACATGTCAAACTACATCGCATCAATAATCGATCGATCACGGACGATTCTCTCACTTTTTTGTGTGATTTTACTGGCGGGTTTGATTTCTTATCTTAGTATTCCACTGGAATCAAATCCGGATGTTTCAGTGCCGGTCATTGTTATTACGATACCGCACGAAGGAATCTCACCACAGGATGCGGAGCGTCTACTTGCCCGACCCATGGAGCTGGAATTAAAGACTATTGAAGGTGTTGAGGAAGTCAATTCATATTCAGGTGAAGGCAGCGCAACCGTTGTTATTGAGTTCGACTTCAGCTTCGACTCTGATCAGGCCCTGTTGGATGTCCGTGAAGCTGTCGACAAGGCGAGGGCTAAAATACCCAGCACTGCCGAAGAACCGTTTGTCACTGAGGTTTCCGCATCAGATGAGCCTGTGATCACAGTGAGTTTAGGCGGAGAAGGCGTGCCGGACAGAGTTTTGTATGACCTCGCTCGAGATCTCAAGGACAAGCTGGAAAGCATACCGGAAGTTTTGGAAGCGAATGTTCATGGCCATAGAGAAGAACTGCTGGAAGCGATCATTGATCCGGTGCAACTGGAAGCCTACGGCATAACCAATGACGAGTTAATCGGTGCTGTGGCCAGGAACAATCGGCTGATTGCGGCAGGTGCGGTTGATACCGGGAAGGGTAGTTTCTCGGTGAAGATTCCCAGCATTATCGAAACCGCGGAAGACGTCTTGTCCATACCCATCAAAGCGACCAGTAGTGGCGTTGTCACATTGCAGGATGTCACAGATGTTCGTCGTACCTTTAAAGATGCGAAGAGTTATACGAGAGCCAATGGTGCGCCAGCAGTGGCGGTTGAATTGTCAAAGCGTAAAGGTACAAGTCTGATTGCTGCTGTAGACAAGATAAAATTCATTGTCGAGAGTGAAGCCAACAACTATCCGGCGAGCGTCGTTGTGGGCTACATGGCTGATCAGGCCCCAGATACCCTGGATCAGATTAAATCACTGGAAGGCAATATATCCACCGCGATGTTTCTTGTACTTACCGTCGTAGTTGCTGCTGTTGGAGTGCGTTCGGGTATATTGGTGGCGCTGGGAATACCGTTTTCATTCCTGTTTGCTTTCATCGTTGTGAACGCGCTGGGTTATACCTACAACTTTATGGTTATGTTCGGCATGTTACTTGGTTTAGGCATGTTGATCGATGCTGCAATTGTGATTGTAGAGATTGCAGATCGAAGGATGACGGAGGGACTAGCACCGCGCGAAGCTTATATCTATGCGATTCGACGTATGTTCTGGCCTATACTGACTTCGACAGCCACGACACTGGCCGCATTTCTACCCTTGATGTTTTGGCCCGGCGTTACTGGTGGCTTTATGAAGTATCTGCCGGTAACTGTATTCGCAGTATTGTTTGGATCCCTCGGCTATGCATTGATATTTGCCCCGGTTCTGGGTTCTCTTTTGTCCAGACAGCGAAACAAGATGGAGGGCGGTAACATCATTGCGGTTGAGGAAGGGCGATTCAATGACCTCACAGGTGTTGTTGCGGTCTATGCGAGAATTCTGATCTTCGCCACAAAGCATCCGTTAGTTGTGATTGGCATCACTCTGACATGCCTGATGGGTGTTGTTAGCCTTTATGCGTTTGCGGGCAGAGGCGTGCAGTTTTTTACCGACGTCGAGCCAACCTTTTCCGGAATTAATGTAGCTGCCAAGGGGAATTATTCTGCAGTTGAACTTCGAGACATCGTGACTGATGTGGAAAACAGAATAACCAATGTTGGTCATATTAAAACTATTTATACACGCTCCGGGGGGGGTGGATTCAGTGCCGGTTCTGGTAGGACTGCTGATGAGATTGGCAACATGTTTATCGAATTGTCAGATCGACGAACTCGAGATATGAACGGCTTTGAAATTGAAGCGGCTTACAGAGAGGCAATCAGGGATATCCCAGGCGTCAGGGCTGAGGTTCGTAATCAGGAGCCAGGTCCACCGGTCGGCAAGGACATTCAGATCCAATTGTCAGGTGATGACCTCGAAATACTTGAGAAAGAAGCGGTTCGCATCCGTAAACACCTGGAACAGATGGATGGACTGACGGCGGTTGACGATACATCGCCCGTGCCGGGAATCGAGTGGGAGATTGATGTGGATCGGGTTAAGGCGGCAATGCTGGGCGCAGATGTCGCGAGCGTAGGAGCCGCAATCCAACTGGTGACCAACGGTGTGCTGGTCGGCAAATACCGCCCTGATGATGTTGATGATGAAGTTGATATTCGTGTTCGCTATCCGGAAGAATTCCGAACTGTAACCCGCTTGGATGCTCTTCGCGTTTCTACCAAAGATGGGCGAGTGCCCCTCAGCAGCTTCGTAGAGCGAAAAGCGAAGCCCAAAGTGAGTACTATCTTCAGACAGGATGGCCGACGCATCATGTATGTGAGGGCAAATACTCAGGCGGGTGTTCTCCCTGACGACATGGTGAAAGAGATAGACGCCTGGGTTGCTACTGCAGATATTGATCCCTCACTGGAAGTCATCTTCAGAGGTGCAAACGAAGAGCAGAACAACTCGATGACTTTCATTGGTAAGGCGTTCTTGCTGGCACTTGCCGTGATGGGAATTCTGTTGGTCACTCAGTTCAACAGTTTCTATCAGGCGGCACTCATATTGTCTGCCGTTATCATGTCAACAGTTGGCGTTCTTCTGGGCCTGTTGGTGCTGAATCAGCCTTTCAGTGCGGTTTTTACCGGTGTGGGAATAGTTGCCCTAGCGGGTATCATCGTTAACAACAATATTGTTCTGATTGACACTTTCAACTATCTGAGACATGAGAATCCTGATTGGACAATGCAACGCGTTATTGTACAGACTGGTTGTCTGCGACTGCGTCCGGTATTTCTGACAACATTCACAACAGGATTCGGTCTCCTGCCAATGGCGAGTGGTGTTTCAATTGATCTTCTTTCTCGCGAAATTGAGTTTGGCGGACCTATAGCTTCCTTCTGGATTCAGCTCGCATCTGCAGTTGTTTTTGGTTTGAGCTTTGCGACAATTTTGACCCTTATAGTGACCCCCGCGATGCTGATGGCCCGCACGCGCTCAGAAATCTGACTGGGAAACTGAAAGGCAGCAGCTGATAGGGTGAAGTTCAAACAGTCAAAGCCATTGGCATCCCCGTCTGAATAAACTCTTGTTTGACTAGTCGTTGCCTTTGGGTAGATCATCGGTCATTAAGTCTGTTAACGGTTCTGACTAAATACCGAAGCGGTAATGCGTTGAAGGAGAATGATCGTGCCAAAATACCATCTGATTAGTTCTGTCACCTGACCCTGGGTGCAGCGTGCAGTAATCGTGCTGCGCGCTAAAGACGTCGAGTTCGATGTCACTTATATCAATTTGCGAGAGAAACCGGACTGGTTTCTCGAGATCTCACCTCATGGCAAGGTACCCGTACTTAAAGTTGACGATGATGTACTGTTTGAGTCCAACGCCATCGCTGAGTATCTGGACGAAGCCGTCGAGCCCACATTGCATCCCAAAGACCCAATCAAACGAGCCCGGAATCGAGCTTGGACAGATTTTGTGCCTGATTTTTCGAGACAGCTGGGAATGGTGACCTACGCCAGATCGACTGAAGCACTGGCAGAAGCCATGGATAAGGTGCCGAAAGCCCTGTCACGTCTGGAGGATGCTATTCAGAATGAACGAGAAAACGAAGGTCCTTTTTTTAACGGAGACGTGCTTAGCCTTGTGGATGCATCCTATGCACCGTTTCTGCAGCGGTTTTCAATTGCCGAGAAGTATTTGCAGAGCGGATTATTGAATGAATTTCCAAATTTGCAGAAATGGGCTGATGCCCTTGTGAGTAACACTTCAGTTCAGAACTCAGTAGCACCTGAATTCTTCGACGTCTTTGAAGATGCACTCAAGCTTCGTGGAACGCTGGCCGCTGAGAACCGAGATGCCAGGTAATCTGGCAGATTTATCCACCAGTTCCGTGGCAAAAAAACAATCCCGCGGAGGAATAGAAATCTCATGGGTAGCCGGCTAGCCCCACAAAAACTCACACGGTCATCTCCGCGAAAGCGGGGAGCAGAAAAATATGGAATATCGAAGATTGGGAAAACATGGTTTAGAGGTTCCTGCCCTGTGTCTGGGTACAATGACATTTGGCCTGCAGGTTGACGAAAAAAAATCCCAGCAGATTCTGGATAAAGCATTCGAAATGCGCCTTTGCTTTCTCGATACGGCTGATGCGTATCCGCTGGGTGGTACGAGAGAAACCATTGGAGAAACTGAGGCAATAATTGGCCGCTGGATTAAGGAGCGAGGCAATCGGGATAAGCTGATTATTGCGACCAAGTGCTTTGCACCAACCAAAGCAAGACCCAACAACATGGGATTGTCGCGACAGCATATCGTTGAATCCATTGAGCAAAGCTTACGCCGGTTGCAGACGGACTATGTGGATATTTACCAGTCCCATGGTTTTGATCCACTCACACCAATTGAGGAATCCCTGCGTGCTTTCGATGATCTGGTAAGGGATGGCAAGGTCAGGTACGTTGGATGCTCAAACTATCCTGCCTGGCGTTTGGGGCAGGCGTTACGAGCCGCAGATCAGCTGGGTATTGCGGGATATGCGTCGGTGCAACCCAGATACAATATCCTGTACAGAGAAATTGAAACAGAGCTGTTGCCGCTGGTAAACAGCGAAGGTCTGGGTGTGCTGGTATACAATCCCTTAGCGGGTGGTTTCCTTTCAGGAAAATATGCATCGGGACAAGACCCAGAGGAGGGAACTCGATTCACACTTGGTACCGCCAGCGGGCGATATCAAGATCGATACTGGCATCAGAGCCAGTTCGAAGCGGTCGATACGCTGAAGGCAGTTGTCGAGCGCAAGGGACTCAATATGGTGTCAGTTGCCGTGGGTTGGGTACTCCGACAGCAGGGCATTACATCAGCGATCATCGGTGCGAGCCGTGCCGACCAACTTGATGCAAACCTGGCTGCCTTTGAAGTCAACTTCGATGAAGAATTGACTGAAGCCTGTGACGCTGCATGGTGGTCACTCCCTCGACGTCCTGTAGCGGAAGGATATCGTTAATTATCTATCCCGGGCTCCTGGCGAACTTTGTTGCCACGTTGAACATTTCTGTCCATGGTTGAGCACTGTCAGTCCATATATGAACCGCAGGTTGCAGCCATGAAGGATCGTTCAGTGATCCTGCTTTGATTACATGCATCCCTTCAGCGACTTCAGGTTTGGAGAAAACGGGTGTTCCACAGTCCGGACAGAACTGACGAGTGACCTTTTTGCCCTCTCAAGCTCAAGATCCCCTTCTAACATCCGTTGGATGATTGTTCTGTTACGAGACCCCGGGCCAGGCTAATCATCAATTGGATGTAAACTGGGATTGTAGGTTGGAAAGTCAGTATTGTTTGCTGCCATGGCAAGGAATTCATCAGCGGTCTTGTATGATGCGAATTCGGAAAGCTGTTTCTCTGTTACCGGCATCATGCCGAATTTATCCTTGCTGCTGAGCTCCAGCGCCTGGTTGGGTGAAATCCAACAACTGTCGACGGTTTCCTTGCCATCGTGGAGACCCGACTGCACACCAGGTGTGCTGGTAATAAAGAACCTGGTGTCAAATCGTCTTGGTCTACCAGCAGGCGTGATCCAGCGGTTGTAAAAATGAATCAGATCAAAGGCGAGGCTGAGTTTTTCTTTTCTGCAGATTTCGAGAAGTGAGATATCACCATCGTGCAGTTGTTTTCGATAGTCATCGAACCGGTCCTGACTGCGGTTATCGAATTCAAGGATCTTACCGCTGGAATCGTAGCCCAGGAGGAATCCTGACTCTTCAAAGGTTTCACGAATTCCTGCGATCAGATAAGCCCGCCAGTCATCGCCCAAAGCCTCGCGTTGACCGAGTTGCTGTTCGTTTGGGATCGAGTGGTGGCTCTCATAGGATGCAGAATGGTCATGTTCGTCCACTCGGCCACCAGGAAAAACGTACATGCCACCTGCGAACACCGCCTGATTGGTTCTGCGCAGCATGAAAATCTCATATTGTGGCTCAGCGTCACGCACGATTATAACGGTGGCGGCAGGTCTGACCGGTTGATTCTCATGTTTGTTGGATTCAGGCATGGTTCAGTCGGGTAATCCTAAAACCCGTTTGGCAATAATATTCATTTGTATCTCACTGGTCCCACCATAGATTGATACTGCACGACTGGATAACCATTCCCGGTTGGTATCGAGTTCCTTTTGGTTGAATGACCCGCCATCCCAGCCAAAGCCCTGGCTACCCATGACATGCTGCAGAACATCGACACGTTCTTTTGTGAATTCAGCCCCTTTCACTTTCAGAATTGATGTGGCGAGGGCAGGCGCACTTGCCTGGGTTTCGGCGATAACCCTCTGCTGGGTTAACCTGTAGGCATGAGAGTTCATTTCGAGCTTTAGAAGGCGTGTCCGGATTGATTCATCTGCAAGTCTTCCGTTTATCTCTCCCACATAGGTCCTGGCAGTGTCGGCAAGTGAGAGGGCTTTCTGTTCAACCTGGGCACCGCTCGTATTCACTCCGCCGTGAACTGAGCGCTCATACTGCAGCAGGCGCTTACCAACGGCCCACCCCTGATTTCTGGGCCCAATCAGGTCGTCCTTATCAGCGATCGCATCTTCGAAGAATGTCTCGCAGAAGGGAGAATTGCCACTGATTAACTGAATTGGCCGGACCCGCACACCCGGCTGATCCATGTTAACCAGCACAAGACTGATTCCCTCGTGTTTTGGTTTGTCGGGGTCGGTCCGAACCAGACAGAATATCCAATCACCGTAGATTCCATCCGAAGTCCATATTTTCATGCCGTTCAGGCGGAAGATATCACCCTCATCGACGCAGCGTAGTTGAAGATTTGCGAGATCACTGCCTGCGGCAGGCTCGCTGTATCCCATACACCAGCCCCCGTCTCCGCGCGCAAAACGGGGCAGCCATTTAGCTTTTTGATCGTCGCTGCCAAACTCCAGCACAGTTGGACCGATATAGTTGACGCCGCGTCCCGTCAGCGCCGGTCTTGCCCCTATTCGACGCATCTCTTCCTGGACGACCATATACTGAGCTTTGCTGAGCCCGGCGCCACCATAGGCTTTCGGCCAGGTCGGTACTGTCCAGCCCTTTTCTGCCATGCGATCCAGCCAGAGCTGAACATCATCTTCCAGCTCGATTTTCTGGCTGCCCCAGGGAATAAATCCAGGTTTTCGAACGTCATCAGGGCAGTTTTCCTCGAGCCAGGATCTGGCTTCGAGTCGAAATTGATCAATAGATTCGTTCATGACCTGATCGTAACCCGAGTTGAGAGGCAATTGAAACTACCTTAAGCTTGCGATCTGATTTTATTAGCTAAAAGGAAATAGGGACCAAATTGCATTTGTGGTTTGTCCCGGTGACGTATGAAGATTTTCACAAAAACAATCATCATCTCTCTACTGCTGACGTCAACTCTGTTTTGTATCGCGGCAGAAAATCCGTCAGTTATCATTCGCACAACAGCTGGCAACATCACTGTACTGTTAGATGCGGAAAATGCGCCGGTTACAGTTGAAAATTTTCTCTCTTATGTCGATTCTGATGGCTACAGTGACAGCATATTTCATCGTGTTATTGAGGGATTCATGATTCAGGCTGGTGGCTATCTCGCCAACATGAGGGAGTTGGAAGACAGGGAACAGATTCTGAACGAGGCTGACAATGGCCTAAAAAATCTGACNGGCACTATAGCCATGGCCAGAATGAATGAAATTGATACTGCGTCACGACAGTTCTTTATTAATNTCAACGACAATGCGTTTCTCGATCACAATGAACNAAGCTGCACTCGTGAAAACGAACGNTCACGAAGAGAAGCCCTNGAGAAAGGNCTGCATAAGCCCAAAACCTGCAANTCATTCGGTTATGCGGTNTTTGGCAAGGTAGTTGGAGGCATGGAGATTGTTCGAAAGATTGAATTTACGCCGGTTGGATCGAGNAAGGGATTTCAGAATGTTCCGGTNGAGCCGATTACCATCCTTAGAATTGAACATGCTCAGGAANCATAGTCGGATTTCCAGATCGTTTCGGAGCGACAAGTTATGACAAGGCTGTTTCTGTTATTCACTCTGTTGACCGGAAGTTTTGGCACTAGCGCAGCTAGCGATTCACCAAGGCTTGTTGTGATAATTTCAGTTGATCAGTTGAGACGTGACCGACTCACGGATGATCTGCCTGGCTTCCTGGGAAGACTGACTCGTGAAGGTCGAGTTTTTGCTGATGCGGATCTTGATCACGCGATTACGACTACCTGCCCTGGCCATGCAGTTATTGTGACAGGCGTCTCTCCCGGGCGAGCTGGTATTCCTGACAATAGGTTTGTCGATCAAGAGACCTTTGAGGATCGATATTGTGTTGATGATAAAAATAATGACTACGGCGTGCTGGGTGGGAAGGGGAACCGATCACCTCGGAATTTGAGAGTCAGTACTCTAGGTGATTGGATGAAAGATCACGATCCCGATTCAAAGGTCTTTTCNATATCAGGAAAAGACAGAGCGGCCATTATGATGGGAGGCCACAAGGCAGATGGGGTTTACTGGTATGATGCCAGGACTGGTAGATTCACAACGAGCGGATATTACGCTCACTCTCTTCCCGACTACATTACAGCCTTTAACGGCAAGCAACCTTTGGTTGATGGCCATCTGCGTTCTGTGCCGGAAACATGGATTCATCCGGAAGGTAGTCTGCGTAAAGACGACTACGAAGGGGAGTCCGATTCCAACAGCAGAATCAGTGGACATGCCCTGGCCAGCGGTGATGACGAGGATATCTTTGGGCAGATCTACAACTCACCCGTTATCGATACGCAATCGATCAGGCTCGCAGAACTCATTGTCGAAAATGAACACCTGGGGGAGAGAGAGGGAACCGATCTTTTGACCATCTCTCTGTCGTCAACGGATATCGTTGGGCACAACTACGGACCTCGTAGTGCAGAGGCGGAAGATACTCTCCGCAACATCGATGAGCTGCTCGATGAATTTGTTGCGGACCTCGAGTCCAAACTTGGTGAAAATCTGCTGGTTGCTCTAACTGCAGATCATGGCGTGGCGGAGCTGACGGAGTACAAGACTGAGCAGGGCACAAACAACTGCCCCGAACCCGGCAGGTTGTCGATATTGCCTGGATTGCTCGGAACCTTCTGGCATGCNTATAAAGAATTCACGTTTCCTTTTGATATGCCAANTGACCTCATAAAGAATGCNGGACCTCAGGTTTATTTGAATCGACGTTACTTGAGNGATAANGNGCTCGAATATGACGAGGTACTGGCAAGTATGAGAACGTATTTTCTTGACTGGAATGTGATGAAAGGAGTCTGGACCAGAGAGGAAATNCTTGAAGGCAACACTAATATTGCCAGACTGTTNAGAAATTCCCTGACAGATGATCGAAGCGGTGACTTGACATTGCAGATCCATCGGGATTGCACACTGGTTATAGGTTCCGGTACTACTCATGGCTCCGTTTATGACTATGACAGAGATGTGCCGGTTGTGTTCTATGGTTGGGGNGTTGATGCAAAAGAAGTNCGGGGTCCGGCTCATAGNGTTGATATTGGCCCTACATTGGCGNGTCATTTAGGTATCAGCATGCCTGATGATCTGGATGGTAAGATCCTNCTTTTAGCTGATTAGCATAAACGTTCGTTATCTGACTAATTAATCAAAACCCAATANCAGTAATGNCACGCCAATTANCNAAATGGTACAGACCATCAGATAAAAAATGCTATAACNTATTCGTGACAGCCCACTGATTCCNATCAGCTTCCAATCAGCAATGGTANNAATCCGCACATTGCATTCAGTAGTCGTCCAAACNCGATGGCGATCGCGCCGAAACGAANGATAAATGCTTCNCTCCTCTCAAGTGCGACTTTACGTTTTTATGCAAATTGAGTGTGGTGAAACNTCGGCCCTAACCAGCGANCAAGATAGTATCCGCAATGATCAGCTAGCATCNCACTGGTGAATGCNGANAGCAGAATTTCAGGTAAGGGGGCTACCTGTTGTGAGAGGTGACGGCACAGANTGTTGTCAGAACAATGGTTGAGACGAGGATGCCGACGCCAGGANATGCAGCAAGAAAAGNGATACAGNCGATTAGTACCAGGAGAAATTCTTGATTGTCCTGCGACCAGGTAANTAAAATCTGGTCGACNTGATNCACCCCTCCTGTTGGATGTGGCGCATGTTAANAGAATTAGANTGAGATGGATGAATNGGACGGACCTGTTTGATCCTGAACAGAGAGGTCGGAAAAGATAGGGCNGCCAGAATGACATTAGAGGACAGGATTCCACTCGTTGCTGTATCCAGCTGTCTGCTGGGTGAGAAAGTAAGATATGATGGNACTGATAAGTACTNTGCAAGCTTGTCTGAGCTGGNTGGGCAGATCAGATTGGTCGCTGTATGCCCAGAAGTTGAGATTGGTCTGGGAATTCCTCGTCAACCTATCCAGCTTGTTGCCGCAGATGGTGAGATCAGAGTGAGGGGAGTTGAAGATCGAACCCTGGATGTGACGGACAGACTCCTGATCTGTGCCGAAGAAGTCGTCAATCGTCTGGCAGTGATTTCCGGGTACATTTTTAAGTCCGGTTCACCCAGCTGCGGAATCAAAAACGCAATGGTTTACTCGAAGGATTTTAACGCGAAAGGATCAGAAAACGGTACGGGAATTTTTGCCGGACGAATCCTGGGTCTGCTCGAAGATCTGCCCTTTGAAGATGAAAAACGGTTGGGTGATGTGCATATTCGACAACAGTTTTTGGCAAAGGTACTTAAATACCATCGCCGAATGATCCCCAGAGGTTGAGTCAGAAATTTGATTCATTTTGACAAGAAACAAGCGAAATGGTGCTATTGGGGTGTATCAGAAAGTTCAAACTTTCGAAGGCAGTGATATGCTGCGAATACTCATAGGAAAACCTATGAGTAGTGTAGATTGCATCGTTCCCTACGCATTGATAAAAAGGAAATAGCGTGCGTCTGATCCGGCTACTGAAAAAGGATATTGCCAGAGAGGCTGCTGATTGGGTTAGCAACGACATCATCACTACCGTTCAAGCAGAGAAAATCTGCGAGCAGTATGATGTTGATTTTCATGAGGCACAGAATCGTTCGCTGGGTTACAAAGTCCTGGTAGGCCTGGGTTATCTGTTTATCGGCCTGGCTGTGATTACACTGTTGGGTGCAAACTGGGACGATATTCCTCGAGCGCTGCGAATGTGGGGTCTGATTGGCACCACGATGCTTATACAGGGATTTGCTCTGTGGAAGTATGCCTCAGGGGCAGTGAATAGCGCCGTAGGGATATTCTTTTTGGGAAATCTCTTCTACGGCGCATCTATCGTGCTCATCGCTCAGATTTACCATCTGGGAGAGCACATGCCTGATGGCATCTTTTGGTGGGCGCTGGGTTGCTTTCCCATCGGCATCCTGATCAACAGCCCGTTGATTACCCTGCAAAGTTTGATGCTGGCGTTGATCTGGTTCTTCGTGGAAGTGGATATGGGTTTTTATCCTGCCATGTTTCCCTTGTTCCTTGCTGGCACTTTGGTGGTCTTGTTCCGTGGGAAGCCAAGCATTGTTCTGTTTCTTACCCTGATTGCAAGTATGGGACTCTGGATTGAATACACACTGGCGCATTTGTGGGGAGGTCCCCGTCACTTCACTTTTCAGGCAGAGCACGTCTCTGTCAGTGTTGCCTTATTAATTTTTTCTTATTCAGTCAGTCTCTGGCTGAGTCAGAGAGAGTCAGGCATCGCTAAGGATTACGGCGTGGTTCTGGCGGTATGGAGCTTGCGATTTGGTTTGTTGTTCATGCTGGTTATGAGTTTTGAAGAACCCTGGCGAGAATTGCTTAAAGCCGATTGGAGTGAGCGGATCTTGATGTTCGGGATTATTGCTGTGCTCTCTATAGGATCATTTGTGTCGGCGTTTCTTGGTAAGAAACTCATTCCCATGGTTTTTGTAATCCCGTTCTTCATTGCTGTACAGATCGCGGTGCTAATTCTTGAGAATTCTGTACATGCTTTACTCTTTCAAATCGTTTCAAACATCGTGTTAGTCGCAACAGGTGTCTGGTTGATTATTCGTGGAATTCAAAGTGGAATATCTCATTATTTCTTTTTAGGTGTAGCTGCTGTTCTGGTAACTGCCCTCGTGCGCTACTTTGATTTGATTGGTGATTATTTTGGTGGTGCAGTGCTGTTTATGGTGTTTGCGATGCTGTTACTGGGTGCGGCGAGATACTGGAAGAGCTTTAACGCCAGTAGAGGCTTTTTATGATGAACCGGACTGCAATCGTAATCCTGTCAGCTGTGTTATTTCAGTTTGTTGTTCTAAGCGGTATGTATGTCAGTGCTGCTTTGCCGCTTTGGACCGGGACAGAAGTAAAGATAAAGACGATACCCGTTGACCCCCGGTCCTTATTCAGAGGAAATTACGCAACGCTCCGATATCCATTCTCAACGATAGAAAGCACAGAATTACGGGGCGCTGAAGATCTAAGAAATGGTGAGGTGATCTATATCACGCTGAAACCTGAAAAAGGTGGACTGCATGAGTTCGCAGGCGCATCACTTGAAAAACCAGAGTCAGGAGTCTATTTAAGAGGTCGGCTTCAGAACAGGAACTACTCTGATTCGGATATTTTGAGCCTCAAGTATGGTGTTGAGGCTTTTTTTGCCCCCAAAGAAACAGCCCTGGCACTAGAGGAAGATTTAAGGGATGGTGGTGTTGCTGTGTTAATGATNGCCGATGACGNCAGGGCTAGANTAAAAAACGTCATTGCAATGCCCTCTGATGGAGACTAGATGGCCAGGCCAAGCGGTTCTTNCATCGCGAGGATGTGATGAGTTNGTTTAGCAGCGAGCGGCTGGNAATTATTGAAACTCAAAGAGAAANTNATCGANAGATATGAGTACCCAAAACAGGTTTGGGAGTTTGTNGTGAAACGGAGGACTNAAAGGTGAGTAGACTAAGTAAATTTAAGCGAGCAGAGCTCAACGAATCTCAGCAGGAACAGTTTGACCGGGTTGGGAAATTTCGAAAGGCAGGNGATGATGGGCANTACGGCGGTCCTTTTGATCCCTGGATNAGNAGCCCTGAGCTTGCCAAGAGAGCCGTTGATTTTGGGGGTTATGTCTGGGAACGGACAACCCTGGATAGAGGCATTGTGGAACTCGCNATCATTNTNACCGCACGNTACTGGCGCAGTAACGTTGAGTGGGCAGCCCATGCCGCAGCTGCCAGGACTTATGGCATATCTGAAGANGTGATCGATTCTGTNTTTAATCAGAAACGNCCGGTCGACTCNTCAGAGGAAATACTTGCCACCTNNGATTTTTGCTCANTTTTGCATGAAACAAAAGACGTTCCCAAAGAGATCTATGACCAGGCNGTCACTGTGTTTGGTGAACAGGGAGTAGTTGAAATGATTGCTACTATNGGGTACTACACGATGGTTTCGATGACATTAAACACNTTTGATATTGGTGTAGGGCCAGGTGTTGAAACNCCGTTTCCCAGAGATTGATATTTGGCTGAGATAGATGGACAAACCACTGACTCACTGCTAATGNTCTCATTTATGAAAACCANGATAAGTTCAAGCATAGGAATATTTACGTGTCCCNGGGAGTGGTTCAGCTCGGGCGGCAGGTAAACGTGTACCTGATTTGCGGAAACCCCCGACTGACTCCCGGGGNTTTTTTCGTTCAGGGCCAGTCATTGATGGCTCGATTGTTTCCGCTTCATTCTTGTTGGAGCAAACAGAAATGCCGAACTTATTATCTACAGAGTCCTTATCTCAAGTCCTGTCACTGCAAGATTTGACTGACCCCTCCCATGGCCGTCATGCCATGCAGTCGCTGGTCAATGACATTCATCGTGGATTGGCTGACAAATGGCAATGCAAACGTCTGATTGTCAGAACCAGTCCGGTTGTGCCGCTGCAAAACAACTATGATCGACTAGGTTATCCAACCGATGGTGCGGCTCGTGATTCCCGGTACACTCGCTATATAACGGATCAGTTGATTCTGCGAACTCAGACTTCATCTGCGATACCTGATCTGCTTGATGGATTAAGTGTTGATCCTCCCTCAGACCTGTTACTGATATTGCCTGGGCTGGTCTACAGACGCGATAGCATAGATCGACTGCATTGCGCTGAACCTCATCAGTTAGATCTTTGGCGAATTGTCGATAAAGACCACCGAAATGGTTACCGGGGAAAAGATATGACGTCATGCGATCTTGAGCAGATGGCAACCATTGTCATGCAAATGGCGTTGCCTGAAACGAAATGGCGGCTAATTGATTCACCCCACCCGTATACTGAACAGGGTGTTCAGATTGATGCCCTCTGGCATGATAGATGGATTGAGGTAGGTGAATGCGGCATAGCAGCACGAGCAATACTTGATCAGGCCAACTTGCGCCATCATAGCGGGCTGGCCATGGGATTGGGACTGGATAGATTGTTGATGGTCAGAAAGGATATTGCAGATATCAGACTGCTCAGGTCAAAAGATGCGCGAGTCAGTAGCCAGATGACTGATTTGAAAGCCTACCTGCCAGTTTCAAAGATGCCGGCTATACTGAGGGACCTCTCATTGTGTGTTTCCGAATCCATGTCTGATGAACTGCTTGGGGATAGTGTACGAGAGCAAGTCCCTGGTGCTGTGGATTGTATTGAGTCGATGATCGTGAAATCAGAAACCAGCTATACAGCATTGCCTGATTCAGCACGTAAGAGAATGGGAATGATGCCAGGCCAGAAGAACATCTTGCTGCAACTTGTCATCCGGCGTATGGATCGATCTTTGACGGACGAAGAGGCAAACAAGGTAAGAAACGAAGTCTACAAGGCACTGCACCGGGGAAAGTGTCAGGAACTGGCTGGGAATTGACCATGTGATACCTTTGAAATGAGAGTTCAAGGATGTATTGACGCGGTTGCGCCTGATATTGCTTGCTGCTCTTGCGACCAGCACATATTATGAACATAAGGGTCAATCTCACATACCGGATGGAATTCCTGGTATGGATACTAACGAGTTTCTCTTGGGGATGAGTAATGAAGAAAGGAATTACGTTCGGCGCATTCGATTTGTTTCATGCAGGCCATGTCTTGATGCTGCAGGAAGCAAAAACGATCTGCGATTATTTGATCGTCTGCATTCAAACAGATCCATCAGCGGATCGATCTGAAAAAACGAACCTATTCAAAGCATCGTTGAACGGCAGATTCAGGTGAGTGCATGTAAGTATGTCGACCGGATTATTATCTATGACACTGAAGAAGATGTCCTCGAGATCTTGAAGTCGGTGGATTGGGATGTACGCATACTCGGTGACGAGTATCGTAATAAGCAGTTTACAGGTCGAGAAGACACACTGGATAAATGTTATTTCAATCGACGACCCCACAAGTTCTCGAGTTCAGAACTAAGAGTTCGAGTTGTTGAGAAGTCCAGGAAAAACTAGATTGCTTGCGGTATCACGACCAATGGGATCGTCGATATAAAAGTTGCTGTGAAGTAGTGAGTGGCCCAGGTACAACCGGCATCATAAACCAGATTGAAGAAACGCTGACCTAAGCGAGAGGCAGTTATGACAGAAGCATGGATTATAGATGGTGTGAGATCTCCGCGAGGAAGAGGTAAGCCAGGTGTTGGCAGCTTGAGTGAGATACATCCGCAACGCGTAATGGCGCAGGTCTTGAATGGCCTGAAGGACAAGGTTGGCTTTGACCCGGCAGACGTTGAGGACGTGGTTGCCGGGAATGGTTCAGGGACTGGTGATCATGCTCATGACATTGCCCGAATGTCTGTGCTTGATGCTGGTTGGCCGATAACGACACCAGGAGTGACTTTGCACCGGTTTTGCGGTTCTGGCCAGCAGGCGGTGAGTTTTGCCGCGATGGGTATCATGGCAGGACATCAGAATCTGGTAATCGGTGGAGGTGTTGAATCCATGTCCAGATATTCACCCGATCACACGGATGGATTCACTGCCAACAACCAGCATCTGTTTGAGCAGTATCCGCTCATTCCTCAGGGCATCTCTGCTGATCTGATTGCGACACTTGAGGATTTCAGTCGTGAAGACGTTGATGCGTATGCAGTTCGTAGTCAGGAACGAACCGAGCGATCTATCGAGGAAGGGCGTTTTGCTGATTCTCTTGTGCCGATTTACCATGACGATGGCAAGCTCGCGTTAGATCGTGACGAGCATCCCCGACCGGGAACTACGATGGAGAGCATGGAGGGTTTGAAGCCCTCCTTTGAGAAAATGGGTACGACGAAGTTCGAAGGGCAAGCTCGCACCTTCGATGATATTTGTAAGGATATCTATCCTGAAATTGATAAAGTCAGCCACGTGCATCATGCCGGTAATTCTTCCGGTGTTGTTGATGGTGCCGGTGCCATTCTGTTGTCGTCACCAGACTTTGCGAAAGCGCACGGTCTGAAAGCGCGAGCAAGAATTCACATGACTGCAACTGCCGGGGCTGAACCCGTTATCATGCTGACTGCACCAGGTCCTGCTGCGGAGATCTGTCTGAATAAAGCCGGTATGACAAAAGATGATATTGATCTGTTTGAGATCAACGAGGCTTTCGCGGCTGTCGTATTGAGATTCCAAAGAGATATTGGAGTTGAGGACGATAAGATAAACGTTTCTGGTGGTGCGATTGCATTGGGCCATCCTATTGGTGCAACAGGACCCATGTTGATTCAGACCGTACTGTCTGAACTGGAACGACAGGATAAGAGTACAGCCTTAATCGCAATGTGCACGGGTGGCGGAATGGGTACGGCGACCATAATCGAAAGGATATAGGGGTTGGTGGTGACTACTATTGCAGAAACAACTATTGCAGAAACAACGTTTGGTCCGGTACAGGGAAGAATAAAGGATGACGTGTTGTTGTTTGCGGGAATTCCCTATGCTGCTGCCCCAACGGGTGAATTAAGGTTCAAGGCAGCGCAGCCCCATGCAGGATGGTCAGAAACTAGGCAGGCAACCCGCTTCAGTCCGGCAGCTCCTCAGATACCAACCGGCGGTATGACAGATAGCGCGCCGGTGAACTGGAACGAAGACTGCCTGTTTCTCAATATCACGACACCGATGATTGATAATAATAATCGCCCGGTCTTTTTCTGGATTCATGGCGGCGGATATAGAACAGGCCAGGGTGCGATACCATGGTACAACGGGGCGAACTTCGCTCTCAATGGTGATATCGTGGTGGTTAGTATCAACTATCGTATGGGCGCGTTGGGTTTTGCGGACCTCTCAAGATTCGGTGCTGAATATGCAACATCTGGAGTAAACGGGACTCTCGATCAAATTACAGCACTAAAGTGGGTGAGAGAAAATATCAGCAACTTCGGTGGTGATCCGAACCAGATAACGATTGCCGGGGAGTCAGCCGGGGGATTCAGTGTCTGTACGATTCTGGGTTCACCGATCGCACAGGGATTGTTTCAGCGTGCGATACCGCAAAGTGGTGCAGCACATCATACCTTGCCAAAAGATGCAGCCGAGAAAGTCACCGATTTGTTTTTGGGAGCAATGAGTGCTTCGTCCATCGAAGAACTGCAGTCTGCACCTGTCGAAGATATTCTTAAGGTACAAAGCCAGATAGATCTTGATGTGTCCAGAGGTGGCGCATCAGACCTGGGTGTCGCCGTTTCTCCCTTCTACCCCTGCGAAGACAATGAGGTATTGCCTGAATCACCTCTTAAGGCGATTGCAGATGGCATGGGCAGCAATGTGGATGTTCTTGTGGGTTCAAACAAGGATGAAGGTACCCTCTTCGTAACCGGGAACATGGATGAAACAAAACTCGATGCGGTATTGCTGCAATATGGTGGTGGGCAGGATCTCCTTGACGCGTATCGCGCATCCTTTCCAGATGCTGATGTCAGTGCGTTGGCTACGCATTTATCAACCGATCATGTGTTTCGTATGCCTGCACTTCGACTGGCTGAAGCAAGAGCGAAGCACGGCGCGAATACCTGGATGTATCTGTTTGCGTGGGAGTCCAGAATTGAACGTCTGAAATCAACCCATGCGCTGGAGATTCCATTTGTTTTTAACAATCTGGACAAGGCGGGTGTGGAAGCGTTTATTGGTCCGGGTGAATTGCCGCAAGGTGTTGCCGACGCGATGCATCAAGCCTGGATTAACTTTATTCGTGATGGGGACCCGGGTTGGCCACCCTATGATCTTGTTAGTCGATCCAACATGAAATTTGACACCAGTTCAAAACTAGTGTCCGACCCTGATTCTGGTCGTCGAGAAGCCTGGGAAGGAATTCGCTAGAACAACGGTTGCTGTCTGGAGGTGACAAGAGGGGTGGCCTTGGTGAACCCGGGCTTCCCTGTGTTGCGCCAGCTGCTGTCAACCCGGTTTATAAAATTACCAGGCGTAGAATACGCTCATTACCTTTATCCGATTACTATCTGTCCTGATCTGTCAGTCGCACCTCAAGCCTGACAAAGTGTGGTCGGCAGTGAACTGCTGAATTCAACTACTTGTCGATGTGTATCTCTTGATACCACATTGAAACATCAGTACTAAGACCCCAAGAAACACAAACCTAAGAGAAGGTGAAAATACCTGGAATGCGTAAGACGAGCCCAGTGGATCCTGCTTGCCAAGAATTGCAGTAATGGGGCAATAGGCAATACATACTAACGGTATGACAATGGCGAAATCAACCATCAGATGGTCAGGAAATGGGGGATGTATTCTGCATAAGTGTGATTAAGACTTTCCATATCGTGGGTGGAATACTGCCAGATTCAACACCAGACAAGTTACAATGACAGCCATGAACGGGATTAATTGCTTTTTCGAAGGTGCGAGACTGGTTCGTCAGCCGGGACTTCGTCAGTATGTGATTGTGCCACTCATCATCAACATAGTTGTTCTGGGTGTCATCATGGCTTATGGGATATCTCAATACGATACCTGGATGCTGGTTTTAACAGAGTGGTTGCCCGATTGGCTCCAGTTTCTGGCCTGGTTGATAGGATTGCTAGCTGCTATCGTCATATTCGCAGTTGGGATTTATTGTTTTTCCTTCCTGGCCAATGTTATCGCGTCCCCCTTTAATGCCATCCTTTCGGAAAAAGTCGAAGAGCAGTTGGTCCCGGGTCTGAATCACCCGCGCATTAACCTTGCTGTCGTCCTAACCAGAGCAGTGGCTCGTGAATTTGGTAAGTTGCTTTATTTTCTGCCTCGTTTCCTTGGCCTGCTTTTGTTATCGGTCATCCCTGGCCTTAACGCTGTTGCTCCTTTTGCATGGATCATCTTCGGTGCCTGGATGATGGCTGTGCAGTACACTGACTATGCTGCTGATAATAATCAGGTTTCCTTCTCTGAGTTGCGGAAACGACTGGAGGATAGACCGATGCAGGCCCTGTTGTTTGGTTTGATAGTGTATTTTGTCATCGTGATACCAGTCATCAACCTGGTATTGATTCCTGTTGCCGTTGCAGGCGGTACCGTTTATTGGGTTGAACAACTTAGGATCGCGTCAAGCCGAATGTAAACGAAAACTGCTTCTTGTCGATGAGGTGAGTGATTTCACCTGAGGCGCTCGCATCATGCCTGAATAGCCAGGTGTATTCGTCACTGATCCTCGGAACTCCATGGTCATCTCTGAAGTTTTCATTCCTGTTAGCTTATACACCGCGAGCAAAAAAAAAGACTCTAGCCCCGAGATTCGGTCCAGATTCTAAAGACACGTGTGATATGCGCATTGTAGTAGAAAGTGATCTCGAATCTTGTCCAAGCGTATGTATCCGGATCAATCATTTGCTACCTCGAGATTGAGTGTCCAGCATTCATAGGGCGGTTGTCATGGGTCCTTCTTATGCTCATGACTGCTGTCAGATTTTGTAAGTCCTGGCTGCCGTGCCATAGAACATTGCGTCTCTCTCACTGGCAGAAAAGTCGCTGACGATCTTCTTGAATCCATTGAAGAGGACATGATAGGAGATAGAGAATTTGTCGACGGGAAAGTTGCTTTCAAACATGCACCGATCTGGGCCAAAGCAATCTATCGTGTGCAGATAGTAGTCTCGTTGCGCTGCGACAAATTCATCAGATGTTGGCGGTAGCTCCCTGCTATGCCAGTTGAATCCGTTGTCAGGCATTGCCAGGCCGCCGATCTTTGCGACAACGTTATCGCAGTTTGCAATGTCCGCCATATCCAGCTTCCACTGTTCAAAGATTTCTGCACGTTTATCCGCATAAGGTCCTACACCAAGTGGCGTGCCAAAGTGATCAAGGATCATGGTTGTGCCTGGTGCAGACCTGGCGAGTTCACAGAAGTC
The DNA here is from genome assembly GCA_002725285.1 of Gammaproteobacteria bacterium. GTDB lineage: Bacteria > Pseudomonadota > Gammaproteobacteria > Pseudomonadales > Azotimanducaceae > JAHRVQ01. The sequence goes on along the minus strand of PBRC01000039.1, from coordinate 9,409 downwards.
CTGATTTTGGTAGTGGTAATGCCAGGTATCGTAGGTGTAGTCCAATTCACCGAGTAATCTGACGCCCGCACGAAACTCTTCACGCTGATACAGTCCCGCTGGTGCTCGTCCTGCGATCAATAGTGCCTCCGGATGCTCTGCGTGTGCAGCAGCGTGCCGGATGCCACGAAAACGACCTTCCCCCAGATTGACGTGAGCATCCAGTACTTCGCGCAAAGCTTCATGAGTCAGGTCGGCATGAGCGACGATTCCCGCTATTTCTGATCCTACTCCCAGTGCCGACAGTTCAGCCTGAGACACGACGAATCTGATTTCACCCAATGGTTTGAGATGATCAGGCCCTTCTTTTAGGTATTCAGCATGGCATTCGACGAAGACGGTTTTCTCAACATTGTGACCGGAACCTGTATCCTGCCAGAGATTTTCAAGAACATAGTCGTTTCCTGGCCTGATCCATAGATGGTGGTGTGGATCAATGATTCTTTGGACTGGATCAATGATTTCTTCGCTAACCAATTCTAACCACTCTGGGCTACCTGGCGTTGCCATATTCATGTCCTGGGATATCGAGGAACGAGCAGTGTACTTGATTGAAGATTGTCTGCCTATGATTGGCAGGCTTGACAGTTGTATTAAGGGTATTGATGTTGACGACGTCGGTCTTTGTGCTAGCCATCTGTCGATGGCAATAACCCAATCAGCATTGTTATTCTCCTGTCGAGAGGTCCAGTTTTTTTTGGCTTCTGATGCTACCAATACCAGCAGTTGCTCTGTCGTGAGATGTGAAAGCCACGCTTCAGTTAGAAGTTCTTCGACTTTCTGTAGAACCGCTCCTTCGCCAACTGCTTCGCTCACGCTCGGATCCGCCCTTGGTTACAAAAAAACCAGAACCCTGTCGTGCCTGCACCAGCCCCCGATGTTCAAGTTCGAGATAGACACGGCTTACGGCGTTACGGTTGACGCGAGTCTGGACAGCCGTTTCCCTGATAGGGGGCAGGGGATACCCCAGACAGAATATTAAGTCCAATCGGAGAGCCAGGTGGGGGTGCTACAGGCGTTTAGCCGCCGAACTTCAGATTACTTTCTTTTGAATAGCGATATTCCAGATCGTGCGCCATCACTGCTTTGCCTTTTGATATCCGAGGTGAGTAGCGCTGAGTTTTAACTTCCTTGATCGCGGTTGCCTCGGCCGATGCTGTGGAGCTTTCGATAACCGTGGGGTTGACAACAAATCCTTTCTCGTTAACGTCGAAATTGACGAGAACCTCTCCCCCATATGCTGCCTCATCGATACCGTCGGTATTTCTGACACCCAGCATGGGCGGGTTGAATCTTCTTCCTTTATAGATGAGTTGCGCGTCCGCCGAGTCGCTTGTGGCATTTGCCATGGCAATTGCCAGACAGTGTTCAGTTGCTTGGTCCCGCCTGTCCATTACTTCAAGAATATTGACCAGCAGCTTTCTGGTCGCTGTATTAAATTGCTGGGTTGTCCTGTCAGTCGCACTGAAAGCCAGAAGGGTCGAGTTAAGTACCTGCAAGGCCTTTTTGTCCTTCTCTGCTTCGAAATAAACTCTGCCGAGTCCGAGGCCAGCCATGCCTCCTCGAATATCCTCAACACCGAATTTTTTCGTATAGAATCGATGTGCTTCTTTTAAATGTTTTAACGCTGAGTCATTCTCACTTATCTTTAGCAGAATAAGACCAGCATCCAGTTTAAGTTTTGCGGTTAGCATATCGTTCTTGGTGGCAACTGAGTTCTTGATGGCTCTGGAGAAATACGCACCCGCATCGGCAGGTGCCGCGTGAGTTGAGGCTTTACCAAGTTCCATCAGGGTATCGATAAGTTCCGAAGATTTTGAACCGTGATTTGCGATCTTGGATTTCAGGCACAGTTCGAGTTGTTTAACCGCCTCTACGAATAGATCATTGCGTATTAATTGTCTGGCGTAATTCAATCGCAGATTGGCAACGTTTTCACCGTTGCGATCAAAGGCATCAATTCCCTGATCAAGTGCTCTTTCGGATGTTGTCAGGGCCAGAGGCCAGTCTCTTGCTGCCACAGCTTGCTGATATGCCTGATAGGTTTCCTTGAAAGTTTCAGCGCTGGCTGATGTCGCTGTCATACTAACAGCAATTAAAACTAGCACTGTAACAAAGGATTTTCTGAGATCAGGTTGAGTATCCATCATACAATTCCCTATTTTTGTCAGGCTGCCAATATTCACTTTGTTTGAGGGTTCAGCAAGTTTATCTTGTTTTCATACCATATTCGCCGTTTAGCGTGCCAGAGTAGCCGGTTGTGCCGTTGTTTCTTTCTGTCACCGAAGTGACATCTCGCCGAAGATGCTATTAGAATATCAGCCTCATGCCGCAGGAAATACAAAAATGCCCACACCAGCTAAAGTCGTTGTCTTGCCACAGGAAGAAGGAGTACTCGAGGTTATTGATCTGGAACTGCCGGACCCAGGACCCCACCAGGTTGTTGTCAAACAGTATGCAAGTGGCATTTGCCACAGTCAGTTACATCAAATGCATAATCCGAGGGTGAGTCCCGTGATTCTTGGGCACGAGTCTACTGGTATTGTACTTAAAGTTGGCTCGGAGGTGACTCATGTTACGGAAGGCGATACCGTGCTGGTGACGTGGGTGCCACGAGATGCTGCAAATACCAGTCGGGTGCCGAATCCGGTGGAGATTGAACTGCCTGGTGGGGACATCGCTAAAGCCGGTAATGTATTTACCTGGGCTGATACGACGATTTCGGATGAGCAGTATGTGGTCAAGGTGAGTCCGGATATCAATAAGGAAGTGACTGCAATAATCGGGTGTGCGGTTATGACAGGTGCAGGCGCTGTAGAGCATACCGCTGCCGTTAAGGAAGGTGATTCTGTCGTCATTTTTGGTGTTGGTGGCGTGGGGTTATCTGCTGTCGTTGCTGCCAGGACATTAAATGCCAATCCAATTATCGCTGTCGATCTGGACGCTGAGAAGCTGAAATTCGCAGCCCAGTTTGGTGCAACTCATACGATCAACGCCTCAGAAACTGATCCCATCAGGGCAATCAGGGAACTCACGACAGACCCAGACAAGAGAAGCATGAGGGGTACCCCGGTTGCCGGTGCTGATTTTGCATTTGATTGTATTGGTCTTAAACAAACCATGGAGCAGATAGTGCCGGCAGTCAGAAATGGCTTCTTCGGAGCGGAACCTGGTGGAACAGCCGTGTTGGTGGGCGTACCGCAGACGACGGTCGAGTTGAACGCGGCAGATATTCTGGTGAATGAGAAGAAATTCATCGGCAGCATTGGTGGAAGCTGTTCACCGGACAGGGATTTCAGGAAATATCTTGAATGGTACGACCAGGGATTGCTGGATCTCGATGCACTGGTCACGGAACGATTTAGCATTGATCAGATTAACGAGGCGACAAGTGCACTTGAGAATGGAGAAATTGCCGGGCGTGCCATCATGGTGTTTTAGTTGCCCAGCATATGTATAAGGGCCAGGGGCAAGGTAGTGCGCCAATGGGCGAAGTCGTGATCTCCGCCGAACTCGTGATATTCGATGTCATAGCCCTGGTTGATCAGAGTATCGCGAAGGTTTCGATTGCTCTCTATCATCAGCTCAGAAGACTCCAGCTCGCCTACCTCAAACCATTATTGTCCATATCACCCTCCTGATTCGCCAGGGAATGATCTGAGAGGGAGGTACCGAGACCTCCCGGTCATCTACTCTTCCATTATGCTGTTCAGTCTGTCTATAGCATTTAGATAGTCTTCTTTAAACTCGTAGACCACCTGCCGAGTTGACTGAATAGAATTCATCAAACCAACGCCCTGACCCACAAATGAGGTAGCTAACTGCTTGGCACCCTGGTGACCGCTTTCTGCCAGCTTTGTTACTTTAGCAAGAGGTGCTTCACTAACCATTGATTGAAGGGGCATCGGTAGTGGTTCGGGGGCTTCTTCAGATTCCCAGGCATCTGTCCAGGGAGAACGCAGTTGCCTTGAATATTTGCCAGTTCTTGCCTTGGATCTTACGGTTTGCCTGGAGCTTGCATGTACGTATTTGTCTTTGATTACCGGTGAGGTTTCAGCTTCAGAAGTGGTCAGCCACATCGAGCCGGTCCAGGCACCTGCTGCTCCCATCGCCATACAGGCAGCCATCTGACGTCCGGTAACGATTCCGCCTGCAGCCAGCACGGGTGTATTGTAGGATTCAACAGCCTGGCAAACTTCCGGGACCAATACCAGAGTGGAGACTTCACCACAGTGCCCGCCAGCCTCTGTGCCTGCGACAACGAGTACATCAACACCCGCCTCAACCTGCTTAACAGCATGTTCTTTCGCACCGACTAGTGCAGCGACGATAACATCATTAAGTTTACCCATTTCAAGCATATAGCGTGGTGGCACGCCTAGTGCGTTCGCGATCAGCTTGATGGGATGAGAAAAGGCGACATCGATTATGTTAGCAGCGCGCCCCTCGGTTAAGAATCCGCCGCCTGAGCGAGTTTCGCTTGGATATACATCGGCAGTATCAATTTGATGCTGAGCGAGAATGTTTGCTGCAAAATTCCGGTGTTCGTTGGGGACCATGTCACTGATATCTGCGCCTTCAGGAATATCATCTGTGATCGCCATGCTGGTTGGTGCAATCAGATCGAGACCGTATGGCAAACCGTCGATATGTTCATCAACCCAGTTCAGTTCAATTTCCAGTGTTTCTGCATTGTAGCCAGCAGCACCTAAAACGCCCATTCCACCTGCTTTGGAAACTTCAACTACGACGTCTCTACAGTGGGTAAAAGCCAGTAGGGGGAATTCGATACCCAGCATGTCACAGATTGGTGATTTCATCCTTTGCTCCTTAATTCGTTGATACGAGTTAGTCCCATACTACGCCAGCAGGTTATTTTTTGCATACCTGGGGAGAAGAAATGCATGTGCCTCAGATCTAAAGTGGAAGGAAGTCCTGGTGAGAGTGGACAGTTGTCAGTCAGTCGTATATACAAAGCCGATTGATACCTGAACGTAGGAGTGTTCTGAAGTGAGTATGCCAGCAACTTATTTTCCACATGCGATTTTTGCAGGTGAAGGTGAACCAATACCCAGAGTAATGGTTGCACCGCAGCGATATATTCAGGGCAAAGGGGTTGTTGATCACACGGGTCGGTACATGTCACTGCTAAATGCAAAAAAAACTGGCGTACTGGTCTCAAAACGTGGATTGGGTGCTGATGGTGAGCGAATTATCCGAAGCCTGGAAGAGGTCGGTATTGAAGCTGTGACCAGTATCTTCAACGGCGAATGCTCCCTGGACGAGATTGATTCACATGCAGACAGTCTGAAATCACACCAGCTGGACTGTCTGATCGCCGTGGGGGGTGGCAAGTGTGTCGATGCTGGAAAGAGTATTGCTTTCAGGCTGGATATCCCGGTGGTTATTGTGCCGACACTTGCGTCAAACGATGCACCCTGTTCATCTGTTTCGGTTTTATATACACCTGATGGCGTTTCCGCAGGTGCCGAGTTTTTCCCGAACAATCCAGCTTTAGTCATCGTCGATACAGAAATTGTTGCCAACGCATCGGAACGATATCTGGTGGCCGGAATGGGGGATGCCATGGCCACCTGGTATGAGGCGCGTGTTTGTTTGAATAATCCGGCAGCAAGATCAACTATAGGGGCAAGACCAACCCTGGCGTCTTACGCAATCGGTGAGGTTTGTGCAAATACTCTGTTTGAAGAAGGTGTTGCAGCAGCAAAAGCTGTGGCAGACAGTCAGGTTAATGAATCACTGGAGCGAGTCGTTGAAGCCAATACGTTGCTGAGTGGTCTAGGGTTTGAGAGTGGTGGTCTTGCAGTGGCTCACGCGGTTGCACAGAGCTTTACGACCATTCCAGTCGTACATGCAAACTTTCTTCATGGCGAGATGGTTGCCATGGGGACTTTAACTCAGCTTATGATGGAGGATGAAGATGAGGCGAAAAGAGTTGCAGAGTTTTTTGCCAGTGTCGGATTGCCTGTACACCTGGGTCAGTTGTCCCTCTCACTTGAAAACAGTGTCGAAGGGATGAGTGAGATCGAATCAGTAGTCGCGGCAACTATGGCGTATCCCACGATTTACAATATGCAGATGGATATGAATGCGGATCTGGTGCGTTCCTCCATTCTTGTTGCACACGACTTGGGGCTTTCGGTAGTCAGTTCAGCAGGCGATGATGCATATCGGAAATTGCACGGTCAATAGGGTCGTCCGCCCTTGACAGTGACGCGAACGCCACTCCGCGTTTCCGGGAAGTAGTCCCATACAGCCAGATGCTGTGTGCAGCGATTGTCCCACAAGGCGATTGAATCTGGCTGCCATTGAAATCGGCAATGAAAGTTTGGATTCTTGATGTGTTCAAATAACATGTCGAGTAGAGCATCACTCTCCCAACGTCTCAGAACCTTGATCTGACGAGTAAATCCGCTATTGATGAACAAAGCTTTTCGTCCGGTTACTGGATGGGTGCGGATCACTGGATGCTCAGATCGCGGGCTTTCTCTCTGTGGAGGATGATCACCATAGAATCCTGTGTAGTTTGCTGCATGTATAGCTGTCAGTTCTAAAAGTAAATGCTTAATTGGTTCACTTAGGGCATCGTAGGCTTCGTACATGTTAGCCCACAGTGTGTCGCCTCCTTGTGATGGCGTTTGCTGGATATGAAGAATTGTTGCCCCGGGTGGTTCCTCGTCCGCTGAAACATCAGAGTGCCATCCTTCACCATTGTTGCGAAATGAATCCTTGCTGGTATGAATTTTCATCAGTGCCGGATTACCATCGATGTAGGGTGCGGCGGGATGAATATGTAACTCTCCGAAGCGTCGACCGAATCTTAGAAGTTCGGTATGGGTAATTTGCTGGTCCCTGAAGAAGAGAACAAGGTGTTGCATCCAAGCTTCATGTAGTTCATCAAATGCTTCTGTGCTGATCTCTTCATTCAAGTTCAGACCATGAATGATCGCGCCTATCCTTGGGGTTACAGTCTCGACATCAAAGTATTTATAGTTAGCCATAGTCACCTACCTGTTAGAACAACTTGATTATCTGTTTCGATGTGGGAATGGGTGGACCTGTTGCACTTACTATATATCCTGAACACCATCAGTTAAATCATTAAGAGGGTCGATATTCACTTGCATCGTTGCTCCGAGACGTGCGTGGACAAACAACAAAAGAAATAAGATCATGGGTTCGATAAGAGTATCGGAGGTATTGAATGGATATCGGAATTTGTGCAGCTTCACATATTAAGGATATTGATTATATTGTGCGAGCCGAGCAACTGGGGTACTCCCATGCCTGGCTGGCAGACAGCCAGATGATCTGGTCAGATTGTTATGCGACGCTGGCACTGGTTGCTGAAAGAACCTCGAGCATCAAGATAGGTACCGGTGTTGCCATTAGCGGAACTCGTCCAGCAGCGGTTAATGCTGCAGGAATTGCGACTATCAATGCCCTCGCACCGGGTCGTACCTTCTTTGGCGTGGGTGCTGGAAATACGGCTATGCGTATTATGGGGCTGCCGCCGCATCGCATTAAGGAATTCGATGGGTATTTATCTGAAATTGAACCCTTGCTGAAAGGTGAGGAAGCATTTGTGCATATGTCCGACAAGGAGATTCCCATTATACATGTGATGCCGGATAAGGGATTTGTAAATTTCGAAGACAGAATCCCGATGTATGTTTCTGGTTTTGGGCCACGCTCGCTGGGGTTAGCCGGAAAGCATGGCGATGGTGCAGTGCTGGCACTACCCGCCAGCGCCGGTGTGATGGAAGCTGTGTGGTCGATGATTGAAAAAGGTGCTGAAGACAGTGGCAAGATGATCGACAGGAACTCGTACTATACAACAGCGCTGACGACTATGGTCGTGCTGGATCAGGGAGAAGAGATTGACTCAGATAGAGTGAAGCATGAATGTGGTGCCTTTGTGATGGCCGCGATCCATTTTGCCTATGATCAATATCGAAATTTCGGTCATCAGCCCTCGAATCAACTGGCTTCAATATGGGATGAATACACCAGTCTGCTTGAAGCATACCCTGAGGCGCGACGTCATCAGCGCATTCATTTCGGACACAACTGTTGGGTTCATCCTGAAGAAGAACGGTTCATTAATCGAGACACTATCGAAGCCAGCTGTATGGTGGGTGCGCAGGATCAGATTCTGGAAAAACTGAATCAGCTTGAAAATGCCGGTTTAGATCAGGTGATGATTCTGCCATCGTTTGATCCCCGCTTTGAAGTGATTGAGAGAGTGGCAAAAGACATCATTCCGAATACGGGATGACTTATATGTGTGGATTATATCGGTCAATTTATCTCTGGATTCAGGTAGCATTCACCCGGCAAGAACAATAACAATCGAGAGCAAGGTCAATCGTGATTAGGGTATTAGATGGCGGCATGGGTGGTGAACTGATTCGCCGAAGTGCTGGTGCTGGCACTGGGCTCTGGTCTGCTCAGGCATTGCTGGATGCGCCAGAACAGGTAGTCGAGCTCCACAAAGACTATATCGCAGCGGGTGCAAGAATCATTACAACCAACAGTTATTCAACTGTACCCAGCTACTTGGGCAAGAGTGACCTTGCTGAAAGATATGTTGAGTTGACACGTTTGGCCGGCGAGTTAGCCAGGCGCGCCGTTATCGAAAGCGCTCTCGCCAGTGAAGAAATTATAGTCGCAGGTTCGCTACCCCCCCTGTCAGAGAGTTACCGTCCTGATCTGGTACCAGCAGAGGTGGAGGCTTTACCGGTTTACCAGGAAATGGTGCGGGCGCTGAATGCAAATGTTGATGTTTTTCTCTGCGAAACCATGTCAAGTGGTGCAGAGGCGGTGCACGCTGTCAGTCAGGCGCGTTCATATGGCGAGGGAAAACCAGTAATGGTTTCATGGACGCTCAACGAAATTCCCGGGCGAGGATTGCGAAGTGGCGAATCAGTTACTGAAGCGTTTCAACAACTTCAGGAATTCAATGTGGACGCCTACCTTTTCAATTGCACAAGCCCAGAGGCAATAACTGAAGCAATAAAGGAAGTTGTCGAGTTAACTGATAAACCAGTAGGGGCCTATCCCAACCGACTCAACCCTGTCGACCCTGAGTGGACTCTTGACAATGAAATACAAACAGGTTTAAGAAACGATATGGACATCGATTTCTTTCTTAACATGAGTGAACGGTTCCAGGCGGCTGGTGCTACCATCATTGGCGGATGCTGTGGTGTTGGACCCGATTACATATCAGCATTAACAGCCAGGCTGGGGATCAATAATGAGTAAAGAAACAGTATCCATGCCAATAAAGTTGGCGTTTGGGATAGGTGCGTCTGGTGAAGCTGCAACCAATTGGATCTTCAACGCC
>PBRC01000038.1 GCA_002725285.1 Gammaproteobacteria bacterium | reverse complement strand
CTCCAACAAGATCGAAGTGTAAGTGCATCTGAATGAGGAACTAGGACAACATTAGATGTGTTGGACCGCAAAGCCGGGCAATATTGATGCTATGCGTACAGGCATCTTCGCATGGCGAACCGTCACACGACAGACATGCACTCGCATTGCCATCGAGCCTGGCATATTCGTCCTTTGCAAAACGGAGATCACCATAATCCGTGGCGTACATTCTGCTACGAAGCACGTCAGAAATGGGTACTTCACTGGGGCACGCTCCTTCGCAATCGTTGCATGCGTGACGACAATAGGTCATGTCAGTCAACCGGGCGTACTGCTCAAGCAGCTCAAAATCACGTTGGGTTACTTTTCGTTCACCAGAGGCCCCCAGATACTCATTGATCTTCTCGGTGCTGGTCATGGAGATTATTGCCGTGTCGACATTGTCATTGGACAGCGTCCATTTGAAAGCAGCCTGTGCATAGGTGTGACCACCTTCTTCAAATGGTCTCATGTCATTCAGACGTGCACCTCTTAATACCTTCATCGCGACGACTCCTACGTCCTGTTTTTTTGCTTTGGCCATCAAACGAGGCAGGTCTGGCAGATTGGCAACCATGTCAAATGATCTGATAAATCTCGCATAAAAAGCAGGGTCCTGACCGAAGTTGTGACCCAGCAGCAGTACATCGACCATATTGTTGTCCAATGCGTAATCTGCACACTCGACCAGATTACCCGCATGACCGGATATGCCGGTGTATTGAATCTTTCCCTGCTTTTTGGCGAGCTCTACAAACTCAAACCACTCGTCATTCTTCAGTCTTGGCATTTCGTTTAGAGCGTGATTGAAGAATATCTCAACGTAATCAGTCTGAAGTCTGGAGAGGCTTTTTTCGAGTGATCTCATCATTGTGGTCCTGCTGGTGTTATCACCTGCAAACATCTTGGTTGCGATGTATACCTTGTCCCTTTTTCCTTTGAGGGCATTCCCAATCACCCGCTCTGAATTTTGGCGGGTATAACTTTCTGCGGTATCGATGAAGTTCACACCGTGATCAAGGGCATAGTCAACCAGATATTCCTCACCAGGTCGCAGCCGACTGGAACCAAAAGAGATGTCTGAGACTTCAAGGTTTGTTCGGCCAAGTCTCGTGTATTGCCTTATTCTATTGGCATTGTTATGTTCGGCTTTCGCGAGGGTAAATCCGGAGGCTAACCCGGTGACAGCCCCTAGTTTCAGAAACGAACGACGATCTATTGGTTTTTTCATTTGTTCCCTCGTGTCAGTTCAAGACTACTGCTGGAAAAATAGGGTTGAAGTCGCGCCAAGGCTGCAATTTGAACAGCTGATGAGTTTAACTTAACAAAGGTTCGTCTAAAAGGCATCTTAACTTGAGGTACGGTCCGTTCGGCGCTGGATGACGCCTGAGGGTCGATCAGCATCAAAAGAGATTCAAGTTAAGGTAGAGTAAGTTTCAACTTTACAACTTTGTGATTGGATTAGACTTCGATACAGTAATCATCCAGAAGTAAACTCACATGACAGTTTGGAATCATAAACTTCCGGAATTCTACTATGTCTGGGCCCCTGACTATGCTCGTCAGGTGGAGAACGAACCGGATTATAAGCCAAAAGATCGTGAGCTGCTGCAAGCGTTTGCTCTGACTACCAATGCTGGGCTGATTTGTGATATGGGGTGTAGCACAGGATATATATGCTTGCCGAATGGCTCTGAGTTACTCCTCTTGACTGAACTGAGCAATGACCCCCTGTTGTGTGAGTGATTCAATTTCTGAATCGCTGACGCCGAAGTCCTGCAGCACATTATAGGTATGTTCACCCAGCAGAGGTGATCGGCCGCGCGGTTTGACATCAGCAGATTGAAATCGCATCGGAATGCTGACGGTTCTGTATTGCCCCAGAGTCTCGTGATCCAGGACTGGAAAGAGGTTGATGGCTTCGGCCTGTGAATCCTCTGGCACTTCATGTAAACCAAGCACCGGACCCCAGATTAGACCCGCTGCGTCAAAAATCTCACCCCATTCATCACGAGTCTTGGCTGAGAGTGCCTCGTCGACCATCGGTACAATTTCATGCATCAATCGAAACCGACTTTTAGGGTCAACAAACCTCTCTTCATCCACCCAGGATCCTCTACCAATAGCTTTACAGAATTTTGGCCAGGCAGAGGCTTCGGGCATATTGAAAACCACCCATTTCCCGTCTCCGCAGGGGTAGCGATTAGCAGTAGGTAGAAACATCTGATTCCGGGCACGCTGGCGGACGGGTGCCAGGTCCACTGAGCTGGTTGCATAGTCAGTAGCCTGGGTCCAGACAGCAGTTTCGAACAACGAAGTTTCAACAATCTGACCTTCACCGGTTTTCTCGGCCAGTCGCAATGCAGCCAGAATTGCACCGAGCAGGGCAAGTCCGGTCGTGTGGTCTCCCTGTGCCGGTCGCGCCATGGGAACAATACCATCGCTGCCTTCACGCATGGCGTCGTACAATCCTGATCGACCGAAGAAGGCAGTAACATCATATCCTGGTCGCCATGCTTCTGGTCCTGAAGTGCCATAGCCAGTCAAAGTGGCATGAACCAGCTTCGGATTTACTTCTAATAGTGTGGCTGGATCGAACCGATACTTCTCCTGGCGCTGGCTGAGAAGGTTACACATGAATATATCTGCGCTGACACACATCTTGTGTACCAGTGATACACCAGCCGGATCAGTCAAATTGATACAGACGGATTGCTTCCCCCGATTGTCGACGTCGAACTGAAGATCGTAGTTTTTGAGGTCGTCATTCTCCACTTTGGGTGACCGACCCGTATCGCGCATTGGATCACCTTCCGCTGGTTCGATCTTTATTACCCTGGCCCCAAGATCTGCAAGGATTGCACCGGTACTCGGGGCTGCCATCCAGTTATCAACTTCTACCACAGTGATATTCTCAAGAGGTGCTGTCACTTATTGCTCCGACTTCGTCAAAATTACGCTGGCAATAGTACTTGATTGAAGTGTCCAAGGTCATCACTGATAAGTGAATGTGCGTTATTGAATATCAATAGGATTGTTGAATCCTGGACAAATCAGGTCTGTTCATTAGGATAGGGAGATAATTTCCACTACTGGATCGTATCGAAAATGGCGCGTAAGTTCGCGATTAGAGAATTCCATAGTTCGGATCTGGTGATGTTGTACCGAATCTGCCTTGAAACGGGCGATGACGGAGGAGATGCGACCGGCCAGATTGACGCTGATCTCCTGGGTCACTTTTATGCCGGCCCCTATGCAGTTCTCGAACCCGAGCTCTGTTTCATCCTGACCAGGGATGGTGCGCCTTGTGGTTATATCCTGGGGACAGCTGACTCGATCGAGTTTGCAGGAAGGTGTGAGCGGGAGTGGTGGGATCCTTTGAGAGCAAAGTATGCACTTCCGGATAGGAGTGACAGATCCAGGGAAGCGATGGTTATCAGAGAACTGCATTCCGGCTATCAGGCACCCGAGATTGCTTCTGACTATCCGGCTCATCTGCACATAGATCTGTTACCTGAAGGTCAGGGAGTGGGACAAGGTCCTTACCTGATCGATCGATTTCTGAAAAAACTTGGGGATGACAATGTGAAAGGGATCCATTTGGATGTCAGTCGAGGCAATGAGCGAGCCATGACTTTCTATCCAAAACTCGGATTCAAGTTGCTGAAAGAGTCAACCGCCGGGGTTACTTACGGAATGAAACTCTAATGCCTGGCGAGGTGTTCTAACCAGAACCCGGGTAATCGTGAACTACTGAATCCAATAGTTAGGGCTAGTGATGCAAGCACTCTGGATCGAAGATAAAGAACTGTCGTTGAGGTCAGTTGAGAATCCGGTTGCAGAAAATGAAGAATGCCTGCTGGATATTCTTCTGGTGGGAATCTGCGGTACCGATCTGGAACTGATCAAAGGATACTATGACTTCACAGGTATTCCGGGACACGAATTTGTTGCAATCGTTGTTTCCGGGCCTGAAGATCTCCTGGGCAAAAGGGTCGTTGTTGATATTAATCTTGGATGTGGTTCCTGCCTTCGTTGTCGGATGGGAATCCATAAGCATTGCATTCAACGCAAAGTCATTGGTATCAGGGACCACCCTGGTGCGTTTGCAGAGCAGGTGGTTGCCCCTGCTGACAATATGTTAGTTGTACCTGACGATGTCCCTGATTGGCAGGCAGTTCTGGTTGAACCGCTCGCTGCGGCTATACAGATTCTTGAGCAGGTTCAGTTGAATGAGAACAGTCGTGTATTGATTGTCGGCGCGGGCAGGCTGGGAAAAATGATAGCCCGGGTGTTGCGCGCCCTGGTTGATGACCTGTCTGTCTGTGTTCGAACGCAAATTCGACGAAATGGCTTTGATAACTCCGTTATGATTGTAGAGCCCGATGGGATGGGGGCAGACTTTGATTGTGTTATTGATTGCACTGGTACCGAAACGGGTTTAGAGACAGCCTTGAATGCTGTTAAACCGAGGGGCCAACTGTTTGTAAAAAGTGCTTACCGGTCTGATATCTCTATTAATATGAATAAAATAGTCGTCAATGAGATAGAACTGATAGGGTCCCGATGCGGTTCCATGCGAACCGCCCTTAACTGGCTCACGGAAGACAAAGTAACCTTTCCGGACCTGACCCGGGTCGAGTATTCACTGACGGATTTTATTCAGGCATTTAAAGACGCGGAGGATAAGGCAATTGAAAAGGTTTATCTAGCTCCGTAAGAGGATCGTTCTTGCTGTATACCTAAAAGCCATCAAGATAGATCGCCTGCATGGGCGCGCCGCCCCCTTCAGCATCCGTTAGGATAAGTTCGTATATCTGATTAGCTTCAAAATCCAGGCGCTGTGGGCCGAACAATACGTCTTCAGTGTTGTTTGTGGTGACTACCAGATCAAACGAGCCTGGGTCAAACTCAATTGCAAAGAATGACGAGGGTGTCAGACCAACCGATACCGGCATTGTCTCTGTTATGGCCTCTCCAGACTTGAGCAGAAAAACATCAACTGAAGTGGTTGAAACGGCCAGATTGGTGAGTTGGAACTGCGCGTGGCTGGGTATGGGACGCTTGTTATCCACTGAGATCGAACCAGAATTTGTATCTCCAGAACCGGTTGCAGCAAATGTATGAAAGTACCCGGCAATCATGATTCTGGTGGATGTGAATATGATGTCTTCAGAATCTCCGAAGGTGCTCACAGAAAAATCATTGGTCCCGGCCGGGATCGTCACATAATCAGTGAACTCACCAAATGCCAGATTGCTGGCAACCACGGTGTCATCTACGCTGATGTCGATGGGTCCTCTGTCGGGTATCGTGTTCGCCAGGCGAACTGCAATGTCCAGTTGCTCATTCGAAAAGAAAGTTAAATCGTTTACCGTAAACATTTTGACCGCCTCATCGCCAGGCCCGAAGTAATCAATCAGAATAAATTCACGTACTGTGAGTGCAGAGAAAGCAAAATCGCCTGATGACCAGAGCAGATCATCAGTGGCTGAATCTCTGACTTCGATCTGCAATCCCTCACCACCTGTAGTCGTCAAAAGGCTTGATACCTCACCGTTAGCGACTACAGCACTTTGTGTGTCAGCTTGTGGATTGGTCAAGGTAACACTCATAGAATCGACACTGGTTGTTGCATTCACAAATTGAAACAGCGCATCTGTTGAACCATCGGCGAAATCAGGTGGGGCATTATCGGCAAAAATGGTTGTCGGTGCTGCCATGGTACCGCTCAGGATGACATTCTGTACGTGGTCAATGTCGACAGTGATACTTGGCGACATCAGTGTGACCTGATTATCATTTACATAATGTAAGACGCGAAATTCGACAGGAACTTGCGGTGTGACAACCTGTATACCTGAAGATATTGTGTAGTGCAGTTGTCCAACTAACTGAGAAGGGGAGAAGACCGTCAGTTCAGGGGAATCTGAAATAAGATTGGTGACGATGACATTGCCAACAGGTATATCGACCGGTTCTGTGAATCCGCTGTCTTCTCCGCAAGAAGATAATAACAGAAGGCCCAGCAGCCCCAGTACGAAATGGTGGAAACGTCTCATATGTAAAACTTCTGAAAGTTTGTATTAGATTGCAGGCCGCAACAATAATTCAATTTCCCCGGGGATGCCACAGGATTGTGTAGATTCATCGTGTTGTCAGGTGTTCCGGTCTAAGCATCAGACAATCGATCTGAAGGCCACAATACTCGCGACAACGCTTACATTTAGAGACTCAACCTGGTTGTTTAGCGGTATTCGTACTAACTCATCACATAAATCCAGGACGGGTTTGGACAGTCCTTTTGTTTCGTTGCCAAGCACAAAAACCCTGGGTTGGCTGGTGTCAAGCTCTGATAGCCTGCCTTCCCCTCTGGATGACAATCCTGTCAGCTGGACCTTTTGCTCTTTGAGATACGAAAGTGCCGGATAAGCTTCGTCACAATAGTAGATTGGTACCTTTAAAGCTGTTCCTGCACTGGCCTTTATCACCAGGGGATCAATTTTCGCACATCCCTTTTTGGGTAATATGAGTCCCTGACAGGGTGAGGCCCCCACGGAGCGGATAATCATGCCGACATTTTGAGGATTGGTGACATTCTCAAGTGCGATGAGTTCGATACCTGGCAGAATATCCAGTTGTGTCAGTGGATGATAAGCAGGGGCTTCAATATCCAGCACAGCACCCTGATCCTGGCGCCCATTCTTGGAAATACGGGATAAGGATGGTCGATCATGGTACCTAATCTCCACCCCCTTGCTCTCGGCCATGCTGATGATTTCGGTGAGTATTTTTACAGGACGATTTGATTGTGCCAGATGCAGTCGATAGGCTTTGATCTCTTTCTGGGACAGGGCCTCGTGCACGGGCTTTCGTCCATAAAGTGTCAAAAGGCTTTCAAAAAACACCTTCTTTTTATGGTATGACGACATATTTGAGATGTTATTTGATTGTTTCATTTTGTTGCGGTCAGTCATTAGAGTTGATTCTGGATGATTAGTAAGGAAAGTAGCAAATTTATCAGGAAGTCACTAATTTTGAAGCAGTCTGAAGATGGTATTCGGATTGTGAGGAGCCGACCGCTAAATGGAAGTGATGTCGCATGGTTGCGGCCTATGAAAATATCCCATGTAAAAACCAACGTCCTGTCGCCACATACTTGAATACCCAGTATAAGCAGCCATCCTCCTGTCGGGCAATGTAATAGTCCCTTGTCAGAGGTTTATCCAAAGCCTGATCCCACCATCCATAGTCGATTCGTTCAGGGCCTTTGAGTATCGTCAGTTTTCCTGATAGACACGGCTCGCCGTCTGTCTCATTCAGAGCTTTTGGCGTGGCCAATAGAAAAGCAGGGCGAGGTTGATTGTCCTGGCCATCAACCAGAATAGTCGAGGGAGTTGTAGTAGGAGTAAGTGCTGAAGGCTCTTTACTAAGACCAGCTGAGGGCTCTAACTTCCAGGCTTTTTCGGGGCGGTGATCATTGGCTTCGGACAAGCCAAAGCATCGATCCGGGCCGAGCCTGACTCGAAACATATTCAGCAGTTGGATTCCTTTGTCGGCGGGGCGAACATAACCACCCTGATGAGCAATGCTCTGAAACAGATCTCCAGGAGTTGCCCTGGCAGGGAAGAACCGGTTTACGCTCAGTGCAATATTGTCTATTTCCTTAACGTCGTCAATCTGATCAAGTTTAAGCCTGGTTAGTGTGAGAAAAATCCTGACATTATTTTCAAGGTTTGCGAGGTAGATGCTAAATGACTTCTTCCCATGGTTTCGATGGGACAGATGCCAGGTGAAATGATTAATATGTAACTGCCTCGCAAATAGAAAGTTGGAAAGCTCACCTAGTAAACGATTGATCGGAAAAGTGAGTGACTCAAGGTTAGACACATCTGACAAGAATGTGATGTCGTGGTGGAACTTTGCAGTTGGACTTATCAATTTCTGTGGATCTGATTTCACCCCAAGTAGCCGTTCGAGGTAGTCGACGAAGTAAATCCCAAAACGACGAAGCAAACCGCTGGTTGGTAATGTGAGTAGATAATTGACACTATGAACACCCATCTGATGTAAGGAATTGATGATCTTTTCGTCAGTGTGCAGGTAACGAACGGGTATATGGCTTATTGTTTTTCTCACAAAAGCCTCCGTGATCATGACGTCGTTGGAATTCATTTCATGGATTGTTCTCCCCTTGCGAAGAGCCTGGGCTGTCAACATGGCTGATAATGGGGTTACGTTGGTTGCAATAATCGGCTGATAGCCCAACTGCTGAATGCTTTGATTTACTTTATCGACGAGGGCGTCTAACCCTTTGAATAAATTGGTGCAGCCAGTAATGTCCAGCAGCAGGCAGTCGGGTGCCCTGATCGAAACATTAGGTGTGAACTGGTATGCCCATTGAGCCAGGTGTGACAGCGTGCTGATTTCTTTATCTTCATTTCGCTCGATGCCTACTACTTTATCGCTCAGGGTGTACGCAGTATCCATACTGTTCCCAGGCTTAATGCCCAAATCCTGTGCTGCCTGATTGAGACGAAAGACGCGTTGTTTCTCTGTAATGACAACTGCTTGATCATCCGGTGTTGTTTCCTGATTCCATTTGCGAATGAACACCTCAAGAGGTAGCTTGTTGAAATACAAACACATCCATAAAGGGGTATTACTGGATGGCATGTCGGTTTATGGTGCTGGATTCGATATAGGTGAATGGTCGATCACAAATTGATGTGTTATTAACTGTTAACTCAGAAAAATCAGGTGTTATTTGATTAAGGTGATCACCTAATTCGATGGTTAACAAATCAGTTGCCCAGCCACCTTTTCGCTTTAGTATTTTAAGTTTCATGCACGAATGTTCGCTAAGGGGTGATGGCACGTCAGCGTATAACTGAATTCTGAGTTCTGCGGGTGACGAGTTATGCACCGCGTTGAAATGTCGATTGAGAATTCCCAGACAGTGACCAGTTTTGCAAGCCACCTGTAAGCGTCGCAGATGTTTATCCTTTAACTTCTTTGGCCAGGCGAGAACCGCTGAGCAGCTTTGTGATGCAAGAGCTTTTTCCAGTACCCACAATGTGTCTTCATCTGTCGCAGGATTTACAATGAGAACCCGGGAAAGGTCGATACCTGCTTTTACCAGCGCTGGCGCATAAGGTATATAAGGCGGCGCCACCCAGAGTAACCACCGGTTTTGATGTTGGCTCAATCGGGCAAGTGCAGGTGAGAGTAATCGAAATTCCCCAATGCCAGCTTTGCCATACAGTAATTCGGTCAGACCATCTGTCGGCCATCCGGAGCCAGGGAGGTGCTGATCCAACAATGCGTATCCTGAGGGGGTACCTTGCTGGAATCCGCAGTCAATATTTGATGCTCGCCAGATGTGGCCGGAATGCTGAAGCAACTTATCCAGTGGCTGGTCGCGATTTAACAATTGTGCTGTTTGCGGCTGGTTCATATGTAATCTGAAGTAAACGACTACTGTAAATATATACAGTATTTTTGATTTGATCAATAGGGGAGGAGCTAGAGAGGCAGAGCCTGGGTCTCCTTAACCTCTTCCATGACGACGTAGGTTCTTGAGTCGCTTACGCCGGGCAACGTCAACAGCGTTTCCCCCAGCAGTTTACGATAGGCGCCCATATCGGCAACTCGCGCCTTGATAAGGTAGTCGAAATTACCCGACACCAGATGACACTCGAGAACCTGAGGTAATTTGAGGACAGCTTCACGAAATTCATCAAAGACATCGGAAGAGGTGCGCAGCAGAGAGATTTCAACGAAAACCAACAATTCAAGGTCAAGAAGCCTGGGATCCAATCGTGCCTGATACTGTTGAATGTAGCCAAACTTCTCAAGGCTCTTCACCCGTTCTGCGCAGGGTGTAGCGCTCAGGCTGACGCGTCTGGACAATTCGGTATTCGATATTCGACCGTTGCCCTGTAACTCCTTGAGTATTCTTCGGTCAATTCTGTCTAGTGGTTTTAACTGTATATATTTATTTTTATACATATCACGTCCATCTGAATTAGGGAAGGCAGGGTATTATACTGATTTCTACCTGAATATAAGTGAGATTACCTATAGAGCGATGAATATACTAGCGTCATAATAATCCACTCCGGAAATTGCTATGCGTATTGGTGTACCCGCCGAAATAAAAAATAACGAATTTAGAGTCGGCCTGGTGCCTGCTGGTGTACGCGAACTCACTCGGCATGGGCATGATGTGATCGTTCAGAGTAATGCCGGTGCTGGTATCGGCTTTGAGGATACCTCTTATCAGAGTGCCGGTGCGAGTGTCATTGATTCCGCAGAAGAAGTTTTTGCTGAAGCAGAGATGATTGTCAAAGTTAAGGAACCCCAGGCGGTTGAGCGTAAACTCCTGCGTGCAGGGCAGACTCTTTTTACCTATCTGCATCTTGCTCCTGATTTTCAACAGACAGAGGATCTGCTCAAAAGCGGTTCCACCTGTATTGCCTATGAGACGGTCACTGATCCTATGGGTGGTCTACCCCTGTTGGCACCCATGTCCGAGGTTGCGGGGCGTATGTCGATTCAGGCAGGTGCAATGTGTATGGAAAAATCTCATGGTGGACGCGGAATTCTGCTTGGCGGAGTACCTGGCGTAATACAAGGGCAGGTGCTCATTCTGGGCGGTGGTGTTGTCGGTCAAAATGCAGCCCAGATGGCTGTGGGATTAGGTGCACGAGTAACAGTCGTTGACCGTTCTCTCGAAGTTCTAAGGCGGCTTGATTATCTGTTTGGCAATCGGATACAAACTCTTTATTCAACTCATGACGCTGTGGAAGAAGTCGCACTGAATGCCGATCTGATCATTGGTGCAGTTCTGATTCCCGGTGCTTCGGCGCCAAAGCTGATTTCTCGTGAAATAGTCGAGAGAATGAATGCGGGCACGGTGATGGTGGACGTGGCCATTGATCAGGGTGGTTGTTTCGAAACATCCCACGCGACCACGCATGATGAGCCAACCTATATCATTGATGATGTTGTGCACTATTGTGTGGCTAACATGCCTGGAGCAGTAGCACGGACATCGGCAGCAGCACTAAATAACGCGACGCTTCCTTATGTGTTGGAACTCGCTGATAAGGGTGTGAAGAATGCCCTTCTTGGCAACGTTCACCTTTTGCATGGTCTAAATGTCTATCACGGTAATGTCACCAACGAATTTGTTGGTGCAGCTCATCAGCTTGATTATATAAATCCGAAAAAGGCAATCGCAGCGTAGGCGTAATTTAGGATGAAGCGGATAGGAAGTTGAGTGTAGGAACCATTAACGCCCTATCCAGAGAAATCTGCAACCAAAAACCACACTGCAACAGCATATTACAAGTCTATTCATGCACCATAGTTACGTTGCGTATTTTATTATTGTTCCGCCATCACTCTGGCCAACGCTTCTTCAGTGCGCCATTTTCCACCTTGAAGGCGCAGAAGATAGATAGCAGCGGTTACGATTATCATGATGATAAAAACTACCCATGCAGTTCTTGGTCCTAAATGAAGAATCTTGATAACGATAAACTGAACCAACAGCATGACCCAATGTAGGGCAACTGAAACCCACATTAACCAGGCTGTGTCACCTGCACCCCTCAACACGCCGCCAGTTACCAGGATTATTGCATCAGCCATAACATAACTTGCCAGGCCAACCATCATAAAAGTCGACAGTTCCAAGATAGCAGCGGCATGTGGAACCTCGATAACGAACAGAAGCACCAGTGCTTCTCTGAAAACAACGAATGTTATGGCTAGACAACATGAGTAAACGAGGCTTATAAGGAACCCTGAAAGTATGACCTCTCGCATTCGGTCCATATTATTTTCACCGACAAACCTGCCAACCATACTGATCAATGCAACGTTCAGTCCTATCATTGGCACGAACGATATAATGTCCCAGTTAAATACAATGGCTGCTGAAGCCGCTTCGGTGATTCCATAGGACTGGAACATCAGCAGAAACAAATTGAACGCGGCAACATTAAGAAACATCTCGATTCCTGAAGGAATGCCGAGCCTTAGGTAGCGACGTAGAATACCTTTTTCAAGCTGCCATGATTGGTTTACAAAATATCTGGACCGGTGTTGGCGTTCAAAATAGAAGACGAGAAATAGTGATAGGCTAAAAACTGAACTGACTATAGTTGCATATGCAGCGCCAGCAATACCCAGTTCAGGGAACCACCCAGTGCCGAATATGAGTACATAGGTGAGGGGTATGTTCAGCATGACACCTAGTGTGTCAGCGATCATTACTACACGGGTTTTTGCGATGCCCGTAAAGTAGGACGCGAGTGGGGTTTTGATAAGTCCAATACCTGAGCCACAGATTAGAATATAGAAGTATTTGCGTTCCAGCAGTTCAAGTTCTGGAGCATGACCCATGAAACCAAACAGATTACCAACAAAATACCCTATCAATAGGAGCAGCGGTATAAAGACAAGACACAGGATAAAACCCTGGGTGACCACTCTTGGGCACTTCTCAAGTTCTCTTGCGCCATAGTACTGGGCAACCAGCGCATTCGCATAAGATAGAACGCCAATAAAGAGAGACATACAAAAAAAGGATGCTACGCCGCCACCCAGCGAAGCTGCCATATGGGTTGGGCTAACAAGTGACATGAAGTAGCGATCAGTAAAAATCATTACAGCGAAAGCACCCTGAGAAACCACCATCGGGTAGGCGATCATCATTAGTTCACTCAGGGTGTGTTTCTCGATCTTTATGATTCTATTCATGGAGTCCGTGACCCGGAGTAAATTCAGGAAATCTAATAGTTAGATGCAATAAAATGAAAGGGTATTGCTGTTCTATTATTGTTTCGAACGAGAGAGTAACGTATATCTATACTTATTCCGCCTGTTTACGCCAGAAGATGGCTTGAGCATCGATCTGTTGCATATCTTCTTTGATACCCTGTTTGGTACGGAAGTCATAAACGGCTTTCTTGCAAGGTATGCAGGAGCCATAATCATCGACGAGAGTGTAGGAACCATTAACACCCTATCCAGAGAAATCTGCAAGTATGATTTGATAGCTACAGGCCATTTTCTACAGCATTAGGGCTATATATAATACTGCGACACTCACTCGTGATGCCGCCTCTCGGTTGGCGTCGCTGGTCGAGTGAACTTCGAGGCCATAGGAGAATGAAAATGACGATGCCCAAGATCTCTCTCGGGTTTCCTCCGGGGCCCCTGGCTTTGGAAGCCGCTGTCCTGGCAGAGGAACTGGGTTACCACAGGCTGTGGTTGTACGACTCCGCCTCAATCTGGGAAGACGTCTGGGTGATCATGGGACTGGTGGCAGAGCGAACCAGCCGGATTGGCCTCGGCACCGCTGTCCTCATCCCTAATCTTCGCCACGTGATGACTACTGCATCTGCGATTGCGACCATCGAGCGGATGTCTCCGGGACGCCTGGTGGTGGGTTTCGGCACGGGTTTCACAGGCCGGTGCGTGCTGGGCCAGAAGTCGCTGAGTTGGGCCTTTACCGAGCGTTACGTTCGACAACTCAAGGCGCTACTCGCCGGCGAGGTGGTGGAGATCGACGGGAAACCGTGTCAGATGATTCACCATCCGAAGATGGCCAAGACGCGTCCGATCCAGACGCCTATCGTACTCTCCGCTTTTGGTCCCAAGGGCCAGGCGATCGCGAAGGAAATTGCCGATGGAATCATGTGTTACTTCGGAGGCGCCAACGATGGCACTTGGGATCAGTTCATCCGGATGGTGGACGGCACGGTTCTCGAACCCGGCGAATCACCCCACTCAGAGCGGGCGATCGACGCCGCCGGCCCCTGGTGGGTGATGGGTGCACACGCGACACTGGAAATGGAGGGAGCAGAGGCGCTTGGTAAGTGGCCGGGTGGCGATGAGTACCTCGACCAGGTGGCCGCCGACCGCCTCGAAGGTCAGCGCCACCTGGCCATTCACGAGGGCCACTGCACCCACCTGACTGAGCGTGATCGGATTTTGATTGATGCAGTCGGAGGTAAACCACAATGGCGAGGTTGGGTTGGCGAGGCGGCTGAAATCAAGAGGTGGGCCGAAGAAGAGGCCGCAGCGGGTGTCAGCGAGGTATTTTTCGTCCCGGCAGGCAGCGATCCCCTGCGCGAGGTTCGCGCCTTTGCCGAGGCGACGATCGGCTTGGACACAATGCAGGCATGAGAGCCCTGATGCTGCAGACTATTCCCTCAGTCTCCGGGCAAAGCAGACCATGTGAACTACAGGGCAGACAATCGAGCTTCCGAACATAGGAACCATTAACGCCCCATTCTGAGATATCTGCAAGTATGATTTGATGGCTACAGGCCATTTTCTATAGCATTATTAGGAATTAGAAGGGGGATTACACTGCTTTTACTTCGCGTCAGGTATGCGTCGTGTAATCGCGTTTGCTGGGACGGTTCTCTTCGTCTGCTGTTTGCTCTTTGATTTTCATCGTTTGGCGCAGATGCAAGAGTCTGGAGTGAATGACTGGGAAACTGCTTTGCAGATTTCGATCTCGTTATATCTGGATATCATCAATTTATTGTTGGAGATACTTGAGGCCGTGGGTGACTAGATAGCCTGTTATTTTAGTTCGGACACTGCCTTAATATTCAGGAGAGTTCGATAGTCTGATCCCTGGTAACAAAGGATTATCGGGCCCTGGATTAAATTCGTTTTATCTATTAGTTAAAGGAGAAATTATGATATCACTTATTGTGTGCGCACTCGGGCTAGCTATAGCTCAAATTTGGTTAATTCCGATGTTGCTTAATTTGGGGAACGGGCAATACCTCCTTTCTAACCGGGACAGTGCGCCTCCGGAAGATTCGGTGAGATTGGGCAGGGTCCGGAGGGCAGCCACTAACTTGCAGGAGAGCTTCCCTTCATTTTTGGCGCTCGCTGTCTTATCTATTGTTCTGCAGGTGGATAATTATGATCTCGCGTTATACTGGCTAGGCTTTAGGGTGGCTTTTCTCGTGAGTTATGTGGCGGGTATCATCTATGTTAGGACCTTGTTTTGGCTCGGCTCCATCATTTGTTTGATTATGATGGCCGTCGCACTGATCTAGTTCCTCGCAAGAGCGTTCTATTGAAAAAGAACGCTCTTATTCCCTCTATTATATTAGTCTGCCTGTGCGGTCGTAAATCGAGTGCTTTTGCCTCATCGTAATTTCGAAGTCATCAACGAAACCGACATGGCAGACGTAGCAGCTGTCGATAATCTCCTGCAAAACCGACCGGTCGGTTACGCTCCTGGTTGGTGATCTTCTGATTCTAGTTCACTTTGCATTGCCCAAGTCAGCCATTGGATCTGTTCTCAATGAAAAGCGTGCATCTTATATGATCTCCTGGTGCAGCGTATTATCTAAATGAGATGCTTTGGGGATTCATAGGGTGATATGTGGGTGTTCTCAGGTGAAACGTAAGAGATTGACCGGGCCTGAATCAATCTGCATAGTGAGCGCTTTTTTTGCAGCACATTAAATAATCTATAAACATGCAAAATTCCGTCCTCAAAGAAATGTCACTACTCACTTTGATCAATGTCTTGTTGCTGGGCTGCGGGACAGCCACAGACAGGGAGGAACCCGTGAGCAAGGTAAAACCGCCAGTCGCAAGGATTGAATCCAGAACTTTATCTTTGCACGATCATGAGAGAATCGATGATTACTTCTGGATTCGTGATGACAACAGAAATGATCCTGAAGTACTGGAATTATTGAAATCTGAAAATGACTATACAGAATCAGTCATGGCCCATACGAAATCACTGCAGAACGAGCTCTACAGAGAAATCACCGGACGACTCACTACCGATGATTCCACGGTCCCGGTTAAACGTGGAGATTATTATTACCATCGTGAATTCAGGGCAGGTGGTGAGCACCCGATCTACCTAAGGCGCGGCGTCAAGAAGGACTCAGCTGAGATCATACTCGATGTGAACCAGCTGGCTGAGGGGCATGAGTACTTTAGCGTCGATAACTGGACAGTCAACAATAGCCACATATTGGCATTTGCCGAGGACGACCTAAGCCGTCGAATTTACACAATTCGATTCAAGGATCTTGCGACCGGCCAAATGCTGCCAGATGTGATCAGAGGTGCATCTTCAAGTCTTGCCTGGGCAAATAACAACAAAACGATTTTCTATGTAAAAAAAGATCCGGAAACACTCTTGCCCTTCCAGGTATACCGGCATGATCTGGGTACACAGATTGATAACGATCAACTGGTGTACGAGGAAAATGACCGGAGTTTCTATACCACGGTCTATAAAACTCGCAGTGAAGACTTTATTGTCATTTCGATGCAGAGTACGGACTCATCAGAAATTCACCTGATTGATGCTAGTCATCCCACTGACCCGGCCAGTGTCTTCCTGCCAAGGGAAGAGCAGCATGAATATCGGATCAGGCACGTTTCCGGGACATTCTACATTGTGACCAACTGGCTCGCGGAGAATTTCCGTCTTATGCAGGTCAGCGACAAGAAACTGGGAGACAAAAACGCATGGCAGGAGGTGATAGGAAATCGCCAGGATGTCCTGCTGCAGGATGTTGAAGGTTTTACACGATTCTTCGTGGTCAATGAACGATTCGAGGGACTTAATCAACTGCGGGTCTTTGATCGCGAGACCATGAAGGACAACCTTATTGAATTTCCTGAACCTGCTTATTCTGCAGGTCTGCATTCTAATCCGGAGGTTGATTCTGAGGTTGTTCGCTATGTCTACTCAAGTCTGATTACACCGAGTTCAGTTTTTGACTATGACATGGTCAATGGTCGATCGAATTTATTGAAGCAGGATAAAGTACTCGGTGACTTTAATGCCAGATTGTACCGGTCAGAACGCATCAGTATCACAGCAAGAGATGGTGCAGCCGTACCTGTTTCACTGGTTTACCGTAAAGACAAGAAAACCATAGGACGCAACCCCTTATACCTTTACGCCTATGGCTCGTACGGTTATTCAGCTGACTTGAGTTTCAGTTCCAAGCGTCTTTCACTTCTGGATCGAGGCTTTGTTTATGCGATAGTCCATGTGCGAGGCGGTGAAGAGATGGGCAGAACTTGGTATGAGCAGGGCAAATTACTGAACAAGAAAAATACTTTCTGGGATTTCATTGACGCAACTGAAACTCTTGTCGCAGAGGGATACGGTAACAGGAATGAGGTTTTTGCTCAGGGTGCCTCAGCTGGCGGATTACTCATGGGTGTGATTGCCAATGAAGCCCCGGACAAATACCTGGGTGTTGTTGCTCATGTGCCGTTTGTTGATGTTGTTACAACCATGCTTGATCAAACCATTCCACTGACAGCGGGTGAATTTAGCGAGTGGGGTGATCCTCGTGACAAGGTCTACTACGACTATATGCTTTCCTATTCGCCTTACGATCAGGTAAGCGTTCAGGCCTATCCGAACATTTTTGTTACAACGGGATTACATGATTCGCAGGTACAGTATTTTGAGCCGGTCAAGTGGGTTTCAAAATTACGAAGACTGAAACAAGATAACCACCGCCTGCTCATCAATGTCAATATGGATACAGGTCATAGTGGCGCGACGGGAAGGTACGAACAGTATCGCATTGATGCTCTGGAGTATGCGTTTATTTTAGATGTACTTGAGGAATCGGAATCAGGTCGGTTGAATGAAGCAAATTACGCGAAATGAATTTGAGTCTTCAGTAAGTCGGAATACAGTTCTGTTCGGTTCGATTGATCGACCCGGTATTATGCTGACGCCCGATGGCGATATTGTAAAGTGCTTCTATCAGCGAAAACGGATTACTCGATCTGCCCTGTTCCCTCCTGCCAAGCGATTTGCCGCCAACAGCCGCGAACTGGCTCGCAAAGACATAATAGCCCCGACGGTCACTGAAACGTTGAGCTGCCCCGAGGTGCCGGTTGACATGGTTGTCTATCCGAAAATTGAGGGGGAAGAAATTCGTGACTTGTGTGCGGCAGGCGATTTTTCTGTATTAGGTGATTTTGCTGCATATCTTGCTGAATTGCATTTAAAGGGGATCTACTTCAGGGCAATCCATCTTGGTAACGTATTGAGTTTCGAAGCATCGGCAATGGCATTGATTGACATCGCTGATCTTAAGTCACATCGAATGCCACTTTCCCTGTTTGCTCGAGCTCGCAATCTTGCCCATCTGTTTGAAAGAGACGATGACAAGGTCTTCTTTCGCCAATATGGTATTGAAAAATTCCTGCAGGAATATTTTCAACGTGCTGATTTAAGTCGATTCACCCAGATGCTTTTGCGATGGCAACTCAGAAATGCAATTGAAATTCTGACCATCACATCACAAGGTTAGGTCAGTCGCGCATGATTTCCATACCGAAGTATGGATTGTATTACAGGGTCGTAATAATATACGACGAAGGCAATTGTGATTCCGTGATATGTCGATAATAACCNAAGTCAGGCGCCGTCAGATAACCGTGTTCCACTGTAGTCGATTTTTTGACTTTAGACCTACCCTCATTGGTCTGCTGATACTCATTTTACTGGTTGCATGCTCTGGCGGAGGAGGTGGCGGCTCAGGTCCCGCCGCTATAGACACAGACAGCGATGGCATTAGTAACAACGCGGATACTGATGATGACAATGACGGCGTAAATGATTCAAGTGATGCCTTCCCGCTTGATGCAACCGAATNGGTGGATACAGACAGCGATGGCACTGGTAACAATGCGGATACTGATGACGATGCTGATGGAGTCACTGATTTAGAAGATAACTGCCCCTTGATGGNTAATTCGTCGCAGTTGGATACTGATGACGATCTAGTCGGAGATGAGTGTGATACTGAAGTGAATAACTTTATTCTGCCATCCGGCGCCCGATCTCTCGTGGCACCCGTGGTTACCACGTCACTGTCCGACGATCTGCTTAACTGTACGGTGCTGCTGGAGAGCGGCCAGGGATGCGATTTCAATACCGCGCCACTGATTGGCATGGAGACGACAAATCCCACCATAGACGATGTCATGGCGCGTGTTTTTGTATCCCATGATTGGATGGCGACGAGATTCAGGGAAATTCTGGATCAGATGCCAACAGAAGTCCTGCTGATGACACGAGGTTTAACAGCAATCGTGATTTCTTACGACATACGCCCTTCCTTCTATACAGCAGAAACAGCTGCCATCTACATTGATCCTGATTCAATCTGGCTTACGGAGGAAGAAGAGGCAACCGTTGATCAAACACCTGACTATCGAAGTGGGTTCAGTTCAGAACTGCAGTTCACCTTTTTAAGAAGGAATGTTCAGGGCAATACAGACTTAAGATCTTTTCCACGCAGTTTGGAGACAGTCAGCTTAGCTACTGCAGATCTGCTCTTTCATGAATTGGCTCACGCGAATGATTTCGCTTCACCGGATCGAATTGACTCGATCAATACTTTTCAGCAAATTGTGAGCGCCTTGCTGGGTTCGAGTGATTCCTTCCCTTCTACCTATCTAAAAAGCATATATCCGTTGGGTTCCAGTACCATGTTTTCGTTAGCAAAAGTTTCCTTTATTGGTGAGACCGCGACAGCGGTTCAAAAAAATCTTTCACCGGAAGATGTCTCTGCAGAATTCTCAGTTGATTTTGCCAATGACTATTATAGCTATACAAGCCAATATGAAGATCTCGCCATGCTGTTCGAAGAAGCAATGCTGTATTACAGCTTTGATATTTCGAGAGATATCGCGTTTACGAATTCGCCAGGCACTAACTTTTGCAGTGACTATATCGTCTCCTGGGGATTGCGTAACAGAATTGGTGATCCTGCAATTCAGGCTCGTGCCATGTATGTAGTGGATGCCCTCCTGCCTGAAATTGCAGCTCAGATAGAAGATCGTCTGGCAGATATGCCGCCACCTGCCTTCATGACACCCGGTGTGGATTGGTGCAGTAATATTACATTAACAGCAAGCCCGCAAACTGGTTTGATCATTCAGCCTGAGAATCTTGAACCGCCTTCGGTGGAACGGATTATTCCTTTCGAGTAGATGTCTGCATCGAACCCCGGAGTTCAGAGGATGAAACATCATGTCTGAAATCTTTCTCTGCTATCTCTTCACAGATTCTGCTTAGTTTTTCGGGGATTTCAGCCTTCGACAGGCTGATATATTGATTTCCAATACGACGACCAAAGACTAAAAACCGGTGTTTGTTATCGATCAGTGTCTGAATAGCAATGTCTCTTTCTTCGACACTGTCGGAGTAGTAACGTCGATCCGCGATACGATTTATCGTATCGACGCCAACGATGAATATTGCACCGGGGAAGAGCCTCGATTTGTCAACGAAAGTTGGCGCGTGTGTGAAGATGACCGGTCCATGATCAATCGACGCTTGCCTGAAATTCATGTCGATGAAATCAAGCGGTGGTTTGTCAACGTTAAAAATTGAAATTTCAAACACCACCTGCTGGTTGGTAATTTTGCCCGCCTGGACATACATTGCGTGATGCCCCGCGTGAATCGGATTGAAAGCACCTGGAAAAATGACCTTTGGATGCTCCGGNTCCATCCAGGTTGACTGGATTTCACCTGACATTANCTGTTGCCATTCCGGTTGAGCATGTNCNGTTCTAAAAGTACTATCTTGGAACTCCAGTTCACTCAACTGTCCGGTTGCGAAAGCCATCGCTTTCAATATGAGTTCGCGGCAGAGCCGCTCCTGCTCACTGCGGCTCATCAGGCTGTCTAGTATAAGGCTGATTTCGATCGTTTGGCTGGCAGATTGAATGGCGACATAGCATCGATCTTTGCCGCTGCGATTACGGTTAGTCGCAAGAGCAGCCGTACAGCCAAGGCCAAAAAGACTGCTTTCCTGCGACAAATTTCGTGCCCGAAGGAAGGACGCCATGGCCATGACCCGCGCGGTTTCGCCACTGCAGGCCTGATCCGGTTCGAAGCCGATAAACTTGCTGAGTGCACCTGCACTATAGGGAACCGTAGCTTCAAGAACTGTATTGGAGGCACCGGGAACCAATAGTAAATCTGATGCAGCACTGCTACCGCCGCCTGTGATTGCAAGTACGAATTTACTGTCGTCAGCATGGAGCTGGTTGATCAGCTCTTCTTCAGATATAGCCATGCGGGAATTATACCCTGCCGGGCACGGGAAGGGCTCCGTAAATCCGAGATCCGGTTCTGCTCCAGATCGCTACATACAATCGGTTGGACTTCTGGCAATCAGCGGGCTGATGTTCATCGCGTTTCTGTTTACCTCTTCCTGGGTACAGAATATCCAGAAGCTGCTCAGTATCACTAGGGATCTGACAGGAGTCCATTATAATTAGCGGCAACCCTTATTGAATCTTTAGTCGTTAACATGTTCCGCTGGAAGGCTTGAATAATGGATAATGGCATTTCAACTGGAAAATCCAGGTTCTTGTTACATTTCAGTTTATGGTCATCAATATGTCAAATTCCCGGCCTTCACTACTACTCTTAACCATCCTGGTTTTGGGAGAGCCCTCAGCTGCTCTTAGTAAAGAGCCCTCAGCTGCTCTTAGTAAAGAGCCCTCAGCTGCTCTTAATAAAGAGCCCTCAGCTGCTCTTAGTAAAGAGCCCTCAGCTGCTCTTAGTAAAGAGCCCTCAGCTGCTTTAAATAGGGAATCCTCTGCCGTTAATACACCAGACAGTCAGTCATCAGNGGGACAAAGCGGGCAGGCNGACAGCAAGGACAGAGAANTGGCAGACGGTTTGAAAACACTGACCCCCGAACAGATCGAAAACTACACCTTCCCGACAGAGGAGGACGTTTTTANGGTGTCAGACCTGTCGGTAGGCGAGCTGCAGATTTTGAACAAGCGGCGACGCATGGCAAAAGATCTGCTCGCCCGCAGACTAGGGCTGCTTTCTATCAAGAGAACCAGTAAGGATCTGCCAATCCTGCAGCAGGTCATTGACCGAAAGATCCTGCGGAGTTATCAGATCGATGAGTGGCAGGCGCTGGGTGTTTTGTTCGGGGATGTTTTGGCCCACGAATTCAATCTTCGATGGGTGCGGTATGAGGATGACAGGGGAGCCAACAGAGCGCTTCGCTGGCGATCAACCGACAATTTTGTATTTCCCGTGACGGTCTTTTCGAAACGGGTGAAATATGGCGAAAAAGTGAATGTGCGGCAGATCTATGACAGGTTATCCAGTGAAATTGAGTCATTTAAAAAATGGGAAGCTCGACCCAAACTCCCACACACAGGTAAAAGAAATTAAGTTGAGTATCCACAGGCCATTACTGTTTAGGTCGCTGCAATGAGTTTCGCCAGTTCATCCATTACCAGATCAGCAAACTCGATCGTCGATACTATTTTTGTGTCTGATTCACCGGAAGATAAATCTGACGTTGAATAGCCGGTTTCGAAAACACTCTTCATTGCTAGCCAGACAGCTTCGGATTCTGCTTTAAGGCCAAAGCTCATATCCAGCATCATTGCCACTGAACCGATCATGGAATAAGGATTGGCAATGTTCATCCCTGCAATATCAGGTGCGGAGCCATGAGAGGGTTCATAATAGGCCTTGTCAGGACCTATACACGCTGAGGGCATGAGTCCCAGGGAACCAAGAATACCACCGCCCTGGTCAGACAGAATGTCCCCAAACATATTCTCCATAACCATGACATCAAACTGTCCTGGATTGAGGCATAATGCCGTTGCTG
Organism: Gammaproteobacteria bacterium; assembly: GCA_002725285.1. Lineage (GTDB taxonomy): Bacteria > Pseudomonadota > Gammaproteobacteria > Pseudomonadales > Azotimanducaceae > JAHRVQ01. The sequence continues at coordinate 78,524 of PBRC01000038.1, read as the reverse complement.
CCGCGTCTACCAGAAGATGCTTCACCTCAACATCAGGATAATCCTGGCTAACTTCATCGAGTACCTCGTTCCAGAACACGCTGGACATCAGGACATTGCTCTTGTGTATATTGTGAAGTACCTTTTTACGCTGACGAGCTTGTTCAAATCCAACTTCCAGTACTTGCCTTATCTGATCTTCGTCATACTCAAGAACTTCTTTGACATACCGTAAACCAGCTTCGTTGACACCTTGTTCCTTCTCACCGAAATATAGGCCGCCCACGAGTTCACGAATCAGCAGAATATCGATACCCTCTTTTATAATTTCTGGTTTGAGCGGTGAGAAATGTGCCATATCTTTGCTCAAGAAGATGGGCCTGAAATTCGCAAATGTATTGTATCTCGCCCTCAGGGGCAGGATCGCACCTCTCTCGGGTTGCTCCTCAACCGGAATTTTCTTTGACTCCTCGTGACTCAAACCAACAGGGCCTTTCAAAATGGCATCAGCATCGTCACAAATTGCCTTGGTTTGTTCTGGAAATGCCTTGCCGTACTCAAAGTAAGCACCCGCGCCGAATGGTGCGTCAATCAGTTCAAATGCCAGATCCCTGTGTTTTGCCAAAATGTCGAAGACGCGTATAGCCTGAGCCATTATCTCCGGACCTATAGCATCACCAGCAAGAATTGCGATTTTATATGTGTTGCCCATTTTAAAAACCTGACAAGTGGCAAAAGGAATCAAGCGATCGATATACTAGCATGTGATTTTGAAATCAAGCCGGTTATGTTCGCTANNCCGNTCAGTTATTGATAATGACGTATTTGATCTGGCGATGGCCAACAGTCGANCTTCTAATAGAGCAGGAANGGTNGGCGTTCATCCAACCAGGCGTCGCACTGACGCTGAACATTNTGATCGAACTCTGTAAATGAAGCGTTAGGATCGTCGACCCAGAGTCTCAGATTCGGACCGCCATTGATGACATCAATGGGTAGTCTGTCTTTCTCATACTCATAATAATGGCCTCGCCAGATTGAATAATCTGGTTGCAACAGTCGCAGTGCCTTCAGGCAACCGGCAATGAGTCTGTAGGGCACAAATCCCTTGTGATCATAGTCCGGAATCTGCGTATGTATTTGTATCCCTGTACACAGTTGCCCCTTGTGCTTGTGAAATGTAGGTTCAAAAAAACAGGGCCTAACAAAGACACCTCTCAGCCAGTCAGGTGCTTCGTTCTCCAACAGCCTGAGTACCTCTTCCGTCGGAAAATTCGGTGCACCGATAACTTCCAACGGCGTACTCGTGCCGCGACCTTCCGAAAGTTCAGTGCCCTCAACTAAAACTGTACCAGGGAAGATCCGGGTCATATTGACACTACTGGCGTTGGGACTGGCATTGATCCACGGGTGATCTGATGGCCAGCCAAAACCAGGTTTTGCATCAGGGGCATATCCCGACATCCTGATAATGGTAAGGTCAGTATCGAGGTCGTTACTCGATTTAAACCACTCTGCAAGTTCGCCAACAGTTAATCCATGGCGCGTGGGTAAGACGTCACAACCGACAAAGCTCTCAAATCCTGATTCAAGGCGGAGTCCATCTNCAGGTCGACCAGCCGGATTGGGTCGATCCAGCACCCAGAGTTCAACACCAGATTTGGGACATTCCTCCATAAAATATTTCAGTGTCGCGATGTAAGTGTAGATTCGACAGCCCACATCCTGAAGGTCATACAAAACCACATCAAGATCATTGAGCATCTCGGCTGTTGGTCGTCGATGCTCACTATATAGAGAGATCACCGGAATATGGTGAGTCGGGTCAGAATAATCATCTGATTCAATCATGTTGTCTTGTTTATCTCCGCGCATGCCGTGTTGAGGACCGAAAGCACGGGTTATTGGACAACGATTTTGAATAAGTGCATCTAGCGAATGCTGCAGTGTCGATGTAATCGATGCAGGATGCGCAACAATTCCGCAACGCTTGTCCTGGAGTGATTCCAGAAGCNCTGCTGATTCCAACAGTTGGTCNACTCCCAGTTTAAAGGTCATGGTNGNNTTCAATTTCTTCGAGTGTCATGTCGATAGTATGATGATCTCGTAAGTGGAAATCAGGTTTTTCTTTACCGTGTCCCAGCGCGTAGTAGTGATGCTCAGCAGGATGCCTATGCAGGATTGCACAGACGCCAAGCTCCAGATATCTCACCCGATCGGGGAAAAGGTGCTCTACGCAAACAGTCACGCTTGCAGTCTTTGCATCTTTTATCACATTGCTGGAAATAAGTTGTATCTCACTGCTGACTCGCCTGTCTTTGCGGTAGTCGCTGAATGAGAAACTGTGCCAGTTGCCTGAAGGTGAAAAATTGAATTCATAATAGTGTTTNTTNTCAGGAATGGAGAGAAATAACTCAAAGCAGGTGTCTTNCCAGAGATTGAGCTCTCGGACTTGTTCTGTGTTTGCCTCGGGCCAGTGAAGCTTTTCAAGATTCCCGGTGAGTTTATAGGTCAGCTGTAGCTGAGTTTGCGAATGAAGAACCGAACCATCGAACTCAGTAATGAATCCATTATCTCTAAAGGGGACGAGACTGAAATCAATCATTTGCGTTTCTCGAAGTGTTGATTGTGTTAGCTTATCAGCATTGATTAGAAGGAGTGACAGATGCCAGAATACGACTTTGACTTATTCGTTATTGGCGTAGGTTCCGCTGGGGTTCGTGCGGCGAGGATGAGTGCAGCCTATGGTGCGAGAGTTGCAACCGCTGAAGACCGGTACATGGGTGGCACCTGCGTTAATGTTGGCTGTGTACCAAAGAAACTGCTGGTGTATGCCTCACATTTTAGTGAGGACTATCACCATGCTGAAGGATTCGGCTGGCAGAAGGCATCACCGGAATTCGACTGGTCCAGGTTGATCGAAAATAAAAATGAAGAAATCAAGCGATTGAACGGCATTTATCGCGGAATGTTGGACAATGCCGGGGTTACTCATTTTGACGGGCGCGCGAGAATTGTCGATGCACATCATGTTTCAGTCAGTGAGCAGCTCGTATCGACCGAATCGATCCTGATCGCCACAGGGAGTTGGCCTTCGGTACCAGAATTTCCCGGTCGCGAACATGTCATCACATCAAACGAAGCTTTCTATCTGGAGACGTTGCCGGAAAGAACNCTGGTGGTNGGTGGCGGGTATATTGCAGTTGAATTCGCAGGAATATTTGCCGGCCTGGGTGCGGAGAGTCACTTGTCATATCGAGGGCCTCTCTTCCTGCGTAATTTTGATCAGGATNTTCGTCAAACCGTTGCGGATGAATTAGTTAAAAAGAACATTCACCTTCACTTCAACTCAAACGTAGAAAGCGTTGAAAAAAATACCGATGGCACGTTCAAAGTTTTGTTTAAGGAAGGAGACAAAATCGAAACAGACCTGGTGTTATTTGCAACCGGACGGAAACCGGCTGTTGAGGATATCGGCNTGGANAATGNGNATNTCAAATGCCGTGAAAACGGTGCCATAATTGTAGACGATGAATATCGCACCTCTGAGCCAAGTATTTTTGCTCTGGGTGACGTCATTGACAGAATTCAGCTAACGCCGGTTGCCATCAAGGAGGCAATGGCATTTGCACAAACTCAATATCTGAATCAAAAAACAGTCATGGACTACGAGGCGGTCGCTACGGCAGTCTTTTGCCAGCCAAATATTGGCACAGTTGGACTCACGGAGGNAGAGGCAAGAGAACAATTTGATGAGGTGGAGATATTCAGATCCAGTTTTCGGGCTATGAAGCATACGTTGTCTGGCAGTGATGAAAAGACCATGATGAAGATAATCGTCGATAAAGAGTCTGACAAGGTCGTTGGGGTGCACATGGTAGGTTCTGAAGCTGGCGAAATTATCCAGGGTATCGCGGTTGCGATAAAGGCAGGCGCAAGTAAAGCAGTCTTTGATGCAACCGTGGGAATTCACCCCACGACAGCCGAGGAATTTGTAACGATGCGGGAGCCGGTGTCCGGTTAATTGAGGATCTGCCATTGTCTGACAAGGTTGTGGGGGTAGACGGATGTCGTGCAGGTTGGTTTGCAATATGGCATCAGAAACACGAGACAGGATTTGATGTTTATGAATCTATCTCTGATCTATGGCGGGATCATCAGGATGCCCGTCAGATACTGATCGATATTCCAATTGGCCTGACTAACGATTGTGTGCGGATGCTGGATTCGGATATCCGATCACTTCTTGGGCACCGGTCATCCAGTGTTTTCCCTGTACCTAGCAGGGATGCCGTATATGCCAGTGATTACGAGAGTGCCTGCTTAATAAACGATGATTTGTTTGGGAAGAAACTCTCGAAACAGTCATGGAATATTTGTGACAAGATTCGTGATGTTGACCGGTTTCTTGGATCTAATTCCATCGCCATCGGAACACTGGGTGAATCTCACCCCGAACTTGTTTTTACGCTGCTGGCAGGCCGGCCTCTTTCCATGTCAAAGAAGACTGCTGAGGGTATCGCAGAGCGACTCGATATCCTCTGCCAGTATGATTTAACAATCANGGATGTGTACATGAAGGCCGAAGGTGAATTTCCAAGGAAAATCCTGGCGAGAGACGACATCGTTGATGCACTGGCTTTGACTGTGACAGGTGCTAACAGCAGTATAGTTGGGACTGACCATCAGCGTGGCGTCGGTGACATACCCATAAGACTGCATATACCTGCAGAGGAGTGCCTGCTATTCAGCTCTACCTTTATTTGATATCGTCAGCGCCTTCTCCAGCATCAGTTCAAGGTGTGTAACCATTGCAGACAACCACAGATTTTCTGAATTTACTTGATAGCTTTCTGGGGTCTGCCCAGTATTTTCCTTTCCTGCTTTTAGGCACAGGTTTATTTCTTACCCTTTACCTGAAGTTTCCCCAGATTCGCTTTTTTAGTCATGCCTGGCGGATCGTTCGGGGAAAATACGACAAGCCGGATGATGAGGGCGATGCAAGTCATCTGCAGGCATTGACAACAGCGATATCAGGTACCGTAGGCACCGGCAATATCGGTGGTGTTGCACTGGCAATCTATCTGGGNGGTCCTGCTGCGCTTTTCTGGATGTGGATGACGGCGTTTCTCGGGATGACCAGCAAATTTGTTGAGGTGTCGTTATCGCACAAGTACCGNCAGAAGGATACCCGGGGTCATATCGTGGGTGGCCCGATGTATGTAATGGAAAAGCTGACNCTGAATTTGAACCTGCGTGGCCAGCCTGTTTCCCTGAATATGAAATGGATGGCTGTTTTTTTTGCTATCGCGACCGTCATCAGTTCTTTTGGTACTGGCAATCTGCCACAGAGTAATAATATAGCCAATGGCGTTGAATCAACATTTGGTGTTCCGGTCTGGATCACAGGACTGGTTCTGGCGGCGGTTCTGGGGAGCGTCATTCTTGGTGGTATTAAACGCATCATTCAAGTCGCGGAGAAGATTGTACCTTTGATGGCTGTTATCTACCTGCTGGGTGCATTAGGTGTTGTCATCGTTAATGCTGATCAGCTTATACCGTCATTCATTTCGGTTTTCAGTGATGCGTTTACAGGCTCAGCGGCAAGTGGCGGTTTTCTGGGCGCGAGTTTTGCTTATGCCTTCAACCGGGGGGTCAATCGTGGTCTGTTTTCAAATGAAGCAGGACAGGGATCTGCACCAATCGCACATGCTGCCGCGAAAGCAGACGAACCCATATCGGAGGGTATGGTCTCTATCNTCGAACCATTTCTCGATACTATTGTTATCTGTACGGTGACGGGNCTTGTGATTCTTTCATCTGGTGTCTGGACAGANAAATTCCAAACAGATTTCCAGTCTTTCGATACGGAAATTATTGATGGCAGTTATTCCGAAAAGATCGAATCCCAGAGAAAAATGTTGTTCGAACATATGAGTCTGTCTTTAGACGATGATCCGATAAAGAGCTTTAATGGAGAAATCGAGGTTGTTGACGGCACGGCGGTTTCAACTGGATTGACCATAATTCATAATAGATCCGTTGCCGAGGACGTGCAATTCTGGCAGGACGAGGCACTTTTCAGTGGCGTTGTGACAATTGAAAACGGCAGCCTGGTCAACGATGTCGAGCTTACCGGCAAATCCCTGATTCATTCTGTGGATTTGACCATGCAGGCGTTTACAAGGGGTGTATTTGGTGATTATGGTCGATATATTGTCTCGATCGGTTTGATCCTTTTTGCTTTCAGTACAGCGGTTGCCTGGTCTTACTATGGTGATCGAGCAATGACTTATCTATTTGGCGTTGAGTCAGTTGTTTACTACAGGATCGCCTATGTCATTGGATTTTTTGTCGCCGCCGTTGCTGATACATCGCTAGTCTGGTTGCTCTCAGCCATTGCGATTGCATTTATGACCATTCCTAACCTGGTGACAATGGTGGTTCTGCACAGGGAGATGAAAGAGGAGATTGCCAAATACTGGGAGAAATTTGAACTGGAGAATCCAGGTACTAAATATCATGTAGGGAAAGATGAATGAACTTAAAAGATAAGGTCATCATGGTTACTGGATCATCATCAGGCGTCGGTGCTGCAACGGTCAGACTGCTGGCAAGTATGGGCAGTCATGTTGTTATCAATTATGCCCGCAGTGAAGAAGCTGNCTTGAAAGTCGCTGAGGAATGCAGAGCACTGGACGTCGATGTACTGGTATGCCAGGCCGACGTGGCAGATGATGATGCATGTAAAAATCTTGTAGCTCAAACGCTGGACAAGTGGGGTAGGATCGATGGCCTGGTGAACAATGCGGGAACCACTAAATTCGTATCACATAATCAATTGGATGGGCTGGATAAGGATGACTTCTTTCACATTTATGGTGTGAATGTGGTCGGTCCCTACCAGATGGTCAGAGCCACTGAGTCCGCGTTGAGAGCAAGTGGCGATGCTTCAATAGTCAATGTTGCTTCTATAGCGGGTGTTCGCGGCGTTGGAAGTTCGATTGCCTATGCCGCTTCCAAAGGTGCACTGTTAACGCTGACTCAATCTCTCGCTCGCATTCTTGGCCCCGAGATTCGCGTGAATGCAGTCTGCCCAGGTTTTATTACTGGAGAATGGCTGGCGCAGGGCATGGGCGAAAACTATGAGAAGGTAAAATCCGCGCTGGAAGAAAGGGCGCCNCTTCAAGTGACCTGTACGCCAGAAAGCGTTGCAGAATCGATCGTCGGGTTCATCGAGGGACATTCGATCATTACCGGGCAACAGATTATTCTNGATGGCGGAATGCATCTGGTATGAGTGACGTAGATACCCATCCTGCATTTGAGCATATTCGCAGCCGCGAAGTGGCCACGCTCAACCTGACTGTGCACGAGTTTGCGCACAGGAAAACGGGTGCGATGCACTTCCATCTGGCTATGCCACATAAAGAGAACGTCTTCATGCTGGCATTGCGTACCGTGCCAATGGATTCGAAAGGGGTTGCTCACATTCTGGAGCACACGGCGCTGTGTGGCAGTGAAAGATTTCCGGTACGGGATCCGTTCTTCCTGATGATAAGACGTTCGCTTAACACATTCATGAATGCATTTACGACGAGTGACTACACAGCCTATCCGTTTGCCAGTCAAAATCGTCAGGACTTTGGCAACCTGCTGGACATCTATCTGGATGCGGTGTTTTTTGCTCGTTTGGATCCACTTGACTTCGCTCAGGAAGGGCATCGTCTCGAGTTCGACGAAGCAGATGACCCGACTTCAAATCTTGTCTACCGTGGAATTGTCTTTAACGAAATGAAGGGTGATTCAAGTTCTCCTATCTCAGTGCTCGATAATCAGCTGAAAAAGATTCTTTACCCATCGACCACCTATCATTTCAATAGTGGGGGTGATCCACGCGACATACCTGATTTAACCTATGAGCAATTGCTGTCTTTTTACAAATCTCACTACCATCCCAGTAACGCCGTATTCATGACTTTTGGTGATATGAAGGCTGCTGACTTGCAGAATGAGTTCGAAACCAAGGCACTGGCGAGATTCTCACGTTCGGATGATAAAATTGAGGTCGGTATAGAACAGCGTTTTCATCNCACGGTGCGAGCCGAAGAGCGGTATGCAGTTGATGATGACAGTGATCTCAACAACAAGACACATGTTGTCATGGCCTGGTTGCTGGGTCCGAATACCGATCTGAAGCTCCTTTTGAAGTGCAATCTTTTGTCCGATGTTCTGTTGAATACGTCAGCCTCGCCTTTGCGAATGGCATTGGAAAATACTTCTTTTGGCGGTGCTCCATCGCCACTGTGCGGACTGGAAGAAACCCATCGCGAAATGAGCTTTATTTGCGGTNTGGAGGGAAGCAATCTNGACAGTGCAGATGACGTCGAAAAGCTCATCATTTCCACACTCGAAAAAGTGATTGAGAAGGGCATTGAAAAAGAGAAGCTGGAAGCCTGCTTACATCAACTGGAACTAACTCATAGAGAAATAGGTGGAGATGGCTTTCCGTTCGGTCTTCAGCTGATATTCTCCTGTATGCCAGCTGCTATTCATCGAGGCGATCCCATTGATCTTCTGGATCTGGACCCCGTTTTGGAATCATTGCGAAAGGAGATTGAGAAGCCGGATTTTATACAGAAGCTGGTACAGGAGATCTTGCTGGACAACAAACACAGGGTCAGATTGTGCCTGTATCCGGACCCTAAATTAAATGAGAGAAATCAAATTGCAGAAGAAGAAGAATTGTCAGCTAAGAAGAACGCATTAACTAGCGAGGAAACTAAGAAGATAATTCAGCTCACACAGGAGCTGCAGAACAGACAGAACCGAGAAGAGCCAATCGACGTTTTGCCAAAAGTGGGTTTGCGGGACATACCTGCATCCTTTGATGTTCCAACTGGNNTTACGACACAATCAACAGCGGGTGTTGCAGTCAGTCACTTTGAAGCTGGCACAAACGGCCTGGTTTATCATCAGGTGGTTTGTGGACTACCACAGCTCGGGAGTCGGGAACTCAGGCATTTGCCTCTTTTTACTCATATCGTCAGTGAGCTAGGGTCGGCTAATCGCAGCTATATTGAGACACAACATATTCAGCACAGTGTCTCAGGCGGTATAAGTGCCTATTCGGCTGTCAGAGGGTCCGTGTCCGATCCGAACAACGTGATGGCCAATGTGACCTATTCGAGCCGCAGTTTGAATCGTCATACAAAAAGCATGATGGCCATTCTGGAGGATACTTTCTTCAAACCTAATTTCTCGGAAGTTTCTCGAATTCGAGATCTGATCAAGCAAATCAGGATACGACGTGAAGGGAGTATTACAGGTGCCGGCCATACCCTGGCGATGTCCGCTGCGTCAAGCTACTTTCGTCCCATCTCTCTTCTCAATCATCATTTAAGTGGGCTAGAGGGGATACGCGGTCTTAAGTTACTCGATGATAATCTGGACAACCAATCGGACCTCGAAGAGTTTGTTGGTTCATTTGGCCGTCTGCATGGATCACTGGTCGATTCATCAAGAGAGTTGTTGCTGGTCAGTGACCCTGGGTTTAGTCACAGAGCCCTTGAATTACTCGAGGAGCATTGGCATGAGGTACCGATGGGACAGGTGGATTNAAATCTGCAAGTACCGTTTGCCGGTACNTCCAAAGACCAGGNCTGGTTAACCGCGACACAGGTTAATTTCTGTGCAGGTGCCTTCCAGACAGTTTCGGAGGACCATGCAGATGCGCCGCCTTTGAGCGTTCTGGCAGGTGTGCTGCGAAATGGTTATCTGCATCGCGTTATTCGGGAGCAAGGCGGTGCTTACGGCGGGGGTGCAGGTCATGATTCGGCAAATGGTGTATTTCGCTTTTACTCTTATCGTGATCCTAATCTGATGTCCACCTTTGATGCATTTGGAGACTCAATTAAGTGGGTGCTTGATAGCAAANTAAGCTTTGATCTTGTTGAGGAATCGATTCTAGGCATCATAAGTAGTATTGATGCGCCAGCATCCCCGGCTGGTGAGGCACGGCAGGCATTTCATAACAAATGGTTTGGTCGAGATGCTTCCTACCGGCAAACCATGCGAAAGAATGTACTGTCTGTCTCGGTTGAGGATGTGCAACGTGTGGCCAGCGAGTATCTGAGTAAAACCTGTGCCAGGGTGGCAGTGACGAGTGAAATAAATTCTGGCGAACTAGACGATTCCTTTGTTATCAGTCAAATTTAGGTGCATTGAGCGGCAGAACTTCACAGGTGTAGATAAGCGGACCCGAGTGGGTAATTTGTATCGAAAATGTAAATTGAGATATGGCCTCTGGCCAAAGATTGATCAGCGCCTGATCATGGTCGGTACCGTTGATATCATGATTTCATCCCTGAATAGGCAGCAGGCGGTTATTTCCAGACATTTTCCTGACAGCACACAGCCCGAGGTAACTCGCGCTCTACCTGAAATAGCACGAGTGTTGAGGAAAATCGACCGTTTCGCAGACATTTCAAACCTGATGCGTCATTTTGTTCGTTAACATTGAGAAGATTAAAGCGTGATGTTCCGTAATGTTCAATGAACGTCCATAAGGATGGTCATAAACTAACAGCAACCCGACTAATGCCGGTCAAACTATCGGGGTTATTTGGATAAAAAACGGTGGTCTTAGCTTGACAAAACCGCGTGGCTTCTACATTCTGTCGCGGTTGATGGGGCAGGCTACTCATACACATAGGACAAACAATTAGAGTAAAACTGGGTCGTCATGCAATATAAAAAGTAATAAATTAAAGCAATAAATTCCTAGTAGGTACCAGCATGAAAGAACATCAGATTAGGCGGGTGCTGATTGCATTTGCGTTTGGCATCATGTCTATGATCGGCGTTAATGCATTCGCCCAGACCCTTGATGAAGTCTTGGGGGTCAGAACAGCAACCAGCGTCGATGGTAAGAAGTCTCAGATGAAAATTGATGAACTTACCGACCAGACCCGTGATTTGCTCTCCCAATTCAAACAGGTGATGAAAATTGTCGACGGTCTACGCGTTTACAATGAGCAGCAGGAACGCTTGATTAGAAATCAAGAAGCTGAGATGGCCGAACTCAATCAGTCTATTGACAATGTAAGTCTGGTTGAAAGACAGATAACACCCTTAATCGAAAGAATGATTACCAACCTCGAGAAGTACATCGAATTAGACATGCCATTTCTGATGACGGAACGCCAAGATCGTATTGCGTTTCTTATAGGTACCCTCGATCGAGCCGATGTGGCTGTATCCGAGAAATTCAGTCAGGTAATGCAGGCTTATCAGGTTGAGAATACCTACGGCTCAAGTATTGATGTCTATACCGATGTGATCGAATTAAACGGTACACCTCGTCAGGTGGATGTGCTGAAGATGGGAAGAGTGTCGCTGGTGTTCCAGTCCCCTGATGGAGAAATCAGCGGCGCCTGGGACAATGATGCACGCAGATGGGTTATTTTAGAGGATAAGTATCGTTCAGGTATTCGCGATGGTATGCGAATGGCGCGTAAGACCCAAACGGTTGGATTAGTCCAATTGCCAGTTGCGGCCCCGGGAGAATAATCGATGAAAAAGCTATCAGTATTAATAGCCATCCTGGGATTGGCGCTATCAACACCACTTTATGCAGCAGACGAAATCAAGGCTGCAACGCTGTCCGAGTTGCTGCAAATGGTAAAAGAAGGGAAATTAATCAACCGCGACGAAAATAATCGTCGTGAAAAAGAATTTGCTGACGATAAGGCGAGGCAGCAGAGTGCGCTCAAGAACGCTGAACGACAGCAACGGGAAGAGGAAGCTCGCAGTGAGCGACTCGAAACCCAGTTTGAGAAGAACGAGAAAGAAATTGCAGCGCTACAGGAGATTTTATCCAAGCGACTTGGTTCACTTAGAGAACTGTTTGGTGTACTCCAGCAGGTGAGTGGTGATACCCAGGGTGTATTCGAGGGCTCTATCATTAGTGCTGAATACCCCGGTCGAACGGATTGGCTGGCTCAATTCGCCCAGGACATGGGAAAGAGTTCAAAACTTGCCACAATTGAGGAAATTGAGCGACTCTGGTTTGAAATGCAGCGAGAGATGACCGAATCAGGAAAGATTACCAGATTCACCGCCAATGTTAATCTGCTCGATGGTTCTGTCTCAGAACAGGAAGTGGTCCGGGTTGGTGCATACAGTCTTATCAGTGGGGGGCAATATGTTACCTATGATATTGACAACAAAATCATCAAAGAGCTTCCCGTACAACCACCGGCACGGTTTGAAAATTCCGCGGCTGAATTGCAGGGTGCATCTAGTGGCTTCACAAACTTCGGAATTGATCCGACGAAAGGAACCTTGCTTGAGCTTCAGGTTCAGATCCCCAGTATAGAAGAACGGATTAACCAGGGTGGTACACCTGGTTACGTCATCATTGGACTGGGTATCATCGCGCTGTTGCTGTCAGTTGAGCGCTTCGCCACTTTGACTATTATCGCTGGAAAAGTGAAATCACAAATCAAATCTTCAATACCAACTGCGGGTAATCCGCTAGGTCGCGTGCTTCAGATCTATGACGAAAATAAAGATGTTGATCCTGAAACCCTTGCATTGAAATTGGACGAGGCGATTTTGAAGGAACAACCTGCTATCAATGCGCGGATTGCTTTCATTAAGATTATCTCGATGGTTGCGCCATTATTGGGGCTGCTGGGTACGGTTATAGGCATGATCGTGACATTCCAGGCAATCACTTTGTTTGGTACGGGTGATCCGAAGACCATGGCAAACGGTATCTCTCAGGCACTCATGACAACGGTAATGGGACTTTGTGTGGCGATTCCAACTGTACTGCTGCACTCTATCGTTCAGTCGCGGAGCAACATTATATTGCATATCCTGAATGAGCAGAGTGCCGGGTTGATTGCACAACACGCAGAAGAAGCAGAAGCAGCAGGTCGTTAAGTCCTATGGAAGCAGTTTTTGTTGCGATCAGGACCTTTATGGAAGCGGGTGGAGATGTCCTCTGGCTGATTGCAGGGGCGACTTTCATTATGTGGTCGCTGATATTTGAGCGTTTCTGGTTTATCAATCGAGAACACAAAGATGATGTCAGCGCAGCACTCACCTATTGGGAGAATCGTGTTGAGCGCAAATCCTGGAATGCACATCGTATCCGCGAACGTCTGATTTCAGAGGTTAATATGCGTCTGACTGCGAATCTGGGCTTCATCAAGACGTTAATCTCACTGTTGCCTCTGCTGGGTTTGCTGGGCACAGTGACAGGTATGGTTCAGGTGTTCGAAGCGATGGCCTACTCAGGCGGAAATGCTCGCTCTATGGCAGCAGGCGTTTCCGCGGCGACAATCCCAACGATGTCTGGAATGGTTGCTACTCTGTCGGGTGTTCTCGCCAATACCTTTATTACGTCAAAGATACACTCTGAATCCGACTATATGGAAGATACGCTGACGATGGACCATTGATGGTCGGTTAAATCCAGCCAGCGTATTAAACAGATCGAGAAAATAATAATGCGAAGAAGAGCTGCAAAAGAAGAAGAGAAAGTAGCTGACTTGACCCCCATGTTGGATGTGGTGTTTATCATGTTGATTTTCTTCATTGTGACGGCGACTTTCATCAAGGAATCCGGTGCAGAAATTGACCGACCAGATACCAAAACAGCAGAAGCAAAGAAAACTGTTTCCCTGCTGGTGGGTGTGTCTTCTGACAGTTCGGTGTGGATTGACAAAAAGAGAGTCGACATTCGCAATGTCAGGCCCATGATGGAAAGACTGCATGCAGAAAATCCAAAGGGTGGATTGGTTATCCAGGCTGACAGCGAATCTAAAGTCGAAAAAGTGTTAACGATTATGGAAGCTGCCAGGAATCTTGGCATCACCCAGGTTGCTATCGCCTCCGAAGAGGGCTAGGACGGAATTATGGCCATAAGATTTAGTCTGTCAGGTGTTGTTGGCGTTCTGGTTACCATTGCCTTATTTTATCTGATGCAATCGTTGATCTCCGGGGCCAAGAGCGCCTTGTCCGAAGATAATATTGGTAGAATTGTCGATATTGTTCGGGTCAAAGAACCGCTGGACGTACAAACTAAAAAACGTAAACCTAAGAAACCACCGCCTCCTGATCAACCCCCCCCTGACGTTCCCCCGATGAACCTGAACGTTGCTGTCGATCAGACCGGATTTACGATGACGAATATTGCGGCTGGACCAGATATCAGTATATCTGGTGGCGGATTTGGAATCAGTGACGGTGAGTACTTGCCGATCGTGAAGGTTCAGCCGGTCTATCCAAGACGAGCACTCTCTCGCGGGCTGCAGGGTTGGGCTATTGTAGAATTCATGGTAACCGCCCAGGGCACAGTGAGGAACCCATTTGTCACGTCGAACTGCGCCTGGACGAGGGATATCTCCGCGGGTCCCTGTGTTGATTCTCCGAATGGGGTTTTCGATAGTGCTGCTGTTAGAGCAGCGCTCAAGTTTAAATACAAACCAAAGGTTATCGATGGCGAACCTGTTGAAACGGCAGGTGTCCAAAACCGAATTATCTTCGAACTGTCCGAAGACTAGGAGGGTTGCATGAGAAATTTAGTGATTGCAAGTCTGATGCTGCTGGGACCACTGATGCTGGATGAACTACAAAAAGACGTGTCGTTCGGCAGTCAGGCTGTTGCTGCAGATGAGGAACGCGAGAGGCGGCGGGTTCCGCCGCTTAAAGAACGTACATACAGGGTATTAGCTGAAGCCCAGATGCTGATTGATCCGGATTCGATTCCATTAGAAGAAGGTGAGGAGCGTCCGGATATCCAGCCTGATCCGCGGGCGGCTATCGAACTTCTAATGAAGGGGCTTACTCGTCGTGGCCTGAACGCCTACGAAGTTGCCCAGATCTGGAATACTCTGGCATTTGCCTATTACACGCTGGACGATATCGATAACACCATCAGAGCCTATGAAGAAGTACTGAAGCAGCCGCAGATACAGATATCACTGGCTATCGAACTGTCTGCAACCAGAGCTTTGTTTCAACTCTACTACTCGCGTGAGGATTATCGAAAAGCTATTACTTATATTGATCGCTGGGAAGCGCTTAATATAACGCCTGATGCCGGTATTGTCTTTATTAAGTCAACGGCCTACTACCAGCTCGAAGAGTACAGAAACTCTCTGGAGGAAGCGCTTCGGGTGGAAGAAATCGTTATTGCCCAGGGACGAGAGATGAAAGAGAACTGGCTCTATATTCAGGTTGTACTTTATAACGAACTGGAAGATTTAGATAATGTCATCAACGTCCTGGAAAGGCTGATTGTCCTGTTCCCCAAAAAACAATACTGGATGCATCTTGCTGGTATGTATGCGGAAAAAGAGTGGCCGGAAAAAACACTGGGCGCTTACTATGCCGCGTATCTGCAAGGCATGTTTGGAAAAGAAACAGAGATAGTCATGCTGGCTCAGCGACTATTGAATGCTGAAGTACCCTTCGAAGCTGCGAGTATTCTAGAGAAGGGATTCAGTGATGAACTGGTTAAGAAGAACGAGAGAAACATGCGTTTGCTCGCTGCTTGCTACACGATGTCTCAGGAATTCGATCTAGCGATCGAAGCCTGGCGCGACGCCACAGAATTCGCCGAAGACGGCCTGATTTACTATCGACTTGCCCAGGCGCTGGCGAATGAAGATCGACATAAAGAAGCCGTGAAAGCGTATCGCAATGCGTTGGACAAGGGTGACCTGAAGTCGCCGGAAGAAGTTAATTTCTGGATGGGTATATCATTGATGCAAGTGCAGGAATGGTCCGCTGCCACGAAAGCATTCCGTGTTTCGTCAAAAGACAAGAAAAAAGCCAAGAGTTCTCGTCAATACATTCGATATATTCAAAGTGAAAAGAGGCGACTTGCGGCCTTACGTGAAATGGCAACGGGCAACTAACCGATATATTCGTTAATCGGGAAGCACGTCTAACGGATTGCAGAATTCATAGGTTGAAGCCTGCTGGTGGTGGGCTAGTCACGTTTGGTAGGTCGTTTTCTGGTCATCTTGGCAAATTTCTTTCTATCGTTCTTTTTCTCAGACCTGAGACTGGCATTGAATTTTTCGGCAAAATGAGCCAGTTCTCGCTGGAACTTACGGTAACTGTCGATACGTTCATCGCTTAGTTCACCAGAATCGATTGCCGCTCGAATGGCGCAGCCAGGCTCCGACTGATGCTTGCAGTCATTGAACCTGCAGGTGCTGGCGATACTCTCAACATCTTCAAAACTTGAAGTCAGGGCATCTTCGTCAGCCCAGAGCTGAATCTCGCGCATACCGGGAGTGTCGATCACTAGCCCTCCATCCTGCATGATACAGAGCTCTCGATGCGTGGTTGTGTGTCTTCCTTTGCTGTCAAAATCCCTGACATTCCCGGTCTCAAAATGATCGTAACCGAGGAAGCGGTTGATGATGGTTGATTTCCCGACGCCTGAGGAACCCAGCACCGCCGCGGTGGTTCCTTCAGGAATGTAGGCTTTTAGCTTTTCTATACCTGAATTGTTTAATGCAGATACGACATGTATGGGTGCTCCCGTGGCAATAGCACGGATCTGTTCAGTTTTTTCGTCGAGATCATCGCAAAGGTCTGCTTTGTTTAGAACAATGACAGGGGAGGCGCCACTGTTCCAGGCGAGGAGAAGATATCTCTCTATCCTGCTTGGACTGAAGTTATCATCCAGTCCGGTGACGATAAAAACTGCGTCAATATTGGCTGCGATAATCTGTTCGTCGAATCTGTCACCCGCTTCTTTTCGACTGAATTTGCTGCTCCGCAGAAGCGTTTTCTGGATGACGAACTGATCTGGATCAGCGTTACCGACCGGTGCAACCAGTACCCAATCGCCCACGGTCGGCAGATCTGCCCTTGACTCGGTTTCTATCCTGGTCCGTCCAGGGAGAGTGCCGACAAGTTGTCCTTTTTCACTGAAAAGGTGGTATCGGTCCAGATCCTGGCGGATAACACGTGCCGGGATCAATTGGCAGTCTGGTTCGAGCTGCTGCTGGAAGAATTTTCTCCAACCGAGTTTTTTTAGTGTTGTTTTTGGTTGTGTATCCTGGTTCAAAGCGATATTCCTCGATTAAAGAGTGCAAAAATAGAATTGTGCTCTGTAATAAAATATCACGAAATATCTATCTGACAGGGGGTTCTTGCTAGCTTGAGGCTCTGTTAGCAAAAAGTTAAGGCGTGACCAGCACAGAAGCGCTTATTGGTGAAATAACAATCATTGATCAAAGCCTCCTTCCGGTTCGTCAATAAGTAGATTGTCGTCACCTTATAGTCTTGAGAAGTGTCAAGCAAGCGGCCAGGCGATATGTTTAGAATATCTCTGGTTTGTCTAAGAGCGGTATCGCGAGTGGAATCGCCGAATGATGCACTTGAAAACCGGTGAAAACAGAACCACTAGGGTCAGCAGGATCAAGATGACGGTAACGGGGCGTTGCCAAAGGAAATCCAGTTGACCGTCCGCCAGGATGATAGCCCGACGAAGGTTGTCTTCCAACATACCCCCTAGAATAAAGCCCAGAAGCAGAGGCGCTAACGGGAACTCGAGCAGTCGAAGGAACAGGGCAATTGTTGCGATAAGGAGCATCATCTGAATATCGAAGGTATTAAACGAGACCAGATAGACACCCATGATGGAAAAAAACATGATAATGGGGATCAGATAGGGTTTAGGGATCACCAGTAGTCTTGCAATATAGGGGATCAGTGGCAGGTTGAGAATCAAAAGGAAAACGTTGCCGACGTACATTGAGACGATGACTGCCCAGAAGATTTCAGGTTCGTCCACAAAAAGTCTCGGTCCAGGCTGAATGCCATAGGCAATAAGGGCGCCGAGAAGAACAGCAGTGGTGCCAGAACCCGGAATTCCGAGCGTCAGCAAGGGTACAAACGATCCGGTACAGGCTGCATTGTTGGCAGACTCAGGCGCTGCCAGTCCTCTAATACTGCCGTGCCCGAATTTGGTTCTCTTCTTATCAATGGCGATATTGCGTTCCATGCCGTAGGCGAGGAAGGAGGCGATGGTTGCACCAGCACCCGGTAGTGTACCGACCAGAAATCCAAGCAGAGAAGAGCGGCTAATCACTGGTGTGATTTCTCTTACCTCTCCTTTTGACAGCTTTAGACTGGAAGTTGTGGGGATTGGCGATACGTCAGCTGCCGCTGGTTTCAATATCATCATCAGCGCTTCTGACAGGGCAAACGTCGCCATGGCAAGCAGAAGAAAGCTGATACCGTCGATCAGGTCCATCCGGCCAAAGGTAAAGCGTTGTACCCCAGCGGATAAATCGGTTCCTACCGTGGATAGCATGAGGCCGAAAAAGGTCATCATCAGCGCCTTAAGATATTCTCCCTGAGCAGAGAAGGCAGACACCAGACTCAAGCCGAGTACCATTAACATGAAGTAGTCTGCCGATTGAAATCCGAGAGATAAGCTGGCCAGGTAGGGTGCAAGCAGGATCAGTAATATCGCAGCCAGAGTACCGCCTGCAAACGAACTATAGGCCGCTATCGCCAGGGCTTTTCCAGCCGAGCCCTGCTTTGCCAGGGGGTATCCGTCAAATGCAGTGGCCACGGTCCCTGCGACACCAGGTGCGTTGATAAGAATAGAAGATGTTGAACCTCCGAAAATCGCACCATAGTAGACTCCCGCCAGTAAAATCATTCCACTGACGGGCTCGAAACCATAGGTGACAGGAATCATCAAAGCGATTGCCGAGATTGGCCCAAGACCCGGCAGCATGCCGATCAGTGTGCCGACAGCACATCCCGCCAGAACCAGCATGAGGTTGTTGAGGGTTAGTACTGTACCGAGTCCGAGTAGTACACCGTCAAGCATCAAACAGACTCCAGAAAAGGGCGCCTGGTGCCAGGTAGATCCCAAGACTATCCAGTAGTAGCCAGAACATCAGTACCAGACCTGCAGCAATCCCAGTCATTCTCAGCCATCGACGCTCGCCAAGCATTCCGAAGGCAATAAACAGCAATAAACAGGAAGCAACAATGAATCCAAGGATTTCCAGGGTATATCCATAGAGTGAGATTAACGGGAGGATGAAGTACAGTGGCTGCCAGTTTAGGTTTTGTAATTCACGCCATTTAAATTCAGCTGAAGGCAGCAGAATCAACAGCAGCGAACAGACCATTGCCCCCCCTCCGATTAGATACGGCATGCTGCGGGCATTAAACACCTCATCTTCGCTCCAGAAGTCCAGAGGGATCTCTCCTGCGAAATACACATAGGCTCCTGACAGGAGTAAGAATAGCAGACCAACGAGCCGTGTATTATTAATAAAAACAATCATATAAGAGGCTTTCATAGAAATTAGATTAACTTCTTAAGAATCCTAATTTGCGCATTAATGTTGCGATTTCCAATTCCTGTTGCTCAAGGAAGCGATAAAAGGCATCGCCTTCATTATGAAGTAGAGCCCAGCCGTTGCGTTGACGGACCTGTTCGAACTCTGGTGTCAAGACCAGTGCCGCGATGGTCTGCTTCATCAGTCTATACTGAGATGCCGGTAATCCAGGTGCTGCAAAGAATCCTCGCCAGTTCGCAAATACCAGATCGAAACCCTGCTCGCTCAGAGTCGGGATATCTATGGCTTCGGGGATCCGTTCGGAAGCTGTAACAGCAATGATATTAACTTCACCTGCCCTGGCCATATCCAGAGCTTCGCTAAGGCCAGTCGACAGTATCTGCGTTTCACCCGTCAGAATTCCTGCTAGCGCCTTGCCGCCGCCGTCATAGGGTACATAGATGAGTTTTCTTGGATTCTCGCCTGCAAGTTCAATGGCTCTGGCTAGAATGAAGTGGTCTGTGCTACCTCGAACAGAACCGCCAGCAGCCTTAAGAGACCTGGGGTCTTGCCTGAACTGTTTAATTGCATCGGAGAAGTTTTTAATCGGTGAATCTCTGGTGACCACAAAACAGCTGTAGTCAGCAATCACCGAAGCAATAGGTTCCAGGTCTCGAAATGACTGTGGGAATATTTTTTGCAGTGAGCGCACGACCATCGGCGTTGAATTGATGAGTAGTGTATTTTGTTGTCTGTCAGCGGTTTCGATCAGCTTTGCGATGGCACGCCCGCCACCACCACCTGAAAGATTTTCAAATGTCACATTCAGAACCAGGTTAGATTTGACCAGAGCTTCGCCGACACCACGGGCAGTTCCATCCCACCCCCCGCCGGGGCCAGCAGGAATCAGGAAATGGGTTTTCGTCATGATCTCGGCGTCTGAGGAGAAACAGACCATTGCTGCGACCAGCAGATATAGCAGGTTTCTCATACGCACTGGAGATTCTTTGATGTCGTTCATCTCGACACTTTCTTGTCACAAAACCAGCTACTATAGAGAGCCAGGCGGTTCTTGAAAAGAAAATCCCACTACGCTGGGTTCACAAATGCCCAGATCACCTGCGTGTATTCTTGATCTTCCATTGCAGGCTCTTCTGCTGCTTACTCTTGTATCTTAACTGCTTTTACTGCTCTATGCGGTTGTGAATTTGACAACCAAACACCAATCGATAGACTGGACTGAATCCACAAGAGATAGTTTGAGGCAGTCCTTCGTTCCTCACTTCTAACAGCTTGCCGAAACCACGAGAGACAGAAGAGGAGGGACCCGACAATGAAATAAGGCCAGGGAGTGAAACTGAACCGAATCAACTCAACTAAGGAGAAGTTTTATGGCTAAGAGTAAAGACAAAAGAAAGGTCAATGATCGATCAAAGGCGCAGAAATCTTTGAAGGAAAAACGCAAAGCAAAGAGGGAAAAGGCGGCTAGGCGGAACTAGGCTTTGATGGGCACTCATGAAGAGTGCCCACTTTTGCTACCCCAGCTTCACGTTCGTATATGCCCAGTCAAGCCATGGCAACAGTTTTTTAGTGTCTGCTGCCTCGACAGTCGCGCCTCCCCAGATGCGAAGACCGGCCGGGGCATCGCGATGAGCCCCAATATCGTATGCAACGCCCTCGTCGTTTAACGATTGTACCAATTGCTTGATCACGGCACTTTGATCTTCAGGTGATTTTTCCTTAAACCAGCTATCTATGATCTGAAGGCAGATTGAGGTGGAAGATCGTGTTGATTCGTCTGTAGCTAGGAAGTCGATCCAGGGCGATTTTTCAACCCATTCAGCAACAGCGGCAAGGTTATTTGTGCTTCGCGTAATCAATGTATTGAGTCCACCAATGTGAGTCGCCCAGCCAAGTGCATCGAGTTGATCCTCAACCGCGAGCATTGAAGGTGTATTGATGGTGGATCCTTTGAAAATATCTTCGTTGAGCTTTCCACTCTTGGTCAGGCGAAATATTTTCGGCAAGGGCCAGCTTGGAGTATATCTCTCAAGACGCTCGACTGCTCGCGGTGAGAGAGCCAGCATACCGTGAGCAGCTTCACCGCCGAGTACCTTCTGCCAGGACCAGGTAACCGCGTCAAGTTTCGACCAGTCCAGTTGCATGGCGAATACCGCTGAGGTTGCATCACACAGGGTCAATCCGGATCTGTCTTTTGCAATCCAATCCGCGTCGGGTACCCTGACGCCAGAGGTTGTCCCGTTCCAGGTAAATATCACATCGCGGTTGAAATCCACGGAATCCAGGTCAGGCAGGTCACCATACTGGGCAGAGATGTCTCTTACATCCTGCAATTTAAGTTGTTTCTGAAGATCTGTTCGCCATCCCTGACCAAAACTCTCCCAGGATAGAACATCAACACCGCGTTCCCCAAGCAACGACCACATCGCCATTTCAAATGCTCCCGTATCGGACGCTGGCACAATACCGAGTCGATAGTCATCAGGGATTTCCAGCACCGATTTACTTTGCGTAATGACTTCGTGCAGTTTTGCTTTCTCCGCCTTGGCACGATGGGAACGACCGAGGCTGTCAAGTGGCAAGTTGCGAATATCCCAGCCTGGACGCTTTGATGTTGGTCCGGAAGAAAAACGAGGATTGTCAGGTTTTACATCAGGTTTGTTCATTAAATTTCTCGTCCACTCTGGTGGTATTCACGGTGGGTTGTTATTGAAGCCGCGTACCTTATCGTAACGAGACAACTCGCTCCAGGGATTTTCTTTCATAGTTTCAATTTTTCATGTTCATGATGGCTTAGAATCTGTTCGTTCTCGAACTGACTCGCTTGTGGCGGAATATATACGTACTATCTGCTCTGCAATAGATTTAGAAGACAAGGTTCTAAATGGATGAGCCACTCAAAATTCGGCTTAATCATGTTAACGTGCCCGCCCTCAGACCTCATTGGTTGGCAGATTGGTATGCGGAGAATTTTGGCTTTCGTTGTGCTTCTCGTAGTCTGGTGAAAGAATGGGCAGTGAGATTTGAAGCTTCTTTGGTGGAAGAAGAAAGTTACTGCGGATTTAAGACAGAAGACCCCAAAGAAAACATGTTTGGAGTATTTTAGGAATCCTGAGAGGGGATTAAAGAAAGCCCGGGATAACCGCTTCATTCATCTACAGGTCGGTGACTTCGAATGACTATCTTCGATTCAAAAATTTTTTGCCTGCAAAGGCCCAGTTCAATTGAAAGATCGAAATGAATAAGCAATACCAGGTCGCGGTACTAATGGCACTGGCAGCCCTGTTTACTCTGGCAGGCTATGAGTTTATTCGCTCAGCATCCACTGTATTGTTCAAGTCCGCTTACGGTGCGGAAAATCTGCCATTGGTGATGGCCGCAATGCCAGTGGTGGTTTTTCTTGGCGTGGCGCTCTACGGTCGGATTTTAAGTGCCCTGGGACCGAGACGCACATTGCTGGTCACATCGTTAGGGTCTGGTCTGCTGATTTTTACCTGTTACCTTTTGGTCGTAAGTGGCAGTAAAGTCGTGACACCCTTTTTGTATCTCATCAAGGAACTCTACATAGTACTTCTGATAGAGCAGTACTGGAGTTACATTAATTCGAGTCTTGCGCCGGATACCGCAAAGAAACTGAATGGTCCGATCACCGGTATTGCAGGATTTGGCGGAGCCCTTGGAGGTACTCTTGTTGGGATGACGGCTGGCGAATGGGGTACCGAAGCGATGCTGTTGTTTGCGTCTGTTTCGGTGATTCCGGCTGCGCTTGTATCAAATCTGACTTATCGGTTGCATGGTGAGCCGGAAGTGCCGACGCTGGTTGAATCCAGTGCTGGTCATATGGGCTGGCACTGGTTCAAAGGGAACCCGACTTTGACCTATCTTCTGGTCATTGTACTGATATCTCAATTGGTTGCGGCGGTACTGGATTTGAAATTTCAGGGCCTGTTGTCTATCCAGTTTGCAGGTAATCCGGATGAGGAAACCGCGTTCCAGGGCTGGTTCTTTGGAACGCTCAATACCAGTGTATTGCTGCTGCAATTTATTATTGCGCCCGTGTTGATGAGCCTGGTTGCTCTGAGGTGGGTTCACATTCTGATGCCATTGATACACGTCACAGCAATCGGCCTGGCGATAGTAGAACCGACGGTTTTTTCCGTTGGCCTGGCTTTCTTTCTTTTCAAAGCCTTTGATTATTCGGTGTTCCGGGCAGCGAAGGAGGTGCTGTATGTACCACTCGGTTTCGATGAGCGCTATCGTGCAAAACAGATTATTGATGTGTTTGGATATCGAACCGGCAAGGGTGCATCATCGGTCGTTATTGTGCTGCTGCAAAGAGCTGGCGTACTGATGAGTAACTATTATCTGGCTGCTGGCTTTATCGCCACGGTGGTCTGGCTGGTACTGATCTTTCCCCTGACCAGACACGCCAAGGCAACACAGGATTGACACCCACTGTCTTTAATCAATCAGAAAATTGGTGTCCAGGCTGCCATCTGCCAGTGCGTTGAGCAGATAAGCCAGTCGATGACCGGCCAGTGTGAGTTGTTGAATGATGATTGGTTTTGCCCTTTCAAAATAGGCCTGCCCAACGTTATCACCAGATTCCAATGTTTGATTTTCAACATTCAGATAGGCGTATTTTCTCGACAGAGCGAATGACTCCTCCATCCACTTGAGAACATTGTGCTGGTCATCGTCGACTGTCTGATTCAACAGAAATTCAAGGCTGCCGGGGTGGTTTAGCCCTGCCTTTTCCAACAGGTTAACGTCCCACATCTTGTGTAGGTTGGTTTTTTCTCCGAACCAGGTGAGTCTAATCTTGTTACCACCCCAGTCCTCCCTATTGCTGACGTGCAGCGGCTGGTGGATATCGCCTACAAAGTGGCCTAAAAATCTCAAGGCAGCGGCTTTTCTGCTTTTTTCTCTTTTACTGCCTGCAGGCGAGTTGAGGTAGCTGAGATTGCGCTGGATGGCGACAGCAATACAGTCGAGTGCGGCACAGTCCCGACCGAAATCTATCTTGTTTTTGTCAGCGGGCACGTTCAGGAAGTGAGCTTCATAGGTACTCGTGTATTTACCGTATTTTGCCTTATCAGCCCAGGTGCAGAGTGAAGCCAGGTCATTCTTCGTGTTTCCATCGAGGAATTCGCCCAGTGCAAGAGTTTGCCTGACGAAGTCGGCTGCTTTCTCTGTCAGGTTCTCCTCTGCAATGGCACAGACCAGTTCATGACCTTCTTTGCCCCAGGCTGAGGCTTGACTAGAAATCAGCAATGCTGCCAGGAGTATCAACAAATTCATTTAACAACCGCCAATATGATTCGATGGGATTCGATAGACTGCCCTAATGCTATTCAGTTTCTTAACAATTTGCGACTCAATATGCTGTAAGTAAGAACACTAACGAACAAAGATACCAGTTTCTATGCAATGCTAGGGGCCCAGACAGACGCAGATCCTTTGTGCCGGGGAAATAGAGATGCAGAGAATCCTCTATCTGTCAGAGCTGCCGAGAGTATTCTTTCGAACACTGCCAAGAGCGTTTTGCTGGGAGCTATTGTCGATGATCGCTTAGTGAATACAGTTTCAGTGGGACGGAGCCACAGGGACACTACTTTGTTTGGGCTCTTTTGACACGCTTGAATCTCGCCGTCAGTCGATAGCACAACATCTGATCAGGCATCTGATTGAAGGCGCTATGGTGAAACAGTGCCAGAGCCTGAAACTTGAAGTGATGAAGTGTAATCATCAAGCTATTAGAGTCTATGGGGGAGCCGGTTTCAGCTGGTGCAATGTGGCGAGGCAACCCTGCGGTTCTTTAAAACCTTGTGGCTGGATTTCAGGTCCGGATGTAGATTCGGATTGAGCAGCAGGATCTTGTCAGCCAGCTTGAGCTGGGATTTGAGATGTGTCACGAATATGCAGGTGATACCAAGTGCGCGAATGTTACCTAATACCTTGACTGCCAGCCTGGCATCCAAATGAGCAGTGCCTTCATCAAGAAAGAGAATCTTTGGCTGCTGGTACAGTGCCCGCGCGATTAACACTCGCTGCATCTGGCCTGCAGATAAATAACCCCCCATTTCCCCCACGGGACTTTCATATGCCATGGGCAAATTGGTGATGTCGTTATGAATTTCCGTTGCAGCGGCAACCTGTTCAATTCGATGCCAATCCACTGGACCTTCGCAAAACA
The DNA here is from genome assembly GCA_002725285.1 of Gammaproteobacteria bacterium. Lineage (GTDB taxonomy): Bacteria > Pseudomonadota > Gammaproteobacteria > Pseudomonadales > Azotimanducaceae > JAHRVQ01. The sequence goes on along the minus strand of PBRC01000038.1, from coordinate 52,988 downwards.
TGATATTGCTCTTGATGCTGCCTGCCAGGAGTTGGTCATCCTGCATGACACTGCTGCAGTTCTCCTGGATTGATCTGAGTCCAATACTCCTTATAGAAACCTGATCGAAGCAGATTTCACCATCATCGAAAGTCTGCAGGGACTGCATCAGACTCAAAAGAGTCGATTTACCACTGCCGGAGGGACCAAAAATCGCAATCTGCTCTCCCGGTTGAATGGATATGCTGAGATGCCGGAATATCCAGTTTGATTTCGGGTGGTAGCGAAATGACAGATCAGATATCTGCATGGATCCAGTCAGTGGTCGAACCGGTTGATCGTTTTTTTCACTGGGTTCCAGCAGAATATCTGCAAGCCTTTCGAGGTGGAGAGAGAGCATTAGATAGTTGATGAATTCCCTAACCAGTGACATGAGTGAAGATTGCAGATGGTTCCTGTAAGCAATGAAAGCCAGCAGCATACCAATACTCATTTTACCTTGCAGAACCTGCTGGGCACCGATATAGATCATTGCGATATTTGAGCTACTGAAGATCAGCGAGTTAATCACATCGAGACTGAGCTGCAGCCTGTCCACAGCAATATTAGTGTTAATTGCGTCACAGAATTTGTTTTGCCAGTCACCGCTTCTCTCGATTTCTTTACCATAACGTTTAAAGGTACTTATCGATCGCACTGTCTCCATAAACATCGAATCCGTCCGGGCCTCGGATATCAGATTTTCGTGCATCCTGCTTTTTATTGGCGAAAAGAAAACCAGTTCCAGCAGGAGACTGATACCAATGGTCGTGATCACGAGACATGCCAGCAAGGGAGAATAAACAAAAACGACTGCCAGGGTAGTCACAGCCATCATGCCATCCAACATAACTGAGACAGCGCTACTGGTGATGAAGTTTTGAATGGGGTGCAATGACTGATATCGGGATACGATATCGCCCATGTGTCGTGAGTTAAAGAAACGGACAGGGAGTTGGATCAGATGCTGAAACAAGGTTGCACCAAATTGATAGGATATCTGGTTAGTCAGATAAATTTGAGCCCAACCTCGTATCATTTGTGTAACTGATGAAATGAACGTCAGACAACCGAATCCGAATCCGAGAATGATCAGTAAATCGATGTCTCTCTTGACCAGGACCTCATCAATAACGAGCTGGGTATAAAAGGGACTTAACAGCGTGATGAGCTGCAGGATAAGGGCCAGGATGAGAATCTGTATTAATACTGGTGTGATTCCCTGAACGTTCTGAAGGAAGTTTCTGATACCAAAATGTGTTCGAGAATCGCCGGATTGGAACTCATTGTTTGGAGTGATTTCCAGGACGACTCCCGTGAAATGACGGCGTATTTCCGCCAGGGACAGCTTACGTCTTCCAATAGCTGGGTCGAGTATCACGATGGTATTGCGTCTGGATGGCTTAAGGACGACGTAATGATTGAAATCCCAGTGAAGAATGACGGGCTGTTTGAACTGGCTCAGTTCTTCAGGCTCACAGCGAATTGCTCGGCTGCTGAAGTTTTGACTGCCTGCGGTACGCATCATCTGAACCAGACTGGAACCCTGACCGTCAATGTGACAGCTGCGTCTCATGGACGACATATCCTGGTGATAACCATAGTATGAGGAGATCATGGCGATACAAGCTAAACCACATTCAGCATTCTCGGCCTGAAGAATCAGTGGCAGGTTATGAGAGCCCGAGAGTTTTAGTTGCTCAAACATATGAGCCTCTGACCGCCAGCAAAGGCTCCAGTAACCAGGCGAGCAATGAACGTCTCTCCAGAATGATATTTGCTCTAACCGACATGCCTGGCTTCAGCTTGAGCTCATTGCCATAGGCAGTGATGGTTTGCTTAACCAGGGCGACATTAGCAAGATAAAAGGTTCCCTCTAACGGTATTTCGAAAGGCAGGTCTTGAGGATGTATGGGGTGATCGGTAATCGAGAGTACTTCCCCGGGATGAGTGCCAAATTGTGTATGTGGATATGCGTCGTATTGAAGGTTGACTGGCTGTCCTGCTCTTATAAAACCAATGGCCTGATCAGGAATAAGCAGTCGTACATAGATTGGATCTCCCGTCGATGTGAGGATTAACAGTGACTCTTTCGGTGCAACAGTTTCACCAGGGAACTTGAGAATCTTGCTAATCTGTCCATCCGCAGGTGTTGTAAGTGTCTGCTCTCTGCTTGCAAACCACTGTTCTCTGGCCTGAGTCAAATGTATCTTCTTTTCTGTGATTTCAATGATCTTGAGATCGCTTCTTGTGGTTGCATCCTGCTTCTCGATTTTCACTTGCGCGAGATCACTTCGATTTCTGGCTAACTCTAACGTCAGTTCCTGTTCCCGTTGTCTGGCGTTCAGCAACTGATCCTCAAACAGACTCAATTCCAGTATCGAAAGGAATCCCTGTCGCTGCAGTGGAGTTGCCTTGTTAAGTCTTTCTGCAAAACGTCTTATTCGTGTTTGTTGAATTTGCGAAATCATTTTCAAACTTTTTCGTGATTTATTCAGTCGCACCTCTGCGGCGTTGAGTCGCGACATCTCCTGGAGCAGCAGGTGCTGGACATTCTCTAGTTGCTGGTCGGCGGCCAGTAAAAGTGCGTCGTAGTTTCTGTCATCATCAATTGCCGTTGCTACCTGGGATCTGATAACTGCAAGGGGAGCGCCCTCATATACATACTGGCCCTCCGTCACCAGGAGATGACTTAAAGTCCCGATGCGCTCCGGTGCGATTCTCACGGTTTTGGAAAAGAGATATCCCTGCACTGTGGCCTTTCGCAGATAAGTTTGTGTGGCTAACAGATAGATGCCCAACACAAGGGTGAACAACAGAATCCAGGCGATTATGTGAAATCCTGGTGGTGTCAAAAGCCGTGGATTACCAAAGCCTGCCTTGCCAAGGTGAATCAGTGATTGTTGTGTATAAAGTGACTTCGCCATTTTGTGTCCGGAACAGAGACACTAATCTTGCCGGGAACAGCCAGTAAAAGAACAGTTCAGGTAGATCAGAGTGCTGTGAGAGATATCGTGAATTATCTGTGGGTGGTAAGAGTGCTGTTAGAGAGATTGTGCACTCAGTTTTGCAACTTTCTCGTTCATCAGATCGAGATGTTTAACCAAACCTTTATGATATTGTCTTTCAGTCTCTCCCGGATGGTTGGCACCCGTTCAATGAGGAACGATACCTCCCCAAAGAAACTGCCTGAAACAATATCGCCAGTGGCTCAGCTTCTCTTGAGTGTAGCCACTCCTGTGTGAATAGACCGAACGGATGGCAGAAATCACAAAGATTGAACGACTTAAAGTGGTGACGCGTAGACGTTAAGTCGGTAGTCTGTCCTTCACCTATTTGATTGAGAACCGAGGATTAAAATGAGCAATAATAGTTTGTTGGCAGGCAAGGTGGCAGTGGTAACAGGTGCCAGCCGAGGAATTGGCGAAGCAATCGCGATTCGTTATGCAATGGAAGGGGCCAGGGTTATTGTCTCGGCGCGAACGCTGGACGATGGTGACCATGTCCTGGAAGGCAGCATTAATTCTGTAGTTAAACGCATTCAGGATATGGGCGGTGAAGCGCACGCGCTACGTTGCGACCTGGCGATCGAAGCACATAGAGAAAATCTCATCAGGGAGACAGAAGCAGTGTTTGGGCCTGTAGATATCCTGGTGAATAATGCCGCCGTGACTTACTTTGTCCCGGTCGAACAGTTCAAAAAGAAGCACTATGATCTGATGCTGGAGGTTCAGGTGTATGCACCTTTTCATCTGGTGCAGCTTTGTCTGCCGGGAATGATAGAACGAAAATCAGGATGGATCCTCAATATCTCGTCTCATGCGGCTATACATCCTGCGAAAGATACCGCTGGAAGAGGGGGGACCGTATACGGTATGTGTAAAGCAGCACTTGAGAGGTTTACGACAGGTCTTGCAGCAGAGGTTTATGAACATGGAATTGGCGTCAATGTTATATCGCCAGGGCTGGTCGCAACACCAGGTGTGGTTTATCACAATTTAATAACAGACAATACCCCCAAGGAAATGATCACGCCGGTTGAGCATATGGCGGAAGCCTGCTTAAGGCTTGTTCATGGGGATGCAAACGACATCACTGGTAAGATTACTTACGCTGTGGACGTGCTGAAAGATTACAAGCTGGAACCAGCTGATCTGGGAAGCTGACCGGGCTTCAGGCGAGTTGCATTGGAATCCTGGCAAATTTTTTACCGATTGTTGACATATCAAAAGGGCTCAACTGATAGACGTAGTAGTTTAGCCAATTAGAGAAGAGCAAGTTACCGTGACTCTTCCAGGTAACTATTGGATCCTGTTTAGGATCATTGCCGGGAAAATAATTTTCAGGAATTGCGGGCGCCAGTCCGGCGCTTAGATCACGTTCATATTCGCCCTTTAGACATAGGGGTTCGTATTCGGAGTGGCCGGTAATAAACAATTGGCGACCATCTTTTCTAGCCGCAACGTAGACGCCGGCTATGCCGGAGGCGGCAACTATCTCAATCTCCCTTAAAGTAGCAATATCGTCATAAGGAACTTCTGCATAACGTGAATGAGGTGCATCGAATACATCATCAAATCCTCGAACGATCGGCGACAGAGGTTTAACCAGATGGTGAGGATAAACTCCTGAAATCTTCTCCTTCAGGATGCGCTTCTCTATATCGTAGAGATGATACATGGCTGCCTGGACGGCCCAACACAAGAACATGGTTGAGGTGACATTCGTGGTAGTCCAGTCCATGATCGTTTTCATATCGTCCCAAAAAGACACTTCGGTGAATTCTTTTTGTCCCAGGGGCGCACCTGTAATGATCATGCCATCATATTTATTGTGACGGACATCATTGAAAGATTTGTAAAATGTTTCCATGTGTTCGATCGGTGTATTCTTCGAAGGTCTTTCATTGATGCGCATCAGTTCCACATCTACCTGCAGAGGGGAATTCGCCAGCATTCTCAACAGGTGTATTTCTGTTTCAATTTTCTTCGGCATCAGGTTCAGAAGAAGTATTTTCAGAGGTCGTATGTCCTGATGTTCAGCATCAGAACTCGAGATACAGAAGATATTCTCACGCTGTAATACGTCTGATGCTGGCAGATTGTCTGGAATTCTTATTGGCATGGGACCCTCAGGGGTTATGTACATATCTCACGCGCAGGCAAAAAAAAAACCCACTGGCTTTTGCTAAAGTGGGCTTTTGGGCTCTCTTTAGCGGTATTTGTATTGCGCCCGCAAGCTGAACTCAAATCGGCGCTGTGTGGCTATTATATGATAATAAACTCGCAGGTCAATCCGGGTGGCAATCCTGGCGAATCACAACTGACTAGCCGGGTTGTCCAAAACGGGCCTGTAATCGTTGCATGCCTGCAATCCAGCGATCATAGTCGGATGTTTTTCTCTGCATATANGTCAGAACCTCAGGGTGTGGAAGAANCAGAAATGTTTCGTCTCGAATAGCATCCATTACNGAGTCGCATAATTGTTCCGGTTCNATCATCCCGTCAATACCAGCGACNCCACCGTTTTCNGAGTTNGCAGTCATGGCAGTTCGAACAGCCTGNGGGCACANGNCGGATACTTTAATTCCCTGACCTCCATAGGTTATCGCGAGCCATTCTGCGTAACTGACNGCNGCNTGTTTGGTNACTGCNTAAGGGGCGCTGCCAATCTGTGTGAGCANTCCAGCGGCAGAAGCTGTGTTAAGAATGTATCCNTCGCCTCGACGCAGCATNCTNGGAAGCGCCNCCCTTGTGGCGTANACGTGNGCCATCAAGTTGATTTCCCAGATTCGCTGCCAGTCGTCGTTNGGTGTTTCTGGTCCACCACCGACACCNATACCCGCGTTGTTGCAGAGAATATCTATCTGCCCTTGTGCAGATTCAACAGATTGAATCAGTGAAATAACTTCTTCTTCAACGGCAACGTCGGTTTTTACAGCCTGGGCTCCAATATCTTCGGCAACTTCATGTAACTGCTGTTCTTGCAGATCTGCAATTACGACGTGTTTAGCACCCTCGGCAAGAAAGCGTGTCGCCATGGCCTTTCCGATTCCACTTGCACCTCCGGTGATAACGGCTATTTTATCTTTGATATCCATTGATATGCCTGTTAATGAAAAATTCAAGCGTCTCATATTTAACGTTGGACTGGAAGATATCTTAAATACTGATAACTTGAGCGTCGAAACAGGCCGAAATCCAGGCCATCATGCCTGGTTAATACAGGTTATCAAATCGATTAATAGCGAATTCTCTGGTTCGGTAATTGGTAATTGCCGTACATAGCCTGGCGATTATCCTCTGTACCGGTTACAACGAAATAATGGATGAACCGACTATCAGTCAAAATGGCATTCAGGGCCATATGGTTAAACCAATCAATAGCANAGAACTCATACACAGCATTGAAGAATTACTGGAATCAATCTGATTGTTGTCAATTGATTCTAATGATTGCCAGCAGTCAAGGTGACGATTTGCCCAGGTTCAGAGATAAGTTCATTAGCTCCGGCATCAATGAGTTCCTGCCGATCACGAAAACCCCATAACGCACCAACCGCATACATGTTGGCAGCGAGTGCTGTTTCAATATCCATTGCCGAATCACCAATTAATGCGATCTCTTCCGGATCAAGCTGGAAATGTCGTGCAATTGAAATCGCGCCAGTCGGATCTGGTTTGTGANGCACGTCAGGGGAGTGACCCTGAATCAGTTCAAACTCAGTATTAGGAAAGAAAAAATGAATGCACTGGGTTGTGAACCGGTGATCCTTATTTGACAGAACGGCAATCTTGGTTGTGTTTTCCTTCAAACGAGCCAGAGACTCATTGACACCTGGGTAAACCGTCACATCTCGATGCCAGGAAGTCTGGTAGTCGGCCTGCTGTATTTCCAGGGCGTTGTTGATAATTTCCTCAGATTGTGCAGAAGAGGGCAGGCATCGGGATATGCACATGCGTGCCCCATTGCCAATAAAATAACGGTAGGCATTGATTGGGTGCGATGGATAATTTAGCTGAGCCAGCATTCGGTTGTGTGAGCTGCCAACGCTATGCAAGGTATTCAGCAGCGTACCATCAAGATCGAAAATAATGCCTTTGAGAGTTGGATTGGATTGCATAGTCATGCTCATTCAAAACACATCCTACGAGATTCTCCTTTGAGGATGTCGACAATGGCTAGATATCCTGGTTCTCATTATACGGTAGTAATGAGGGGTTCAGGTCTGGTGCGGTCGAAGGCTCGACAGCATCTGATCGCGACAAGTGGGCATTCAGCTGATTCTTAATCTCAACAAGATCACAGGTCTGATCGTGAATAGCCCTGATTAACTGTCGTGCGAAGAGAGGCCCGATGGGTAGTTCGTTCGCGCCAACTGATTGTTCAGGCAGTGCGTAGTAGCCAAGCGCGTCTTCAACGATACGCACCAGACTGGTTGCCATGTTATTCACATGGATCTGAGAAATATAAGTTGCAGTAGTTTTGTCAATCGAGTCGTGCTGAACTTTGACGCCATCAAGTTCAATTCTTACTTCTGTGATCTGATCAAGCAGACTTAAGTCCTCGCTGAGCCCGAGGTCGCTGAGGATTTCCTCGGTCAGCAACAGGTTTTCTTCCACCTTGACAATGTCACCAGACATAGAAAGTCAGTTCTGAATAGCAGATGTGGGTTGCTGCGGTGATCTCCATATCAGGCATCGAGCATCTCATGCGTCATCAGCGATTGGTTTCTGATGCACGACAAGGGTTCTTGCCATCTTATCGTGCCAGCCTTGCTTTCGCCGATCCAGCCCAATCCAAACAAAGCCAAGTCCGAAAATAAAGAAACTTGGAATGTAACCCAGGGCTCTGATCAGAAGTTGAATATTGGATGCAGTATGCAGGTCTGAGGCGTTGACAATGTAAGCCTTGATAAGGAGTTTGCCGGGCGTCGCTGCGAAATACTTCCACAGAGCGATGATAAGTACCGCCATGAGCACGAGTGCCAGATAAATTTTTATCTGAAGCTCGTTTAAGTAAACTGGATCCGCCAACCTGTCAATATCTATGGTCAGGAATGCTCCGAGGAATGGTGTGGTAAGAACAGCGCCTGCAACATTGTCGATCAGAAACGCAAAAGCCCGGGCCCAAAAACCAACATATCGAATCGGTGGGGCATCACTATTTGTCATTCTCATCCTTTAATTTTATCAGCAATGATTTAGCTTCATTAATACGAGCGGCGAGAAAAGTTGACCCGCCCCGATCTGGGTGTACCTTTTGAATAAGCCGACGGTGTGCGTTAACAATATCTTCCCTGGATGCACCCTCTTCGAGTCCCAAAATCGCAAGGGCCTGACTTTCATTCATTTCGTCAACTGTGCCAGTAATCTGTTCCGAAGAATCCTCCTCCTTCCATTCAGGATGAGTACGGTCCAGGTAAGCCATCAGTACGTTGACTGAATCCTGATCGTCGCGGCACTCTTTAAGAAGATTCAGCAATTGATTTAACTGGAGCTGTGACAAAAACTGATTGCTGAATTGACCGATGAGTATCTGCCCATCCAGATCACCACTGTCATGATCCAACCTCATATCAAAGTAGTTGGTCTGAATCTTCGATGTCTGGCCTGACTGTTGTCTGCCTGTCAATCCTCCGCCAGTAAATTGATTGAACTGCCCGCTAATATTACGGAACATGGTAACAGCCTTGAAAATACGGAGCCCATTACGCAGCAGTATGGACAGAAATGGCATCATTCCACCGATTAGAACGAACAACCAATGCAGCCTGCCGGACAAGCCAAGATAGACCAGTGCCAGGCCGGCCAGGGCAAGTAAATAGATGCCGAAGAATTGACGTACTGGTATTTTCTTTTTTCGCAGAGAGAAGCGAAGCGTAATAAAGATAATCGCAGCAAGTCCAAGGAATGTGACTAGTTGAATCAGAACCATTAACCTTTCAGTTGTTGTGTCAGCAGTTGAACATGTCTACCCTTTTTCTTGCTCAGATTTTCAAGTGCAACCCGACCGCCCACAGCAAACACAGCGACCGCAGTAAGAAGTTCTTTTAGCTGATGGGCACTGTTAAGGTCAAAAGGTGCATATGCACCACCTGAAAGACGGGCTATTTCGCGAAAAATATGCTCAACCTGAGGGTCTCTGCCTTCCTGGAAGATAAATACGGGAACGTTCATGACCCCGAATTGACCTGCAAGGTTGCACAGTCCATCTGCACTTTCTTCCATGGCATCACCAATGAAAACCAGCGCTTTGATTGACTCACGTTTCATTTCCGCAAGCCCGTGTTTGAGCACTTTGGAAATTTGAGTATGCCCCCCAAGGCAGCGAACACCCGTCATTTCTCGCAGCAGGGTTGAGGTGTGCTTGTGCCACTGACTGGCATGAAATTCATTGAATCCACGATAAAAACAGAGCTGGATGGAAAGGCCGCCCAGATCTGCAGTTTCTTTAAACATCTGAGCCTGAAGCTGACTGGCTGTATCCCATGTCGGTGATCGACTGAGGGTCGCATCCAACGCGAAAACAAGTCTGGCAGGCTGGTCGCCAGGAACAGGGGCTGGCGTCCGTGCAACCTTCTTGAGAAATTCGGTTACATTTTTGTTGCCGGAGACTAGTTTCTTGTTGTCACTCACTTGTACCATCCATCATGAATGATTAACGTTGCATAGTGAAGGTTATGGTTTTAAGCGATGTCTAGCAACCAATCAACAAATAAACTGGTCGTGGCTACCTCAAGCAGCGCACTGTTTGACTTACATGAAAGTGACAAAGTGTATCGCGAACAGGGTTTGCAAGCCTATGCCGACTATCAGATTGCCCGCGAAACTCAACCACTGGAACCCGGGGATGCCTATTCGCTGGTTAAGAAGCTCCTCAGGCTCAATGAGCTTCTGGAGACCGAGGAAAGGGTTGAGGTCATTCTGTTGTCCCGTAATACGGCTGACACGGGATTGAGAGTATTTAATTCAATATTCCATCATAACTTACCGATCACAAGGGCAGCTTTTACGGGTGGTGCAGAGCCCTATAGATATATGGCGCCTTTCGGCTGTCAGCTCTTTCTGTCGACCAACGCCGATGACGTAAGAGAAGTTCTGGATCATGGCATGGCTGCAGCCAGTATCCTGCCGTCTGCTAAATCAAATAATGATGGCGATACACTCAATTTTGCGTTTGATGGTGACGCTGTGTTGTTCTCGGATGAGGCAGAGAAGGTTTATCAGTCAGAAGGATTGCAGGCGTTTGCACGTAGTGAACAAAGGTCGGCTGATGAGCCGATGATGGGGGGGCCATTCAGACCTTTCCTCGCCGCGCTGCATGATCTACAGAGTGAATTTCCCAAAGAGAAGAGTCCAATCCGCACAGCACTCGTCACGGCAAGATCTGCACCCGCTCACGAAAGGGTAATCAAAACGCTCAGAGAGTGGAATATACGTCTGGATGAATCACTGTTCCTTGGCGGCATGAAAAAAAGTGATTTCCTTCTGGCATATAATGCAGATGTGTTTTTTGATGATCAGGCTGAACATTGTCAATTGGCCAGTGCGGTGACAGCAACCGGGCATGTTCCTCACGGCATCACTAATATGAAAGAGAAAGAGTAACATTGGTGCAATATCAGACTAGAAAAATACCACCTTAACACCTGCGCCAAACAAGGTGGTTGCGAGAATCGGGCGCAGTACCCTGTCTGGGATGTGCCGGGCCAGTCTTGCGCCGAGGAAGACTGCGGGCAGAGAGCCGGCAATCAAAGCTCCTAGCAGATAGAGATCAACATTCCCCAGCATTAAATGTCCAAGACCAGCAAAAAGTGTCAGTGGCACGGCATGCGCAATATCAGTTCCAACGATATTAAGACTCTTTAGCGTCGGGTACAGAATCATTAATAATGCCGTCGCGATCGCACCGGCGCCGACCGAGGATAGCGTGACAAGAACACCGAGTAGCAGTCCCATCAAAGGTGTGAGCCAGTAGATCTTATCGGATGTTAGCGGGGCAAGTTTAGAGGCGAAGTATGACAGGCGCGAATGGAAGATGATCACAGCTGAGGTAAGTATCAAAGTTATCCCGAGGGCCAGTGAAATGATGCCAGTATAGTTTTCCGGAGAATGGAACCAGCTCTGCAGGGTATAGATGGTAACTGCACTTGCCGGGATACTACCGAGTGCGAGAAGAATAACCAGGTCCCATCGGATGCTTTTCTGTCTGGCATGGGCTATCACACCACCGGTTTTCGTGACAGCGGCATAGAGCAAATCAGTTCCAACGGCAACATGGAGCGGAAAGCCAAATGCAAGTAGCAGAGGAGTCATTATTGAACCACCACCGATGCCGGTTATCCCTATCGCTAATCCAACCGACGCGCCAGCGGCGATGTAAAATACCAGGTCCAATGAATGTACTCGACTGTATGTTTTGAGTTGTAAATTTAAGGGAAAGTATCTATTCTGGAAAAGAATATTTACTAATATTTTTAGACGAATAGTGAATATCTTGCGAGTGCCAAAGGATTGATTTGCGATGAAACTTCAACAACTAAGATACATTTGGGAAGTCGCCCATCACGAACTTAATGTTTCGGCGACGGCACAGAGCCTCTACACATCTCAACCTGGTATCAGCAAGCAAATACGACTATTGGAAGACGAGCTCGGCGTTGAGGTCTTTGCCCGCAGCGGCAAGCATCTGACCAGGGTAACGCCTGCTGGCGAGACAATCATTGAGAAAGCGGGTGAGATATTAAGGATAGTTGAGAGTATCAAGCAGGTTGCCCAGGAGTTCAGCAACGAACAAAAGGGCAGTTTGTCGGTAGCAACGACCCATACCCAGGCAAGATATGCCTTGCCACCAGTGATCGAAAATTTTATCAGTCGTTATCCCGATGTTTCCTTACATATGCATCAAGGCACACCTATCCAGATTGCTGAAATGGCCGCAGATGGTGCTGTGGATTTTGCTATCGCAACAGAAGGCCTGGAATTGTTTGGTGACCTCGTCATGTTGCCTTGTTATAAATGGAACCGTTGCATTATTGTCTCAAAAGATCATCCGCTGGCCAATGTGACGAATATCTCACTGGAAGATGTAGCGAACTATCCCATCGTTACCTACGTTTTTGGATTCACGGGCCGGTCAAAACTTGATGAAGCTTTCATGCATCATGGGTTAGCGCCTAAAGTCGTTTTCACCGCAACCGATGCGGATGTGATCAAGACCTATGTGCGACTTGGACTGGGCATCGGCATCATTGCCCAGATGGCTTATGACGCTGAATTGGATAGTGATCTCGTTGCGCTTGACGCGAGTCATCTTTTTGAAAGCAGTACGACAATGATCGGCTGTCGTCGTGGTACTTTCTTGCGTGGGTACATGTTCGAGTTTGTTGAACTCTTCGCCCCTCACCTGACGAAGGAAATCGTCGAAGAGGCGTTCGAAAGGCATAATCGTGCTGAACTCACACAACTGTTCAGCGATCTTGAGTTACCCGTCAGATAAAATCCAGATCGGGATTGTCATTAAGCGTTTCTTTGCCCTTGTCCACGCTGGAGCTTTCTTTGCCTAGTACTTCTTTGGCGAACTTGAAATAGACGGTGTAGACCTTTTCTTCTCCATTCTCATGGTCGACCACAAAGAACGGCGCACGCTGAACCTCCAGTTCCTTCGCGAGAACCATCCCGGCAGAATCCGGATCTCGCTCATCTGCGATGAGGGTTTCAGAGATACGACCCATGTTTCCAGACTTTACCAGTTGCTTTTCAACGTCAGCACACTTTTGGCAGGGCTCCCCGTTGGCCAGTATTTTTTTAACGAATGTTATGTGCATTCAGTCAGTTCCTCCGCTAGACCCTTGAAAGAAAGAACAGGTCAGATTCTGGTTAATTCTCATTCAGGCGCGCCATATCGAGAAGCGGGCTTTCTGATGACGTCATGATTGTTACCCCGATGCGGTTGAACTGCCTTACGTTCACCCCTCGAAATGAATACTTATGGTTCGAAGCGAGTTAGTCAGTGATATTGATTGCGTGAAGACCACATTCCTTTTTGGTTGCTTCCTCCCACCACCAGCGTCCCGCTCTTTCGTGTTCGTTCGGTCCTGTGGATCGGGTGCAGGGCTGACAGCCAATGCTCAGATAACCCTGGTCGTGGAGCTTGTTGTAAGGTACGTCATTCGCCCGAATGTACTCCCAGACTCTGGCTGAACTCCACTCGGATAGCGGATTGTATTTTGTCAGTGTTTTTTCTTCGGTCGAGAAGGCGGAGTCTTCCTGTTCCTGGGGCACAGCATTTCTGCTGGGACTCTGATCCTTCCTCTGGCCTGTGACCCAAGCGTCAACATTCTTGAGAAAACGGCGCAGTGGTTCAATCTTTCGGACACCACAACATTCATGATGGCCATCCTGATAAAAACTGAATAATCCTTTCTGTTTTACGAACTGAGATACGGCCTCACCGTCAGGACTCAAAACATCGATTTCTATACCATAGTAGTCTTTGACCTGTTCAATGAATTGATAGGTTTCAGGGTGCAACCGACCTGTATCCAGCGAAAATACCCGAATCTCATCAGATAGATTGCACGCCATATCAATAAGCACAACATCTTCAGCACCACTAAACGATATTACGACCTTGTCGTGAGAATCGAACGCATGCTTGATGACTTCAGCGGGTTCAGGTTTTGACATTTCGGTAATCCAACTTAAATCGGTGTTAAGCCTAGCAAACTAGCCACTCAATTGAGAAATCTCTTTACGACATATACAAATAACCAGTTAAGATATTTACTGGATGGAGTAGCGAGCCAGGAATACAGTGTTTTCTTGCCTAGTATGAGTTTCCCGTGAAACAATCCGCCACTTCCTGGCAGTTAAAATAAGTCGAATCCATGGATGTTGTTTGTTTAGATCTGGAAGGTGTACTGATTCCCGAAATTTGGATTGCGTTTGCAGAAAAAACGGGGATTGATGCCCTGCGTGCAACTACCAGAGACGTTCCTGACTACGATGAACTCATGGGTCAACGGTTGAGGATTGTTAAGGAAAACAATTTCAAGCTGGGTGATATTCAGAAGGTTATCGAGGAGCTTGAGCCATTGCCTGGTGCAGTTTCGTTCCTCGATGATTTGAGAGAACATTACCAGGTCATCATCCTTTCGGATACCTATTACGAGTTCACCAGGCCCCTGATGAAACAGCTGAATTGGCCGACGCTGTTTTGCCACAAACTTGTCACCGACCCTGAAGGGTATGTGACCGGTTATAAGCTGAGGCAGCCTGATCCGAAACGAATGTCTGTGAAATCGCTGCATCAGCTTGAGTTTCAGGTATTTGCGGCGGGAGATTCGTATAATGATACGACCATGCTCAGTGAAGCAGATATGGGTTTTCTTTTTCGCGCACCTCAAAAGGTCATTGATGAATTTCCTCAATTCGCAACGACCACCGAATACTCTGAGTTGAGGATACTGATTGACCGGGCAAGCGGGGCGGGTGCACCAGACGCTCCCAAACCATAAGTGCTGCTGATAATCCCATGAGTTGAAGTTGCAAACCGCAGCCAGGCGATTTTTAGTTTATGTCTGGACCAGAAAAAACTGGAAGAGACCCCTGTTCACTAACTTATGGGTATGCTGGTAATCTAGAGAACGATCACCGGCTCAGTAAACGAGGCTGAGGAAACGATGACAGTTGAAGTTAACGGCATTGCTCATATCCAGCTCACTGTGAGCGATGCAGAGAAGTGTCTGCCTTTCTGGGAAAGGTTTTGTCACTTCCTGGAAATGAAAACCCTGATCAAAGGCGATGATGTTATTTACTGCATCGGTAGTCGAACAGGCATTCTGGTCAGGGGGGCGCCAGCTGACAAGCGTTCGGACACATTTGACCAGGATCGATCAGGCCTGCACCATTTTTGTTTCCGGGCACGGTCCAATGAAGATGTTGATTCAATNCATGAATTTGTAAGCGGCGAAGCAACCGCCAGGATTGTTCACGGNCCANAATATGATGAGTTTGCACCTGGNTACTATTCAATTTTGTTTGAAGATCCGGANGGTATTCGAGTTGAGATAAATCATGTCCCCGGAAAAGGACATTTCGGTGAGGCTGGCCGACTTGGAGAGAAAGGGGCAGGCCCGGCTGATATCTTTAATGCCGACGGTCTTTTAGACAGCGATTAGCTTCAAGGCCAGATTAGATTCCGTCTGCTCTTTCTGGTTCCCCGTTCCAGTTCCCTGTTATGCCGTATCGAGATGCCCTGAAGTGATTGTGGTAATCCATCGCTTTTGCAATATAACGCCGGGTTTCGGGGTAGAGAGAGACTCCGTGATACTAGTCCACTGCCGTGCTCCCTGCATTGTATGCGGCGGGTATCAAAGGTAGTTTGCCGGAATATGTCCCGCGTCGGTCAGAGAATCCCTTTTTGCGACAAGCCGATAATCCTTGCTGGTGTGTGATGGTCTGTCTGTCACCATTCGCTCTCCGTTCGGGCCACGATAGATGTAAACCTCGGCAAAAGCCGGCGACGTCAGGGCGAGCAGGTGAGAGTGGTAAAGATATGTTTTCCTGACATAAACTTGTAAGCAAATCGTTTGGCGCCATTCTTTGGGGTCTAGAAAATAATATTGAGTCGTCAAAGAAGTCACAAATCGCTTCAAAACGCAGGATGAGGGTCACTTGAGGATCAGATCTTAAGTTGACGCAGATTTGGATCTCGAAGTCCGCTGTCCCAGGCAGAACGGAACAGGCGGCGAAGGCGGTTATTCTCTGCAATATCTCGAAAATTGGCATAGCCTTCATAGATCTCGCTGTCTTGTCTGTAGATCACACCTGTACCATCGACGACAATGAATTCGTGGTTTGATGAGCGCAGTTCCGGATGGACGATCTTTATGCCGATTGATGATGACAGCTTTCGGGCTACCTCCAGTAGGACGTGGCCATTCTTCACAACGCGATGGGAGTCATAGAGCAGAATCTCGATTGACGTATAACGGTTTCTCCTCGCCAGAACTGAGCAGATTTCCTTCAGTTCNTCCTTATCGAATAATTTATGNTCCAGCACCGGTGANAGAATTTTGATTGACTGGGTTGCCTGTTTGCACATCTCAATAATAACTCGTCGGAATTCGCCCTCCCTCCTCANCAGCAGAAAGCGATCATCAGTACCCAGACGGTATNCCGTGNCATCTTNCTGACTATAGGGATTGCCTTCACTTTCCGATGGTTCATGCTGGAATACATCTTCATAGTCAATATGGCGGAAATATTCTTGATACTCCAGTTCATGGTCGACGGATATCTCTCCTCTGGGCTGATATCCTGCTTTTCGATAAAAGTAATCGGTTGATGTCAAAGCTGGTAATCGGATCTCGGTCAATCCGAAGCGCTGTGCCTTGCCAAATGCGGCTTCCAGTAAAGCAAATCCAGTCCCTTTGTTTCTAAACCCCTGGTGAACCGCAAGCCGACTGATGTTTCCTTCAAGATCCATTCGTATCACACCGATGGTTTGACCGTCTGCAGACTGGGAATGGAAGTGAATGCTGGACTGATCGTCTTCATCCTCAACCATGGTGTTCGGCAAACCCAGTTCCGAAACAAACACAGAGCCTCTCAGGGATCTGATGACCTTTCCGTGGCTGGGCCAATCCACTTCAGCCGTATCATAGTTCCGGCTAGTCACGTCAGGCAGGATCCCTGTCGCGACTTTTTTCTGAGTGGGCGTCTGAGGCGGGTTCAGGTTCCTGGTCATTCTGAAGTGGATAATACCAGCCTCAAGAAATTCCTCGCCTTCTGGTTCAAAGCCAGATTTCTTATAGAAGTCGAGGGCATGAGCTTGTGCGTTGAGAAATACTGAAGTAAAACCAAGCTGCAGGGCTTTCTCGACTGCTTTTTCGAGCAGGGCTGCTCCGATATGCAAACCTCTGAATTCCTCAAGAACCGCCATGCGACCAATCTGACCACTACTGAGCAATCTTGCCGTGCCTATGGGACGATCATTCGCGTCAGTCGCAAGCCAATGNGATGCGTCATCATCGAGTCCATCCCACTCTACTTCNTTGGGTACTTTTTGCTCAANAATGAATACAAGTCTTCGCAGATTTGACAACACGTTATGATCGGATTGCCAAGTTGCTTCCCTGATGTTAAACAGCCTGAGTTCCAGTTTTTCAGTCATTGCGATTTCTTGATCTATTCTCTAATTTTGCGAATAGTCATCTGGTTTCACCTGATCTATTCAGACAGCAGACGATCTACCAATCTGATGGCAATGCCAGTGTAGGTTGCGGGTGTCAGACTTCGGATCTGTTCCTTAGCGTCCTCGGGCAGGTCAAGATCATCAATCATCTGACTGATATTCGCCTTGTTGATAGATTGCCCGCGGGTAAGTGCCTTTAGCTTTTCATAAGGCTCTTCGGTACCATACTTGCGCATGATCGTTTGTATCGGCTCTGCCAGGACCTCCCAGTTTTCATCCAGATCTGCCTGTAGTGCAGATTGGTTGAGATCAAGTTTACCCAGTCCTTTTAGCGTTGATTGATAGGCAATTAACGAATAAGCCAATCCACTTCCAAGATTTCTCAGAACCGTTGAGTCCGTGAGATCTCTTTGCCACCGTGAAATCGGTAATTTGTCACTGAGGTGAGAAAAAATGGCATTGGCAATTCCAAGGTTTCCTTCTGAGTTTTCAAAATCAATGGGATTCACTTTATGCGGCATCGTCGATGATCCGGTTTCCCCCTCGACGATTCGTTGTTTGAAATATCCAATGGAGATATACGCCCAAATGTCCCGATCCAAATCCAGTAGTATGGTGTTGAATCTGCTCAGTGCCTGAAAGAACTCAGCAATGTAATCATGGGGTTCGATCTGGGTAGTGAAGGGATTCCAGGTTAGTCCCAGCGAAGTGACAAAGCTCTCTGACAGGTTCTCCCAATCCAAATCAGGGTAAGCTGAAACATGGGCGTTAAAGTTGCCAACGGCACCGTTTATCTTCCCCAGAATTGGCACTGTCTTGATCTGATCTATCTGTCGTTGCATTCGATGTACAACGTTGGCCATTTCTTTACCCATCGTTGTGGGTGATGCGAGCTGTCCATGGGTTCTGGATAACATGGCATCAGCGCGATAACTTTTTGCCATATCCCTGACCCGCTGCGAGAGAGCAGCCAAACTGGGTAGTAAGACTTCATTTCTGGCGGATGCCAGCATCAGTGCGTGGGATAGATTGTTAATATCTTCCGAGGTACAGGCGAAATGCACAAATTCAAGGTTCTCGAGCAGGGCCGGTAACTGGCTCTCCTGAAACTTCTGCTTGATGAAATATTCAACCGCCTTGACATCATGATTAGTGGTTTTTTCAAGTTTCTTCACAGCCTCTGCATCTTCAAGGTTGAAACTCTCGACAATATTGTCCAGAAACGCCGATACATCGGCCTTTAAAGGTGACAATTCAACGATTCCTTCAGTATTTGCCAGAAATTGAAACCATCTGATTTCAACCAGAACACGATGATAAATCAGCCCGAATTCACTGAAGAATGGCCTGAGGGAGGCAGTTTTGTCTGCATATCGACCATCAATTGGTGTCACTGCAGTGAGTGTGGTTAGATCCATATACATCTCGATTTAGATTAAGTAGTTACTGTATATAGTTGAATTATATAAAATTATTCAGTGAAGATCTCATGCTGCTTCTTCGAAGTAAAAGTTGCCAGCGGCGTCCGCCAACCTGGTGCCATAGTACCGTTGATCTTACAGCAGAAAGCAATAATGCACGTATTCTCTGGATATTGGTGATATTTTGAAGATGATGTTTGTTTCCCGCAATCATAATTCCGGGTTCTGTCTGACTGAGTGTGCCCTCGTATAGATCTGCCAAAGCGGCAATCTTGCCATTTATCATTGTTGAATCGGGGAATTCATTTCCGATCTCAGTGATTCGCTGGCCAAGTCGCTGCAGTATGTCAGATTGTTGGGACAGTGCGCGTTCCATAGACATAATGACCAGGCAATACCTGAGTAATTCACCATGGGATCTGAGGTTAAATTTTCGAAGAACGTCAGCCAGAAGGTTAAGGCCAAGGTGAATATCGTTCGTACCGCTGTATATGTCAGAAAACGACGCCGGATTCTGGACAAAGATACAGTTAAGGCTTTTCTCCAGGGTATCCTGAGAAATAATGCCGGTTCTAGCGGCGGTCGAGATGAGATGTACTGCCTGGAACAGACCTGCAAGAGCCAGAACTCTTTTTTCGTTATCAAGTTGCACGCCTAGAGCCCCGTGGCTTCTATGACGCCACCACCAAGGCAGGTGTCACCTGAATAGAAACAGGCCCATTGACCGGGAGTGACGGCTCGCTGAGGTCGCTCGAATTTTACCTGGTAAGCACCTTCGTGGCGTCTAAGATCGCACAACTGATCGGCCTGACGGTACCGTGTTTTTACCTTTAGTTGGCAGGGTAGTGTGGGACCATTGCCATCGATCCATCTGATTTCCCGACAGGTCATCGTCGTTGAAAAAAGAGCCTCGTGGTCATTTCCCTGTGCGACGATCAGGGTGTTGGTGGCAAGGTCTTTTTCCACCACATACCAGGGAGCTTCAGGAGAGTTCTTGACGCCACCTATGCCTAAACCCTGTCGTTGACCCAAGGTGTGAAAAATGACTCCTTGGTGCTTGCCTATGACTTCACCAGCCAGGTTTCTTATGGGTCCTGGTTGGGCAGGAACATAACGAGCAAGGAAATCCTTAAAACGTCTTTCACCAATAAAGCAGATACCGGTCGAGTCTTTTTTGGCATGTACTGGGATGCCGTGTTTAGCCGCTATTTGTCTGACCTCAGTCTTTCTTAGTGCACCGACAGGGAACAGGCAGTTGAGGAACTGAGCTGCGGAGACCGACTGGAGGAAATAGCTCTGATCTTTGTTGTGGTCCAGGCCCTTCAGCAAACGGGGTTTAGAGCCGCTTGTATCCAAACGTGCGTAATGCCCTGTCGCAATAAGGTCAGCGCCAAGTAGATCAGCGTATTCTTTGAACACGTTGAATTTAATCTCACGGTTGCACAGGACGTCTGGATTCGGTGTTCTGCCTGCTCGATATTCAGCCAGAAAATGTTCGAAAACATTATCCCAATATTCACTGGCGAAATTTGCTTCATGAAGTTGCATGCCAAGATGGTCGCAGACAGCCTTGGCATCGGCCAAATCCTGTTTTGCAGAACAGTATTCAGTACCATCGTCTTCCTCCCAGTTCTTCATGAACAGACCCTGGACGTCGTAGCCCTGATCGATCAGGATTCTTGCGGCAACCGATGAATCAACACCGCCTGACATACCGACGATAACTTTCAGATGATCTCTTGGTTCGGGCATTTGGAGGATACTGGTAGTGAATGGATGACGTTGGGTAGTAAAGGGGCGCATTTTACTTGAGGCCCGAGCTCTTGTGAATGGAGGCTTTTCCCGGGGCTTGAGAGCAATAAACCCACTCGAAATGCACTTATCCTCTTTCTGCGGAGCGGCAGCAACGGTAATATGGGGTCGCGACATTGGATGGCATCTGCAGAGGCACGGATATGAGTGAAACAAAGGCACTGACCCATCTCGACAGGGAGGGTAAAGCACGGATGGTGGATGTAAGTGATAAAGATATCTCGGAGCGAATTGCTATTGCTCAGGGTTTGATATCAATGAGTGCGGAGACCCTTGATTTAATCAGGCAAGGTGGTCACAAGAAAGGGGATGTATTCACCGTGGCAAAGATTGCCGGGATACAAGCCGCGAAAAAATGTGCAGACCTGATTCCATTGTGCCACCCGCTGGCGTTGAACCTGATCAATGTGGATCTTGAGATAGATAAGAATAACCGCGATGTGGTGATAACAGCCACGTGCAAACTGAATGGTAAGACAGGTGTTGAAATGGAGGCGTTAACCGCAGTCTCTGTTGCCGCATTGACAGTTTATGACATGTGCAAAGCAGCGGATAAGACAATGGTAATTGGGAACATACACCTTCTGAAGAAGAGTGGCGGGCGATCTGGAGAATGGAACGCATGATTCAGGTCAAGATTGTGCTCTTTGCCAGCCTGCGAGAGTTACTGGGTAAACCAGAGGTTGAGATTCAGCTTGAGGGACCTCTCGTCCTGTCTGAGTTGATTGGTTGTCTCGGCAAAAGTGAGGGGGACCAGTGGTTCAATATCTTGTCGGCTGAAAATGTACTTGTGGCAGTAAACCATACCATGGTCGATCACCAGCACCTTGTAGTTGGAGGTGATGAAGTCGCCTTTTTCCCCCCTGTGACAGGGGGATAGTTGATGTTCCGGATCATTGTGCAGGAAACAGATTTCGATGTTTCCACTGAGACCAGAGCACTTGCGGAGGCATCGAAAGGCATCGGGGGCATCAATACCTTCGTGGGTCTGGTACGTGATATTAACGATGCCAGCGATGTGAGTTCGCTGTTCCTGGAGCATTATCCGGGCATGACCGAGAAGCAGATCGAAACCATTCTGCAGGAAGCCGCTTCACGCTGGGATGTGCAATCAGCGACAGTCATTCATCGGGTTGGAGAACTTTGTCCCGGAGAGCAGATAGTTTTTGTTGGCGTTGCCAGCGCGCATCGTGGAGACGCATTCGATGCCTGTGAGTACATTATTGATTATCTTAAAACTCGTGCAACATTTTGGAAGAAAGAAAAATCGGAAGAAGGTACCCGTTGGCTTGAAACCCGTCAGTCGGATATTGAATCAGCAGATGCATGGACCAAGTCCTGAAGATCCTGTGACGTGGCGTTGCCAGGGGAATGAGGTTATCTCACAGGGAGATTGACCTTCAGCATTTTATAGTGACCAATGCCGATGTCATCAACTTTCCATGATCCGACCTGCGACCGAAACAGACGTAATGTCGGAAACCCCACCGCTGCAGTCATTCTTCTGACCTGGCGGTTTTTGCCTTCAGTTAGAATCAGGGATATCCAGCTGGTGGGTATTTGCGCACGGTATCGAATGGGAGGATTTCGTGGGGGCAGGGGTACATGTTTTAGTCTTTTAGCTTTTGCGGTCTTCGTCATACCATCCTTTAGATCAACACCAGTCGCCAGCCGATGTAGGGCATCCGGGGTAATTTCGCCTTCAACCTGGGCCCAGTAGGTTTTGGGTAATTTGTATCTTGGATCAGATATTCTTGCCTGCAGACTACCATCGTCTGTCAGTAAGACAAGGCCTTCTGAATCTTCATCCAGTCGCCCTGCTGGATAAAAGTCGGGTAATTTAATGAACTCTGCCAGACTGGTTTTGTTTGTTGCGGCTCGAAATTGGCAGATGACCCCGAATGGTTTGTTAAGAAGAATTAGATTGGCCATCGACGTGGGGCCAAGGTGGCTCAGCGTTGCTGAAGCAGAGCGGGTAATTGTTGCACGGTTGCGTCAGCGGATCGTGGCAAAATCAAGCTAACCATGACAGTAGGGGGCGTGGTTGCCAGGTAATTTAACGTCTGGACCTGATATCCGGGGAACTGATTTACCAGTGAATATTCTCTCCCGAGCCTGCATGCCATGAGTCTGGTCAGCTGTCCTGGCTGGTTAGTCCTCAGCCGGGCTTTCCGAAGCCTCGCTGATGGTCTTTATATTAATAGCGTGGGAGCCTTTTGGTCCTTCAAGGATGTCAAAAGAAACCAGTTGGCCTGCTTTGAGGGTTTTGTAGCCGTCCATGACAATTGATGAATAGTGGGCAAAATAGTCCTCGCTGCCATCCTCAGGCAGTATAAACCCGTAGCCTTTGGCATTATTGAACCACTTTACGCGTCCGCTTGGCATGGATGCACGATCTCCTGTCATCAATGCACATACCTGGAGCATCTTGATGCCACAAACGAATCATGCCATCGAGTACTTTGAGAGCTTTATGCACACCTGCAGACTACTTTATGGTTATTATGGGCGATTCGTCAAGGCTCGCACCTTGAATATCAAGGATTTAGTACCAACTAATAGTGTATGGCAGATTCTATGGATCACGAGGCTGTGTGTCATCAGAGATCTGTATGAATTGAATTTCAGTCAAGGCAAGCTGCGCCGGCTCCGATGACTTTCCTCGGCAGTGCAATTTCACCTATAAATTTGCGATAGGGCGTGGACTTGATCAAGATTTTGTGTATTGTTTTGATTAATCACTGGAATATCGTTTTAGGCTGTTGTGAATGACTTGGAAGCAAGACAGAACGAGGAAATCTGATATTAAGAGGGAAACAATCGGGGTATGGGCTACTGATATTCATGCCGGGGAAGATGACGATTTTGACGTTGATCGTGGAGTTGGCGTTGCAGAAGAAGTCGCCAAACCAGCGCTGAAAAAACCTCCGATGTACAAGGTCGTCATGCTTAATGATGACTATACGCCGATGGAGTTTGTTATTGAGGTATTGCAGATCTTTTTTAACATGAACCGTGAGAAGGCAACTCAGATTATGTTAGCTGTGCACACTACGGGGAAAGCAACCTGTGGGATATTTACCCGGGATGTTGCAGAGACGAAATGTGGACAAGTGAACCAATATGCACAGGAAAGCCAGCATCCTCTGGTATCAGAAGTAGAATCTGCCGACTAAACTATGTAGAGAATTGTTGTAAATGATCGTGGCGGGGACCAAGATGTCTTCAGACACAGCAGGATTAGATAATGCTTAGTAAAGATCTTGAAGTAACACTGAATCTGGCCTTCAAAAAGGCCAGGGCTAAACGGCATGAGTTAATGTCTGTCGAACATCTGTTACTGGCGTTGATCGACAATGCTGTCGCTGCAGATGTGTTGCGTGCCTGCGGTGCTGACATTGAAAAACTGCGTCAAGAACTCGAAGAATTCCTGGATGCCACCACCCCATTAATACCAAAGAACGATTTGGAACGGGAGACTCAACCAACTCTTGGATTCCAGCGAGTATTGCAGCGAGCCGTGTTCCATGTGCAATCATCAGGCAGGAAAGAGGTTACGGGTGGCAGTGTGCTTGTCGCAATATTTGCGGAGCAGGAAAGCCATGCCGTATATATTTTGAAACAGCAGGATGTTAATCGCATTGATGTTGTTAACTATATTGCCCATGGAACGCCAAAAGTACAAAGCCATGAGGAATCCGAGCAGATTGAGCGGGTTGATGAAGACGCCAACGGAGAAGAGAAGGCGCCGAGTCCTTTGGAGAGTTTTGCTACCAATCTCAATGAGCAGGCTAAAAAAGGCCTCATCGATCCTTTGGTCGGTCGTCACGATGAAGTCGAACGAGTGATTCAAATCCTCTCACGCAGACGCAAGAACAATCCGCTACTCGTGGGTGAATCCGGTGTTGGCAAAACAGCCATTGCTGAGGGACTTGCCAAGATGATCGTTGACGGTAATGTGCCCGAAGTGATTACAGAAAGCACAGTCTATACGCTGGATCTTGGTGCGTTACTGGCCGGTACCAAGTATCGGGGTGATTTTGAAAAACGTCTCAAAGCATTACTCAATGAGCTTAAGCAAAAAGAGCATCAGATCCTGTTTATCGATGAAATTCACACCATCATCGGGGCAGGAGCAGCCTCAGGTGGCGTTATGGATGCCTCAAATCTGCTGAAGCCGTTATTGGCTTCAGGTGAAGTCAGATGTATGGGGTCGACCACTTACCAGGAATACAGGGGCGTATTCGATAAAGATCGTGCACTATCCCGTCGATTTCAAAAAATCGACGTTACCGAGCCTAATGTCGACGATACCTATCGAATACTTAAGGGCCTCAAAACAAGATTTGAAGAGCATCATCATCTGAGATATACAGATCGTTCGCTTCGAGTGGCTGCTGAACTGGCTGATCGCTATATCAATGATCGTTTTATGCCGGACAAAGCAATTGATGTGATTGATGAAGTCGGTGCATATCAGCAATTGCAGCCTCCTTCAAAGCGAAAGAAACAAATTAGCGTGTCAGACGTGGAGAAGATGGTGGCGAAAATTGCCCGTATTCCACCAAATACCGTATCTACATCAGACAAGCAAGCACTGAAGGATATCGACAAGAATCTGAAGATGGTCATATTCGGTCAGGACGAAGCGATAGATACGCTGGCCAGTGCTATTAAGTTATCGAGAGCCGGTCTGAAAGAAGGGGAGAAACCCATTGGCTCATTCCTGTTCTCGGGTCCAACAGGTGTCGGAAAGACGGAGGTATGCCGACAACTATCCCGGATCATGGGTATCGAATTGGTCAGGTTTGACATGTCGGAATACATGGAACGCCACACCGTTTCCCGTCTGATTGGTGCACCGCCAGGATATGTGGGATACGACCAGGGTGGTTTGCTGACGGAAGCAATCACGAAACACCCACACTCTGTTTTATTACTCGATGAAGTCGAGAAGGCCCATCCCGAAGTGTTCAATCTGTTACTGCAGGTAATGGATCACGGCACTTTAACGGACAATAATGGACGGTCGGCAGATTTCAGGAATGTTGTGCTGATCATGACGACTAACGCCGGTGCCCAGGAGATGAGTCGATCATCAATTGGATTTGTTCAACAGGATCATTCAACTGACGGNATGGAGGTTTTGAAGAAGATTTTNACGCCGGAATTTCGTAACCGTTTGGATGCNATCATTCAATTTCACTCATTACCCCATGAGGTGATTAAAACTGTCGTCGATAAATTCCTTGTCGAGGTTCAGGTACAGCTTGATGATAAGAAGGTTGTGCTGGATATCAGCGAGGAAGCTCGCGATTGGCTGGTCTCACACGGATACGATGAAACGATGGGCGCCAGGCCTATGCAGCGGCTGATTCAGTCAAAGATTAAGAAAGAACTCGCCGAAGATATTCTTTTCGGGAGATTGTCTAACGGTGGTGGTGTGGTGCACGTTAGTGTCGAAGATGATGATCTGATACTTGAAATAGAAGAACCGAGTGAGGTGTCTGCCTGACTCTTACCGCTATCGTCCCAGGTAGACTTTCTATTCTCTGAAGGTAATTCGACCCTTGGTCAGATCGTAAGGTGTCAATTCAACTTGGACAGTATCACCTGTCAGAATCTTGATGTAGTTTTTACGCATTTTTCCAGAAATATGCGCGATGATTTCGTGACCGTTTTCTAATTCTACTTTGAACATGGTGTTAGGTAAGGTATCAGTGACCGTACCTGTCATCTGAATCTGTTCTTCTTTTGCCATATAAAATTCTGCTGGATTGTCCTGGGGATCTGGTCTAGAAGGCGTGCATTGTGCACGAATTCCTTTTTGGAAGCAAAACTGCCAGTACCACTGGCCTTCCTGCAAGATGCCGGCGTGGTTCCTATTCGCTGATTACGATCCAGTGGTTGTTCAGAAAAATCTCCAGCGGTTTGAAATCTGTCTTGTAGGACATTTTCTGACACTGCTTGATCCAGTAGCCCAGGTAGAGATAATTCAGATCCAAACGATGGGTTGCTTCGATCAGCCAGAGAACAGCGTAAGTTCCCAGGCTTCGTCGATCTTCATCCGGATCAAAGAACGTGTAGATTGCCGAAAGACCATCGCTAAGTCGATCAGCCACTGCAACTGCCAACAGTTTTCCATGAGCGCGAAATTCGTAAAAGGAAGCTTCTGACCGACCGTCCACAAGAAAAGATTCAAATTGATCCAGGCTTGCAGGATACATGTCTCCATCTACATGCCTCGCGGAAATGTATTCATCGTAGAGCCTGAAATATTCGTCCGAGAGTCCTGGTTTTTGCTCGGTAACAACCAGATCGCTGTTTTTCTTCATTGTTCGTTTTTGACTGCGCATAGGCATAAANAGTGCTACAGGCAACCTGACCGGAATGCAGGCAGAGCAAGTTTGACAATAGGGACGATAGATGTGCTGCCCACTACGACGAAACCCGACAGCAGAAAGAACGGAGTAGAGCTGAGTATCAATCGGTGCTTCAGGATCTGCAAACAACGTCATTGCCTGTTTACCATCGAGGTAGCTGCAATCGTGGGCGGGTGTTGTGAAAAAACGTAATTCAGATAGTGAAGTCACGAGGAGTCCTTAGTCTCTGGTCTCATTCTACCAGTCTGGTAACAGTGACGGTATGTCGTGCCAGTCAATCGGGTCGGGCACATCACAATATTGATCCAGGAAGGTCCTGAAGTCAGTTCTGGACATTGATTCACATCCTAACGAGGATAGGTGGTGATTCTCTAACTGGCAGTCGATTAGTGGACAATTCTGTTCACGCATCAATCTGCAAAGGTATGCAAATGCAACTTTCGAGGCGTCCGTGACGGAATGGAACATTGATTCACCAAAGAAAATTTTTCCAAGAGAAACGCCATAGAGTCCACCGACGAGAATATCGTCCTGGAAGCATTCAATCGAATGTGCAGCACCCTGGTGATGAAGATTGATATAGGCATGCTGCATATCTGTGGTAATCCAGGTTTCTGTGACAGAATCCCGGGAGCGTGCACAACCATTAATGACATCGGTAAAACAGGTATCAAGTCGAACCTGAAACTCATTTCGCCTCAGGCGCTTGGCTAGTGAGCGGCTGACCCTCAGCTCATCTGGGAAAAGCACTGCACGTGGGTTTGGTGACCACCAGAGCAGCGGTTGACCATCTTCGTACCACGGGAAAATTCCATGGCGGTAGGCGATTAGCAGGCGCTGTGTTGATAAATCGCCACCGATTGCCAATAGGCCATTGGGATCGACTAATGCTTGGTCGATAGGGGGAAACTGGAGATTATTGCTGTCCAGCCAGGCAACATCCTGCATTTGATCTATTGATTCTCTACTAACTCATCGAGGTATTTTTCGGCATCCAACGCTGCCATACAACCGAATCCCGCGGACGTGATTGCCTGGCGATATACCTGGTCTGCAACGTCGCCGGCAGCAAATACACCTGAAATACTGGTCGCAGTAGCCATGCCCTCTACGCCTGATTGAATGACAATGTAACCGTTTGTCATATCCAGTTGATTCGCAAATATGCCAGTATTGGGTGAATGGCCGATGGCAATAAACACACCCTGGAGATCGTAATCTGACTTCTCCCCTGAATTGACATCGACAACGCGCATGCCGGTGACACCCATTTCATCGCCGAGAACCTCCTCGAGTGTGTGATTCCAGGCCACATCGATGTTGTCTTTTTTCGATACTTTGTCCTGCAGTATCTTCTCGCCNCGAAATTTGTCNCTACGGTGGACCATAATAACTNCGGATGCGATATTTGACAGGTATAAGGCCTCTTCCATTGCNGCGTTACCACCACCAATAACTGCAACTTTCTGTTGNNTATAGAAGAAACCATCNCANGTGGCACAGGCACTGACCCCCTTGCCTCTAAACGTTTCTTCGGATTCAAGNCCAAGATATTTTGCAGATGCTCCTGTAGCCACGATCAAGGCATCACAGGTGTATGTCGATGAGTCTCCATGGAGCCTGAAGGGGCGATCTGTGAGAGTGACTTCATTGATTTGATCATAGACGATCTGCGTATCGAACCGCTCTGCATGTGCCTGCATCTGAGCCATTAAGTCTGGTCCCTGAAGGCCTTCAACACCCGCAGGCCAGTTATCCACTTCAGTTGTGGTTGTTAGCTGCCCACCAACCTCAATGCCCGTGATGACCACAGGATTGAGATTCGCCCTGGCTGCATAGATTGCAGCAGACAATCCAGCGGGGCCGGATCCGAGTATGACTAATTTGTGATGAATTTCCTGCATGTAAACGAATTTCCTGGTTGAGCCTGTTTCCTTCACGGGCCTGATTCCTCTGTCGGATCAGTCTCCCTGCGCCGTGACGTGATTCTTTTAACAACAATTCAACGGATTGCTGATTTCATCATAAGTGAATAAATGATTAAATATTCACATATGGGTAAAAAACAAGAAGTTAATCGAATTATGCCTGGTGACTATTCCGTAACTCTCTGTTTTGCTGACAAAAACTTTGCACCCATGCGATGTTCTGCAATAATCTGCCACAGGGTCTGACCATCGGGGTCTTTTGCATCAAGGTCACGGCCCTCAGCAAGAAAAAAATGCAGAAATCGTTCAAAATCTTCGGACCTCATGCCTCGATAGGCTATGAGCAAGACATGAAAATCAGCAGGCACGTCACCATAGGGTTTTTGAGCAAGAAAGCTCTTGATGCGATCATTGTTCCAAACCTCATCAGTCACTGATGGTTGTGACGGTCCGGCCATGTGTTTAGTGCCTTTTGTGCTAATGGTGATGGTTTCAATGGATGCGATGATACCTGAGAGATTCGAGGTCTGATAGTGACTTGGCTCTGATGTTAAGATTTATTCGATGTTAATTGACAACTTGCGCTATTAGATGTAAGAGTTTGAAAATAAAGACAATTTGAAGTGAATTCGGGGATATAAAGTGGCGCGTGCGAAGACTAAAGATCCAGAAGATGATGCGGCTAACGCACATATGCTGATGAGGCTCCGAGAAGGAGGCCTGATTGGCCTGGTTGCCCTTTGTCTGTATTTATCACTGGCACTGGTCAGTTTCGATCCTGCGGATCCTGGATGGAGTTATACCGGAAGTGACGAGGCCGTAGCCAACCTGGTTGGTGTAAGTGGGGCCTGGATTGCCGATGTGCTGTTTTTTATCTTTGGTTACTGGGCATTTGTGTTTCCCTTGTTGCTTGCATGTCAGGCCTGGCTTTTATTTCGCGACAGGAAGCGCCCACTGGCATTCAGCTGGACTATTTTGGGATTCAGGTCTTTTGGCTTCCTGTTGACCATCTCTGCAGGTGCAGGACTTGCCGCGTTACATTTCTATACGTCAGGGATGAACCTGCGAGAGGGCAGTGGTGGAATTTTGGGAGAGGAAATCATACAGCTGCTGGAACCTTTGTTTAACTATATCGGGGCAACCCTGATTCTGTTGGCTTCTTTACTGTTTGGTCTCACAGTTTTTGCAGACATTTCGTGGTTAGCCGTTATGGATTTCGCAGGCCATAAAGTCCTTTCAGGTTCTTCAATAGCGCTTCGATACTGGCATAAATTCAATGCGCAGAGAGCCGAGAAAGCTAAGCAGCGAAAATCAACGGAAGATCGGCACGAGGCGCTAGTTCAGCAAGTTGAGCGTAACCTCAATCGCCCGGCAGTAAAAATAGAACCAGCACCCGTCAAGAAGAATGAAGTCAGTGAACGGGTTGCACGCGAGAAACAGGGTAACCTCTTTAAGGTGGCAGCAGTTGATGGATTACCTGCGCTTCATTTACTGGATGCCGCCAGTGCTGACAATACAAAGGGATACAGTGCAGATGATCTGGAAGCCTTATCAAGATTGTTAGAGCTCAAGTTACGAGATTACAATGTTGAAGCAGAGGTTGTTGCTGTATTCCCCGGTCCCGTAATTACCCGTTTTGAAATTCAACCCGCTGCTGGTGTAAAGGTTAGTCGAATCACCGGGCTGGTCAAAGACCTGGCAAGATCGTTAGCGGTTATCAGTGTCCGTGTCGTTGAGGTTATTCCTGGGAAATCCGTTATTGGTATTGAGATTCCGAATATCGACCGCGAGATCGTAAAACTAGGAGAGGTATTAAGCTCCAGGGCATATGATGTATCGACTTCTCCACTCAGCCTGGCTTTGGGGCATGATATTGCTGGAGAACCTGTAGTCGTGGATCTCTCGAGAATGCCACACCTTTTAGTCGCAGGGACAACGGGCTCCGGAAAGTCAGTGGGTATCAACGCCATGATCCTTTCTCTGCTCTTCAAGGCATCACCGGAAGATGTTCGAATGATCATGGTAGATCCCAAAATGCTGGAATTGGCAGTCTACGAAGGTATTCCGCATCTGCTGACACCTGTTGTCACGGATATGAAAGACGCGGCTAATGCACTGCGCTGGTGTGTGGCTGAAATGGAACGTCGGTACAGGCTGATGGCTGCATTGGGAGTTCGTAATGTAGGTGGCTTCAATCGCAAGGTGAAAGATGCAGAGAAGGCTGGCAGCCCGTTGCAGGACCCTTTGTGGGAACCTTCACCGATGGAAGAGGAGGATGATCAGCAGGCTCCGGATCTTGCATCGTTACCATTCATTGTTGTGGTTATTGACGAATTTGCCGACATGATGATGCTAGTTGGCAAGAAGGTGGAGGAACTGATAGCTAGAATAGCGCAGAAAGCACGTGCTGCTGGTATTCACCTGATTCTGGCAACACAGCGACCATCGGTTGACGTTATTACTGGACTGATCAAGGCGAACATTCCCACCAGAATCGCATTTCAGGTTTCATCCAAGGTAGATTCCCGGACAATCCTCGATCAGGGTGGTGCAGAACAACTGCTGGGACATGGAGACATGTTGTATCTTCCGGCAGGCACACCCGTGCCAATTCGAGTACATGGTGCATTCGTAGATGATGATGAAGTGCATCGAGTCGTTGAGAGTTGGAAGGAGTTGGGCGGGCCGAACTATGTCGACGGTATTCTGGTGAGTCGCGCGGATAGTGAGTTGCTACCGGGAATGACAGCTGGTACTGATTTTGAGAGTGGTGAAGAACAGGATGCCTTGTATGATGAAGCGGTAGCATTTGTGACCGAGAGTCGACGCGCATCAATTTCAGCCGTACAACGTAAACTGCGAATTGGCTACAACCGGGCGGCGAGAATGATTGAATCAATGGAGCAGGCTGGGGTCGTTAGCGAGATGAATTCTAACGGTTCCAGAGAGGTGTTGGCTAATGCTCCGCCTGAATAGGTGCCCTGGTGTCTTGTGTTTGCTGATGCTCTTTGTCTCATCTGAGATGAACGCTGCAGCTACCATACTACCGGCTACAACTCTGCAGAAAATGCTCATTGATGTTGAAACGATGCAAGCCTCCTTCACGCAGGTGACAAATGATTCGAATCACAACTCAGTGCAATCAAGTGCTGGTGATCTGTGGCTGGGTGCGGTTGCCAGATTTCGAATTGAAACGACATCGCCGTTTAGACAGACGCTGGTGTCAGACGGGGTCGACTTCTGGTCGTACGAAGAAGACCTTGAACAGGTCGTCGTTCAAACCCTGGAAACCGATGTCAAGAAGGTGCCGATCCTGTTGTTCGGCAGCAAGGATNAGAATCTGCTTGAGAACTATCAGGTGTCCATCTACGAAGANGATCGANNGAAGGTACAGAGTTTTATTCTGGAGCCGCTGAGTACTGAGTCCGTCTTTGAAGTGATTACACTCTCGTTTGTTGATTCAAATCCAATTGAAATCTCCATCAGAGACAGCCTTGGCCAGAATACAAAGATTGAATTCAGGGAGACCAGGCTAAACACGGTAATTCTGGATAAGGTCTTTCAGTTCAAGGTGCCCGATGGCACTGACGTAATCGATGACCGATAGTCAACGGACTGCCTGCTCATGATTGTGTTACCGTTGAGCCGCTATTGAAATAGGTCAGACACATGAGATCAAACACGAGGGCCAGGATCGTGAGGCGGGGAAGCTAGTATGTCCTTGTTTGAAGATCAACCGTCTGTGTATCAACCGCTTGCAGCAAAAATGCGACCGAAATGTGTAACCGATGTTCTCGGTCAGGAGCACTTGCTTTCTGTTGGTATGCCTCTAAGAGAAGCGATTGACACGTCGAGTCTNCATTCNATGATTCTCTGGGGGCCACCGGGTGTNGGCAAGACGACAATTGCTCGAATGATAGCCGATGTCTGCGATATCCATTTCCAATCAATCTCTGCCGTCCTCTCTGGTGTTAAGGATATTCGTGCGGCGATTGATGTTGCCAGACAACAGCAGCAGATGANTGGAAAGAAAACNCTGCTCTTTGTCGATGAAGTCCATAGGTTCAACAAGAGCCAACAGGATGCNTTCTTACCTTTTGTCGAAGACGGTACGATAATCTTCGTGGGTGCAACAACAGAGAATCCCTCGTTTGAACTTAACAATGCGCTCCTGTCGAGATCCCGGATCTACAAATTAAAGTCGATAGAAACAGGTCAGTTGGTGTGCCTGATGCAGCGCGCTCTGGAAGATAGCGAAAATGGCCTTGCGAAGAGAANCCTTNACGTTGATNAAGGAATTCTTGAGAAGCTCGCATTTGCNGCAGATGGTGATGGTCGAAAAGCATTGAATCTTTTGGAAATTGCGTCAGATCTGGCACAGAACAGTCNTGTTGATGAGTCTGTNATCAGTGAAGTTCTTAGTTCTGATTACCGGCGGTTCGATAAGGGTGGTGATTTNTTTTACGAGCAGATATCAGCCTTACACAAGGCAGTTAGAGGCTCTTCACCCGATGCTGCANTATATTGGTATGCAAGGATGCTGGATGGTGGTTGTGATCCTTTGTATATAGCACGTCGAGTNGTCAGGATGGCGACTGAAGATATTGGCAATGCCGATCCGCGCGCACTGCAATTGTGTTTGAACGCATGGGAGGTCCAGGAACGACTGGGTAGCCCGGAAGGGGAACTGGCCATCGCCCAGGCAATTATTTATCTTGCCGCAGCGGCAAAGAGTAACGCTGTATATTCTGCTTTCTCCTCAGCACAACAGGATGCCTCGGCAGCATCCCTGGATGTTCCCATGCACATCCGCAACGCACCCACTCAGATGATGAAAGAAATGGGATATGGCGACGATTATCAATACGCACACAATTTTGACGATGCCTTTGTACCTGGTGAAAATTACTTCCCGGAAGCACTACATGAGCAACACTACTATCATCCTGTCAATCGCGGCATGGAAATTCAGATTGCAGAAAAATTGAATTCTCTTCGGAATCTGAACAAAAAAAGTGAATTTCAACGATATGGCAAAAAACCGAAACAGCCGGGTTAAATAATAAGAAAAACAAGGAGCAGACTTTGCTGGAACTAGTCGCAATCGCCATCGGTGGTGCCTTTGGCGCTGTCGCACGATTTTCCCTGGGCAATGTAATAAATGCACTGTTAGGAACTGACTTCCCATACAGTATTCTGATCGTCAATGTGCTTGGTTCGTTCTTAATGGGAATCTGTTTTGAGCTTTTGGTTGAAGACACCGATTTTCCAGCTGTTTTGAGGTCAATACTCATGGTGGGTTTTCTTGGTGCCTTTACGACTTTCTCCACCTTCTCTATTCAGGTTCTCGGATTGCTCGAAACCGGACGTATCGTCAGCGCGCTGATCTACGTCATAGCGAGTGTCTGTCTAAGCCTGCTTGCGGTTGTGTTTGGAATATTTATCTGTCGCGAATTAACCACCTGAGCTGATTCTGGTATTATTGCGCCTCTCTTATAACAACTAACTGTTACTCCCATGCTTGACCCTAGATTAATCAGAAATGAAATCACTGATGTCGCTGAGCGCCTCAAAATAAAGCGATTTGACCTGGATGTTAGCGCTATTACGCAACTCGATGAGCAGCGCAAATCGCTCCAGGTAAAAACCGAATCACTGCTATCAGAGANAAACAGCAAATCAAAGTCCATAGGCGANGCGAAGGGAAGAGGNGANGATATTGAGCCGTTACTCGAGAATGTGTCCAGTCTTGGAAAAGAGATTGATGGTCTNAAGNACTCACTTGAGCAGGTACAGGGTGAGTTAAGAGANATNCTGCTNACGATACCGAATCTTCCTGATCCGGATGTACCGGCGGGNGAAACGGAGGATGAGAATCTTGAAGTGCGGACCTGGGGTGATGTGCCAGAGTTCAGTTTCGACGTGAAGGATCATGTCGATCTTGCCGCAGATAGCGCCAAATTGAGCTTTGATGTTGCAGCCAAGATTACGGGAACACGCTTTGTCAGTATGCGGGGTGATCTGGCAGCACTACACAGAAGTTTGATTCAGTTCATGCTCGATGTGCATGTCAAAGAACATGGATATGAAGAAGTTTATGTTCCCTACATTGTGAACAGCGAGTCGCTTCTTGGAACAGGCCAGCTGCCCAAGTTTGAAGAAGATCTCTTTAAGCTGACCGACGAGCGCAATCTGTATCTGATACCGACAGCCGAAGTACCGGTGACAAATATTGTTCGTAATGAAATAGTGGAGGCGTCAGAGATGCCGCTGAAGTTCGTCTGTCATTCTCCGTGTTTTCGCAGTGAGGCGGGCAGTTACGGAAAAGACACAAGAGGAATGNTTCGCCAGCATCAGTTTGAAAAAGTTGAACTCGTGCAGATGGTCCGTCCGGAAGATTCTGNAGAGGCCCATGAGCAACTCACCCAGCATGCCGAGACANTTCTACAAAAGCTGGGTTTGCCTTACCGAACGGTCAGTCTCTGTGGCGGTGATCTGGGTTTCGCTTCCAGCAAAACATATGACCTTGAGGTTTGGCTGCCAGGTCAGAACAAATACCGCGAAATTTCATCCTGCAGTAATTTCAGAGACTTCCAGGCACGACGCATGCAGGCTCGTTGGCGTAATCCCGAAACAGGTAAACCGGAATTACTGCATACACTGAATGGTTCGGGTTTAGCCATTGGGCGCACCCTGGTTGGTGTGTTAGAGAATTATCAGCAAGCTGATGGCTCTGTTCTCGTCCCTCAGGCTCTACAGTCGTATATGAATGGCGTTACCCGACTGACGTTTTAGCCATGGATTATCTGCCACTTTTTTTCGACTTCCGTGCACGGTCCTGTTTAATAGTGGGTGGTGGCGAGATTGCTTACAGGAAGGCAGAGTTGCTTCACCAGGCGGGAGCTCGAATTACCGTGGTGGCACCCGACATCAGCAGCGAGCTGGTCACACTGCTCGAAACCGGCAGGCATATCAAGATTGAACGAGTCTTCGGTGAAAACGACTTGCAGGAGGTTAGTCTCGTCGTTTGTGCCACTGACGATCGCGAACTCAATGAAGAGGTATCACGTCTGGCACAAAAACAGTCAATACCGGTGAACGTTGTTGATAACATCGAATTATCTACCGTCATTTTTCCTGCTATTGTAGATCGGTCGCCGGTCATCATCGCTGTATCAACTGGCGGAAAATCCCCTGTACTAGCTCGAAAGATTCGGGAGATGTTGGAAACTCTGATGCCGGCAGGAATTGCAAGACTGGCTGTTTTTCTGGGTGAACAACGACAGCGGTTGAAACAGCGATTTCCGAATCCAGATAATCGGCGTCGCGTGACTGAAACATTTCTGACGTCGCCGGGAGAAGAGCTGGCCATTCAGGGAAATTTCGATGCTGCATTGGAATATCTTGAGAAAGGAACCGATAACCTGGCATCTGGTGAGGTTTACCTGGTTGGCGCCGGACCAGGAGATCCTGATCTCTTGACCCTGAAGGCACTACAACTGATGCAGAAGGCTGATGTNGTTTTGTACGACAATCTGGTATCCGAGGAAGTTCTATCCCGGGTTCGTCGCGATGCCCNTCNGGAAAACGTNGGCAAAACAGAAAAAAGCNCCGTTGAAGCCCAGCAAAGCATTAATCAGTCGATGATTCAGTTGGCAAAAACAGGGGCTCGCGTACTCCGCCTTAAAGGAGGAGACCCGTTTATCTTCGGTCGCGGTGGAGAGGAAATTGAAGCTCTGATAGCAGAGCAGATTCCTTTTCAAGTGGTGCCAGGTATTACNGCGGCAACAGGTTGTGCAGCTTATGCAGGGATTCCACTGACTCACCGGGACTACTCACAGTCGGTCCGGTTCGTAACCGGTCATCCAAAAGAAGGGCACGTAGATCTTGAGTGGCGTGAGTTCACCCANAAAAATCAAACTATCGTCTTCTATATGGGGCTGGGTGGACTGCAAGACATATGTGAACAGCTTGTGGCACATGGTCGAGAGGAGTCGACACCGGTTGCAGTCATATCCAAGGGCACGACGCCTGATCAGCGAACTGTCATAGGTGATCTGAATACCATCTGTCATCAGGTGAAGGGTGAACAGATCGCCAGACCGACACTTATCATTGTCGGTGAGGTCGTAGCACTACATGATTCGATGTCAAAAGGTCTTGCTAGTCACAATTATTAGGCTTCGGAAGCCCAGCGATTTTCGCGATTAGTTTGGTAGGCTTGCCTGTGAAGAGCCCCATCAGATAGATACTGCTTGCCTTTTCTGAACCCAGTTGTTCCCTGACGATCTTTGCCAGCACCCTGGTCACAGGCGTTAGGTTGTACTCGGCATGGTACTCGCGAACAATGTGGATGATCTCCCAGTGGGCGTCGGTCAGTTCAATGCTTGACTGTCGCGCAAGTTCCTCTGCGATCTTGATGTCCCAATCAGACAGGTTGCGCAGAAATCCTTCTTTGTCAACGTTCAGGGAACTCACCAGTTTTTCTGCCTGGGGTATTCCACACACAAGCCCACGAACTGCTCGTATGAGATTATATCAACCTGACCGTTCAGCTCATGGCTTAAGCCTCGGGCCATCATATCAGCTTCAATGGCAAACACCCGTATTCCGCTTTTGAGCAGGTCGTCGAGATCTGGATGGGAAACCGCATAAACACCGTTTTCAAGAAGGACCAGGGCATCATCTTTTTGACCGAACCGGACGCAGTTGATCAGTGATCTATTCTTGTAGGGTGACTTATTGACTGTGTGTAAAATCATTTTCAGAAACTAAGAATCACATCGTGATCCACAAATAGTTTTTTAATCTGATCATCCGATTGTGGCTCTACGGTGATCAGAAGGTCATCAGTCTTGAGGTCTCGTTCCTGCAGATCGGTCTCGGAGCAGAAGATGTGTTTCACACCATAATCAAACAGGGCCTTGTAAGTGACCGAGTAGTTTTTCGTCCCCAAAGAGGAGGGCTGCTGACCATCGAGGACCTGGTAGATACCATCTTCGAGTAGCAGGACTGTACAGTCCGCGAACGCAGAACCCATGAGAATAGCATCCAGTCCTTCCTGCCCGGCAATTGAACCATGCGGAGATTTGTCCTGTACAAACAGTAGTTTCTTCATGAGCTGAAGATCACGGTTCGATCGGATTGCAGACTGGCATCGATGAGCTGACCTAGCCCTGAGACAGTAAACTCACTACTGAGGGAGTGACTGTGTTTTTCGTATCGATCAGCTTCAGCCTTATCGAGCATACCTCGTCTTAGTGATGAGGCGATACAGACGACAAGTTCCACCTGGTGTTGCAGAGCAAATTTAGCCCATCGGGCATTGAGGTCCAACTCATCCTGAGGTGCTGTCATCAGGGAATTCCCGTTGTAGACACCATCATGATAGAAAAAAACACGATAAACCTCATGACCGGTGGATCTGACGGCATCAGCAAATCGAAGGGCTGAAAGAGAGGCCTGGGAAGAGTAGGGTGCACCAAGTACGTTAATTGAAAACTTCATCGGGAAGTACCAAAAAAAAGCCCTGGTATGTGACTCATACCAGGGCCCTTATGTAAGGTGGATTTTAGTCGTCGCCGCCAAAGGCTCCCAAAATATGCAGTAAGCTGACAAACAGGTTGTAGATATCAAGATACAGAGCCACCGTGGCCATAATGTAATTCGTCTCGCCACCATGCAAAATCCTACTCGTGTCATAGAGAATGAATCCTGACATCAGTAATACAATCGCAGCCGAAATGGCCAAATGTAAGCCAGAGACATAAAACCCGAAGAACGATCCGACAAACATTAACAGCATTGAGCCGATCACAACCCAAAGCCCGGTCATCAGAAATCCGCTCATATATGAGAAATCTTTCTGTGATATGAGCGTGTAGCCCGACAGAGACAGGAAAATTATACCGGTTAAAGCCGAAGCCGTAATCACCGTCTGAGTTCCTGCTGATGTTGCCATGTAGTAATTCAGCACAGGTCCCAGTGAAAAGCCCAGAATCCCGGTAAATGCAAATACCAGCAAGATACCCCAGACACTGTTACGCATCTTACTGATAGCGAAAATCAATGCGAATGCCACCAAAAGCGGGATAAATCCCATATAGGGTGCATCTATCGCCATGGCCAGTGCTGCCATGGCTGCGCTGAATAACAAGGTCATTGACAGCAACATATAGGTGTTGCGAAGGACCTTATGGGTCGGTGCGACCGCAGCGCCACGTTCCGTTACAAATTGTGCGTCCGCCATCTGTTTCTCCTGGCTTGTCTACTTCTTCTAAAATTGTACGGCTAAATCCGCTAAAAGCAAGCCGCACGTCCATATCAGCGCATCGAGCAGAACTGATATTATCTAATTTACATATTTAGACATAGTTCAACTGTAATAATTCAGCGATAATTGAGCCTTTATACCACACTAAGAAGTGCTCTGAGGTAGCAATAAGTGATAAAAACAATAATCGCTTTGCTTGCGCTGATGCCAGTACTTGCAGAAGACGAGGGCGTCTTCATATCAGCTGCAATAATCGTAGGTTACGGTATCTTTACAGCAGAGAACCAAGTGAGGCAGAAAGGCTTTACCGATGAATCTCCAGCATCTGATGCTGTTGATGGTATTCGGTTTATAGACATTACTAACAAGATTCCTTCCGAGCCAAAGTTGGGATTTGGGATTGAATACCTCGTTAATTCAAAACCAGCAGGGCGCCCGATTAGTGTTACCTGTGTGATCAAATTCCCCGAGCCAGGTCTGGTTCAACCCCACGGACGTGTTTACAAGGAGTCGAGGGAAAAGTTAACTGTAAAGGTCGGTGAACCAACTTTCTATGGCTATGCCTTTGACGAGCCCTGGGAAATGGTCCCGGGTACCTGGACCTTTGAAGTCTGGCACAAAAAGGCCAGACTGGTGAGAAAGAAATTCACCGTACTCCCGCCGGCTACACAGGACTCTGCAGAATCGGAAACTGCAATCTAGGTTCTATCGACATGGATCGTGCTTTGACCTCGTAATGCAATTACTGACACGGTGGTATCAATCGCAAATATCGTAATATGAGACAACTTCTGGCCGACATATGATAAGTTCGGGTCTTTCCTGGAGGACGAAATGATGGATTACGAAACGATCAACTATGAAACTGACGAACAGATAGCGATTGTCACTTTAAATCGTCCCGAAAAATTGAATGCACTAAATGGCAAATTGCGAGATGAATTAAACAACGTTTGTGCACAGATCTACAATAACGACGATGTCAGAGCTGTTGTGTTTACGGGTACCGGAAGAGGATTCTGTTCCGGCGCTGATCTCACCGGCGCTGTTCCCCGGGCTAAAGGGACGCCAACACAGAACGCACGTCTGGATGAAATGGGGTGGGTTGGCAAGCTGGCGACGTCCGTGTACGAGATAGGCGTGCCCAGTATTGCTGCAATGAATGGTGTTGCAGCAGGTGCGGGAATGAGTATTTCCCTCGCCTGCGATATGCGGGTTGGTTTTGAAGGCTCAAGATTTCGCACGGTCTTCGCAGAGCGCGGTTTGTCTCCTGATACCGGGATGTCGTATTTCCTGCCACGGATAGTCGGCTATGCCCGTGCAGCTGATCTGATCTTCACAAGCAGAGATGTACGAGGTGACGAGGCTTACAGAATTGGCCTTCTGGACCGATTAGTTGATGAGCAGGAGATACTCAGTACGGCAATAGAAATCGGTAAACAGATTAGTGCCCTGCCACCAATGGCGATTCGTTCAGGAAAGCGGGTGCTGCAACAAAATATGTCCAGAGACTTTCATGAAGCACTCCGCAATGAAACCCTGGGGCTGCAGTTCGCCGGTCGCGCGCCCAACGATGCCAAAGAACAACGTGCAGCATTTGTCGAGAAACGCAAAGCCACCTTTACCGGTACCTAGTTGACCTGAAACAGTGCGGGGTATTTGGCTATCCTTCCAGCCGAGGTAATGAGCCGCCATTCTCCAGCCATTCTGCGCAGTCTCGTGTCAGTTCTCTTTCTTTAGCTTGTTCATAAAGTGTCAGATCGCTGTGGCTGAGCACATCCTTCCATCTGCCGTTAGTTCCCTTGAAGAAGAAGGTTTTACTACCTCCTTTGAACATGGTATCCCTGGGGTTATTTTGTTCTGCTTCAATTCTTTTTTTGACGTTGGCAAAAGTTGTTGCTTCAACAACCCGATTAACTTTCTCGTCATTTACTTGGATATAGGCGAAGTCTGCAAGCTTTCTGACGATACCTTCAAGGTCCGCCAGCATGTCATTGTAGTGAATAAAAAGGAAATTAGGGAGATGTCGGTAGTTCCAGTAGGTTTGGGTATGATGGAGATTGGACCAGAACGGATACCCTTCGCTTTCCCATTCAAACCAGCCACGGGTAATCCAGTCCTTCCACAGCTCCCTTGGATCTTCAGGACACGCGGGTAGAGGGTCACCGATCAAAACCTCGGGGTTATTCATCCGTGCATAAGCGATTTCAGTATAGCGCGAGAAATGATTGAAGAATGACATGAACACGTCGCGCGGGTCACGGCAGACAATCACATAACGAACTTCTTTGAAGTAGGGCAGGCCATCCAGGGGCAGGTGACTTTTGATGTATCTTTGCTTTTCAAAACCAGCCAGCCATTTCTTTAAGAAGTCTCTGTCAATACCCATGAAGTTTGCATCTGGCCATACATTGACTGAATCCGGCTTGGGCAAGGGATCAGAGTCACCATAGATTAGGTGATAGAAAATATCCT
Source organism: Gammaproteobacteria bacterium (assembly GCA_002725285.1). Taxonomy (GTDB): domain Bacteria; phylum Pseudomonadota; class Gammaproteobacteria; order Pseudomonadales; family Azotimanducaceae; genus JAHRVQ01. The sequence continues at coordinate 11,476 of PBRC01000038.1, read as the reverse complement.
GGGTCCAGGTGGTCCCTGACTTGTAGGCGGTGGTGATAACAATATCATCAGATCTGGGTTCGAACAGATCCCAGCGAGTAGAATCCAGGTGATGATTTTGATAGACACGGGTGGCGACAGGTAGTTCCAAGGGTTACTCCTGTTTGAAGGGATATATCACATTGTAAGTCTTGAATCGGCGACCATTGATACTCGTTCGTCGTATTGACTGTACGGGTAGTAGTTCCACACTGCATGGTGTTGTGTACAGCGGTTGTCCCATATCGTCATTCTGTTGGGTTCCCATTCGACCCGGCAGGTCAGCTTCGGTGTCTGAGCGATATGTTGATTTCAAAATACAAGCACCATACGCTTAAGCAGAATCTGATGGATAGCAGCATCCATCATCAACGAACTCCTGCGATAGATCCACACCCGTGTTCCCAGCTCCGATACGCGGGGTTGGCGGCTTTAATTCCGTTCCAGTAGCAATGACCTCATTCTTGTTAGTGATACGAGTTCCCTATTCAGCGATTCTGAGCGATACTTTTTACCATGGATGAAAGTTGCTTCTCAGCATATCGTTTTCCCATCCGAATGTATCCGGAAGGATTAGGATGCAGATCATCCGGAAGATCAATCGCATCGGCGCTGCTGAATAGTTCAAGTCCATCGAAGTAGCTCAAATTGATATCGTCGCGCTTTGACACGACTTCAGCGATTAATTCTCGTACTCGTGTCAGTGACAGACACCCTTCCCTGATTTCTTCGTGACCAGGTACAGCAACAAACTTTCCCTGCTCATCCGGGATTGTGGGGCCTGGATGATGTTCTGTGCTTGGACAGTAGATGGGTGAAATCACTGTAACCGGTGTGTCCGGTTTCTTCTCGCGAATAGTGTCAATAAAACCGTGTAATGCAGGTGTGAATATGCGTTCTCGCATGGAATCCATGTTGATTATGTTGATCCCAGTTTTGATGCTGATCAGGTCTGCGTCCGAATCACGAATCGTCCTTGCGACAAACTGATCCAGGTGACACTGCCCGCCAAAACCGAGATTTTGAAGATTTGCGCCAGCCTCACGGGCTGCAACAGCTGGCCAGATTTGACTGGGTTGACTCGATCCCGCGCAATGGCTGATTGAACTGCCATAGTGTATCCATCTGGGTGCGTCGCTCTCCGCCGCTATTTGAATGGTTGCATGGTCATCAATCGACAGATACTGCAGTTCAATATAGGCATTCTGAGGTAGCCAGAGTTCGCATCGTTTAAAGCCTGTGGCCAAATTGCCGAAGGTCACGGTAGCAGCTTCACCTCGAATCAGCTCGAACCTGGTTCGGTCCTTTGCATCCAGTTGGATCGTATTACCGGATAAGGTAGATGCTGATGAAATGTTATCGCCGATTTCAAGGTCAAATACCACGGGACTCTTTGTTTCAGGTGGAGTCACCATATTGGTAGTGAGAGCTGTTAGTGAAATGTTGATTGAGTCAGTCTCAAAGATGAGCCTGACGCCGGATGGCATTCTCAGCTGGACATCCATCATCTGAGGTACCTGTGATCTCGTCCATGCAGGCAGCCGTCTGGGACTGATGCCGTTGCGGCGAATATCAATATCGAGAGCACCGTGGATGAGAAGTTTCTGATTAACCAGGTCTGAGAATGGCAAGGCTTGCATGCATTATCCTATGTTGGGTAGATTTCATATTGTTTACGCTACCAGTTTTTCAGATGAAATCGCCATCGAAACGACTTTTTATTGAACCACTTGGTGAGAACTGATCTAACAGGCATATAATGTCAAGTCTCACGATATGCCTGAATGCAGAGTGCTGCGCTCTGAGTCCAACAATAACATTCATCAAAGGAGGATTGGAAAATGCGCCCGACGATAATTTTTCTGATCACCTTTATGCTCCAGATTACTCACGCGGAGAACAAGGTTGAGGTCGAAGGCGTCAGAGAGATTGCGGGCCAGCTAACATTGTTGTCTGATCAGATGGGAGTTAAACAATCCAGGCAGCGTGAAGAAATATCTCTGCAAAGCAAGCTGGGTAATTTTGAGAAAGTCCATGAAATTGCAAAGCAGCTAAAAGCAACCACGAAGTATCAGGCTCCCTCAATCCAGACGCAGAACTACAATTTGATCGCGGCCTTATCTGGCTGGTTGGCTGATTATCAAGACGGTCGGCTGGAAGATTCTGAAAACTCACAGTACGAAAAATACGTTGATGATGCGCTTGCTATCTGTCAGTTGAAGACGGACTGCTTCGATGTATTACGAGCACGAAGCGCAATTTACTTTGGTGCTGACAAGTTGGCACAGGCTCGCAGGATAATGAGAGCTGTTATTGAGGAACAAACTGGCAATACGACACCTGACACATTAGATGATATTGAATTGTTATCAAAGATGGGGCTGGTGGAAGGCAAGTTGCAGATGGCACATTTTGCCATCGACCGACTGGTACGAGTGGGGCAGAGTGTTGAAAGTTCAGATCCTTTGCTGGCGATAGATGCTTACCAACGTTGGTTGGAGTATCTGAACTCATCTATCCGCGCCGGTTACTATTATCGAGGACGAATCCTTCCCGGAAAAATCCTGGAAAGATACAAGCTGCTGGCAGCTGGTCAGTTCGAAGATTCTGATCAACGACTCAGTGCGCTGGTACGCTACATCGAGGTGGCCCATAACTTTGGGATTTCCACAGGAAAGATAAGGGCTGTGCAGGAGACATTTGTTGAGCTGTTGGAGACTAGTCCACCTGCCAACACCGAACTTGTTCGCTATCTGTTATTCATCAGCGATATGTTCATTCAAATTAAAGACCACGAACGCGCTCAGGTTCTTTATGAGAAAGTCTATAAGCTATTGAAAGACGAGGGGCATGACCTTCAGATCAAGTTACTGTTCGAAGAGCCTAAACTATTGTCTCCTCGAGGTTTGTTTCGACCCATGCCCCTGGATCGCAAGCCAGCGGCCGATGGTCCTGGTGTCGAGTTATTCGCTGACTATACCTACAGTGTGAGTAAGAATGGACGTGCCAAGAATGTCAGAATTGCGAACGCCAACGTCCCTATAGTCTCCCAGAGGCTGTTCAAATATCTATTGCGAGAGGCGATTTTTAGACCCAGACTTATGGGTGGCGAATTGGTACAAACTGATGACCTTGCAATCAGAGCCGGTTTTTTTCATGGTCGCGGCAGCTGATCTTTTGGTTTGGAGCCACTGAAACACATTTCTCTTGTAATATACTAAACCCTGAATGATATCGAACCCGCCGGTATCACATAATTAGGTGAAGAAGAGGTGACCCCGTGGTAACTGATAAGACAGGCGCCTATAAGATCGTTGGCACACGGCCCAATCGTCCTGACGCAACTGAGAAGGTGCTTGGCCAGGCAAACTATGGTGCCGATCTGTCACTTCCCGGGATGCTGTACGGCAAGACGCTCAGGAGTCATCATGCACATGCAAGAATCCTGAGTATTAATACCAGCGAGGCTGCAAGTCTGGACGGTGTCGCTGCTGTGGTTACCGCCGCAGATTTTCCCCATTTAGCCCCCCACGGCATTGGAGATATTGCCCGAGACAACCTTGCCAATGAAAAAGTCCTTTATCACGGTCATGCGGTAGCTGCGGTTGCGGCAAACTCACCTGCGCTGGCAGAAAGAGCCCTTGATCTGATAGAGGTAGAATACGATGTGCTGACCCCGGTTCTGACTCTGGAAGATGCAATGCGTGAGGATGCGGTCATACTGCATGAGCATCTCTTCACCCAGGGTATCGATCCAACACCTGACAAGCCATCAAATATCTATCTGAGAGATCAGCAGAGCAGTGGAGATATCGTCAGAGGATTTGAAGAAGCGGATGTCATTGTTGAAAGAGAATTTACGACACCAACGGTCCATCAGGCTTATCTAGAACCCCCGGCCTGTCTGGCCAGGTTCAACCCCCAGGGTCAATCAACCCTGTGGAGTACGACGCAGGGACATTTTCCGCTACGGGCCTCGGTCGCCAGGATGATGGGGATGAACCTGGCTCAATTGAAAGTCATTCCTACCGAAGTAGGTGGTGCGTTTGGTGGCAAGACAGCACCTTATCAGGAAGCAATTGCCTTGATGTTATCGAAGAAAGCAGGTCAACCTGTAAGAATAAGCATGACCAGGGAAGAGACGTTCAGAGCCGGGGGGCCTGGGGCTGCGACAGAATCTAAAATCAGGATTGGTGCAAGGCTGGACGGCACCATAACCGCCATGTACGCAAATATTATCTATGAATCGGGCGCTTTCCCGGCTGCACCACTCGGCGGTGGCATGCGCTCAATGTTTTCAGCCTACGACGTCCCTAATGTTCTGGTCGAAGGTTGCGCTGTTGTTCTGAATAAAGCCAAGGTTCGCGCCTATCGTGGCCCGGGGGCGCCGCAGGCGACATTTGCGGCAGAGAGCGTACTTAACGAGGTAAGCGAAAAAATCAATATGGATCCTCTTGAGTTCAGGCTAAAAAACGCTGTGGCCGAGGGTTCCACAAATGCTCTGGGAACATTCCGGGAAATTGGACTGGTTGAGTGTCTTGAATCCGCCCGCAACTCTGAGCACTATCAGTCTGACCTCACGCCAAATCAAGGTAGGGCGGTTTCGGTTGGATTCTGGCGAAATGGCGCGGGGGTATCGAGTGCTGCTGTTAACATGAATTCAGATGGGTCAGTGTCCGTCTCCTCCGGTTCAGCTGACCTTTCAGGGACTCGTATTTCTCTTGCGATGATGGCTGCAGAGGAGCTTGAGATACCGGTATCACAGGTGTCGTCGGTTGTCGGTGACACTGAATCGATCGGATTTACAGGGGTCAGCGGTGGCAGTCGTACTATCAACGCGACGGGGCAGGCTGTTGTAGAAGCAACCAGGGATGCTATCGCTCAAATGAAACAACGCGCCGCTTCAGGTTGGAACGTCACTGCAGATCAGGTGACATGGCAGGATGGTAAAGCAGTTAACCAGTCGAAGACAGAGGAATTAACCATCAAGGAGATCTGCCGCAACGCACCTGCGACCGGTGGACCCATCTCAGGCAATGCCTCATTGAACGCTGTGCCGGGTCTAGGCCCCAGTTTCGCCGTGCATATCTGTGATGTTGAAGTCGACCCTGACACTGGCAAGGTTCAGGTATTAAGGTATACGGCTGTTCAGGATGCAGGCACAGCTATTCACCCGGATTTCGTCGAGGGACAAATACAGGGTGGTGCGGTTCAGGGGATTGGCTGGGCACTAAACGAGGAATACTGCTACGACAATGATGGCGTGCTTGAGAATCCTGGATTTATAGATTACCGGATTCCGTTAGCTTCGGATCTGCCGATGATCGAGACGATAATTGTTGAGGTGCCCAATTCAATGCATCCCTATGGCGTCAGAGGGGTGGGGGAAGCGCCGATCATTCCGCCGTTAGCAGCAGTTGCCTGCGCCGTGGGTAATGCCATCGGTGTGCGAATGACCAATTTGCCCTGTTCACCACCCAGGGTGCTGGCGGCAATGCAGGTATTGAATGAGAACTAGTTAACTCGTCAGCGATCATGCAGTAGCAGCAGATGATGCTGATACGCTCGATGCTGCCCATGAGGACGAACTTGAAAAATCCGCTGAGATTGGCGAGGGGAAATGTGCACACATTCAGATTGGCAATGACTATCGCAGAGTAAAATTATCCGGCCGAAATGCCTCATAAGTTGCTTCAACTTCCTCCGGTGTTGCCCCGGCAAGTGGCGCAATAATATGAGTATGTACACCGCCGTCAGCATCTTCCTGGATACGATCCTGAACTTCAGATTCACTGCCGATAACGATTATTTCATCTACCAGTTCGTCGGTTAATGCGCCACTGGTCTTTTGTCGATCCTTCTCTGCCCAACCCTGCGTAATGGTATTCGCCGCACTTTCATATCCCGCCCAGGCCAGGAACTTGTTGTAGACCGGAGTAGCGTAGTAGGGGGCGTGGGAGGCACGAAACAGATTCCTCGCCCGATCCTTGTCGTTGGTCACTAAGACCATGGCGCGGTTTACGATTTCTATTTCGGTAATATCTTTACCGGCACGTTCACCNCCAATTTTCACGTGCTCCATCATTCGAGGAAGTGCGGCTTTGGGCCATAAGTTGAATATAACGCCATCACCAACTTCGGCTGCCATCTTTATCATTTTTGATCGCAACGCGGCGATATAGATTGGTGGTGGATTGGTGAGTGGTGGTTGGATGTAACCATTACTACTCAGCGTCGTCAGATTGAAGTTTGACTTTTCACCCGCAAGCATTGATCGCACCATCTGCGCTGTTTCCTTTACGCGGGTGACAGGTTTATCTAGGGAAATGCCATTCCATTTACCCATGATGGTCTGGCTGGATGATCCAATCCCCTGAATATATCGTCCCGGTAGTAACTGACCCAAAATATTGATCGATGCAGCAAGAACCGCCGGTGTTCGGGTGTAGACTGGCGTGATGGCAACGCCGATTCTGATTGTGTTTGTATAGTGAGCAATCGCTGCGATCTGAGTCAGGGTATCAGGAGCACCCGAATCACTGAACCATGCATCTGTATATCCGTTTTGTTCGGCCCAGGTAATCCGTTCGATGTTATCTGTGAGCAGGAGGCCTGCGGGCAACGTGATTGCCGTTCTTTTTTTCAACGTCATGGAGTGATCCTGATGGTATTTAGATTTAACAATTTTCTGCCCGAGTATAGTGAGTGTGCTAAAGGTTACAAGCAGCTAGTTGCAATACAAGGTAGTCGCCGTGATGTATGCTGTTAGGGCGCGCATGCCCAGTTTCCCGCAGCCCTTCCTCGCAATAATCTCAATGGCCACCAGTATCCGTTATTTGCACTCACTCATCGGAGACTATGATGGCTGCTCCGATCTTTTCCCCGTCCGGAAGAACTTTTCAGAAAGGGTCTTTTTTTGCTACCTTGTACAACACTCAATAATTCTCGAGAAACACTTTCGATTAACCCGGTCGTATACTCTGATGAACCATGAACCATGAACCATGAACCATGAACCATGAACCATGAACCATGAACCATGAACCATTAACCATGGACCATGAAAACTTTCCAACCGGTTATCTTTCTCTAAGAGAAAGAATCCTGTTTGTAATTGGCTCGCCAGGCTGGCAGATCACCGCTTCAGTTGTGGTATCCATTGGCATCTATTTTTATCTTCCTCCAGAGGGCGCCGGTCTGCAGGTGCTTGTCAGCGAGGAAATCTTCCTGGGCGTATTGACCGCCTATGGATTAGCCCGCCTTATCGGTGGTGTTGTTGACTCGTTAGCAGACCCTTTCGTGGGTCACTACTCTGACCGCTCACACTCTCCACTGGGTCGGCGAAGAACATTCCTCATAATCGGTATTGTGCCGATGGTAGTCATTCCTGGCCTTATATTCTTCCCGCCAGGAGCGCCAGGCAGTTTCAGCACATTCCTGTACTTAACAATCATGCTGTCACTCTATTTCATCTTTTTTACGATTTATGTCGCTCCCTATCTGGCTTTGATCCCCGAAATAGCGAGGACCGAGAAAGACAGAGTAGAGTTGTCGAGACTCAGGTCACTTATCGGCGGCCCCATTATCATGGCATACGGCATTCTCTGGCTTGTCGGTGTAGACGCTTTCAAGGACATGGGCATGGATGCCACGACCGCGGTCCAAACCGTCGTAGTTATCTCCTGCATCTTGTCTTTCATTTTCTGTATATGCCCTATTCTGGCTGTGGACGAATCAAAGTTTGAAGCAGTTCCGTCAAATCTGAACATGCGTCAAGCCATTTGGGTAACACTGGAGAATCGACCTTTTCTGATTTATCTCTTTGCCCAAATCATTTTTATTCTGGGTATCACAATGACCGGACCCGCTGTGCCTTACTTTGCCAGAGTGATACTTGGTAGAGATGAGGGTTTCGCCGCGCTGCTCTCACTCGCAATGTTGCCTGGGGTCATCATTGGATTTGTATTTATTCATGTTATTGTCGAGAGAATAGGCACCAAGAATACGCTGATAACAACTATTCTAATACTAGGCATCGCCATGCTGCCCTACGGGCTGCTAACGCCAAGTTCTCCTGGTAGCTCTGGGGATGAACTTAATGTAATCGTTGTATTCACCCTGATGGCGATAAAGGGACTTGCCATGGCTGGCATAATGATTTTGCCTACAGTGATCCTGGGGCAGTTGATTGATCGTGATCGGATTAAAACTGGTGCAAATCGAGCGGCTATGTACTACGGCGTTCAGGGGCTACTCACCAAGTGGGTTTACGCTGCCTCTGCCGCCATAATGAGCTACCTGCTATCTGCTTATGGTCGCAGTGCCGAGGAACCCTATGGCGTCTTGTTGATTGGTCCTATTGCGGGCTCTTTATGTTTGATTGCAGCTTTCTTCTACTCTTTCTATCCTGAAGATGTGGTTCGAGAAGAAGGAGCTGACCAACAAATAAGCAAATAAGATTTAATAGCTACAGGGCATTTTCTATAGCACTATTAAGAATTAGGAAGTTTGAATACTGATGTCGCGCTGCTAGGCGATAGCAGATCTCAGGCCAGATATGGCTGGAAGTCAATAAGAGGCCTGCTTTCACCCGCGATAGCAGACAATGGGTCAGATATGCCCCAGGGGCTGGAAAACATCGGCTTTCAACTCGCTGCAGTCATAGAACCGCATTGGATTTCAACTGAAATCAGGGCTGCTTAGCAAATGCGAACGAATCAGAATTACAAGGCCAAAGATGAGGTCAAGATGTCAGGCAGCCTAAGACCCAGTCGCGATCTAGCCAGGATCAGCAACTGTCAGCAACTGGATGGTAGCGGAGTATCGTCTCACGACAACACTTCTATCTTGCCTGAACTTTTTCGCAGATTTATTCAGTGGTAACGTAAATTGAATTGGTTCCACAATCGGCGACGCTTTGAAGTTGCATGTTGGACTTCGCAGCTTTCGCATCGCTGTACCACCATTCCCACGCCGCTGCATACGAGCTGAGCGTTGATGATCTACCTTCGATGGCAAAGTTCGGTAGCATCCCATCCGCTGGTGCAGCATGCCCGGTGAGTAAGCGAATTTTGTAGTCTTGACCAGCGCTTTTCGCAATAGGTCGCCAGTCTTCCACCCAGCCTTGAGCGTCTGCCAGGGTTTTCCCATCCTTAAGCGTGCATGACGAGTAGTGAAGAACTTCCGCCGATACAGATAGCGGAACAAATGCCAAGATAGTCAATAAGATTTTATGGTAGAATCTCACAGCCGTACTCCTTTTGCTATTGAGTATAGGAACCAATTGAGTATAGGAACCATTAACGCCCTATGCAGAGAAATTTGCAAGTAAGATTTCGTAGCTATAGGGCATTATCTATCGCGCTATTAGGAATTAGAAATTAGAAGTGATGCAAGGATTTATGCATTTTAATGATAGTCAATATGCTTTGATTAGTGACGACAAAAAAAACAAAAATAGAATTAATGGAGAATGATCAAATGAGATCAATTATGAACAATTTTGTGCTATTGGGCTTTCTAATAATATCAGTATTTTCAATCAATACATCCAATGCGCAGGCTCAAGAGGCATCTGATGGTATTGAGGAAGTAGTCGTTACTGCAAGAAAAAGAGAAGAAAATATTCAGGAAACGGCTTTATCTGTTAGTGCTTTAAATGCGCGAGATATTGAAAATCGTGTTCCTACTGATATTAGAGATTTAGCTGCGGATTCTCCTAATTTAATAATTGATGACCTGCAACAAGGTCCAGGAAGTCCTACTGCTATTTTTATTCGTGGTGTTGGTGTTTCAGATGTTGAGAAAAATTTTGATCCCACAACTGGTGTTGTTTTAGACGGGGTTTTCATTGGCGCTAATTCCGGAGCAATGCTTAAGACGATAGATTTAGAGAGTGTAGAAATTTTAAGAGGTCCCCAAGGCACCTTATTTGGAAGAAATACAGTAGCGGGTGTTATTAATTTAACAAGAACTAAACCAACTGGTGAAAGGGGCGGTAAAATTAAGATTGGATATGATAATTATAATACCCATGTAATTGATGGAATTCTTAATATTGGCACACCCGAAGCTGCTTTTAAAATAACTGGAACTCATAGAGAACAAAATGAAGGATACTTAACTAATGCGGTCGACGGACAAGATCTGGGTAGAGAAGAGTATACCCAAATTACTTTCAATTCATTATTTCAGGTAAATGACAATATAGAAGTTGAATTAACACTGACTGACGAACAACAAGACCAAGATGCGCATACGGCTTTGAATTTAGGTGGTGCAACTACTTGGTGGTGTGCTGTTTATGGCCAATGCTCACCGGGTTTAGGAATTCCTCAAAGTGGAGATCGTTACACGGTTTATAACAATGAACCAAAAAGAAGAGATGCTTCATTTGAAAGTTATACGGGGATCTTAGAACTTAGATGGGAATTGTCAGATTATTATAAATTAGATTACATTTTTGGAAGAAAAACAACTGATGAGGAGGTGGACCAGGACTGGGATGGAACACCGTTAACTTTATATCATACTGATCGTCGTGCTGACTATGAACAAGCCAGTCATGAGCTTAGATTAACAAGTGACTTAGACGGCCCATTAAATTATGTTGTTGGTTTATATAAATGGGATTCCGAATATACGATTCCAATGGAAAGCAGAATTGGTTTTTTTGATTTGTTTGGAGCAGTTCCAACTCAAGACCCTTTGATTGTTGTTCCTATATATAATTATACTCATCAAGAAACTGATTCTATCGCAGCTTTCTTTGAAGCTGATTATGATATCAATGATCAAATTACTTTAACAATTGGCGGTAGATATATTGATGAGGAAAAAAGTAGTAACGCTTGTCAAGGAGGTGGACCATATCCAGATTGTGGTGTAATGGATACTGATGCGGATAAGAGTTGGACAAAGTTTACTCCAAAAGTAGCTGTTAGCTATCAAGCTAATGAGGATTTGCATTTTTATGCTAGCTATTCTCAAGGTTATAGAAGTGGAGGTTTTAATGGAAGATGGGGAAATGAATTTAGCGCCACAAGACCTTATAAACCTGAAACAGTAACTAGTATTGAAGTCGGAGTTAAATCTACTCTTTTGGATAATCGTTTAAGAGTTAATGTGGCTATCTTTGATATGGAGTATGAAGATAAACAACTTGATGTCGATATTCCTGATACACTGGCCGCTCTTGGAAGGCAAACGGTAACTGATAATGTTGCTGAAGCATCGTTTAAAGGTATAGAGTTAGAATTAAATGCACTTATTACCCAAAATTTTTCTATCGATCTAAATGTTGGTTATTTAGATCCAAGCTATGATGACTTTTTCGCTGATTTTAACGGAAGTGGAGCGGCTGCAGATTTTACCTATCTAGAGCCATTAAGAGCTCCTGATTTGACATGGACTCTAGGTCTAACTTATGAGTGGGAAGCAGGTCCTGGTCTTGCGTATG
>PBRC01000037.1 GCA_002725285.1 Gammaproteobacteria bacterium | reverse complement strand
CCCGCTGGTGGACTCGCTGCTGCTCAGCATTTAGGTAAACATCTACAAAAACGGAATCTGATTACATTTGATATGGGCGGCACCTCGACAGATGTTGCGTTAATCGAGGAACGATTCAAACTCACCAATAACGGTCATGTCGGCGGATACCCGGTTGGCGTACCAATGGCTGATATTCACACAATTGGAGCAGGTGGTGGATCAATTGCTTATGTTGATGAAGGTGGACTGCTCCAGGTCGGTCCACAGTCCGCAGGCGCAAATCCTGGCCCGGCCTGCTATGGACAGGGCGGTACAAAGGCAACCGTCACCGATGCGAACCTGATCCTCGGCAGACTGGGCCCCAACCCGACCCTGGCTGGCGATCTAAAACTTGATCAGCGTAAAGCAGAATCAGCCATGCAGGAAATTGCTGACCAAACAGGCTCAAACATACAGGAAGCTGCAGAGGGTATCATCAGATTAGCGAACGAACATATGAGCCAGGCGCTTCGTGTCATATCCATCCATCGCGGTCATGATCCCAGACAATTTACATTGATATGTTTCGGTGGTGCTGGCGGTCTGCACCTCTGCGACTTGGCAGAGTCCTTGGAAATGCAGTCAGCTGTTGTTCCAATCCATGCTGGTGTTCTGTCAGCATTGGGAATGTTGACCACTAAGCCCGGTAGAGAACTGGTTAAAACCTACCAACACCTTTTAATGAAGGTTGATGATGAGATGCTGTCTCGACTTTTTGCCGACATGGAATCCCAGGCACTGGATGAGCTGGCAAAGGAGAACGTCAGTCGAACACTGCAGATTCGAAGCCTAGACCTGCGATACCAGGGCCAGACCTATACTATTAACATCGCTTACGACGACCTGTCGGCTTGCGAGGCTCGATTTCATGAAGCCCATGAGCAGCAGTATGGGCATCGGCTTGAGTTACCCGTCGAGCTGGTGAACTATCGCATGCATATTGAAGCCGAACAGGATGACGTCATGTTGCCACCCTGGCAGACACTGGAAATCTCAAAACAAACTGAATATGACGAAGCCGGGATGCAGTTGATATCTAGACCTGGTCTGCGGGTGGGACAGCTTTTCCAGGGACCGGCGCTGGTTATTGAAGACCATGCGACGACTTACATTAAGGAAGGTTGGCATGTCACGGTGGATGAGATTGGTAACCTGCTTCTCAGTCAAGTGGCAGGAAGCTANTCAGTGTAGCATCGGCTCATCCNGGATCTGATGAACCGAGGGGATCTGCAGTCTTTACTTGACCTTTACTTGATCTTTGATTCTTTGTAGACGACGTGCTTACGAACCACAGGATCAAATTTCTTGATCTCCATCTTGTCAGGCATGGTGCGCTTGTTCTTCGTCGTGGTGTAATAGTGACCTGTTCCTGCTGATGACACCAATTTAATCTTTTCTCGCATAAATATTCTCCCCCGCTCTAAACTCTATCACCACGAGCACGTATATCGGCAACGACCTGATCAATACCTTTTTTGTTAATAATTCGCATACCTTTTGCAGATACCCGCAATTTAACAAACCGACTCTCGCTTTCGAGCCAGAATTTGTGGTCGTGCACATTGGGTAAAAATCGACGCCTAGTCTTATTATGGGCGTGAGAAACGTTATTACCAGCAACGGGNCGTTTNCCTGTTACCTGACATAGTTTGGACATGTCGAACTGCCTTGATTCANTATACGCTCTCATACGAAGTTAGTTGAGAACGAGTCATTATTTGCGCTAGCCAATAGCCATACTGCTTTTGGACTGCTTNTGGCTGGCCTTGANAGCCGTGCTTTATACCAGATCAACCAGCCAAGTTCAAACGGATTCCACCCCTTACAGCAGGCCAGATTCTGCGAAGGAAAGCACATCGCAGTCACCCACGATCATGTGATCCAGCACCCTGACATCCACCAGCGACAACGCGGACTTTAGACGATCGGTAATGCGCTGGTCTGCCTGACTGGGTTCTGCCAGGCCGGACGGATGATTATGGGCAAATATCACGGCTGCCGCGTTATGTTGAAGTACCTGTTTCACGACTTCTCTTGGATGAACGCTGGCGCCATCAATTGTGCCAAAAAATAACTCTTCATATCGNATCAGGTGGTTCTGATTATCAAGGTACATACAGGCAAATACTTCTCTCGAATACCCACGTAACTTACTTTTCAGATAGCGCCTTGTTGCACCGGGGTCAGAAATTACATTGCTTCGCTCGAATCCTTTTTGCAGATACCTTTCAGTGATCTCAATTGCTGCCTTAAGTTGAACAAACTTGGCAGGTCCTATCCCAGGAGTCCTGTTGAGTCGCTGATAATCCGCCTCNAGCAATCCTCGAATGCCTTTAAACTCCTGTATCAACTCATGTGCAAGCTGCAAGACGGACTTACCCTGAGTTCCGGTGCGAAGGAATATTGCGAGTAACTCCACATCGGACAGTGAGCCTGGGCCTTCGTTTATTAACTTCTCCCGGGGCCGGTCGTTTTTCGGCAGGGCGGATAGTGTCATTGGATACTCTGCTTCTTCTACTGAGTGATTTTTGTCCTGCTAAACAGAAGCCCCAGTAGATAAGTGAATAATCACTTACACCTTTTAAGCTTCGGTGGTATGTTACGCATCCAGTCTGCGGTTTCAGATCAATCTGGTCTGTCATCCAGGGACTTTCAATCGTGTAGGTTATGACTGATCTTGTAACAGGTGGCGAAGATATCACATGTCCGATTCTGTAACTGAACAGCCCGTTAAGCAGCTCACCAACAAACGAATTTTGCTGGGGATCACTGGTGGAATTGCCGCTTATAAGGCAGCCGAACTGGTGCGCCGCTTCCAGGATCAAGGTGCTGAGGTCCGCGTAGTGATGACCCATGCCGCAACTGAGTTCATCACACCTCTAACCATGCAAGCTCTATCCGGTTTCCCTGTCCATTTGGATATTCTTGATACCGAGACCGAATCTGTCATGGGCCATATCGAACTGGCACGCTGGGCTGATCTGCTTATCGTGGCCCCGGCGAGCGCAGATTTTATCGCCCGTTACTGTGGCGGCCATGGTAATGACCTCTTAACGACAATCTGTCTGGCAGCGGAATGCCACATTGCTATCGTACCAGCGATGAATCAGGCTATGTGGTCTAACGAACAAACCCAGATCAATATTGAATATCTTCAGCAATCCAAGGTTCATCTATTTGGGCCTGATGAAGGGCAACAAGCTTGTGGTGAAGTGGGATTGGGTCGTTTGCTTGAAGTCGATCAGATCGTTTCGAGCACAGTTGCTATTTTTCCCACTGAAAAACTGTTAGGGAAAAAAGTGGTCATTACCGCAGGACCAACCAGAGAAGCTATCGACCCGGTTCGATATATCACTAACCACAGTTCCGGAAAACAGGGATATGCACTGGCAGAAGCTGCCGTCGATGCAGGAGCTGAAGTGGTGCTTGTGTCAGGACCATCAACTCTATCGCCGCCAGATCGCGTTCGCACCATCGACGTCATCAGCGCCTCCGATATGTTTAGTGCCGTGATGTCAGAGATAGATGATTGCGATATATTTATCGGCGTCGCCGCAGTTGCAGATTTTAGACCGGTATCCAGCGCGAAACATAAGATCAAGAAAGATGGTGCTCCGTCCAATCAGTCTATTTCTATTGAGCTCGTCGAAAATCCGGATATCATTGCCTCCGTGGCATCCAGGAAGAACAAACCGTTTACAGTCGGATTCGCGGCTGAAACTGAAAATCTGCTGGACAACGCCAGGNTAAAACTGAAGAAGAAGAATCTGGATATGATTGTAGCAAACGATGTATCGGATACTTCAATTGGTTTTAACAGCGAAGACAATGCATCAACTATTCTTATGTCTGACGAACAGATTTCATTGCCTAAAACATCAAAGCGCAATGTATCTGGCAAAATTATCGACGTCATTGTTGAGAAAGTAAAAAGCAGCCAAGAAAAACCATGAAAGAGTTGCAGGTTAAAATTCTAAGTTCGCTCATCGGCAATGCAGTCCCGCTTCCTGAGTACTCGACTGATGGCAGCGCGGGTTTGGACCTGCGTGCCTGTCTGGAAAATCAATTGTGCCTCAATCCAGGTCATACAGAGTTGATCCCCACTGGCATCGCCATTTACCTCGAAGATCCGCAATATGCCGCACTCATTCTGCCAAGATCCGGACTTGGTCATAAGCACGGTGTTGTGCTCGGAAACCTGGTTGGTCTTATTGATTCAGACTATCAGGGTGAGTTAATGATTTCCTGTTGGAACCGCAGCGATACTGAGTTCACCATTCAACAAGGTGACAGAATTGCTCAACTGATCATTGTTCCAGTTGTACAAACATCCTTTAACATCGTCGATGAGTTTACTCAAACCGATCGAGGCAGCGGTGGTTTCGGTTCGTCGGGTCAAAACTAAGGAATACTAAGTGGCAAAGAAAATAAATAACCCACTGATAAAATTAGGAATGGTACCCCTGGCAAGTGTTAGCAACAAGAACTGGAAAGTGATATTCACCCCGTCTGCTGAGTTGACCAGCGGACAGGTCAGTAATCTTTTTAACTATCTGCTGCCTGGCCTGCTGGCGCTTATCGTCGCTCTTGGCGGTGTCGTTTTTGTTATACTGAAAATCATCAAGAGTTTACGCGCCGACACGACTCAACTCCGTAACCAGATGGCAGACGTTATTAATGATCACTTCATTCCCTCTGACAGTTACCAGTTCCCAGATTTCCTTGAACTCGATACGATTCTAGCCANGATGGGCAAGAAAGAAGCTGAACAAAAAGAAGTGCCAAAGCTCAAAGTCAAGCCTGTCAAGAAGGCTGATGATGACGCGGAAATGGTTGATATCGAAATGTTGGACGATGAGACTGTCGAAGACGAATTGCCGGAAGACGAGGAGTACGACGTAAAATGTACTCGTCACCTAAATAGCGTAATCAGTGGCTTTGGCGGCAAACCAATCATCNCTTCAAGTGGCCATTTATATATTAAGGNGAAAATGACTGAAGCCGNTGATGAAGCCGGACTTGAGAATCTTCAGGCATTGTTTAGAGAACATCTCGGTTCTGTTGATGAAAATCTTACTTTCTAGCATAAAGCTAAATCAGGGATTGGCAAGATGACATTAAGTCGTGACTCCGCAATGAACGTCGCTAAAGTGTTGACAGAGGCGTTGCCGTATATTCAGCGCTTTACCGGTAAAATCATCGTTATTAAGTACGGTGGTCACGCGATGGTGGAAGAANCTCTGAAACACGGCTTTGCCCGCGATGTNGTCTTAATGAAGTTGGTTGGGCTCAATCCAGTCATNGTTCATGGCGGTGGTCCGCAAATAGGACAGCTACTTTCAGAACTCAAAATTGAATCAAGTTTCGTTGACGGCATGAGAGTCACCGACAGCAAAACCATGGATGTCGTTCAAATGGTTTTGGGGGGGCTGGTGAACCAAGACATCGTCAGCCTTATCAACAGTAGCGGTGGCAAAGCAGTTGGNCTGACCGGCAAGGACGCGAATCTGATTCNAGCCAGAAAGATGCTGATAGAAAGGTCGACTCCCGAAGTCACGACTCCCGAAATCATCGATATCGGTCATGTTGGCAGTGTCGTCGGTATCAATCGCGACCTGCTGGATATGCTGACCGGAAGCGATATCATCCCGGTCATTGCCCCTATCGGTGTAGGTGATGATGGTGAAACCTACAATATCAATGCCGACCTTGTCGCAGGTCGAATCGCTACGGAACTTCAAGCAGAAAAACTCATGCTGTTGAGTGACGTGCCCGGTTTACAGGACAAGGATGGCGAACTCATCTCTTCATTATCAGCATCACGTGTCGCCGAACTGATCACTAACGAGACCATCACGGGCGGAATGTTACCAAAAATCGATTGCGCACTTGCGGCAGTCAACGGTGGTGTGAATAGCGCCCAGATTATCGACGGTCGTGTCGCCCATGCCGTGTTGTTGGAGCTGCTCACAGACGAGGGCGTGGGTACTATGATATCCAGAGGTGATATCCAAAGATGATACCCAGCGATGATCTCAAGAGACAGTTGACTAATATGACTGCTGAAAATCCACCGAAGCCAAAATTTTCCCGCAAACAACAGATTCTCCAGGCGCTTGCGGAAATGCTGGAGCAGACGCCAGGTGGAAGAATCACAACCGCTGGCCTGGCCAGACAAGTCGGTGTTTCGGAAGCTGCGCTGTATCGACATTTCCCAAGTAAAGCAAAGATGTTCGACGGACTCATTGAATTTATCGAAGATACGGTATTTTCACGAGTTAATATCATCCTTGCAGAAAACGAAAGTACTGAAGTCAGGTGCCACAATACGCTGCATCTCCTTCTCACTTTTACTGAGCGCAACCCAGGGATTACTCGAATACTGACAGGAGATCCGTTGGCCGGAGAATCGGATCGACTGAGGACTCGGGTAGCGCAATTCTTCTATCGATTTGAAACCCAATTGCGACAGATGTTGAGAGAATCGGAGTTAAGAGAAGAAAAACACCCGCGGGTGGACGTCAATATCGCAGCAAATCTCATGCTTGCAGTTATCGAGGGCCGTATCAGTCAGTATGTCAGAAGCGACTTTTCACGGAGTCCTACAATGGGTTGGGATGATCAATGGCAGATCTTGAGACGGAGTATTTTCGAGTAGTCAGCTACTGGCCTCTGCCAGGTGCATCGTAGAGTTAACGAACCCTCTTTATGTCAGCCGNAAATGTCGATTGCAACTTGACCATTTCATCCTGTTTTGTCTTTGTTTCCTTCTCTCTCAGTCGTATTAGATTTTCGATGGTTCGAATCTGACCAATCGATCTTTGGTTATGGAACCCCCAGCCCTTTCAATATCTGCAAGCTGCGACTCCATGGTACGTTTTTGGGATTCCAGTCAGCTCAGGTTTGTCCCACTGGTTTTGATAAATCTTTCAACACTGGCAATTTTGGTATCCCTGGCACGAATGACATTTTCATTGACGTATTTGTAGAGCTCCGCATTCACCTGGGACGCGCACATAGCTAACGGAACACTCGCAACCAAGCACCTTACCGCGCTTATGGTGGTTTGTTGATGAATGCCTGCCCTCATGGCGATCCTGTTCCGTAAGTCGCATAATATGTCCGTATTAAGTCTAGCTCCTGATCAAAATTCGGGCTGGATTCAAGATATTCAATGATATGACTCAAGTTTACGACGCTGACAACCGAAATCCGATAATCTGATTCTATTTCCTGGATCGCAGAAAGCTGACCGGATCCTCTTTCCTGCCTGTCAATTGCGACAAGAACACCCACAGCCCTGGCGGAGGTGTCTGCAAGTAGACCCATCACTTCCCGGATTGCGGTACCTGCCGTAATGACATCATCAACAATGACCACACGACTCGCAAGGTCAGCACCGACGATACGCCCACCTTCGCCGTGGGTTTTGACCTCTTTGCGATTGAAAGCGTAGGCAGAATTGATGTCAAATTTATCGACAAGTGCGATGCTGGTTGCGGTCACCAGAGGAATACCCTTGTAGGCCGGGCCGAGGAGCAGGTCATATTCCAGACCGGAAGACACCAGCGCCTCGGCATAGAATCCCCCAAGTTGTCGCAGCGTACTGCCGGTATTGAACAAACCTACGTTAAAGAAATAAGGGCTGATACGGCCGGATTTNAATTCAAACTTGCCGAATTGCAGTACCCGATTTGCGATAGCAAACTCAATAAACCGCGTCTGATAATCAGCCAGCATCAGTCAAGTCCCAGTGTAGATCGCTGCAGCTGAATCAGCTCCCCAACCCCCTTCGCCGCCAAAGCCAGCATCTCATCCAGGTCGTTTCTGCTAAACGGTTCTCNCTCAGCAGTACCCTGGACTTCAATGAACTTATCTCCCTCTGCCATGACGACATTCATATCTGTCTCGGCGTTAGAATCTTCCGTATATTCCAGATCAAGGACAGGTTGTCCTTCGACAACTCCAACCGATACCGCTGCAACAAACTGAGAAAACCCGTCCGTCAGGTCCCGACTCGCCAGCGCGTCATACAAGGCTACACAGGCGCCTGTTATAGAAGCCGTACGCGTTCCGCCATCAGCCTGGATNACATCACAGTCCAGTCGAACCGTGTTTTCGCCAAGGTGTTTCAAATCTACACACGCGCGGAGAGATCGACCAATCAATCGTTGAATCTCGACAGTTCGACCCCCTTGCTTACCTCGTGCCGCTTCACGGTCCATTCGCGAATGAGTTGACCTGGGCAACATGCCATATTCCGAAGTAATCCACCCCTGACCTTTGCCTCGAAGAAATGCAGGTACACCCGCGTCGATACTGGCTGTACAAATCACTCTGGTATCGCCAAACGCCACCATCACAGATCCCTCTGCATGTTTTATGAACCCTCGTTCAATATCTACCCCGCGCATCTGATCAAATAAACGACCACTGGAACGCTGAAAAACCATCGAAAACCTCTTGAAATGAACTAGTTTGCAGAAAACTTCATTATACTGGGCATATGTTTAATTAAAGAAAATATTATGACAAAAAGTATGACCGCATTTGCGCGGTTCGAATCTGGTGCAGTTTCGTGGGAGGTCCGTTCGGTTAACCACCGTTATCTCGATACGACGTTTAAAATACCCGAACGCTTCCGATCACTTGAACCAGAGCTTCGTTCAACCTTGCGTGGTAATTTACATCGCGGCAAGGTCGATTGTTTGCTCCGGATCAACTTCGAAAGTGACAATATGGAATACAAGGTCGACGAGGACAGGCTCAACAAGCTGATCAATGCCATCGACCAGGTAAATACAATTACAGGGAATTCAACTCCGGTCAATCCCTTTGAGTTTCTGCGCTGGCCTGGTGTGATGCTGGAGGTCGAAACAGATCAGTCTGAACTTGAGCAGTGCATCAAACAATCATTCGAGGAAGCGATTTCTTCGGTAATTGGCGTGCGCGAACGTGAAGGCGCTGAACTGGAGCGCATTATTCTCGTCAAATTGAATGAACTTGAGTCGATTGTCCAGGCAGTACGACTGGAATCATCGAAAATCTCCGAAAGACAGAAACGCAAGATTCTCGAAAAACTCGAAGAACTGAAAACCGATATCGACAACAACCGTCTTGAGCAGGAACTAGTTTACCTCGCTCAAAAAAGTGACATCCTGGAAGAACTGGATCGCCTGGATATGCATGTTGAAGAAGTCCGCAACACACTATCTCAAGATGAGGCAATTGGTCGACGCCTGGATTTTCTAATGCAGGAACTCAACCGGGAAGCGAATACGCTTTCATCAAAAGCCGTGGCCGCTAACACTTCCATCCAGGCGGTTGAGCTTAAGGTCATTATCGAACAAATGCGGGAACAGGTGCAGAACATAGAATAATGGCAGATACGAATGCATGTCTTTTTGTAATAGCAGCACCCTCTGGCGCAGGAAAAACCAGCCTGGTCAAGGCACTCGTCGAGCGTTCAGACGATATCGAAGTTGCCGTTTCTCACACCACGAGAGAAAAAAGACCTGATGAACAGGACGGGGTCAATTACCATTTCGTCACGTTGCCAAAATTCAAAGAAATCGAGCAGCGAGACGGATTCATTGAATATGCACAAGTATTCGGCAATCTGTACGGGACCAGTTTAGAGGCTGTTACGCCATTCATAGAAGCTGGAATCAACCTGGTACTTGAGATTGACTGGCAGGGAGCTAAGCAGATTCGACAACGCATGCCGGCTTCTGTGTCCATCTTCATCCTGCCGCCATCGCTTCAATCTTTACGGAACCGCCTTCTTGATCGCGCCCAGGATGATTCCGAAACCATAGAAAAGAGGATGGACCAGGCCATTAGTGAAATGTCCCACTTCGAAGAATTTGACTACCTGGTCGTCAACGACGATTTTGACAGAGCATGTGATCAAATTCGCTCAATTACCCGTGAAGAAGCGCCAGAACTCACTTTAATTCGGCAAAAGCAAAATCTGGCACCGCTATTAGCAGAATTATTGCCCTCAAAACAGCTATGATGTTGTTCTTAAGGTGCTTTTTTCGTTAAACTGCGCGGCTCGATGCGATCACCTGGATTCAATAGGATCACTTTCGATCGCAGCAACTAATACTGGAGAAACTAAATGGCACGAGTGACGGTTGAAGATTGTCTTGAAAATGTTGAGAACCGCTTTGAATTAGTCATGGTGAGCAGCTTTCGAGCACGTCAGATAGCAACCGAAGGCAAAGAACCCATGGTTCCTATTGAAAATGACAAGCCAACTGTTTTAGCGTTACGTGAAATCGCCGAAGGCCATGTGACTGCAAGTATCTTTGATGAACCCGTAAAACCAGAGGAACCAGAAGCATTGATAATCGATGCGCCTCATGATGGATTCGAACAACCCAAACCAGATTTCTAAGCCCGGCCCCGCCTTTTTCTGGAATCTCTTTAGAAGCCGTCATCTCACCCTAGAAGAAACCAGCGATGGATTCTCCTGTGGGAGAACTTCTTGCTAACAATTGATTCATTTACAATCGACCTACGTGAGTACCTCGGTGATGATCAGGTAGAGCAAGTCATCACCGCCTACGGTTTTGCGGAGAGTGCCCATAAGGGGCAAAAACGCAAATCTGGCGAAAAGTACATCAACCACCCACTCGCGGTTGCCGCAATCCTCTCCGAGATGCACATGGATCACCAGTGCCTCATGGCTGCTTTGCTACATGATGTTCTCGAAGACACTGGTGTACCAAAACACATGCTAGCCCAGAAATTCGACGAAGAAGTCGCCGATTTGGTCGATGGTGTTAGCAAACTCAGAAACATGTTTCAGACTCGCGCCGAAGCGCAAGCCGAAAACTTTCAGAAAATGACGCTGGCTATGGCGAAAGACATTCGGGTTATTCTCGTCAAGATCGCCGACCGCCTGCACAACATGAGAACTATTGACTACCTGGAACCGGAAAGGAAAAAGAGGGTAGCCAAAGAAACCCTTGAGATTTACGCACCTATTGCGAATCGTCTAGGTATGAACAATATTAGAATTGAATTCGAGGAATTGGGCTTCAAAGCCTTGTATCCGTTGCGATCCGATATGATCGGCAAAGCGGTAAGAAGGGCAAGGGGGAATCGAAAGGAGGTTGTCAGTAAAGTACTTGCCTCAATTGAGGCCTGCCTGAAGCAAGATTCCCTTGAAGCTGATGTATTCGGTCGAGAAAAGCACCTCTATAGTATCTACGACAAGATGCGCAGTAAACGCAGATCGTTCGCAGAGATCATGGATGTATACGCGTTTCGAATCATTGCCGAATCTGTTGATGACTGCTACCGCATCCTGGGCGCAGTTCACAATCTATACAAACCCGTGGCAGGCAGGTTTAAAGACTACATCGCCATCCCTAAAGCAAATGGATATCAGTCCTTACACACGACCTTGTTCGGTATGCATGGTATCCCTATAGAAATCCAGATTCGCACCTTTGAAATGGAAATGGTGGCCAACAATGGTATTGCCGGACACTGGCTCTATAAGGCCAATGACGAGTCATCTTCCGGAAGCCACAAACGTGCACGTGAGTGGATGAAAGGGCTGCTGGAAATACAGCAGAGCGCGGGTAATTCTCTTGAGTTTATCGAAAATGTCAAAATCGATCTGTTCCCTGATGAGGTTTACGTCTTCTCACCAAGGGGAGATATTTACGACTTTGTGCAGGGTTCCACACCAGTTGATTTTGCCTATGCCGTACACACTGACATCGGAAATACCTGTGTTGCCTGTCGTATCGATCGTCGTTTTGCACCGTTGAGTGCAACCCTTGAAAGTGGTCAGACGATCGAAATAGTTACAGCACCTGGCGCACAGCCCAACCCGGCCTGGCTAAGTTTCGTCATCACCGGGAAGGCTCGAAGCGGTATACGACACGCACTCAAGAACCAACAACTCAATGAGTCCGTTTCATTAGGTCGCCGTTTGCTGGAACGGACACTCAATGTCGAGGATTCCTCAATTGATGACATTGATCCTGATCAGCTTGAGAAGGTATTGACTGACCGAAATCTGACCAGCTTTGATGAACTACTTGAGGCAATCGGTCTCGGCAATCAAATGGCTTACGTGATTACCCGCATCCTGCTGGCCAATAAGGAAGAACTGGTGAGTCAACCACTGTCACAACAGCCTTTTGCCATCATGGGTACTGAAGGACTGGTTGTCACCTACGCAAAATGCTGCAAACCAATACCAGGCGATCCGATTCTCGGACACATCAGCGCGGGAAAGGGCATCGTAATTCACACGGATTCTTGCCGAAACATGCATGATCTGAGAGAAAAACCCGACGAAACCATGTCGGTTCGCTGGGATCCAGAGGTTGACCAGGATTTCTCCGTCGAGCTTAGAATTGAACTCGAGCATGTGAAAGGCATTATTGCAGTACTGGCTTCAACGATTACCAACGCTGATGCGAACGTTGAAAGAATCAACATGGATGAAAGAGACGCTAAACTATCGACAGTCAACATCGTCTTTTCCGTTCGAGATCGGGTTCACCTTGCCCATGTTATTAAGCGACTTCGAACAATCCGCGTTATCAGCAAAATTTTGAGAGCACGAAGTTAATGAAAGAGTTTATTACAACAGACCAGGCACCCGCAGCGATCGGTACTTATTCTCAAGCCGTTCCACATAGGGGTACACTCTACATAAGTGGGCAGATTCCACTCGACCCGGAAACGATGGAGATTGTCGCGGACGATTTCCGGCAACAGATTTCCCAGGTGTTGGACAACCTTGACGCAATTTGCAGAGCAGCTGAAGTATCACTGAATGATGTGATTAAGTTCACCGTGTATCTGACGGAGCTGGACAACTTCCCACTGGTTAACGAGGCAATGCAGACCCGCCTCAGCCAACCGTTTCCCGCCCGTGCTGTTGTTGAAGTCAGTGCGCTTCCAAAGGGAGTGGCTGTGGAAATTGATGCAGTCGTCGATCTCACACCTTGATACCTGAGCCGCTTGATCAGGCACGTGTCGAATCCCTGAAAGGGGTCGGCCCAGCGCTTGCCGGCAAATTGGCACGGATCGGCATTTCAAACCTTCAGGACGTACTGTTTCATCTTCCACTTCGATATGAAGACAGAACCAGAATAACGCCGATCGGTGCAGCACAACTGGGTTCTACTATCGTGATCGAAGGGCAGGTTGTGGCTTGCGAAATCGCCTTCGGGAAACGCCGCAGCCTGCTCGCTTATGTCCAGGATAATACAGGTACGATTGCGCTTCGTTTCTATCATTTCTCAAAGGCACAGCAGAACAATCTTAAAAATGCACCAAGCATCAGATGTTATGGTGAAGTCAGACGAGGGGCTGCGGGATATGAGATCTACCATCCCGAATATTCGACAAAGCTCGACATGCTTGAAGATCGTCTAACTCCCATCTACCCCGTAACTGAAGGTGTCACGCAACAACGTTACAGAACCATGGTGAAGCAGGTTCTGCAGCTTATGTCGGAGGGCAAGGTACTCCGTAATCTGGGCAGCGAGCATCAACTCCTGAGTAAGGTAGATATCAATACCGCAATAGACCTGGTTCACAATCCATCACCCGAAACAGAACTCTCACAGTTGCAGGAAGGAATTCATCCAGCACAAAAGCGGCTGGCCTTTGAAGAACTCCTGGCACACCATCTGAGTATGCGACTGATTCGGCAGGAAATGCTGAGTCTTCAGGGAATAGCGCTACCAATGCCAGCTTCAACATACAAACAACTGATCACCGAATTCGGCTTTGAGTTAACTAAAGCCCAACTTAAAGTTGCATCAGAGATCTCCCTCGACATGAACAAATCAGTACCGATGTTGCGTCTCTTGCAGGGTGATGTTGGGTCAGGAAAAACCGTTATCGCTGCAATGGCCAGCGTTCACGCATCAGAAAGTCAGTATCAGGCAGCTATCATGGCACCAACTGAGATTCTGGCTGAACAACATTTCATCAATTTCTCGAACTGGCTGAACCCCCTTGGCATCGAAACCGTATGGTTATCCGGTAAAGTCAAAGGCAAAAAAAGAGAAGAACATTTAGGTATTATTGGCAGCGGCAATGCGAGGGTTGTGATCGGCACCCACGCCTTGTTCCAGAACGATGTTGTGTTTAAGAATCTCGGCCTGGTTATTATTGATGAACAGCATCGATTCGGCGTACACCAGAGACTGGCCCTAAGAGAAAAAGGTGAGTACAACGGTGTCTTACCCCATCAGCTTGTAATGACAGCAACACCGATTCCTCGCACACTGACTATGAGCCTTTATGCAGACATGGATTGCTCCGTTATTGATGAGCTACCACCAGGGCGCTCCCCTATTACCACCAGTGTTCTTGCAGATAATCGTCGAGAAGAAGTCATTGATCGAATTGAATCGGCCTGCTCAAGCGGTGCACAGGCATACTGGGTTTGCACCTTGATTGACGATTCAGAAGTTATTCAGTGCCAGGCAGCTGAGTCAACTGCAGAGCAACTCACTTCACTGTTACCGGAAATAGAGATCGGGCTGATTCACGGCAGAATGTCCGCCAACGATAAGACAAAGGTGATGAGCGAGTTTAAAATGGGGAGTATCGACCTCCTGGTCGCTACAACCGTTATTGAAGTCGGTGTAGACGTTCCGAATGCCAGCCTGATGGTAATTGAGAATCCTGAACGACTCGGTCTGGCTCAACTACACCAACTTCGAGGCAGGATCGGTCGAGGCAGTACTAAGAGTTTTTGTGTCCTCCTATACCATCCGCCACTGGGTGAACTGTCGAAACAACGACTCAACGTGATGCGTGAAAGTCAGGATGGATTCTTCATCGCAGAGCAGGACCTGCAGATTCGTGGTCCTGGTGAACTATTCGGTAGTCGTCAATCAGGTGTCATGCAATTCAAACTGGCCGATCTGCTGAGAGACAATCATATGCTAAAGGATGTTCGGCTTCTGGCAGATGACCTACTAGCCAGCGACAGAACCACAGCCTTTGCAATCATGGATAGATGGCTGACGATGCCGGAAAAACTGAGTCAGGTCTAAGCGAGATCAACTACAATGATCCGGGTAGGGCTTAGGCAGGATCTGGTGCTTCAAAGACGTCCTGATCGAATTTGCCTTCGCTCTTGGCAACAATCGTCGAAACCGTACCATCTCCCACGACATTGACGGCGGTTCGCATCATATCGAGTAGCCTGTCGACGCCTATAATCAGGGCAATTCCTTCCACAGGAAGACCCACTTGCTGCAGTACCATCGCCAGAGTAATTAGACCAACTCCCGGTACGCCAGCCGTACCGATTGAAGCGAGTGTCGCCGTCAGAATCACCATCAAATATCCCGAAAGTCCAATGTCGACATTAAACGCCTGTGCNATGAANACCGTTGCAACACCTTGCATGATAGCTGTTCCATCCATGTTGATGGTTGCACCGAGTGGTACAGTGAAGGATGCCACTTCGTTTCGAACACCCAACCTGTGCTCTACTGTCCTAAGGGTGATAGGTAAGGTAGCGTTGCTTGATGATGTACTAAAAGCATAAGCCATCACCGGACTCATACGCTTTAAGAATGCGATNGGACTCAGTCGACCCAAAATCCGGATCAGGGAACCGTAAGTCAGCATAAGATGCAGAACCAGCACNCCTGCTACACAAAGAAAGTACTTGATAAGATCGGCAATCGTGGAAAAACCCATATTGGAGAACAGACTGACCAAAAGACAAAATACACCAAAGGGTGCGACGGACATCAACATCATGACCATANTCATGATAACTTCATTCCAATCTTCCATTTGNGACTTGACCCGCAGACCNGCTTCGCCACAGCGAGTAATGGCCACTCCCACCAGGATTGCAAATACAATTACCTGAAGCATATTGCCTTCGGCCATCGCCTTAATAGGATTGTTGGGAAATATATTGATTATAACGTCTTTAAGCGATGGACTTTCCTTGGCTACAAACTGAGAGGTTGAATCCAGATTGATTCCCACCCCGGGTTGCACAAGAGTTGCGACGAAAAGGGCAAGGGAAATCGCGATAGCGGTGGTAATTAGATAGAGGGTAATTGTCTTGATGCCAATTCGACCCATGCTGGAGCCACTCCCGAGATTACTTGAGCCACAAACGAGTGACACAAAAACCAGGGGAACAACCAGGAGTTTCAGGCTGATGACAAAAACTTTGCCNCCGATATCNANTAACCCTTCGATAAGATATACCCGAAGCAAATTNGTCTCGGATAGTTCCATGGCGTAGAACATCGATCCCAGCAAGATACCGAGGCCCATACCAATGAGGATATTTCGGGTGAGGTTACTCTGGTCCATGTGGCTACCTTCTCATTATTCTTATTACGAGCTATTCGAACTACATCTCTACCATCTCAAAATCTGATTTACTCACCCCGCAGTCAGGGCAGACCCAATCCTCTGAGACATCCTCCCAGGATGTACCAGGTGCAATACCTTCAGACTCAAGTCCCTCGCCTTCATCATAAATAAAGCCACAAACAATGCACTGCCATTTTCTCATTGATCTCTAAACCACTAACTTCCCGTACGACTTCTCGTGTCTTCTCACGAACTACCACAACTTCGGAACCCTATTAGGAGATTGAAGGGTCGGCGAAGCCACGTATACTAACTGATTTGCACAATACGGGATAGAAGTGGCAGATCTGTTTACAACCTATACAAAGCTTTTGGACAGGTGCCGACGATTCGCATCGGACAGATACCAGAAGCTCTTGAACGGCTACCAACTGCTTACCCAGCTCTATCCCAAAATACCGCACTTCATCACCCTGGCTCGACTCGACAAACCGATCGGAATTTATCTGTTGTTATGGCCAACCATGTGGGGTCTCTGGTTCGCGGCTGAAGGGTTTCCCGGTTGGCATTTATTTCTCGTGTTTACTCTGGGTACTGTTCTAACGCGATCAGCGGGCTGCATTGTGAATGATATCGCGGACCGAGATCTCGATATCAGTGTAAAACGAACTGCCTCCCGACCATTGGCTCAAGGATATCTCTCTGTGCCTGAAGCCATAATATTTGCAGCAATCCTGATGTTTCTGTCTTTGATTCTGGTTCTCACCACGAACCTCCTGACGCTTGTTCTCGCATTCATCGCGACGATCATAGCGGCCATCTATCCCTGGATGAAACGATTCACTTACCTGCCTCAGGTCGTATTGGGCGTCGCTTTCTCTTTTGGTATCCCAATGGCTTTTGCTGCAATCAGAAACGAAATTCCTAACCTGGCATGGTTGCTGACCATCGCCAATGTCATCTGGACGGTGGGTTACGATACTGAGTACGCCATGGTCGATCGCGACGATGATCTTAAGATAGGCACTAAATCCACAGCGATCCTGTTTGCGGATATGGATAAGCTGATGATTGGTATCCTGCAATTCACCTTTATCGGCTCGATGTACATTGTCGAACGACAGATTGAGCTTAGCTGGCCCTACTATATTGGCCTTGCAGTTGCCTCCGGGTTACTGATTTATCAGCAGTTTCTAATCGCCGATCGTGATCGCGCCAATTGCTTCGAGGCCTTTCTAAATAACCACTGGGTTGGTTTGGCAATTTTTATAGGAATTTTTGTCCATTTCCTGCTAACGCCGATAGCTGCCTGAAAACAAGATGAATATCGCTTGATTATCCTTACAGATATACATTACTATGGCCATCTATCAATAGTAACTACCTTAGTAGTTACTATTTTTTAACCCCCAGGAAAAGGCCAGGTCAGTGTTAGCAGAAAGAACAACTCAATTGATGCAGAAACTGGGATTCACAGGTTATGAGGCAAAAGCCTACCTGGGATTGCTGGCTTGCCAGCCCGCCAGTGCTTATGAAGTAGCAAAAAAGTCAACCATCCCTACCTCCAAGATCTACGAAACAATCAACAAGCTCATTGTCAAAGGCGTTGTTCAGCCAACCACGTCCGCCGATGAACAGATTCAATCATATGTCGCTCTTAATCCCGGTGATTTTCTACAACAGGTCCGTGAAACCACATTCTCACAAACCAATGAATTGCAGCCACTCCTTGACGCAGTGAATAAGACACCAGACGGGGATTTCATCTGGCCTCTGTCAGACCACGATCAGGTAGTTACAAAGTCTCATGAAATTATCCGTCAGGCCAGAAACTCCATATTGATTTCCTGTTGGGCAGAAGAACTCAAATGGCTAACCGAAGATCTTCGGAATGCAGAATCTCAAGGTAAAAAAATCGCCTTGGTTCACTTTGGTGCACCCACACAGACTATCGGCGCGACCTATCACCATCCCGTTGAAAAAACCCTGTACCAGGAAAAGGGTGGCCGGGGGTTGAATCTGGTCGCCGATAACACGGTGTTAATAGCCAGTTACAGGCAAGATGGCTCGGTTGATGGTGCATGGTCCAGGAGCCAGTCATTTGTCACAGTTACTGAGGACTACATAAAACATGATGTCTACATCACCAAGGTGACACGATTCCTAAACCAGGAAATGCTTGCTCGATTCGGGGCAGGCTATGAAAAGCTGAGAGATGTATTTGATGCTGACGCTTAAGGAGAATCTCTAATGTATGCCTGTTCAATCAATGGTCTGATGTGTTCGGCCGAGGATGCAACCCTTTCAGTTGCAGATCACGGTTTACTCTATGGTGATGGCGTTTTCGAAGGCTTACGATTTTATCAAAAGCAGGTCTTTAGACTCTATCAGCATCTTGTACGACTGCAGGATTCTGCCAAAGCAATAAATCTTGAGTTACCAATCTCAACTGACGAAATCGTCAGATCGATTAAAGAAGTCATTGAGGCTTCCGGTTTATCCGATGGATACATCCGATTGCTGGTAACACGAGGCGAGGGAGCCATGGGTTTGGATCCAGGTAACTGTGTCAATCCCAAAGCAATCATTATCGTTGACGAACTTGCCATGGTGGCACCGAAAGCCAGATTGCATGGCGTCAACGTGATCATCGCGTCGATTCGCAGACTGTCCGTTGATCAGCTGGACCCTCGCATAAAAAGCCTAAACTACCTCAATCAGATCCTGGCCAAGCAGGAAGCCAATATCGCCGGTGCAGATGAAGCAATACTCCTGAACCAGTCCGGACGCATCGCCGAAGGCACTGCAGATAATGTCTTTGTCGTCAGGGACAACCAGCTGTTAACTCCCCCTGTTTCAGAAGGTGCACTGGATGGCGTTACCCGTTCGGTTGTCATGGATCTCGCACGGGGTCTTGGCATCCACTGCAGCGAGGCTCTCCTGGCAAGTTATGATCTTTTTACAGCGGATGAATGTTTCCTGACCGGTACTGGTGCTGAGCTGATTCCGGTGGCTTCAATCTCTGGTCGAGAACTACCACCAGAGAGACCCGTCTATTCACGCCTGGCAGGTGCATTTAGGAATTTGGTCTACAACCCGGAAATCGAATCGAACAGCGTACTGATGACCGGCTAGTTCCGTCCCGCCTTATCAGGTGAAATCACCAATCCTCTTGTTGGTACCGAACTCACTCCCGTATAGGAGGCTCGCAAGCAACGCTGTACAAGCCCTTGCCGGACGAGAGCCAACAAAATGTCTGATCCCAACGTGATAGAATCCGGGCTTTTAAAACAGATCTGGGTATGTGTCAAAGGTTACGGTCACTTAATGCATGAATAAAGTCATAGATCTGTTCGATCGCCTCTCTGATATGGTTGGCAACCTCATCGCACCGATTACTATCATTATGATGGTTCTCACCTGTATTGTGGTTTTTGTACGTTATTTGCTGAATGCGGGAGCCATCCCAATTCAGGAAACCGTCGTCTATCTTCATGGCAGTGTTTTCATGCTTGGCATTGCCTATACACTCAAACAATCTGCCCATGTCCGTGTCGACATCCTTTACAGCAGGTTCTCTCCCAGGAAACAGGCACTTGTAAACCTGTTTGGAACAACTGTTTTTCTGATCCCTTTTTCGATATTTCTTCTTTGGA
This sequence comes from Gammaproteobacteria bacterium, assembly GCA_002725285.1. Classification (GTDB taxonomy): domain Bacteria; phylum Pseudomonadota; class Gammaproteobacteria; order Pseudomonadales; family Azotimanducaceae; genus JAHRVQ01. The sequence goes on along the minus strand of PBRC01000037.1, from coordinate 7,420 downwards.
CCAGCCTGGATTTTGTATCGTTATCCTGGTCTCTTAATGAATCATCGGCGGAACCAGGCGGTCTGCCTTTTGTCTACCTCCTGAAAACCCTGATTCCGATCATGCCGGTATTGCTCCTGGCGCAGGGAATCGCTGAGATAATGAGAAACTTAAGCTATCTGCGACATGGTGATTCCTAGATGGCCGAGTACGCCGCGCTGCTTATGTTTGCCGCTGTTTTTCTATTTCTGCTGCTGGGCTATCCGGTCGCCCTGACACTGGGGGGAACAGCACTTCTCGCTGCCCTCATCGGAATCATTACCGATACATTTGAACCCAGTTTTCTTCTCGCAGCACCAAATCGACTGTTTGGCATAATTACGAACCAGACGTTGATTGCTGTGCCTTTGTTTATACTGATGGGTGTCATTTTGGAGCGATCACGGACCGCAGAGCGCCTGTTGGACGCCATGAGCCGTCTGTTTGGATCTCTACCCGGTGGTCTTGGAATCTCAGTGACCGTCGTCGGGATGCTGATGGCTGCAAGCACCGGTATTGTAGGTGCAACCGTGGTGACCATGGGGCTCATGTCACTACCCAGCATGTTAAAGGCAAACTACAACCCGGCACTTGCCACTGGCACTATCTGCGCCACAGGAACCCTGGGTCAGATCATTCCACCATCGATCGCTCTGGTTCTATTGGGTGACGTCCTGTCCAACGCCTATCAGCAGGCGCAACTCAATCAGGGGATCTTTAATCCAAAAACCGTATCAGTCGGTGACCTTTTCGCTGGTGCTGTATTGCCCGGTCTGGTCCTGGTGGGCATGTACCTGATGTATGTGATTTCAATTGCCATACTCAAGCCTGAACAGGCACCGGCGATTAAAGAGCATTCACCGGTATCGCCCGGTGAATTGGTGACAAGTATTATACCGCCTCTTTTGCTGATTGCCGCGGTTCTGGGATCTATCCTGACCGGCATCGCCACTCCCACCGAGGCCGCAGGTGTAGGAGCACTGGGCGCCTTATTAATCGCACTGATAAACCGTTCGCTGAATTTTGCTCAACTGATGGAAGTTGGTAAGTCCACCACGACAACAACTTCCATGGTGTTTTTTATCTTGATTGGCGCATCAGTATTCTCACTCGTGTTTCGAGGTTTCGGTGGTGATGAACTGGTACGCAGTTTGTTTACTCAAATGGCCGTCGGCGTTCTGGCGGCAACCATAGTCGTCATGATCGTGGTCTTCCTGCTGGGGTTTATTCTCGACTTCATTGAAATAACGTTTGTTGTTGTGCCTATCGTCGGGCCTGTCCTGCTGGGAATGGGGCTCGACCCGGTCTGGCTGGGGATCATGATAGCAATTAACCTGCAAACGTCCTTCCTCACGCCGCCATTTGGATTCGCGTTATTCTATCTTCGTGGCGTGGCGCCTGTTGATATCGACACCTGGGATATCTACAAGGGAGTGGTCCCGTTTATCGTCATGCAACTGATGATGCTGCTACTCCTGGCCTGGCAGCCAAAACTGGCAACATGGTTACCCTCCATCCTGTTTAATTAACCGCTCGGCCCGGGCATTAATATACGCTCTTTCCGAGATCTCCGAATAGCTGACCACGCCATCTCGATAGTTGATGTAACTTTCATATATTCTCCGAGCAAGATCATCGTCCCCTGGAATTTCAGCGATCATCTCTTCTGATATCTGGTACAGCCTGGTGAGAACATCGTCGGGCAACCTCTTCAGTTCAACATTGTGCTCGTCCACCAGCTCACGCAGTGCGGCATTGTTTCTGGCTGTATATTCAGCGAGAAGGTCGCCATTCATGGCTCTTGAAGCGACACGAATAATTTCCTGAAGATCTTCTGGCAGGTCATCAAACTCCTCCTTATTAACAATCACTTCAAGAGCGGGTCCGGGCTCCTGCCAGCCCGGGTAATAATAATATCTGGCAACCTGGTGCAAACCGAAGGTCAAATCATTGTAGGGGCCTACCCACTCTGTCGCATCAATGACGCCGGTCTGCAAACTGGTGAATATTTCCGGACCCGGCAGATTAACGGCAGTACCGCCGGCCCTTTCAAATACTTCACCACCGAGACCAGGAATTCTCATTTTCATCCCTTTGATATCATCAAGGCTGTTGATCTCCTTGTTAAACCAACCTGCCATCTGTACACCAGTATTTCCACCGGCAATCGGCACCAGATCGTATTTCGCGTAAAGTTCCTCCCAAAGCGCCATGCCACCACCGTGAAAGAGCCAGCCGTTCATTTCCTGAGCTGTCAGCCCAAATGGGACCGCAGTAAAGAACTGGGCTTCCGGTACCTTGCCCTTCCAATAATAGGCTGCGCCGTGTCCCATCTCGACGGTACCGAGAGAGACCGCTTCAAAAACACCAAAAGCCGGTACTATTTCACCCGCACCATATACCGTAATCTGCATTCGACCTTTGCTCATCTTATTGACCATGGCAGCAAGGTTCTCAGGTGCAACCCCCATTCCGGGAAAATTTTTGTTCCAGGTCGTGACCATTCGCCACTTGTACACCTTCTGTTCATCAGCGGTCGTTTCTTTATCTGCTTTCGAATTGTTGCCACCACCGCAGCCGGCCAACAGTGACGTAATCAGGATCGTGATCAGTACTCGACTTAACATATCTTTTCCTCTTAATTTCTCTCGGATATTTACAGTGGCTTTAGATTGGCGTAACTAACCATCAACCACTTACTACCCTCGGTGCTAAAATTCACCTGAACCCTGGCCTGCTTCCCTTCACCTTCGTAGTTAAGTACGACACCATCACCAAATTTTGTGTGGCTGACTCGCTGACCCAACTTAAGGTTGGTACCTTCGATCTCACCGCGAATCGTGTTTCTTTTCTGATGCTGTATGCTACGTGCCGGTTTGGTTACGACACTGCTGAGCCTCACTTCCTGCACCAGATTATCCGGTATCTCAGTGACAAAACGGGAAACACGGTTATATGTCTCTGAACCATTGATCCTTCGAGACTCGGCATAGGTCATATACAGTTGCTTCATAGCCCGCGTAATACCAACGTAACATAAGCGCCTCTCTTCCTCTAAACGACCGGGTTCTTCGATGGACATCATATGAGGGAAAAGGCCTTCCTCCATACCAGTGAGAAATACCAGAGGAAATTCCAGTCCCTTGGCACTGTGCAGCGTCATCATCTGCACACAGTCCTGGTGCGGATCACCCTGACCCTCTCCTGCTTCAAGCGCAGCATGACTCAGGAATTCATCAAGCAGACTCTGTGGCTCAGCATTTTCGCCATCGACAGCAGCGTCGAATGTGAATTCATTTTCCGGATCGAAGGTTCCGGCTGCCGTAATCATTTCCTGGAGATTTTCCAGCCTGGCCTGGCCTCGCTCGCCTCTCTCTTTCTCGTAGTAAGTTTTGAGTCCTGTCTGCTCAATCACGATTTCACACAATCCTGCCAGATCACTATCCTGCGTGGCTTCATCCATGGTTTCAATCAGCTGTAAAAACTTCTGAATAGCACCGCGGGCTCTATTGGTCATACCTGTCCCGTTTGAAAGCCGTTCAGCTGCTTGCCATAGAGAGCTGTCGCTTGCACGCGCCGATTGGCGAATTTCGTCGACAGTTTTACTTCCTATACCCCGAGTTGGTGTGTTTACGACTCTCTCGAACGACGCATCCGCATCGCGATGACTAATCAGTCGCATATAGGCAAGTACATTCCTTACTTCTGCTCGCTCGAAAAATCGTTGTCCGCCATAAATCCGATACGGAATCTGCGATCTCAGAAAGGCTTCTTCCAGGACCCTTGACTGCGCATTGGAGCGATACAGAATGGCTGATTCCTGATAGTTATTACCTTGCCCGGACCAGTCTTTTATCCTTGAGACGATATAGCGAGCTTCATCAATCTCATTGAAAGCCGCATAAAGACTAATCGGTTCGCCATCTTTGCTATCGGTCCACAGTTCTTTTCCAAGACGACCTGCATTCTGATCAATGAGACCATTTGCCGCTTTTAAGATAGTGCCCGTGGATCGATAATTCTGCTCCAGACGAATGACCTCACTGTTCGGAAAATCCTTTCCAAACTTTTGGATATTCTCGATTTTGGCTCCACGCCAACCGTAGATGGACTGATCATCGTCTCCAACAACCAGGATATTGTCTCTGTCACCAGCCAACACCCTGAGCCAGGCATATTGAATCGTATTGGTATCTTGAAATTCATCGACTAATAGGTAACTGAATCTCTTTCGGTAGTGTTTCAGCAATCGTGGATTATTCAACCAGAGCTCGTGCGCTCGCAACAGCATTTCGGCAAAATCAACCATGCCACCACGCTGGCAGGCATCTTCATAAGCCCTGTAAATCTCAAGATGTGTTTTTACGTACAGGTCACCATAGTCCTCTATATTATGAGGTCTTAGACCTTCATCTTTTTTCCCGTTGATGTACCAGGCAGCCTGCCTCGCAGGCCACTTCTTTTCATCCAGATCAAGACTATTGATAATGCGCTTTACAAGGCGCAACTGATCGTCAGCATCCAAAATCTGAAAATTCTGTGGCAGTTTGGCTTCTTGCCAATGAGTCCGGAGAAGCCGATGCGCAATTCCATGGAAGGTTCCAACCCACATTCCTCTTATCGGCATTGCCAGCAATGTCTCAATTCTGGCTCTCATCTCTGCCGCGGCTTTATTGGTGAAGGTCACCGCCAGGATGCTAAAGGGTGAAACATCTTCAGTTTGGATCAACCAGGCGATGCGATGAGTCAGTACGCGAGTCTTACCGCTGCCGGCGCCCGCCAGAATCAGATAACTGCCCATGGGGGCCGCCACTGCCTTTCTCTGGGGATCGTTGAGTGAATCCAGGATATGAGAAACGTCCATGGGCTATGAGCTATTCGATGGTGATGGATTGTTTCGGGTAGTGTAGTTCTTTAACCCCCCTTCTCATATTGATTTAGCTAAGTTTTTTGGTCGGAAATCTAAGGTTCATAGTGATCCATCGGAACAACGTTTGAAACAGGTCATTCAAGCTGTCTCACGATTTTTTGAGATGATGATGTGACGAAGCGCGCCTGTTCTTCCCGGCTTCACAGTCATTACCTAGAACGGTTTAAATTGGCAGGGGAAAAAAAATTAACAATCTCTGCGATAATAAAACCACAAACTACACCTGCAGTGTTTGCAAGCATATCTAACCATTCTCCATGACGATTTACGTACGGTTGCAATAATTCAATCGCACCACCGCAGGCTACGAAAAACAAACCTAATGGTATCCATCTATTTGGTTTACGTAATGCTGTTGGTAACGCCAATATCGCATAAGCTATTACATGGTGGGTCTTATCAGTTCCTGGTAATGATGGTAATTCAACTAGTGGCCAGAAAGATAAAATCGTTATGACTACAAGAGTAAATAGTGTGAAAGCAAGCCAGTTGGTTCTTATTAAGGCTAGTAAACTACTCATTCAAATTGGTCCTTATTTCTTCTGGGTATCACAGTGCTTCCAAAGAAGTTGTAAGAAAAGAACATCGTCAAAATAAAGAGATACTGTGTACGTCGTCAGCCCATATGGGACCACTAGCACTAAATTCTAAGAGACACTATTCTGCTCATTGTTGCTCTAGTCTATCCTGCTAATCTCAGGTTTTGTACCTTTCTCTGGTTCATGGTGCGAGACTTAGTGATCGCACGTTGATCCAATATTATTTCTTTATGTCCACGATACACATCAGCCGGTGGCACATTATCTAACGACTCGTGCGCTCATGGTTGTGCTATCCCCCTTGAAACTCCGTTAGCGAAAAGACACTGAACCTGTCTATCTTCTGTCGACCCTTTAGATCAGACAATTCCACTAGGAATGCACATTCAACTACCTGCCCGCCAAGCCTTTCCACCAGTTCCGCCGCAGCAGACACGGTGCCTCCGGTGGCAATCAAGTCATCAATGATGAGGACGCTTTCTCCGGACTCTATGGCGTCTTGATGAATCTCCAAGGTATCAGTGCCGTACTCCAGGTCGTAATCTGCGCTGATCGTCTTGTAGGGTAGTTTACCTTTCTTGCGGACTGGAACCAAACCGACCTCAAGCCTGTACGCAAGCACCGATCCAAACAGAAATCCCCTCGCATCTATGGCGGCGATTTTGTCAATTCCCATACTCGTGTAGCGCTCGTAGAATAGATCTATCGCCTGCCTGAAGGAGGAGGGGTCCTGCAGTATTGTGGTGATATCTCTGAACATGACCCCCTCTATGGGCCAGTTGGGAACCGTTCTGATCTTGTCTGCTAGATTCATAATTTGTCCCGCTCGAATTAAAAGATCACTATAAGCAATACTAAAGTGTTGTGACTTTGGGGATGACGTTCAGGAGAAGACTCTTGACGTTGTCGGCATTTTCTTCGAACACTTTCAGAATTTCATCCCATGATACCGGTGCTTCATCCTCCTTCCAACAATCATAGTCCGTCGACATGGCCACCACTGCATAGGGGATGCCCATCTCATTACTTAGCATCGCCTCCGGTGCGATCGACATATTGATTACGTCTGCGCCCCAGATGCGAAACATGTTGGATTCAGCGCGGGTGGAGAATCTCGGGCCTTCTATGGTTATCACTGTGCCGCCGTGATGAGTCACATATCCTAGTCCTTCGGCCTCTTCGATGAGGAGTTGCCTCAATGGGCCATCGAATGGATCTGCCATTGCAGTATGGCCGATTTCTTCGGTAAAAGACTCCTTGAAGGTGATCTTTCTGTGGCGAGTGAAGTCGATGAATTGATCTACAATCACCAGATGTCCCCGGCCGATCTCCTCTCTCAGGCTGCCGCAGGCAGTAGTAGCAATGATATGGGATACGCCCTGTTGGTACAGAGCGTGGACATTAGCCCGGTTGTTGACTTCCGTTGGACTCAGGTGGTGATCTTTGCCATGTCTGGCCAGTAGACGAACTTCCATGCCGTTGATTTCACCACAGGTTAACGCCGACGAGGGATCCCCGTAGGGAGTCTCGACGTTCATTTCCTCTGCATCGATCAGTATCTGTGGATCGTCCAACCCTGATCCGCCGATGATTCCAACTCTTGGCATTAACACGACTCCGGTTATTCCCAATCTGTGTATTTAGTGTCCGTCGTCAAACAAATGGAACAGATGTAGTGGCACACTAAATTTGGCCACCTAATAAGAGGTGATAGTATCATCTCGTTACAATCAGGTCGCAACAAGTCGTATCAACCCCTTGTGACTTCCTCTAATAGGAAAAATCAGGTGAAATTTTTAGAGTAGTTTTAACCGGGATTAATTTTTAGTGAATTTTAAAACCTCCGCAGAATGCAAGGTTCAAGGGAAAGTTCGTTTAAATTTACTCCACCGTCTTGGAAGGAGTGTTAGAGGAGATTCTAGTCTGTTTCGAT
>PBRC01000036.1 GCA_002725285.1 Gammaproteobacteria bacterium | reverse complement strand
CCACAATTAGAGGTATTGCGTTTGGCTTCGCCAAGCCACAATTAGAGGTATTGCGTTTGGCTTCGCCAAGCCACAATTAGATGACTTCAGAAATAAAATCCCGGATTGAATCCTCTGTAAAAGATGCCATGAGAGCTCGTGACACACGTCGTCTTGGCGTGCTCCGTCTTACGATGTCCGAATTGAAGAAGGTCGAGATCGATGAACGAATTGAGTTAGACGATACTCGTGTGCTGGCTATCCTCGATAAGATGTCAAAACAGAGAAAAGACTCTCTTGCTCAGTTTCAACAGGCAGGACGAGAAGATCTGGTTGACCAAGAGTCCTTTGAGTTGGACCTGCTAAAAGAATACATGCCTGAAGCCCTGGATGATGCTGCAGTTCTAGCCATCATTGACCAGGCGATCGCTGATTCGGGAGCAAGCTCCATGAAAGACATGGGGCAGCTGATGGGCTTGATTCGACCTCAGGTACAAGGGCGGGCAGATATGGGTGCAGTCAGTGCGATTGTGAAGGAAAAACTGCAGTAACATAAGGTCCTTCTTGCCTTTAAATGACACCAGTGCCATTCTGGTGCTGACACCAGTTAGCTGCCTGATCCCATTGATACCTCCTGATTTCATAGATGACCTCCTGGCTCGAACCGATATCGTTGAGATTATCGAGGCACGTGTCAGTCTGAAGCGAACGGGGCAGAACTACTCTGGACTTTGTCCGTTTCATACCGAGAAAACCCCATCATTCAGCGTCAGTGCAGAGAAACAGTTCTATTATTGCTTTGGTTGTCAGGCGACAGGTAGTGCCATCAAATTCGTCATGGAATTTGACCGTCTTGATTTCATTCCAGCGGTAGAGCTGCTTGCAGCAAGGGCTGGCCTGGTTGTGCCTCAAGATAGGAATCAGGAATCTTCGGAGAAGCAGCAGAAACGAAAATCTATCTACAATGTTCTTGAGCAATCATCAGTTTTTTATCGTGACCAGCTGCGACAACATACCTCTCGCAACATCGCGGTTGACTATCTGAAGTCTCGAGGTTTGACGGGTGAAATTGCTCGCGACTTTGGCCTGGGATTCGCACCCCCAGGATGGGATAACCTCTACTCTCTGCTTGCAAAAACCAACCATGAACGGCAGTTGTTGATTGATGCAGGCATGGTTATCAAGAAAGATCAGGTAGAAAATGATGGAAACATCGATGATGAGAAGATCTATGATCGTTTTAGAGATCGGATCATGTTTCCGATCCGAGATCTCAGAGGCCGTGTCATCGCATTTGGTGGGCGGATCGTTGGTGATGGCAAACCCAAGTACCTGAACTCCCCGGAAACCTCGGTCTTTCATAAAAGTAGAGAGTTATATGGCTTGTATGAGGCAAGGAAAAGGAATCGAAAACTGGATAATCTGCTGGTTGTCGAAGGATACATGGATGTTGTAGCGCTTGCGCAACATGAAGTGAACAACAGCGTGGCAACCCTGGGCACAGCGACAACCAGTGAACATCTGGATCGAATTTTCAGGGCTGTGCCAACGGTTACATTTTGCTTCGATGGCGACACTGCTGGAAAGAACGCAGCATGGAAAGCGCTGCTCGTCTCATTGGCACATATGAAGGACGGTCGAAGTGCTCGATTTCTGTTCGTACCTGATGGCGAAGATCCCGATTCTCTCATTCGAGCGGAAGGCAAAGACCAGTTTGATTGGCGACTCGACCGGGCTCTGCATCTTCCTGATTTCTTTTTCGAGAAACTGCAGGCTGACGTTGGCAACGATTCTCTGGATGGTAAGGCACAGTTAAGTAATGTAGCCATGCCTTTAATAATGAAGATCCCTGGCGGTGTCTTTAGGGAATTGATGATCGTGAAGCTGTCTGAAATCACCAATTTGTCTCCAGAGAAGCTCATGGAACTGGCTGGTATATCAGATGATTTTCACGCCGGACTCTCGCCTGATCCGAGAAGTGCTGAAATCCCGCCACCGCCCCCGGAAGGTTGGGATGGATATTCGCCTGATGAATATGAGGATCACTATGAGGATTATTCTGATGATATTGGTCAAGAATCATCAGAATTGGCCAATCGTGCGATTTCTCTTCTGCTCCGACAGCCCGAATTAGTGGATCAACATGCTGAGGAGGAATATGGAAAGTTCGAATCAGCGGTGGGTTGCAGATTGTTATTCGAGATCATTCGAACAATATATGCTGAGGAAGTCCGCTCTCCGGTCCTGTTGCTTGCTAAATACCAGGACAGGGCAGAGTTTTCGCATCTCAAGCAATTAGCGGAACAGGAGCAGTTGCTGGACGTTGCTGATCTGCCGGATGAATATCGAGGTGTAATATTCAGACTAGAGAGAAAGCTTCAGGAAGAGTCTCAGACCATGCTCAAGCGACCTCTTCTTACAAAATCCTTTGCTGATCTCACTGATGATGAGAAGCAGCAATTGAGAGATATGACCTCTGGAAAATCCAGTTGAACTGCTAAAAATGGCTGTTCTGAGCGGTTAATGGCGTACGCAGTGACTGAATTCCTGCAGTAAATCAGTAACTTGAAGTGGAATCCTATAGTGACAGTGGCTATAATTGCCGGTCCCTTTTTCAAAACTAGATCGCAGGATTTCTATGGCAAGTGGATTAGCACAGCAGCAGCAGTCACGGTTGAAAGAGCTTATCAGCCGCGGCCGTGAACAAGGCTACCTTACCTATGCAGAGGTTAACGACCATCTGCCCGACGAAATCTCAGATCCTGAGCAGATTGAAGACATCATCAGCATGATCAACGATATGGGCATCGCGGTCCATGAGATGGCGCCTGAATCTGATGATCTAATGCAGGAAGGTGATTCAACTGATGAGTTGGCAGCAGAAGAAGCAGCTGCGGTTTTGGTTGCAGTTGAAAATGAGGCAGGTCGAACGACTGATCCGGTACGCATGTACATGCGGGAAATGGGTACAGTTGAGTTGCTTACCCGAGAGGGTGAAATTGTCATCGCCAAGCGGATCGAAGAAGGTATTCGGGATGTACTCCACGCTCTGGCTCAATTCCCAGGAACGGTCGAGACAATTCTTGCCGAATATGATGCCTCCCAGAGCGAGGAAGGAAAACTACTCGATATATTAATCGGATTTCTGGACCCTGCTGAATTTGTAGCACCAGCCGCTCAGGTGATTCCTGGCGAAAAGAAAGACGATGACGATGATGAGGAGGAAGACAAAGGTCCTGATCAAGAGCTGGCCGCAGAGAGATTTCAGGTTCTGCTGAAGCAATTAAAGAAAACAGAACGTTGTGTTAAGAAACATGGCCGTGATTCAGCTCAAGCCAAAAAAGAACTCACTGCACTTGGTAATGCATTTAAATTCTTCAAGCTGGTGCCAAAACACTACGATAAGATCGTTAAGTCTGCTCGTACCATTCACGCACAAATTCGCCGATCTGAACGTCACATCATGAATACCTGTGTACGAAGGGCGCGAATGCCGAGGAAGGTTTTCATTGAGAAATTTATAGGCCAAGAAGATGACTTAAAGTGGGTGCAAAAACAGATAAAAGCGGGTTACGACGGTCTAAAAGCTTTTGAAGATGAGATTGTCAGGAGCCAGAAGAAAATGATCCAGGCGTCCCAGGCTTGTGGGTTAGAGAGCGCAGAGATCAAGGACATTAACAGGCGCATGTCAATCGGTGAAGCAAAAGCACGCCGAGCGAAAAAAGACATGGTAGAGGCAAATCTTCGTTTGGTGATTTCCATCGCAAAAAAATATACAAATCGAGGCTTACAGTTTTTGGACCTGATTCAGGAAGGTAACATTGGTCTGATGAAGGCGGTGGATAAATTCGAGTATCGCCGTGGCTATAAGTTTTCCACTTACGCAACATGGTGGATTCGTCAGGCGATCACGCGGTCAATTGCTGATCAGGCAAGAACCATCCGGATTCCGGTCCATATGATTGAGACGATAAATAAGCTATCGCGAGTTTCACGACAGATGTTGCAGGAGATGGGTCGAGAGCCAACGCCAGAAGAACTGGGCGAACGCATGGAGATGCCGGAAGATAAAGTTCGCCGAGTACTCAAAATCGCGAAGGAACCTATCTCGATGGAAACGCCGATTGGTGACGACGAAGATTCTCACCTGGGTGATTTTCTTGATTCCAACAACAATCTGAGTGAAGGTGCAGCAGTAGGATCGCCAGTTGAGACCGCAACAGACGAAGGATTGCAAGAAGCAACCAAAGGTATTTTGTCTGGATTAACCGCGAGAGAGGCAAAAGTTCTAAGAATGCGTTTTGGCATCGATATGAACACTGACCATACTCTGGAAGAAGTCGGTAAGCAGTTCGATGTGACACGGGAACGAATTCGCCAGATAGAAGCCAAAGCGCTGCGGAAATTACGTCACCCGACAAGATCTGATCACCTGAAGACCTTCCTGGATGAGAGCTCCTAACCGCGTACAATCGCGACGATAGAGTCAGGACAATTAAGAATAAGGAACCCGCTGATAACGGGTTCTTTTTTGTTTGTTTCTAAATCATCTTCCGTCATTCAGCAGTTGAGACAGAAAATTGTCGAGCGTGGGTGCTTCAGATCCATCCTTGTATGTCTTGAGTCTGTCGTAGATCTCAGCAGCTGCCATGTGAAAGCCTGAGGGTAGTCCAGCTTCACCAAACGTTGTTGCAATTTCTTCCATCTCCCCTTTGAACCGCCATGCTTTCTGTGCATTACCCGTGATGCGCATTGCAGTTTGCTGACTGAAGTCCTCACCCCATTGTGTTTCAAGGTATTCCCTGACTCCCTCTCTTTCCGCGACAGCAAGTATCGCCGAGAGAAGCGCCGTGGTCCCCTTGGTGTAGGCTGCAAAGGTCATCTTTAACGCCGAGGCAGAACCGATCTGATTATTCAGCACAGTTGTAGTAAGGGGGGTGCCAGAGAATAAAGCAGCGATATCCGCAGCACATGTACCTGAGACATAGAGTTGTGTGTTCGAAGACTTATCCCAGGCAGGCCCGCCGATTATACCGCCGTCGACACAGTCAATATTGGCCTGTTCCAGATCATCTCTGATGGCTCTTACTTTGCTTGGCGCGATCGCATTGCCCTCAAGGAAAATCCCCTGGAATTTATTACTGATTGCCAATTGTGCAACCTCGTTCGCAGCATGAGGTGGGCATACGCTGAGTACGATTTCTGCCTGATTAAACAGTGTTTTCTGGTCCTGCACAGCAACGAGCCCGGCTTGGTCTGATCGTTGAATCGATGCCTGACTTCGGTTGTTGCTATGCCAGGTTACCTCATGCCCCATACTGACGGCAGCCGCACCAACCGAAGCGCCCATGGCTCCAGGACTGAAGAGCGCTATTCGCGTCATGAAAATATCTCGATTTATCAACTGAGTGTCCCAGCCTAACACAGAGGTCGGGGACGAATTATCTGGTTCAATGTTATGACGGTTGCAACCATGACTCGTTTCGACCTAATCTTTGAGATCTGTCTGTAAATTCACTCACTTACAAGAAGGAGTAGTAATGTCTGCAAAGAGTATTTGGCCGTTTCTCCCGTCAGCCAGGAGTACATCTGTGACGTATGCAGAAGGTGCGTACATATACTTTGATGACGGCTCGAAGATTCTGGACGCAGCGGGTGGTGCAATTGTATCCAATATTGGTCACGGTCGAGTTGAGGTTGCAGATGCTGTTCGTGATGCCCTGGTGAACTGCTCCTACATCATACCCCCCTGGTTGACAGAACAAAGATCAGCGCTTATTCACGAGCTTCGAGATCACTGGTTGCCATCTCATCTGACAAGGATTCACCTCGCCTCAGGAGGATCAGAAGCTAACGAAGCCGCCATCAAAATGGCTATTCAGTATCATGCCAGCAAAGGTGATCGTGAACGAAACGTCATTTTAGCAAGAAGTATCTCGTATCATGGAACGACGATCAGCACCGCGGCTGTATCGGGCCATCCGGGTCGCAAGCGAGGCCTGGAAAGTATCCTGAATGAGCATCCAAGGATCCTGACACCTTATCCTCTTCACTGTCCACTCGGTCCTCACCATGGGTCGGCAACCGATTTCTACCTGAAGAATCTGGAAGACACTATTCAATCGGTAGGTCCGGAAAAGATTGCGGCCCTCATTGCTGAGCCGATCAATGGATCAAGTGGTGGGGCAATCACGCCACCTGACGGGTATTGGGAACGAGCGCAAGAGATACTCAAGCAGCATGGCATTTTATTGATCATGGATGAAGTTATGACAGGATTTGGCCGCACGGGATATAAATTTGGCAGTGATCTGTACGGCATCAAGCCGGATCTGCTGGTTGCCGGTAAGGGAATGGCCAGCGGGTATGCAGCGATTGCTGGTGTTTACGGTACTGATGAGATCGCCGAGACAATTTCTGGTGGTGGCTATGATGTGATGTTTCACACGTTTGGCGCACTTCCTCAATCCTGTGTGGCAGCGACTACGGTATTACAAATATTGAGACAGGAGTCTTTGCTTGCGCATGTAAAGGAGGTTGGCAGCAAACTCAAAGATGCACTCCAGGACAGATTCTCGCAGCATCCGTTAATAGCTGAAATCCGTGGTGAAGGGCTGTTGATAGGCATCGAGATAGTGGCTGATCGAGAAACGCTGGAACCTTTTGCACGAGAAGCCCGGATTACGGATAAGGTAATCGGGTATAGCATTGGGAAGGGCGTTTTCTTTTATCCCGGTGGTACGGGTGAAATCAGAGACATTGTTTGTATTGGTGCGCCGTTTATCATCGGTGATGTCGAGATAGAATTAATGGTTGAGACGTTGGATTTTGCCATCAATGAGATACTCAAGAGCACGTCATAGACCAGTTGGTGGATTTTGGGCAGAAATCAGAAGTCGACAGTCCGGGTGAAGTGATAGATAAATCCGGGGCTATCTGCACAGATACCGCCATCTACATACGGCTACATTACAGCACAGCGCTGACCGTTAGCATCGGTTCTTGCCCTTGTGACAGTTGCAGGGTCAATGTTGAATGCAAGGCCACTGGTTTCTCCGGCTTGTAGCTGAATCTTCATGGTTAGTTTGATATAGACCGTTGCCTGGCTCGCCCGAGACAACATTTCTGATATGTCGCAATACATCAAAAACTCCTATTTTATATGTAATTTATGAGATAATAGGCAACCTAATATGTTGGCGTTGAAATAATCGCGTAATGCGANANNNANNGATAGATAAAGATAGATAAAGATAGATAAAGATAGATAAAGATAGATAAAGATAGATAAATAAGTGGTGAATAAATGCAACTCCCTGCTGAGATTTTTCAAAACCGAAAAGACAGCGAAAACGAATGGCTGGCCTGGGATACTCAGTCGGTTCATGAACTTGTTATAGACGGCGCGCCTGAACAGACTCTCAGGACCACAGAGAGGGCACTGGAAGCTGCGGATCTCCTGCCGGCTACGTTGAAGCTGGCTCAGGTGAGAGATGAACTGGATCGGAAGCCCAAGCAGCAGGTTCTCTCCGGTCTTGAAGCCGAAGCCAAGCGGAAAAGGTACACAGCTCTCGTTGTACAGGCGTATCAATCTGAAAAAGCCGGTTGCGTGTTGTTTGCGAACGACGGTCGTATGGGGCGTCGCTGGCTTTATTTGAAAAATGGAGATGATGGACAGCAGCTGCTGGAGAGCCTTCAGGTCTTGGCGGGAAACAAGAATCTCATCGTTTGGCCCCATGGCGCGATTACCAGAAAGTTACGAATACTGGCGGCAGAAAACCAGAGCCATGATTTCACTTTACCATCGGGAAAAACTCTTCGTATAGGTACAGTTGCTTACCAGGAAGCCGATGATAGGTTGATTTACACCGCAGAATCCGCTTATAAACCGACGGTGAACCTGTCACATCTGGACCGACTGGAAGCTGAAGCCATCCACATTATGCGAGACGTTGCCAGCCAGGCGGAAAATCCAGTGATGTTGTATTCCGTGGGAAAAGATTCATCTGCGATGCTACACCTGGCAAAGAAGGCTTTTTATCCCAGTATCCCGCCTTTCCCCCTCATGCATGTTGATACCCGTTGGAAGTTTCAGGACATGTATCGGTTTAGAGACAAGGTGGGGAAAGAAAGCGGTATGGATCTGATTGTGTATGTCAATCCTGAGGGTATCGAGAAAAATATAAACCCGCTTGATCACGGAAGTGCACTACACACGGATATCATGAAGACCGAGGGGCTTAAACAGGCACTCGATAAATACCATTTCGATGTTGCCTTTGGTGGTGCAAGACGTGATGAGGAAAAGAGCCGGGCCAAAGAACGAGTGTTTTCGTTTCGGAACAAGATGCACCGCTGGGATCCCAAAAACCAAAGACCTGAACTCTGGAATCTCTACAACGGTTACAAAAGAGAAGGAGAGAGTATTCGAGTCTTTCCGCTTTCGAACTGGACCGAGTTGGATGTGTGGCAGTACATATATAGAGAACAGATACCCATTGTACCCCTGTACTATTCAGCAGAACGACCAGTTGTTAATCGGGATGGTCTGCTGATACTGATCGATGATGATCGCCTTCAACTGTTCGAAGATGAGCAAATTGAATTGATGCAGGTGCGATTTCGAACGCTCGGTTGTTATCCATTATCGGGTGCCATTGAATCAGATGCGAAGGATGTGCCATCCATTGTCTTGGAACTTCTGCAGAGCAAAACGAGTGAGCGCCAGGGGAGAGCGATTGATACGGATTCGTCTGGCTCGATGGAAAAGAAGAAGCAAGAGGGCTATTTCTAATGAATACCGCTATTCAAGCCCGGGTAGACGATTACATAAATAAACAGTCAGAAGTTGATTTATTGCGGTTCATCACATGTGGCAGCGTTGATGATGGCAAAAGTACGCTAATTGGTCGAATGCTGTACGAGGCTCAGTTGATTTTTCAGGATCAGATTACGGCATTGAAATCAGATTCAGAAAAGATGGGCACGCAAGGTGATGAAATTGATTTTGCGTTGCTGGTTGATGGTCTTGCTGCGGAGCGAGAGCAGGGGATTACGATTGACGTTGCCTATCGATTCTTCAATACAGAACGAAGGAAATTTATCGTCGCCGATACACCAGGTCATGAGCAATATACACGCAATATGGTCACCGGTGCGTCAACAGCAGATGTTGCAGTGATACTGATTGATGCGACACAAGGCGTGTTGACGCAGACACGACGACATTCATTTATCACTTCTCTACTCGGCATCGAACACGTAGTCATCGCCGTAAATAAAATGGATCTGAATGACTTTAATCGGCCTGTGTTTGAACAGATCGTAGATGAGTACCTGGATTTTGCTGAGAATCTGAACTTCCAGACAATCACACCAATCCCTCTCTCGGCGCTTAAGGGCGATAATGTGATTGCGCGTTCGAACAACACCAGTTGGTACGCAGGACCAACACTGCTGGGATATCTTGAAACGGTTGAAGTCAGTCACAGTCAAGTTGATTACCCATTTCGGTTCCCGGTCCAGTGGGTTAATCGACCCAACGCTGACTTCCGGGGGTATTCAGGAACCGTCGTTGCAGGAATGATTGAGAAGGATCAGCAAGTCAGAATTCTGCCCTCGGGAGAGATCGCGAAGGTTGAGGATATTGTGTTGTACAAGTCCAGCCTTGATCAGGCTGTGACCGACCAGGCCGTTACTATTTCACTTGACCGGGATGTCGATGTATCAAGAGGTGACGTTCTTGTCGCCGCTGATGAACCTTGTGAAGTGTCTGATCAGTTTGAAGTGTCTGTCGTCTGGATGGACCAGGAGCAGGGTTTTGTTGGACGTTCCTACTGGTTCCTGATGGGACCCACTAGAGTTAATGCCACCATCACGGATATTAAGTTCAGGTACAACATCAACACATTTGAAAAACTGTCAACACATGCCATGTCGATGAATGAAATCGGTGAGTTGACATTGAGTCTCGACAAAGCGATCCCGTTTGAATCCTATGTTTCCTGCAAGGGTCTTGGAGCCTTTGTTCTTGTCGATCGTTATTCAAGCGCGACGGTTGGTGCTGGCATGATCAATTTTTCCCTCAGACGAGCCCAGAATGTCCATCGTCAGGCGCTGGTGGTTGATAAGGAAGCCAGGGTCAAACTGAATAACTATCCGGGTAAGTGTCTCTGGTTTACCGGGCTGAGTGGATCAGGTAAATCAACTATCGCAAACGCGGTAGAGCAGGTTCTCCATAAACGGGGTATTCGCACCTACATTTTAGATGGTGACAATGTCAGGCAAGGCTTAAATAAAGACCTGGGGTTTACCGATGCAGATCGAGTTGAGAATATCCGTCGAATTGCAGAAGTAGCCCATTTGATGGTGGATGCAGGTCTCGTTGTTTTGACGGCGTTCATTTCACCTTTCAGATCAGAGCGCGATATGGCAAGAGCGTTGTTTGATGATGACGAGTTTATTGAGATCTACGTCGATGTGCCCCTGGAAACGGCAGAGCAACGAGATCCAAAAGGGCTCTACAAAAAGGCCAGGCGCGGTGATCTGCCAAATTTCACCGGCATCGATAGTGACTACGAGGCACCGGAAAAAGCGGAGCTTGATATTCATACGGCTGAAATGACTGTCGATCAGTGTATTAAAATAATACTCGACTACCTGGAAATGCCAGATCTGTGAGTAATGATATGAATCCACAGATTCCAGAATACAAGGAATCTCGTCTGCGTAGTATTCTGAAGGCGTTCTCCTGGCGAATTCTTGCAACCTTGANGACTGCAGTCATCGCGTTTTTGTCACTGGCGAGATAAATCTCGCCCTGTTGATTGGTGGTATTGAGTTTGTGTTGAAGTTCGCGATCTATTGCTTACACGAACGAATCTGGTAGTTGGTACCAAGGGGAGCGATTCGTCATCTGCTGAATTAGAGGATGCTGGTACACCCCATGGTTGTAAGCGTATTGAGTTCTGCTAGAATTGCGCCTCCTGTCTGCCTGGCGTAGATTTGGGCCTGTAGCTCAGTTGGTTAGAGCAGTGGACTCATAATCCATTGGTCGAAGGTTCGAGTCCTTCCGGGCCCACCATGCGGGCCAGATACACCAGGGGCTCTTGAGACATTTAACTTAAAACCTTCGTCCTTGTCAGTTTTGGAATACCCAAATTCTATCCTGGTCTCACGCCTGCTCCAGGTCAGTATCTCAGGCAGGCTCTGGCAAAAGTAATCCGCGAAATCTTCAACCAGTAGGCCTCACCTGCCAGGGGTAAAACGTAATTTCCTCGCGGCAAGAATTGCACCTGGACACCCTGTCCGTTTTCCAATATTCTGCCAGTTCGCTTCGATCCCCAAGGGGACGGAGACGNCTTACACNAGATTTTTCTCTCGTGTAAGAGGTTAACAACCACAAATATTGATGTGGGACTTGATCCAGTAGAGGACAGGTACCGACGACCTACGGTTGAGGCTAGTTGAAGCTTGTGACTCTTCTATTGTGACCAGTTCTGCTGGAGATAGATGATGAATATACTTACGTTCAACAAGCGCAAAATCGACAAACAAAAGATATCCATGGTGACCTGTTATGATCATTGGTCAGCCAAAATCCTTAACGAAACAGAGGTAGACTGCATACTGGTCGGTGATTCACTGGCGGTTGTCATGCACGGTTTTGAATCGACGGTCCATGCGACAGTAGAGATGATGGAGCTTCATGTTGCAGCAGTTGCACGGGGAGCACCGGACAAATTCATAATTGCCGATATGCCGTTTTTGAGTTGCAGTCGCGGATTGGAAGTAGCGTTGGAGACTGTCTACCGGCTGATGCAGGCTGGCGCAAATGCAGTCAAAATTGAAGGCGATACTCACCAGGTCAATCTTATTCAGCATATCGTTGAAGCCGGTGTGCCAGTCATGGGACATCTGGGTTTAACACCTCAGTCTATTCATAACCTGGGTGGGCACAAGGTTCAGGCGAAAGATGAAGTCCAGGCGTCAAAACTGATTGACGGTGCAAAAGCACTGGAAAGGGCAGGTTGTTTTGCCATTGTGCTCGAGTGTATTCCAACCAAACTTGGCAGTTGCGTATCTCAACGCGCCTCCATCCCGACAATCGGGATTGGCGCGGGCCCCCACACCGACGGTCAGGTACTGGTGTTGCATGATCTGCTGGGTGTGAATCCGGAATTTTCTCCCAAATTCCTGAGGCGATATGCCGATAGTCATAGTGCTATTCAGAATGCCGTGAATACCTTCCATCATGACGTCGTTGAACGCGCTTTTCCCAGCCTGCAGGAATCCTATCGATGAAAATCATAGATTCAGTAAATACCTACCGGGAGATGCGAAAAGAGTTCGAGGTTAAAAAAATCGGTTTCGTGCCAACAATGGGTGCGCTGCATATTGGACACGCTGCTTTGATAGAAAGAAGNGTNGCGGAATGTGATGTCACGGTGCTGAGTATTTATCTCAACCCAACACAGTTTGATAATATTGCAGATCTGGAGAAGTACCCAGCTACCGTTGAAGCGGATCTGGAACTGGCAAAAAATCTCGGCATTGAGATTGTGCTAATGCCGGATTATGAGCAAATGTACCCGGATGGATTTCGGTACCAGGTGGAAGAAACACAGTTTAGTCATAGGCTTTGTGGTGCACATAGAACCGGGCACTTCACAGGTGTACTGACCGTTGTAATGAAACTGCTTAACATTGTTAGACCACAGCGAGCCTACTTTGGTGAAAAGGATTTTCAGCAGTACAAACTTATTGAGAGTATGGCGGATGCGTTCTTTCTGGATGTTGAAATAGTTGCATGCCAGACTGTCAGAGAGGAGGATGGATTGGCATTTAGTTCACGAAATCTGAATCTGGATAACAGCGAAAGGAAACTAGCACCGCGGTTGTACGAAGCTCTCGTAGCTGACGTTCCTGATGAAGATGTTTGTTCACGACTAACAGATTCCGGTTTTGATGTTGACTACATTGAAACATATGATGGTCGACGTTTTGGTGCTGCAAAACTGGGTAAGGTAAGGTTGATTGACAATGTTTCTATCGCTGAGGTAAGCCAATGATTCTCTGCCTGGATGTGGGTAACAGTCAAATTTACGGTGGTGTGTACGAAGGTGAGTATCTGCAGGCGCAGTTCAGACATGCCTCTCAGACTCGGGGGTCATCTGATGAGTTAGGCGTTTTTTTTCGTATTGTGCTTCGCGAAAACAATATAAATCCAGATAACATAGATACTGTCGTGATATGTTGTGTCGTTCCTGATTTGCTCTATTCATTAAGAGCTTGCTGTCAAAAATATTTTGGTGTTGATCCTCTGATATTGCGACCGGGGATAAAGACAGGATTGAAAATCCTCTACAGAGATCCGAGGGAGGTTGGTGCAGATCGGATTGCCGATGCTGTTGGTGCTGTCAAATTGCACCCGGATCGCAATTTGATCGTGGCGGACTTTGGTACTGCAACGACCATGTGTGCCATAACCAGGAACAAGGAATTCCTGGGTGGCAATATTGTGCCTGGATTAAGGTTGTCGATGGATGCGCTTGAATCAAAGACAGCCCAACTGCCTTCTGTCGAGATCCTGCCACCGGATTCTGGCATTGGTCGATCGACAATTGAGAGTATTCAAGCCGGCTTATATTGGTCAAACGTGGGGATGGTCAAGGAATTAGTCAGCAGAATATCAGAAGAGGTTTTTTCGGAAGAGCCACCGCTTGTGATAGCGACTGGTGGTTTTGCGCAGTTATTTAATCGGGAAAAACTCTTTGATCATGTCATCCCGGATCTAATCCTTACTGGATTAAAAGAGATAAGCAGAATTAACTAGCTGATCCGCTCGTTGATCTGACAGATGTAAGTTAGTGGATTGAACTTGTGTTAAGCAGTTCTCTTGGGTTTAGCATCAACTACGGTGAGTATCTGATGTTAACTACTGAGGTGGGTTTCTTCGGTGAGTTTCGATTACTTGCTCTGATATCCGGTGTGGGTTGTGCCCGTTTGTTTAATTTTGCGGCTTCAACACTATTTGTTTACAGTGATAAACGGCAATAGATCGAAATCTAAGTGATTGCCAGCTCAAATTCTCGTTAAGTGGATCCGATAGATGTGGTTAAAAAATCTGAAGATATGGGATGGTGTCTCCGATCAGTTAAGTGATGCGGATGCAGTTCATATTGAGGAAGGTAAGATCTCAGCTGTTGAATCATCTGACGCAGCCGGGGCACAGTCCGGAATGGATCTTTCTGGGTTGGTGGCGATACCTGGTCTTGTNGATGCACATGTTCATATGTGCCTAAACCCTGATATCAAGACAGCGACTGCACAAGGCGAGGTAAGCAGAGATCAGTTGCTGAGGGAGATGATTATTCGATCTGAGCAGATGCTGCGTGCTGGCATCACCACCGCAAGAGATTTAGGTGGCGGCAGATGGATCGAATTGGAGCTTCGGGATCTCATTAACGAGGGGAAGGTTCTCGGCCCGCGACTTGTTTGTGCAGGGCAGCCTATTACCTCGGTCAAGGGACATTGTCATTTCTGGGGTGGCGAAGCACAGGACGTCGATGAAGCATTGACAGTGATCGACAGGCAGACTGCCCACGATGTCGATCTGATTAAGGTTATGGCCACTGGCGGGACACTGACTCCCGGAACAACGCCAAAGGACGCGCAGTTCGATGTCGAAGTACTCACAGAAATAGTCAGGCTGGCCAACCAGAAAGATTACCGCGTTGCCGCACATTGTCATGGTACATCGGGGATCAGGAATGCCAGTGAGGCTGGAGTGACAACGATTGAACACTGCTCCTGGGTTGGTGATAACGGTTGGGCAAAGGACTTCGATGCCGATGTGGTAGACCAGATTGCCAACAAAGGAATCTGGGTATCTCCCACTGTCAATGTTGGTTGGCAGCGGCGAATCGGCTCGGATCAGCTTGAGGAACTGTTGAAGGAAAACTTCGCGAAGATGAGAACAGCAGGTGTCAGGTTGATTGCGTCAACTGATGCCGGGATTCCGAATGTGAGACATCATGATTTGCCTAAGGCACTCGCCGTGTTTGCCTATTTTGCGGGTTTTTCCCCGGTTGAAACGTTGCGCGCGGCAACCAGTGATTGTGCTGATGCCATTGGTCTGGGTGATATCGTTGGTCAGATCTCGGTTGGGTTTGACGCTGACCTGGTACTGTACGAGCACAATCCCCTGGATGAACTGAACAACCTGGAGCAGCCCGTTCGAGTCGTCAGGCAGGGTCACTTCATCGAATGAGCAGAGCAGCCAGCAGGGTTTAGTTTATTTCTAGCTTTGCTGATATAAGCCATTGAATAATGGTCTTATTGGCAGAATATATTCTTGAATCTGTTTAGTGTGAACCCTTGCCGTTTTTGAAATTGTGTAGTGGAAAGAAAGGATTTCCCTTAGATTCGTTTCCGTTGGAACCGAGGCCGCCCATGAGCAGTTAACTGATCCGGCGTGCAAAGGAGCAGCCGGTATCCATCGTCTATGAGGATATGTCGACGAATCCGGTGGAAATGTTCAAGTCCATCCAGTACATGACCACGCCTGCACCAGATTCGACGAAACTTCTTGATGCCTTCATGGACAGTGCCCGAACCATAGCTGTAGTACCTGAAGTCACCATTCCACACAGGCCTGAAAATATGCGGAAGTATCTTCATAAAATGGAGAACTTTGAAACGACTCACTTTGAAGATGGCTATCTTGAGCAGGGAGAGCATCCGGTTCTGGTGAGTGCATTCAAGAGATTGGACCGGGTATCGCTGCAATCTGGTTGATTGTCATACCCGTGACGGTATTAAATAATCTTCTTGGCACGCTGTGGGCCGGTGAATTTTACATTCTGGAGTTCTTCCGAGGTTGCCTCGTTAATCCTAATCAGCGAAGATGCTTCATCAGTTTTCGAAGAAGCCTAATCATAAACTGGTAACAGCGTATGAAGGCGACCCTGAACTTCGTCAGAGGAAAGAATGGAAGAAACTACCTGGTGGTCAAAGCTACTCATATTCAGCGCTGGTTTGTCAGTTTTCCTGTTAGTCTCTGGTCCGATGGGATACAAGACTGGGATCACGGCTCTGATTCCATCCCTGATGAGTTTGCTGGTAGCCGTGGCTGCAGCGATGCTTGTGTTTCTGGCTTCAGTCATCCTGGTGATTGTGGCCATCAAAGGTGATCTTGTTAAAGATCGAAATCTGATACTCATTGCCATGGTGATCTGTGTAGTACCCATAGTCGCCATGCTCCCCCAGATTCTAAAGGCAAGGTCTGTTCCGCCAATTCACGATATCAGCACCGATACCAGGTCACCTCCTCAGTTTGATGCGGTGATTGCTCTGCGTGAGGACGCAGCGAACAGCCTTGATTATCAATATGAAGGCTCGGTGGCGAAGTTGGCAGAGGAGACACTGGGCGCCTATCCCGAATTGAAACCATTGCAGACGCCTTTGTCCGTTGCAGAAGCCGTCGAACGATCCGTTGAGGTCCTCACGAACCAGGGATTGGAGATTGTGAATTCAAACAATGAAAGCGGAATCGTTGAAGCGACCGCAACCACTTTCTGGTTCGGATTTAAGGATGATCTGGTTGTTCGAGTTGTTTCTGATGGTAGTGGTTCAAAGATTGATGTGCGTTCTGTATCTCGGGTGGGTCAAAGTGACATTGGCGCCAACGCAGAACGAATTGCGAGATTTCTCGACGCCTTCTAGCCCAGTTTCTTGTTTAGCAGTTCATTTACCTGTTTTGGATTAGCTTTTCCCTGGGTTTCTTTCATGACCTGGCCGACAAAGAAATCCATGAGTTTGGTTTTTCCAGCTTTGAATTGCTCAACCTGCTTTGGATTGTTTTGAATAATTGAATCAATGAGTGGTTGCAGTTCACTGGAATCGGACACCTGGACGAGTCCATTTGCTTCAATGAAGGATTCTGCACTTTCTGCCTCACCTTCCCATAATGCCTCGAAAACGGTTTTGGCGATTTTTCCGGAAATAGAGCCGTCTTTGATGCGAGCGATGAGATAACCCAGTTCTTTAGCATCCACTGGCGTTTCACTGATATCGATGTTCTTGCGGTTCAGCTGACCCAATAATTCAACTCGTACCCAGTTGGCAGCAAGCTTTGAATCCTTGCCAACGCCCACAACCTTTTCATAGTAGTCAGCCAGATGACTGTCAGCAGACAGTGATCTTGCATCCTCATCAGATAATTGATATTCCTCAGCAAACCGCCGGGCTTTTTGGGGAGCCAATTCAGGCATGTTTTGACGAATTGCCTCGATAAAAGCCTGGTCTATCTCGACCGGCAGGAGATCAGGCTCGGGAAAATACCGATAGTCTCTTGAGGTTTCCTTGCTTCTCATGGGGCGAGTTTCACCCCTGTCAGGATCGAACAGCAACGTTTGCTGATTGACGGTGCCGCCTGATTCCAGCACGCCGATCTGCCGTTCGATCTCGTATTCGATCGCCCGTTCCAGAAAACGGAATGAGTTGACATTCTTGGTTTCAGTCCTCGTACCGAGTTCATTATCACCAAATTGCCTGATGGATACGTTGGCATCACATCGTAGCGAGCCTTGAGACATCTCACCGTCAGAAACCTTAAGGTAAGTGACTAACTGATGAATGTACTTGGCGTAGGCAACCGCTTCTGCAGAGGATCTCATATCTGGCTCTGAGACAATTTCCAGTAGGGGTGTTCCCGCTCGGTTCAGGTCGATACCTGTTTGGCCATGAAAATCTTCGTGCAGAGATTTGCCAGCATCTTCCTCAAGATGCGCACGGGTGATGCGTATGATCTTGGTTGCATCGGCAAGTGGGATCTCGACTTCGCCTCCCTCGACAATTGGGTCGCTAAGTTGCGTGATCTGGTAGCCTTTTGGTAAATCAGGATAGAAGTAATTTTTTCGATCGAACACAGACCGAGTATTGATATTGGCACCCACACCTAGCCCGAAGGTGACAGCACGTTTGTAGACCTCTTCATTGACGACCGGTAAAACACCTGGCAAACCAAGGTCAATCGCGCAAGCCTGGGTGTTTGGATCTGCGCCAAAGCGAGTACTTGCACCTGAAAATATCTTTGATTGCGTCAGGAGCTGGACATGTATTTCCAGGCCAATGACAACTTCCCAGTCTGCTCTCGGCATCAGCTGAACTCCTCAGGACTCATCTTGTGCCAATCTGTTTCGAGCTGAAGCCGATGGGCCAGATTAAGGATTCGAGCTTCATCCAGGTAGTTTCCAATGATCTGTACCCCAAATGGTAAGCCCTGACTGAATCCAACCGGAAAGGAACCAGCTGGCAGTCCGGCGAGGTTGCTGGTTATTGTATAGATGTCCTGGAGATACATGGAAATCTGGTCTTCGCTCTTTTCACCGATCTTAAATGCAGGAGTGGGGGTTGTTGGTCCGATTATCAAGTCCACTTTCTTAAATGCAGCAAGGAAATCATCCTTAATCAAACGTCTGATCTGTTGAGCTTTTCGGTAGTAAGCATCGTAATAGCCAGCAGATAGCGCAAAGCTGCCAACCATAATTCGTTGTTTGACTTCAGTTCCGAAGCCTTCATTCCTGCTTCGTTGGTAAAGGTCAGCCAGATCCGCCGGGGATTCGCATCGGTAACCGAATCGTACGCCATCATATCGAGACAGGTTGGCAGACGCTTCAGCAGGGGCAATGACGTAGTATGCCGGAATTGCGTGTTGACTGGCCGGTATGGTGACATCTGATATTACCGCGCCCGCAGATTCGAACATCTTCAGTGCCAGCTGGATGCCGGATTCGATATCAGGATCAAGTCCCTGGCCAAAATATTCCTGACACACACCAATCCGCAGTCCATCAATTGGCTTGTTTAGTGCTTGGGTGTAATCAGGAACGTCCATAAACAGGCTGGTAGAGTCCTTTGGGTCGTATCCAGCCATCACATTGAGCAAGATTGCAGCATCCTCTGCACTTCTTGTCAGTGTCCCTGCCTGATCGAGACTTGATGCATAGGCAATCATGCCCCATCGAGATACCCGACCGTAGGTTGGTTTCAATCCCGTAATGCCACACATGGATGCGGGTTGTCGAATTGAACCGCCTGTGTCTGTACCGGTGGCTGCGGCACAAAGACGTGCTGCCACTGCAGCTGCAGAACCACCGGAAGAACCACCTGGGACTGCTGTCTCGGACCAGGGATTCTTTACTGCACCGTAATAACTGTTTTCGTTTGATGAACCCATGGCGAATTCATCCATATTGGTTTTACCCAGCGAGATTGCCCCGACCGCCTGAAGCTTTTCGACGACCGTTGCGTCGTAGGGCGAAGTGAAGTTGTCCAGCATATGAGAGCCAGCAGAGGTTTTCACTCCCTCGGTGCAGAATATGTCTTTGTGAGCAATTGGAATACCGGCAAGTGGAGGCGCTTCTCCCTTTGCCCTTGCCGTGTCCAGGACTCTGGCACGAGTCACTGCCTGCTCTGCGGTATGGGTAATGAAGGTATTGAGCTGCTCATCCAATTGATGAATTCGATCCACGTGATGCGTGATCAGCTCTTCGCAGGAATATTCTTTACGATCGAGCGCATCCAGCATCTGACTGATTGATTGTTCATGCATCTGACAGATATTCCTATTCGATGACCTTGGGTACTAGATACAGACCGTTGGCCGTCTCTGGAGCGACTTCCTGCAGGTAGTCGCGCTGATCAGATTCGGTCACTGTATCGCTTCGAAGCCGTTGTACACCATCGAGAGGGTTTGACATGGGTTCAATGCCGTTTGTGTCGACAGACTGCATTTCCTCAACCAGATTGAGCACATCAGTAAGACTATCAACAAACTCCTGCATATTCTCCGGGAGTATCTCGAGTTGTGCGAGTTCTGCTATGTTGGCTACGACTTTTTTATCAACAATCATGGGTTGCTCTTGTTTGTACGAATTTTGGTATTTTCAGGGCGTCGAATGCTAATCAGGTTTGCTGAGATTCGCAATCTCGGCGATGATTTATTTGTGTTTGCAACAACCGTTTTTTAGATCTGACCCTGATATCGGCGATTTGCATACTTTATCGATCAAAACAGCCCTTTAGTTTGTTAAAATTTTTCCATAAATGATAGAGTTACGATTGATTTTGCACCTAGTTAATAAGGCGCCTTCATGTTTAAAAATCTGAGGGGTATGTTTTCTAATGATCTTTCCATTGATCTTGGAACTGCAAACACCCTCATTTATGTTCGTGAGAGTGGAATCGTACTCAATGAGCCTTCCGTTGTTGCCATCCGAAATGACATCAACAACCAGAAGAGCGTGGCGGCGGTCGGCATTGATGCAAAACGCATGCTGGGTCGAACCCCTGGGAATATAACCGCCATCAGACCGCTGAAGGATGGCGTGATTGCAGACTTCCAGGTCACTGAGAAGATGCTTCAGCATTTTATCAAGAAGGTCCATGAAAATAGTCTGATTCGTCCCAGTCCTCGAGTGCTGGTGAGTGTGGTCTGCCAATCGACTGAAGTTGAACGGCGTGCCATTAGAGAATCAGTAATGAGTGCTGGTGCCAGAGATGTCCTTTTAATTGAAGAACCCATGGCTGCGGCAGTAGGAGCCGGGCTGCCCGTTCATGAAGCTGTTGGTACGATGGTAGTCGATATTGGTGGTGGTACCACTGAAATCGCAGTGATATCACTGAATGGTGTTGTTTTGGCGCAATCTGTACGAGTGGGTGGCGATAGGTTCGATGAGTCGATTATCGCTTATGTCCGAAGAACGCAAGGCAGTTTGATTGGCGATGCGACTGCCGAAAGAATCAAACAAGAGATTGGTACCGCGTTCCCATACAATGAAGTGAGAGAGATTGATGTGCGGGGTCGAAATCTGGCAGAAGGTGTCCCCCGTAGCTTTACTCTTAATAGTAATGAAATACTTGAGGCATTGCAGGAACCACTATCTGTCATTGTGCAGGCAGTTAAAGGAACTCTTGAAAAAACACCACCTGAGCTTGCAGCTGATATCGCTGAGAGTGGTATNGTTCTGACNGGNGGTGGATCTCTCCTGAGAGAANTGGATCAACTCCTNNCGAACGAAACGGGTTTGCCGGTGATTNTTGCTGAAGACCCGCTAACCTGTGTTGCCCGTGGTGGTGGACGAGCGCTTGAAATCATGAAAGATCGAGGAGACAGCGACCTACTTTCAATTCAATAGAGTCCTGGGAACCGCCTGGGGGACCTGCCCAGAAACTGCTCTGAGGGACCGCCTGGGTGTAATAAGTGAGAAGTACAAGTAGAACAAGAAACACCTAACTGAAACGAACCAGGATAGCTTCCATTAAGTCTCTGTTCTTAGAAGAAACGACGATAGGTTACAAGATGCTGGGTTTCAGTATCCTGTCGCTTGCGCTCATGGTAGTAGATCACCTGTCTGACTTTCTTGATGAAGTTCGTGGTGGCTTAACCGTCCTGGTTACCCCCGTTGTGATATTTGCCGATTACCCTAATAAGACCGCTGAAGCAGTTCAGGAAGTATTTTCAACCAGAAGTGATCTTGAAGAAAAACTTGAAAAACTGGCGCNAGAGCAGCTGCTATTAAANGTTAAGACCTTGAAGATGGCAGCTNTGACTGCTGAGAACAATCGACTCCGCGATCTGCTCGGGTCAGCTGCNAAACTTCAANACAATGTTATTGTCGCCGAACTAATTGGGGTTGATCCAGATCCCAACAGGCATGANGTAATCATTGACAAAGGTTNGAACCACGACGTTTTCGTGGGCCAACCCGTATTGGATGCACAAGGACTAATGGGGCAGGTCATCAAGGTCAGTCTACTGACAAGCCGTGTTTTATTGATCAGTGACCAGTCACATTCAGTGCCGGTTCAGGTTGTGCGAAGTAACTTACGCTTGATTGCGTCCGGCACCGGTGCTACTCGGCAGCTTGAACTTATGCATCTGCAGGACACAGCAGATATAAGGCAAGGTGATTTCCTTGTCAGTTCAGGGCTTGGAGATCGTTTTCCCGTGGGTTATCCGGTGGGAGTGGTAAACAAGGTGGAACATGATCCAGGCAAGCCGTTTGCTGCTGCAACGGCAACACCGAGTGCACTGCTGGGTAGAAGTCGCCATGTTTTGTTGGTTTTTACTGAAGAGCGTTTGCTGAAAGCGCCCGGAGATGATGGGAATGGAAGCGGTGGTTGACGACAGAGGTAATAGTCTCTGGGTGATTGCCATGACGTTTGTTATAGCCATGTTGTTGTCTGTTGTGTCGCTGCCTGAATTTATCCCCTGGGAGCTTGGGTATCTGAGACCTCAGTGGGTCGTGCTGGTTCTCATTTACTGGATTATTGCTCTGCCTCATCGAATTGGTGTTGCAGTTGCCTGGCTGATTGGCTTGCTGGTTGATGTTTTGCTGGGAAGCCTGCTGGGTCAGCATGGAATTGCCTTCATTGTTGTTGCGTACATTTCATCAAGTCTGTATCAGAGGCTCAGAATGTTTGCAGTCTGGCAGCAGAGCCTGGTGGTCTTTGCGACGATAGGATTGAGTCAGTTGATTAATTCCTGGATAGAGAATATCGCAGGTCTGTCAGAATGGAATATGTGGTACCTGGTACCTGCTTTTGTAAGTGCGTTGTTGTGGCCATGGATTTTTTTAGTTCTGAGATTTTTACGTCGATTCTTTAATGTCACCTGATGTTGTGGCAGGGAGGGAAGTTTCAGATGTGCGAGAGTGGGTGCGAGTTGGATACAGGTGGCGTGTGATTGAACTGATCCTGGCATCTGCGTCACCTCGCAGAGCCTCTTTATTAGAACAACTTGGTTTGTCGTTCCAAATTGTTAAACCTAAAATCGATGAATCGGCAGAAGAAGATGAGTCGGTAAAGGACTATATTAATCGAATGTCCGGATCTAAGCTGAAAAACGTCCTTGATCGCCCTCTTGTCTCCCCGGGATCGGTTGTGCTTTGTGCAGATACAATTGTTGTTTTAGAAAATGAAATCCTGGGGAAACCTTCCTGTCGTGATGAAGGCATTGATATGCTGCAGCGGCTTTCAGACAAGAGCCATATCGTCATGACTGATGTTTCCCTCGGTCAGAAGGGTGGTGATTCAGGTGGTAAAACTGAATCTACAGAGACATTTCGTGTCGAAACTTTTGTTAAGTTTCGGAAACTAAATCTAGATGAATGTAAAGATTATTGGAAAACAGACGAGCCGCGGGACAAGGCAGGCGGATATGGAATTCAAGGCCGTGGGGCAGTATTTGTTGAGTCCATTTCAGGGAGTTACAGCAATGTGGTGGGTTTGCCATTAATGGAAACTGCTGTGGCGCTTTCAGTTTTTGGGATATCAGTTTTTAGCCCTGGTTAGGCAACAATACATGAACAGAATTATTAATTGGATAGGATGTAACTCGGCATGGCCGAAGAAATTATCATCAGTGTGTCATCGCACGAAACCCGGGTGGCAGTTGTTGAACAGGGTTTGTTGCAGGAAATATTCATCGAGAGATTTCATACTCGTGGAACCGTAGGGAATATTTATAAGGGCAAAGTTGTTCGAATACTTCCTGGGATGCAGAGTGCGTTTGTCGATATAGGGCATGAGCGGGCGGCATTCATGCATGTTTCTGATCTGGTTGATTCTCACGAATCGGTGATGCTGGACCGTGGTGAATCAGTTGCGTATCCGCCTATCAATCAGATATTGCGTGATGGTCAGGATTTGCTTGTCCAGGTAACAAAAGAGCCTATCAACACCAAAGGCGCCAGAGCAACGTCCAGTATTTCGCTGGCGTCTCGTTTTCTTGTCTATTTGCCGGAAACATCTCATATTGGTATTTCACAACGTATCGAAGATGAGGATGAAAGGCAGCGCCTAAAGGACATACTTGGACAAATCCATCAACCTGAACTGGGTGATGGATTCATTGTACGCACGGCGTCCGAACGTGCGGGCGAGGACGAAATCTTAAAAGACGCGGAGTTACTGCGCTCTCGCTGGCTATCGGTCAATCAGGATTCGCAGAGGGCAAAAGCACCCTCTCTGGTCTATGAGGATCTGCCTCTGCATTTAAGAGTCATGCGAGACATTATTAGTAAAGAGACTGTAAAAATCCTGGTAGACAATCGCAACATATTCTCAGTGATGGAACGGTTTCTTGGAGATTTTATTCCGGGAAAGAACAGTTGCCTGGAGCTGTCTTCACTAGACTTGCAGCTTTTTGATGCTCACAACCTGGAAGATCAGATCGAGGCCGCTCTGCAGCAAAAAGTGCCACTCAAGTCCGGCGGCTATCTGGTTATTGATCAAACCGAAGCCATGACGACCGTTGATGTCAATACCGGAGCCTTTGTAGGGAGGAAAGATCTTGAAGATACGATCTACCGGACCAATCTTGAAGCGGCAGCTGCCATTCCAAGACAACTGAGACTGAGAAGTATCGGTGGCATCGTGATTATCGATTTCATAGACATGGTCAATGAAGAACATAAGCGGCAGGTCTTGAGAATCCTTGAAAAAAGGCAGCAAAGCGATCGGGTTAAATGGAACATCGCTGAGATCTCTGAATTGGGCCTTGTTGAAATGACAAGGAAACGTACTCACGAGAGTTTACTTAAGAGGATGTGTGAACCCTGTGCAAATTGTGCTGGCAGAGGATTTATCAAGACAGCAGAATCGGTTTGCCTGGAAATATTCAGAGATATCCAGAGAACAGCGAGAGATTTGAAAGATCGCAGGTGTCTGGTCATGGCAGCACAACCTGTTGTTGATCGCTTATTGGATGAGGATGCAGTTTGTATGGCTGAGCTGGCAAAAGCACTGAATGCAAGCATCAGCTTCCAGGTAGAGGCCAGCTATACACAAGAACAGTTTGATGTCGTTCTGACCTCACCTAGTTAATAGTGTCGACGCCTTAGAATATGCTCACGCTCGTTACCAGAAGGTTGATCATACATGTGCTGCTGGCCGTGCTGTTACTGTCACTATGTCTTGCAGCTGTCTATGTCAGTATTGGCCGTGTGCTCATTAACACAATTGATCATTTTCGACCCAATATCGAAACACTGGTAAGCGACGCGCTGAATATCCCTGTCAGTATTAGAATGCTTGATGGCAGCTGGACGTACCTGGATCCCAAGATCATCGTTGAAGGACTGGTGATAGGGTCAGTCGAAAATCCCGCTATCCGACTTCGCCATGTTGTACTTGAACTCGATACGGTTGCAACAGTTCTAAAGGGTACGATTATCATTCGAGCAATCGAATTAGAGGGACTGAAATTAAGTGTGCAGCGTGCAGCAGAAGGAGGCTGGTTTGTTGTTGGAATACCTCGATCCGAGGAGCTGTTTAACCCAGAACCTTTGCTTGATTCGGTAGCCTTCATTGAGTCCGTTCGATTACGAGAGGTAGATATTGGTGTGTTGGGTCAGAGAATACGCTACAAGGTCAGTAGTGATGCTGAACATCCTTTTGAACTGAGNTCGATAAACAACGTTAAAACGCTGTCATGGCCTCTGNTTTTGAGCTATTCACTCGATAANACTACNAACAGCACACAGTTTCAGTTGTCAGGCCGGTATCAGGGTGATCCNAGAGAAGAAGACTTCAAGTGCGAACTCTATTTAGAACTTCCTTCACTTGAGCTGACAGAATTTATGCCGACCTATGAATTTCGTGGCTATGAACTCGCACAGATGGAGCTAAGTGGCGAATTCTGGATGAATGTCGAGAAAGGAGGCTTTGAAGTCAAGGGTCTGCCGCG
The DNA here is from genome assembly GCA_002725285.1 of Gammaproteobacteria bacterium. Lineage (GTDB taxonomy): Bacteria > Pseudomonadota > Gammaproteobacteria > Pseudomonadales > Azotimanducaceae > JAHRVQ01. Next base: position 24,978 of record PBRC01000036.1, on the reverse strand, counting down.
TGTTGGCCGTGTCGTTCTGGAATCCAGTCAGGACCGGGTTGAGTTGTTGAATGGATCCAACATCGAGTTTATTGCTGATTTTGCTTCAGTGACACAAGGTTCAGTTTATTTCCAATCCCTGGAAAGCACGATCGTAGAAGAAGCATGGCAACTGAATGGGGCGAGTTTTTCGTTTCAGAAAAATGATAAAGGCATGGAACTGTCGGCGCATGTGGCGAGTGTGCCTATAAGTAAGATAAGCAACACACTCATCAAATTAGGCAGACGGTTGGACCTGTTTGATTCAGCGACGATCAACACAATACAGGCGTTAAACACCAGGGGTAGTGTCGAGGAGATATTGCTGTTAGCGCAAGTGGGGGAGGAATCACCCGCATTAAGAGCCTCTGGGGCATTACAGAATGTGAGGGTTGATACCTATAAGGGAGTTCCCGTCTTTTCAGATCTTGATGGTTTTATCAGTCTGTCAGCAGAGGATGGTTTTCTTGATATCCACAATGATCAGCCTTTTGAGATGCTTTTTCCAAAGCAATTTCGAGAACCCTGGGACGTAGATTCAGCTCATGCCAGGATTAACTATAGCTATCAATCAGGGATCCTCAGGTTGAATTCGAGTCTGATTGAGCTGACCTCAGGTGCGATGACAGTGAAAGGACGATTAGTCATGAATCTGCCCAAGAATGAGCGCGACCAGAACTGGGGTTTGGAAGTGGGTATTCTCAACGCGGATTTACTCGAAGCTCATCTGTACATGCCAAACACCATATCCGTGGAGGTGAGGAAGTGGGTAAACCAGGCTGTCTTGAGAGGTGTATCCAACGAGAGTGGTATTGTTATTCACGGCTCATTTGCCGCTGTGTCACCGAAAAAAGAAAAATCCCACGAACTCTTTTTTTCGGTACAGGATGTGATACTGGACTATACACCAGAATGGCCGAGAATAGATGATCTGGTGGGCACCATTTACATCGGAAACAGGGAAGTGCACTCCGATGATGTCAACGGCATGATATTTGACAGTGAAGTATTTAGCTCTGAAGTAACCATCCCGGTTCTAAGATCCGGGATGGTTGATTCAATTCTTGTGAACGGGAACTTGCGAGGTTCATTTTCAGATGGCATTCGCTTCTTGACAGAAACCCCATTGTATTTATCAACCAACAAAATAGCTGAGGGGTGGATTGGGTCAGGAGCAATGGCGGCTACTGTATTGCTGGATATCCCGATCGGAGAACGTGCAGGGGAAGATCCTCAGGTAGACGTTACAGTCACGGTGGATCAAAGCAGAGTTTTTATGCCAAGTTATGATTTGCAGGTTGATGAATTATTTGGGGACTTCTCCTATGAGACTGAACGGGGACTGAACTCTGAAGGATTTACAGCCACTTTGTTCGATAAATCCACCGTTGGCAGCATTGAAACTCACGGAAATAGTAAAGGTGGTGTGATTAATGTCCATGTAGATGGTGATGTCGAAATTGAGTCGCTTTACCGTTGGTCGGATCAGATACTGCTGACTCGGGCTGATGGCGCGATGGATTATCAGTCGACGTTGTATGTACCCTATGGTGATCAATGGCGCGAACCGATTTTTCTTGAAGCAACCACTAACCTGCGAGGTGTGGAAATTGACTTGCCATCACCCATGTTTAAGGCCAGGGGCAGTGAAGTTGCCTTTAAGTATCGCCAGATTTTCCTCGATTCGGGATACCGAATTGAATTGAATCTGGAAGATGAGGTCAAAGCGTCGCTGAAAATCTGGGAAGAAAGGCTAGTGGGTGGGCAAATTCATTTCGGTAAGAGCACTATGGGGGCGGTGGCTTATAACGATCTCAATGTTACAGGTGAGATTAATCATGTTACCTATGAAGAGTGGCAAGCGCTCTCCGAGGATCTTGATGATAAGTCGTCAGTTTCTCTCGAGGATGAACTCGTTGCTACTCTGGATTCGATTAACATCGACGTTGGGACTTTGGACGTTTTTGGATTTGAGTTGGATGATATAGAAATGTCAGTCACTAGAGGAACCGGGGCCTGGCAAGTTCAGCTTGAGAACAAGATGCTGATGGGTAATGTCTCCATTTCGGATGATGATGCTCTTGCCCTGGGGATTAATCTGGATTATCTAAGATTTGATCGCAGTGAAGATGTTGCGAGCGATCCTCTTTCTGATGTGCACCCGGAAGAACTGACGTCCGTCGATTTCTCGGTGGCACAGTTACTGTTAGATGATGAGAACTATGGAACCTGGTCATTTAACTATCGCCCCCAGTCTTCTGGTAGTGTACTAGAGTCAGTATCAGCTGAAGTCAAGGGCATAAAACTTAATGGTAGTGGGTCAGTGTACTGGCAACTGCAAGATGATATTCATAAGAGTCTGTTCGAAGGTGATGTTGTTGTGCCTGATCTTGCTGTGGCCCTCGAAGAGTGGGGGTTTGCTTCTAGTATTGAGGGTGAGGAGTTTGATTTTCAGGTAGAAGTTTCGTGGCCCGGTTCGCCAGCGATGATAGATCTGGAAACAATATCCGGCACGGTTCAGTTGACAGACGGTAAGGGTCGTTTTGTGCAGGCAGACGCTAACGTTGGCCCCCTGAAGTTGCTTGGGATTTTTGATTTTGCCTCAATCGGCAGACGCTTTCGTTTTGATTTTGATGACGTCGTTGAAAGTGGGTTCAGCTTCGACAAAATCAGTGGTTCCTCTCGTTTTAATCAGGGCATCGTTGACGTTGTTGACCCGATCATTATCGAAGGAGCAGCAAGTATCTTCAAGGTTGGCGGTAGAATAAACCTTGTTGATCGGCAGTTGGATAATGACATGATCGTGACCTTGCCTGTTAANCGAAATCTGCCNTGGTATGCTGCCTATTCGGCTATTGCGGTAGGTCCTCTGACAGGTGCTGGGGTCTTTATAGCCCAGANGCTGTTTNNAANACAGATTAATGCGATNAGTAGCGCCAAGTACAAGATTACCGGTANTGTAGATGAACCTGTCATCGAATTTNTTTCGATTTTTGATGATACGGTTCGTGAGACGCCNGAAGACTCACNAGATNTGCCAACAGGTGAATAGATGCCTAAAATNGCATTGGTTCAGATGGTCAGTAGTTGGGATTTTGAGAAAAATCTGATCAGCGTCGAGGACCTGATCAGACAGGCAGCGAAAGATGACGTGGCCGCTATCTTCTTGCCGGAGAACTTCTTTGCACTGGCGAACCCTGATCCCTTTGAAATTGCCAGGGCTAAAATCGATAAGATTGGGCGTCGGTTCATCCGGCAGATTGCAGCAGACGTAAATTGCTGGATTTTCGCCGGAACAATGCCTGTGACCCACCGGGAAGATGGGACTGAAATTAAAGACGGGCGGGTCAGGGCTGCATCCTTTGTCGTTGATTTAGATGGTGTAGAGGTAGCCCGTTACGACAAGATTCACATGTTTGATGTAGTGGTTGACGATAATCAGAAGAACTATATCGAATCTGCGACCTTTGAACCTGGTGGCCGGATTCAGGCAGTGGAAACTCCCTTTGGCAAATTTGGATTGACTGTCTGCTACGACATTCGATTCCCTGAGGTTTATCGCCGTTTGCGTGCTCTGGGAGTGCGCTCTTTTACAGTACCATCAGCATTTACAGAGACTACAGGCCGGGCACATTTTGAAATCCTGATGCGCGCTCGTGCTATCGAAAATTTTAGTTTCACCATTGCTGCCTGTCAGGGCGGTGAACATGATTCTGGTCGACGAACCTACGGCAATAGTATGGTGGTTGATCCTTGGGGAGAGATCATCGCCAGGGCGGGTAGAGGCGAGCAGATAATCATCGCTGATCTGGATTACGAAAGGCAGGATGAAATGCGCAACGATATGCCAGTACACAAACAAGAAAGAATTTCCTGAAGTACANAGCTGCGTACCCTGCGAAGNAAGCCNGCACGCTGCTCGGAGGATTTTTCAGTTATAGACCNGCTTCCATCTTCANGTACTGGAATAGTTTACGNAANTGTATGGGTGGCTCTCTGTGTTCATCTGCTTCCCTGACGGCATTCCTGACGAGTTGGTGAAGGTGTTGAATATCAATATCCGGTAATTGATGTAGGATTTCTCCCATTACTGCTTTGTCCTGCTTAATTAGAAGCTCACGCCATGTCTCGAGTTGCTGAAATTGCAGGACATGGGCACGTGAACTGGTGTCAAATCTGTCAATTAGTTCGTGAACTTCCTGTAAATCCACTTTTCTCAGTAACTTGCCAATGTATTGAAGTTGGCGCTTTCGGGCATTTCCCTTGTTGATTTTCTTGCCTTTTCGAATCGCCTCAACAATTTTCGGATAGGGTAGTTGGTCGAGCTGGGTTTGCGGAATCATCATAAGCTTCTCACCCAGATCAGTAATTGCTTTCACGTCTCGTTTGCGCTGCGATTTACTCGGGCGCTCATTAAACTCGTCATCTTCAGGTTCTGATCGGTCAGACATTGTTAAGACTACGCATAGAAAATAGTGGCCAATCCGAGAAATGACAGAAAGCCAGCCACATCAGTGATTGTGGTAAGAAGAACAGTTCCGGCAACCGCTGGATCAATGTTCATTGCTTTTAGAATACTGGGAAGCAGAGCACCAGCCAGCACTGCGGTGAACATGTTGATTATCAATGCGAGGGCAATCACAAATCCCAACGTGATGTCATCAAATACCAATGTTACTGTCAGTGCGACGACCAACGACCATACGATGCCATTGATAGCGCCGACCGCCAGTTCTCGATTAATCAGCCAACGTTGATTGCTATCGNCAAGCTGACCCAGCGCCATGCTCCTGATAACCAGGGTTAACGTTTGGCTGCCTGCAACCCCNCCCATACTGGCGACAATGGGCATCAGTACTGCNAGGGCAATGACCTTGGCGATCGTCTCCTCAAAGATATTGATNACNGTTGAAGCAATAAAAGCTGTCACGAGATTTGCACCCAACCAGAGGGTNCGAGACCGAACCGTNTTGANGATGGGAGCAAAGGTGTCGTCGTCTTCATCGAGGCCGGCCATCCCNAGCAGNGAGTGATCGGCTTCATCCTGGATAACATCAACTACATCATCAATGGTAATTCNACCGAGTAGATTACCCTTCTGATCNATCACTGGNGCCGAAACCAGGTCATATCTGGCAAATATTGCAGCGACTTCTGATTCGTGCATNTCTGCTGGAATNGGTTCGATTTCAGAGGTCATCANGTCCTGAACCTTCATTGACGGATCGGACACCAACAATTTGCGCAGGGGTAGAAGCCCGATGTATTCGTCATGTCTGTTCACGACGAAAATATTGTCNGTCATTTTCGGTATTTCCGTATGACGCCGCAGGTATCTTAGTACGACNTCCAGTGTCACNCGAGTACGAACACTAATGGTATCAGTATCCATTAATCCNCCTGCTGTATCCTCCGGNTACGACAGTAGATTCTCTACACGGTCNCGNTCCTGAGAGTCCATGCTTCGGAGCAGTTGATGAGNAATTGCATCAGGCANATGCTGGAGAATATCCGTCAGGTCATCATCGGAATCNACTTGCTCNAACATGTGAACGACGTCATCGGTCGGAATGTGTGCAAGTAAATCACCGACCAGTTCTTCATCGAGTTCCTGAAGAACGTCAGCCNGTTGTTCCTGCNCCAGAAGGTTCCAGATGACGGTTCGCTCTCNCGGCGGCGAGGACTCCAGNAACGCAGCGATGTCGACTGGCTTGAGAATGCCAATCAGGATTCTGATCTGNTCATAAGTCCCNCTGGCCAGNAGCTCGTTTAACTTGTCGATCGGCGTGTGGTCAGCTAGCGTAGACATGCGTCATTCTTCTTCGCCAAATTTTGTGGCGATAAGATCCAGGAGAGCGGCCATAGCTTCATCTTCATCGTCACCATCAATCTTTAGTTTGATTTCGGTACCTTTACCTGCCTGTAGCAGCATCATTTTCAAAATACTCTTGCCGTCAGCTGTAGCAGCTTCGCTAGCGACAGTGATTGATGAGGCAAACCCCTGTGATGTTTGTACAAACAGAGACGCAGCGCGAGCGTGCAGTCCGAGTTTGTTCTGAACCGTTACCGTCTTCTCGACCAAAATACGAGCTGCCTTATGTTAATCATTGACTTTTCCTAGTTCCCGATGTCTTACCTGGGTATTTTTCCACCGGGGCAGAAATCGTTTGTAGAGCTCGGTGCTGATGTACACCGATCTATGCTGTCCTCCGGTGCAACCAACAGCCACCGTCATGTAGCTGCGATTGTTCTCCTTGAATTTTGGTAACCAGGTGTCAAGAAAAGTGTCAATGTCCTTTAACATGGCCGAGACCTCATCATGACTCTCAAGAAATTCAACGACCGGTCCATCGAGACCAGTCTGAGAACGAAGATTAGCAACCCAGTGTGGGTTGGGTAGACAGCGAACGTCAAACACCAGGTCTGCATCCACTGGAACACCGTTCTTATAAGCAAATGATTGAAACAGAAGAGCAAGTTCCTGGTTCTCGCCGGTAATTCTGGTACCGATGAGATCTCTCAACTCGTGGATAGTCAGGCTGGTTGTATCAATGGTTAAGTCAGCCATCGCAGAAATTGGATCTAACAGATCTGCTTCAAGCTCCAGAGCTTCTTGCAGATCCCGGTTCTTGTTACTCAAAGGATGTTTGCGTCTGGTCTCTGAGAACCGCTTCACCAGGGTTGGGCTCAGGGAGTCAAGGTAGACTACCTGCAGATCGACGTTATGAATGTTGGCGATCACGTTTGGGAAGTTAGCCAGATCTTCAGCGATATTCCGGGCATCAATACTCACCGAAACTTTTTTCAAAGTTTGGCTTTCCGAAAGCCTTGATATAAGAGGTTGCAGCAGGCTAACGGGCAGATTATCTATACAGTAGAAACCCAGATCTTCAAGTACGTGTAGAGCCGTACTTTTCCCTGATCCGGAACGCCCACTGATTATGATTAGCGAGATCATATGTGTGCCTTTTTGTGGCAGTCTCCTAACAAAGAGATGTGCCGTCAAGCGGCTGGTTTGTTAACTCCGGGCCTGTTTGACCTCTGAAACCAAATCTGCAATCGCGACCTGGTACAGTTCGCCGTCGTGGTTGGCGCTGATCAAGCTTTCTCTATATGAAGCGGATTCGAATCGTTTCGCCAACATGGCCAACACTTGTAGATGTTCATCAACTTCTTCTGCAGGCACCAGCAGGACAAATAGTACACTGACAGGTCGGTCATCAAAGGCTTCGAAATCAACCGGATGCTCCAACGTGAACAGCCCGCCGGTAATTTCCTCGCAACCTTCTAATCGACAATGAGGAATTGCGATTCCATTACCGATTGCGGTCGTACCCATCTTTTCCCGGTTGATTAGTTTGTCAAACAGCTCCTCGGCTTCTACACCAGGAGTGGTACCTGCCAGTTTGACCGTAATTTCTTCAAGCGCGCGCTTTTTACTCGAGGCTGAAATGCCGCAATGAGTGCGCTCTGGAGAGAGGATTGATTCAATAGTCACTGATTCGCCCTTACCACTATGCGAAAGCTGGCATTATATCACCGGTACAGTCCGGGGGAACCCGTTAGATGGAATCCGAGTGAATTTCAAATCGCCCAATGAACGAGGCCCGCTTCAGCGAGCCCCGCTTCTTTGTTTGTGGTCTTTGCTTTTCTCTTTCCGTTTGATGAGTTGCCGGTCAAGTTTATCTGCAAGTTTGTCTATCGCCGTATAGAGGTCTTCTGATTCAGCATCAGCGTAAACCTCACCCCCGGATATTCGAACAGTGGACTCTGCTTTTTGCCTTTGCTTTTCAACGCTGAGTATCACCTGCATGTTAGTTATTCGATCATAGTGCCGTTCCAGCCGATCAAGCTTTGTTTCGACATAATTCCTAAGAGAATCGGTAACTTCAACATGGTGACCACTAACGCTGATTTGCATAGGTCTACTCCTAATCAAGTGAAAAGAACCCAAATCGCTTGGGTATAGGTTTCAATATAACATTCTAGACTCCAATGTATTTGACATTGGACAAGTAAATCAGTTCTGTAAATTATTCTTTTTTAAATTAATAGGATAGGTAGTGATCATAGAGGCTTTGTTCTGGATGATAAGGAAAAATCCGAATTTTCGTTGCCTGGCATTATGCTGGAAAGCAGTAAGCGCTGAGTCATTGATCCCGTGGATGGTCAGACAAGTTGTTTTCTTTTATTCGAAGGGGGAATCATCAGGCTTTCGCGATATTTTGCGATGGTTCTTCGAGCGACTTTGAAGCCCTGATCAGCGAGGAGATTGGCAATTTTGCTGTCACTTAAAGGTTTACACGGATTTTCTTCGGTGACAAGTTTCTTGATTAGCGCGCGAATAGCAGTAGACGAAACTTCGCCCCCGGCATGAGTACTTAGGTGGCTTGAAAAAAAGTATTTCAGTTCGAATACACCCGCGGGTGTGTGCATGTATTTTTGAGTAGTAACCCGTGAAATGGTTGATTCATGTAAACCAACGGCCTCTGCGATATCGTGCAGAACCAGTGGTTTCATCGCCTGTTCGCCGTATTCGAGAAAGCCTCGCTGATATTCGACGATTTTACTCGATACCTTAAGCAATGTGTCATTACGCTGCTGCAGGCTCTTAATAAACCATCTGGCCTCCTGCAGGTGATTCTTCAGATAGGTGTTGTCAGTACTGTTGTCTGCTCGTTTCACCATTGAAGCATAATCTGCATTCACCCTTATCCTCGGCGCTGACTTGGAATTGAGCTCAACGACCCATCGATTGTTCTTTTTGGTAACGATGACATCCGGCTCAATATATTCGGTTGTTGATGGTGAAATGTCGGCGCCAGGGCGAGGATTCAAAGTCTGGATTAGTGCAATAACCCGCTTTAATTCGGGTTCTTTCAATCGGGTTTTACGAATCAAATAGGCATAGTCGCGGCTGGCCAGATAGGGGAGGTAGTCTGCAACTACCATGAGCGCTTCTTTCTTCCAGGGCACCGTGCCTGGCAGCTGATTGAGCTGAATAGTCAGACATTCTCTCAAATCTCTTGCAGCGACACCCACTGGATCCAGATGCTGTATGAGATGAAGCACCGCTACNACCTCATCCATCTCAACTTCTTCAGGGTGCTCTTCAGGTATGCTNANCAGGACATCATCAAGAGTAATTGTCAGCACACCANCCTGATCCAGCCCNTCGATAATTAACATGGCTATCAGCTCNTCTNTTTCTGAAAGGTGAAGCAGGTTTAGTTGCTCTTCCAAATGACTTTGTAGAGAAACCGACGAAGAATTCTGATTTTCAAAATAATTGTCACTGTTTTCGTCTGATGCAGTGTAGCTTGCCGGTAAAGGTNCATCGTCCCAAACGTCCTCCCAGACACTATCAACTGGCAGATCNTCAGCGATNGAATCCGAACTGAGTTGCTCGCTCGTATCGGGAACGGATTCACCGTCGATTTCAGGATTAGGGGGGGGCGGTTGATCATCTGNTTCGACAGCATCGGATTCGCTGCTGCTCGATTCANTCTCGTTNGTCTGTCCCTCAATTGTCTCTTNAGGTGTGTCTAATGATGTNGGNTCCTCATCCTGCTCACTTTCCTCAGGGTTGGTTTCATCNAGCATTAAGTTGGAATCAAGTGCTTCCTGAATCTCCTGCTGCAGGTCAAAAGTTGAGAGCTGCAGNAGCTTGATTGCTTGCTGCAGTTGCGGGGTCATNCTGAGTTGCTGCCCCANTTTGAGNGCTAAAACCGGTTTCATTGCCATGGCNTAATCATACTCATGNNNTCAACNGATGAGAACCTTGTTTAGTTGTGATATTTGTGTTTGCTTTCTTGAACTGTTATTGGANGAGAATCAANAAAGANCCGAAAAANNAGCGTTGTTANTTACATTCGGAAGTCGTCNCCNAGGAAGACCTTTTTAACCTGTTCGCTTGCCANGATGGTTTCAGTCGTGCCTTCAGAGATAATACGACCTTCATTGACTATGTAAGCTTTTTCACAGATATCGAGCGTTTCACGGACGTTGTGGTCAGTGATAAGAACGCCGATACCACGGTCTGACAGTTGTGAAATAATCGTCTTTATATCGTTGACTGAAATGGGATCAACGCCTGCAAAAGGTTCATCTAACAGGATGAATGCGGGCTCAGTGGCAAGAGCACGCGCGATTTCAACGCGTCGCCTTTCACCACCTGACAACGTCCTGCCAATGTTGTTGCGGATGTGAGTAATGTGAAAGTCCTCCAACAGATTCTCCAGTTTTTCGACTCGCTGTGCGTGCTTGAGATCTTTGTGCATCTCTAAAATCGCCATGATGTTCTCTGCCACCGTCAACTTACGAAATACAGATGCTTCCTGGGGCAGATATCCGATACCCTGACGGGCCCGTTCATGCATGGGCAAAGATGAGAGATCCTGATCATCAATGAGAATCTTTCCCGAATCGCCCCGAATCGAACCCACGATCATGTAGAAGCAGGTTGTCTTGCCAGCACCATTAGGTCCGAGCAGTCCTGCTACCTGACCGCCCTGAATCGAAAGAGTAACATCCTGAACGACAGGCAGACCTCGATAGGTCTTCGCCAGGTTCTCTGCCCGTAAAACTCGCATTTATCTTGTCTCAACTAGCATTTATCTTATTCCAACTTACATTTATTTTAAATCAATTAGCGTTAATCTTAAGTCAACTGCATTAATCTCGAACCATCCAGTGATAATCTGCTGCCAACCAAATGGGGGTTTGTCATATTTAGTCGCAGCCGGTTTCAATCAGATTTCTTAGGCGTGAGTGTGATGTTTACACGGCCGCCTTTTTCCTTCCCTCCGCCTTTCAGGTCAACGATGCCTTTGGCCAGATCGTAGTGAAGAAGTTCGCCTGAGAATGTATCCCGCGTTTGTTTCAGATGAGCATTTCCGGCAAGGTGAAGTCGCTGTTCCTTCAGGAAGTAGGTAATCGTTCTGGCATCGGCAGAAACAGGTTCGTCGGTATCGTCCGGGAGCTGTTCATAGTGAGCCAGCATCTCTGATTTTGCCTTCATGCTGGCGATAATTTGCGTGACCTCCTTTTGACTAACGATTACCTTAACCTCATCAGCGGTGATAAGAAGAGTGCCCTGATTGATGGTGACATTGCCGGAGTAGATAGTGACACCCGCCTTGTTATCAACGATGGCGGCATCGGCCTGGATGTTGATCGGTTGGCTCTGGTCTGTACTCAGGCTATAACCGGCTGTGGGCATCAAATAAGTTAAGGCGATGAGAACAAGTAGTGACGATTTCATTCATGATTACTTGACGAAAGTTAATCGATTCTAACCCAGTTTCATGGTCGATTGTATTAGTCAAATGTCGGTAGCAGAATAGTTTTCACCCTCTGCGAGTGACTGGAATAGAAAATGAACCGACCTTCTTCCAGATAGGCTTTCATTCCGGCTGCGACGGTTCGTCCTGTATTGTCATCGATATAAACTTTCTGGTCTGTTTCTGCGAAATCCTTTTCGGGATACACAGTCAGGCTATCGGTTTGAATACTGAGGAAGTTACCATTCGTGTCTTCCTGTATCGCAAGCACTTTTTCCCACAATTCCACGATCTCATCGCGAACCTGAACTTTCGGCAGCAGGCGACCATGTTTGGCAGCGATGTCCCAGGGTTCCGTGTCGTCCTGGGTGGCAAAAAGGGTCATGTAGGGTGTTTTTAAGGTTGTCGTGTCCGTTAAAGGAAAATGAGTGAACTTCTCTGCTTTGATTTTGTGTTGACGGGCACCGGTTGCTGTGAACCGGGTAATATTCACGTTTAGCATGTAAAGATCTGGGTCGTTTTTTGCAAAAATCTGGATGGGATCAGAGGCGGAATCCTGGTCAAGGATCACGTTGGTGACTACCGCAAACAACAGAATCAGGCTGAATAAGACGATGAAACGACTAGATTGCATACGATTGGAGGTATTGATGATTAAGTGCAGTATGAATCAGCAGTGGCGTATTTGAAACACCTGAAGGTGAGTCGGATTATGCGGTGACACCGGCATTTGTATAGTAAAGAGAAGTAAGGTAAGTGCACCAGATCAGGAAGAGCAGCAGTCCCTCCCAGCGGGTTATCAAAGCCCGACTCAAGATGCCGTAGGCAAAGACAGCCATTATAAGTGCCATGCCCAACATCACACCATAGTCTCGCCAGAGCAGATCTGAATCAAACTGAGTTGGTGCAAGCAGGCAGGGAACAGCGAGGACCGTAAGAATATTGAAAATGTTCGAACCGATGATATTACCGACGGCAAGATCGGTCTGACCCTTAATGGCGCCGGTTACCGACACAACCAGCTCTGGCAAACTTGTGCCGACGGCAATGACGGTCAATCCGATAATGAGTTCACTGACTCCCATGAGGCGAGCGATGGCAACCACTGAGTAAACCAGCAATTCTGCACTCAGTAACAAGAACACAAGGCTCAATACGAGATTGAGTGCAGCCTTGGGCATCGACATTTCTGGGAACCCACTGAGTTCATCAATCTTCGGCGGTGAACTGATTTTGTCAGTTGTGGACTTCTTACTTTCCAGGAATATGCGAAGCAGGAACAGAACCAGGCCAGATAGCAGCAACACCCCATCCAGCGGAGTGAGTTGAAGATCGTATAGAGCGGCACCTGCGCAAAGTGTCACCACGATCATGATTGGCAAATCGTTGCGAAGAACCTCCGGTTTGAACGGAAGGGGCACAATCATGGCAGTGATACCCAAAACCATACCCACGTTAGCGATATTGGAACCAATAGCGTTTCCGATAGCCAATTCAGCCTCACCTTTTAATGATGCTGCAATGGCAACAAATATCTCAGGCGCAGAAGTTCCCAGTGCAACGACTGTCAGACCGATTACCATAGGTGAGATATCGAGATTTTTTGCTGTCGCAACAGAGCCAATGACAAACTGATCGGCACTCTTGAATAAAATAAGAAATCCTACCAGAAGCAAGATACTGTAGAGCAGCATACCCCTCAAAATGAAATGGTTAGTGGCGGGCTAACAATTAAAGTTGTATTTGCGAGCATTTGCAAGGCGGATTTCTTCTTTGCTGAATAAGTCTGCGATTCACGTCAATCAATCCTTGTGCATTTGTCAACAGAAATGGCCTCCAGAATTAAGTAATGGTAGCGTTACAACGTATGGAAGATGATCATCTAGTGATAGAAGATCTGACTTTTAGCCGCGGAACACGACGCATATTCGATGCTATTACCTTATCGATTCCAAAAGGCAAGATTGTCGCCATCATGGGACCCAGCGGAACTGGAAAAACCGCATTGCTGCATCTGATGGGTGGGCAGTTAAGACCAGATACGGGAAGGGTTCTAGTCAATGGCTACTCCATACTTGATCTCTCAGGCGTGATTGTTGTTAGTGTTACAGAAATCACACTCGATCTGGTCACATTCATGGCGGTTGTAAGACTGGAAATCGACTCCGGTGCCGATCAGATCAGCACCGATAGTAGGGCTGTCATTCTGACCGAAGGACTTATAGACGGAAAGGTTATTGGTCTGACCATTGGCGCGGAAGAAGAATCTTTGCAGGATTCATTGCCCGATCAGTTCCCTGCTAAATACGGTTTTTCGGACACGTCTCGGCCATCGTGTTTCCGAGTGTTGGCATGATATGATGCGCACCTTTTAGAAGTCTTGCGGTAACAGATCCTCTATGAATGAAGAAGAGATTAGAAATCTACTGGTTGACGGGTTGGATGGTTGTGACACTGAACTTACTGTTGATGGCAGCCATTTGGCCCTGCGTCTGGTGAGTAATTCTTTTGCTGGGCTCAATCGGGTGAAACGCCAGCAGCTTGTTTACAGCCTGCTGAATGAAAAAATCAGCTCAGGAGAGATACACGCCGTCACTATGACCTGTCTCAGCCTTGACGAGATACAGGACTAGGACACAGATTTGGATAAGCTACTCATACATGGAGGTACTCGCCTTGATGGTGAGCTTAGAGCTTCCGGGGCGAAGAACTCTGCATTGAAAATGCTGACTGCTTCATTACTGGCGAACGAACCCGTGACGATCAGTAATGTGCCACATCTTCGTGACATTACGACAATGATCGAGATACTCGGCTCCCTTGGTGTCGAGGTGGTCGTTGATGAGAAGATGAATATCGAGATACACGCCAATACGATTAAGAGTTTCACGGCAGGTTATGACCTGGTGAAAACCATGCGGGCCTCGTTTCTGGTACTTGGCCCTATGCTTGCCCACTACGGACAGGCAATCGTTTCGTTACCTGGTGGTTGTGCGATTGGACCGAGACCGATAGATCAGCACCTAAGGGGCCTTCAGGCGCTTGGTGCCAGGATTGAAATGAATGAAGGTTATGTACATGCCTCAGTTGATGGTCGACTTAAGGGTGCGCATTTCAGTTTTGATTTCTGCACAGTAGGTGGAACCGAGCATGTGATGATGGCCGCAACCCTGGCAGAAGGGCAGACGGTGCTTGAGAATTGTGCAAGAGAACCTGAGATTGTCGATCTGGCGAACTGCCTTAATGCCATGGGTGCAGATATCAGCGGGGTGGGTACGGGGACTATTGTCATCAATGGTGTGGAGTCCATGCACGGATGTACTCACCGGGTAATTGCTGACCGGGTAGAAGCCGCTACCTACTTAATTGCTGCTGCAACAACCGGAGGGCGGGTCAAAGTCAAAGAAGCGCAACAGGAGCATTTGGAAGTTGTACTGACCAAATTGGAAGAAGCTGGTGCTGAGATTACTGTTGATGACGAGGGTATCGAGTTGGATATGAAGGGGAAACGACCCAAGGCAGTCAGTCTGGTGACCGCACCCTATCCAGCATTTCCTACTGACCTGCAAGCCCAGATCATGGTGATGAATTCAATTGCAGAAGGCACGGCTACGGTCAAAGAAACAATATTTGAAAACCGGTTTATGCATGTTCACGAGATAAACCGGATGGGAGCGAACATTCGACTTGAAGGCAACAACACCATTGCGTTAGTCGAAGGTGTGGCGGAATTAAATGCCGCCCCCGTTATGGCCAATGATCTTAGAGCTTCTGTGAGTCTTGTAATAGCAGGTCTTGTTGCAAAAGGGGATACGATTGTAGATCGCATCTATCACATTGATAGGGGTTACGAACAAGTAGAAGAAAAATTTCGAATACTTGGCGCGCATATTGAGCGGATTCACTCTCGTTAGGCCAAGAAAACCATGAACAATTCAATCACTATCGCACTAACAAAAGGGCGCTCCCTAAGGCAGGAGTTAGATCTTGCCCATCAGATAATCGATATTGTTGAAACCGGCAACACATTGAAGGCAAATGGTCTTGTTACGATTGACTATGTCGCAGATGTAAGTGCTCGGTTAATTGTTAGCAAGACGTCAATGAAGATGAAGCACTAACATATACAAAAACTTGTGGGTCAGTTGGATGAAATTATTAGATAGCTATGATTAAGTTACTCGATCAGCAGGCAAGCACCTTTGCTGACTCGTTAGATAAGTTATGTAAAGTGCCAAGTGAAACATCAGTTGATGTCAGAAAAGTTGTTCAGGATATCCTCGATGATGTTAGAGATCGAGGTGACGAGGCTGTGCTTGAGTTGACAAATAAATTTGACCGGGCAGATTACAAGGACATAAGAGAGTTGGAAATCACCAAGGATGTTATGTCGAGCGCGGTTCAACAAGTTGACCCATTAGTCATCAACGCCCTTCGGACATCAATTGAAAGGGTTGAGAAATATCACCTCCAGCAGAAGGAACATCTGGGTGCAACGGCCAGTTGGGAATACCAGGATGAAGAAGGTAATCAACTTGGTCAGATCGTTCGTGCAATGGAACGTGTGGGGGTTTATGTTCCTGGGGGAAAAGCATCCTACCCGTCATCTGTCGTCATGACGGTTATTCCAGCGAAAATCGCCGGTGTCAAAGAAATTAATCTGGTTGTCCCGGCACCTGGTGGTGAAATCAGTCAAATCCTGCTGGCATCTGCGCACCTTTGTGGCGTAGATCGAATGTTCACGATTGGTGGCGCCCAGGCAATCGCAGCGATGGCCTACGGTACAGATCTCATTCCCAGAGTTGACAAGATAGTCGGACCGGGAAATATATTTGTTGCCACTGCCAAAGCCATGGTTTACGGGCAGGTAGATATCGATATGATCGCTGGCCCGTCAGAAGTAGTGATCGTTGCCGACCGCAGTGCGGACCCCTCGTGGCTGGTGATGGATATGTTTGCGCAGGCGGAACATGATGAGTTGGCGCAGGCAATACTTATCTCAACAGATCAAACACTTCTCGAGGACGTATCTCAGCAGATATCTAACTTGTTACCTCAGATGTCCCGCAGTGAAATAATCAGCAAATCACTTTCAGACAGAGGTGCGCTGATACGAGTGTATTCTGACGCTGACGCGACAGAACTTGTCAATCGTATTGCACCTGAACACCTGGAAATCGCGGTGGCGGATCCGNAGAAGATCTTGTCAGGAATCCAGCACGCGGGTGCAATATTTNTAGGGAATCACAGCGCTGAAGTTATCGGAGATTACTCTGCAGGACCAAGTCANGTTTTNCCNACAGGTGGAACTGCAAGGTTTGCATCACCCCTGGGNGTTTATGATTTCCAGGTAAGATCNTCAGTGGTTCAATGCTCGGCCCGNGGGGCTGTTAATCTTAGCCGTGCCGCNGCTANCCTGGCAGAGGAAGAGGGTCTNGAAGCTCATTCTAAATCCGCATCTTACCGGNTCCAAGGTTAGAAACCTAAGTNCNAGATGNCTGAAACCGGGCCGCGGCAGCGATACGAGCATGCTCTTCATATCGGAGATATCAAATCGGATCCTGCGCAAGCNGAAGCCGTCAGNCACCTGCAGCGACTCTATGATGATCTGTTGTTGCCNATCGAGGANCCTGGCTTNCTGACCAGAGTGTTTAGCGGNCAGAAAGCGAATCGAAACATCCGTGGNCTGTACTTNTGGGGAGGCGTNGGGCGGGGCAAGACTTACCTGATGGACGTGTTCTTTGATTCTTTACCCANCAAAGAGAAACGACGCATGCATTTCCACCGATTTATGCGTTACGTGCACCAGCAGTTGCAANTGTTGCAGGGAGAGGTAAATCCNCTGCAAAAGATCTCGGCTGAGTTCGCGTCGCAGGCAGGATTNCTGTGTTTTGANGAGTTTTTTGTNAGCGACATCACNGACGCGATGATTCTGNCCGGATTACTCGAATCACTGTTTGAACATGNTGTNGTNTTGGTNGCGACGTCCAATGTTGAACCCTCCCGCCTTTACGAAAACGGTCTGCAGCGGAGAAAATTCNTACCGGTCATTGACTTGCTGAAAGCCCATACGCTGGTTTTGAATGTGGATGGNGGCGTTGACTACAGGCTNAGAGCCCTGGAANTGGCGGAGATTTATCACTCACCACTGGATCAGGCNGCTGATGTCAGCCTGAACCAGAGTTTNAATTCACTTTCTCCGGACANCGGCGAAGATGATGTGAAATTGGAGATTGAAAACAGGCAAATAANNACNCGAAAATGTGGTGATGGCGTGGTTTGGTTCGAATTCAGCGAATTGTGTGAAGGTCCCCGCAGCCAAAACGACTACATTGAGCTGGCAAGGATCTTCCAGACAGTTCTGATAAGCNATGTGCCGCNNTTCGATGTCAGAAAAGAAGACGCAGCGAGACGNTTTATCAGCNTGGTTGATGAGTTTTACGACCATAANGTGAAGCTGATTTTGTCTGCAGAAGTGCCGATTGCGGNTCTATACGGGGGGGAACGGCTGAATTTCGAGTTTCGGCGTACAAGCAGCCGATTACGGGAAATGCAGTCACATGACTATCTGGCATGCGAGCATCTGCCATGATGATGGAAAGACGGTGGAAAAAGGTGTCAAAGCGGTAAGAAAATGCTGATAAATCAACTATTTCGGCTTGCTTATCGCATGTCGAATAAGTAACATTCGCGCTCCCAAATTCCGACAGTGGTCTCGAAGAGAAGTGAAGACTTATTCCGCCAACAAAGAAACCGTTAAACGCAACTGGTACGTTGTTGACGCTTCCGACAAGGTTCTTGGGCGAATGGCGACAGAAATCGCCAATCGACTCCGGGGCAAGCACAAGGCGGAATATACCCCACATGTTGACACTGGTGACTATATCGTGGTCGTTAATGCTGANAAGGTGAAGGTCACCGGCAACAAGGCACGTGACAAGATGTATTATCACNACACNGGATATCCTGGCGGTATTAAGTCGATAACGTTTGAGAAATTGCAGGACAAGGCGCCGGAAAAAGTCATCGAGGTGGCCGTAAAAGGTATGATGCCAAAAAACAAACTTAGCCGGGCGATGTTGAGCAAGTTAAAAGTATATGCTGGCAACGATCATCCTCATGCAGCGCAACAGCCACAAGCGCTTGAGATATAGTTAAAAGGTCTATCTAAGATGCAGTACTATGGAACTGGAAGAAGAAAATCCGCAAAAGCGAGGGTTTTCATGGCCTCAGGAGAGGGCAACATCGTGGTCAATAAAAAGCCACTGGACGAGTATTTTGGCCGGGAAACGGCTCGAATGATCGTTCGCCAGCCGCTTGAGCTTGTTGAGATGACTGACAAGTTCGATTTTCATGTAACTGTCAACGGTGGCGGTGGATTCGGACAGGCTGGCGCTATTCGCCACGGCATTACTCGTGCTTTGCTCGAGTACGATGAGACATTACGACCTTCGTTGCGAACTGCTGGATTTGTTACGCGTGACGCAAGGGCTGTCGAGCGAAAGAAAGTTGGTTTGCGAAAGGCGAGAAAGAAGCCTCAGTTTTCCAAACGATAATCTGTCATCTCTGTCATTTCCCCTGTGACGGAAAAGACAGGATGTACACTGAGATCGTGAGAGCAACATTGTTCTGAAGGACTATGATAAGATCGGCGGGTTTTTTTACGAGAGGCGGATTGTCCTTCAATGCATATATGTCGCGCTCGCGTTCATTTGTGATGTTTTTCAGTCACTTGAGTGTAAATACCGCAGTACATGCCAGAAATCGTACGGTCATAAGCAGGTATGATCCCAATAATTGCAGATTTGAGAGGTGAATAGATGGGAGTCGTTGCCAAACACTCATCGATGATTTTTTATTCCAACGGGAATGATCACTACAGTCAACGAGTGAGGCTTGTCCTTGCCGAGAAAGGTGTAGCGGTTGATATCTTGGATGTTGATCCCCGTAATATGCCTGAAGATTTAGCCGATCTGAATCCCTACCGAAGTTTGCCAACGCTGGTAGACAGAGATCTGGTTCTCTATGAGTCGCAGGTCATTATGGAATATCTTGATGAGAGGTTTCCTCATCCACCATTGTTACCTGTCTATCCGGTTGCCAGGGCACAAAGTCGATTAGTCATCTATCGAATCCAGAAAGACTGGTGTGGCTCTGTGGATACCTTAGTTGCAGGGAAATCAAAAGATACCGTCATAGATAAGGCTCGCAAGGAGTTGCGTGAGAGTCTGGTTTCAATTGCGCCGATTTTCTCCGAGAAATCCTATTTCATGAATGACGACTTCACACTCGTAGACTGCTGTGTGGCACCAATTCTCTGGCGTCTGCCACAATTGGGTATTGAACTTCCGCCAAAACACGGCAAGCCCATACTTGACTACATGGATAGAATCTTTGACCGCGATCAATTTCAGGCTAGTCTTTCTGAAGCGGAATTGGATATGAGGGACTAAAACTCTCATTTTACAATGTTGTCTGGACATATGCAGGCAACATCGAAAACACAATGTGACTCTGATTGGTTTTCAGGCGGCAACCATGGCAATGACTTCATCAGTCCCATATCTACTGCGCGCTATCAACGAGTGGATTATCGATAATGGTTACACACCCTATTTGATTCTTGATGCAGCTGTAGGTGACACATCCGTGCCCATGGAGTACGTAAAGGACGGTCAGATTGTGTTGAATATCAGTGCTACAGCGATCCGTGATTTGGTGATCGGTGATGATCATGTCGCATTCAGTGGTCGGTTCGGTGGCGTTCCTTATGAGATATATGCGCCGATGGAAGCGGTGATGGGGATAGTGGCCAAGGAAAATGGCGAAGGCATGTGGTTTCCGAGGGAAGAAGCTGAGCCTGAGCCACCACCCAAACCAGCCAAGAAGAATAGACCACCGGATCTTAAGGTCATAAAATAGAAAGCGCCTCGAACCGGGTAGTGCGATCCTTATGATCTCGGATACGTCTCAATGCCAACCCTGTGCTGCCCTGATACTATGTCTTTCACTTTCGGACACGTAATTCGGAAATTCAATTCTGTTGGTCTCAGTTAGTATATTCAAAAACCTTGACGATCTTCTGTACACCAAAAACACCTCGGGCGGTCGTCACTGCGGCATCTGCCTCATTCCGGGTCAACAATCCCATTAGATAGACAACGCCATTCTCAGTAACAACTTTGATTCGATTGGCGTCAGTATTCTCATCGAAGATCATTGCAGTTTTAACCTTCATTGTTAGCAACGAATCATTAGTTCTTGCCATAAACGAAATGGGACCAGCCACTTCAAGTTCATTGTGGATCAGTTTAACCTTGCGAAGATCCTCGATTGATCTTACCGCAAGGTTTTTTGCCTCCTCCGAGGGTACCTGACCCGTCAGCAGAACGACGCCGTTAAACGCGGTGATGTTGACGTGAGCCTTGTCCAATTGCTCACTCGCACTTTTGATGTTTGCCTTACCACGAGATTTAATCCCCTGATCATCCAGTTTGGTACCTAGGGTTCGTTTCCCCAGATCCTCGGAAACGGGGCCAGTAATCGCACACCCTTGCAATAAGATTAGGCTGAGTATCAATGCGTTGCGAAGATGTTTGGCCATGTAAGTCTCCAACGAGTTAGTCGAGTGTAAAGGCATTTTGTATCCAGTCAATCTTGCCATCCATTGAAATGACATCAAATCTGCAGTCAAGATCCCCTTTAATTGGATGCCTTGTTAAATAGAGTTGTGCGGTGTTGATGATCTTTCGTATTTTGTTTTGAGTCACTGTTTCTGCACCGGTCCCATATCGTGAGTTGTTTCTAAGGCGTACCTCTACGAAAACCAGTGCATTTGAATCTTTCATGATGAGATCTATTTCGCCCATTTCACATAAGTAGTTTTTCTCAACTAATGTTAAACCACTTGCTTTTAAATAATCGAGTGCGGAGTCTTCCGCGGCGTTGCCAAGTTGCTGGGCTTTCACGGTGACTCCATAACCAGCGGTCTTGAAACAACCTGACCGTCTGTAAACTGAGCCCACATGAGTTTTCTGACAAGCACATTGTCTGGATTAAGACGCAGCACCCCTGTCGCACCAAAAATCCGTGTATCGGAGACCTCTTTCAGCTGTTGAAGCCTGGGGTACAAACGAAATGCATCAACCCCGAGTGCGTAAAATNGTGCNAGCTGGGTTTTCGAGNTTNACCATGCTGATTGNACATCAGTCTGAATGATGTCAGTGTCAGTCAACTTCCAGGGGATATCGCAGAATCTGATTCCNTTCAGATCAATGGATTCAATCCTTGAATCGTTGAATTCATAGATATGGGATGTCGAATAGACGGGGATATCTTCNGCATAGAANAACGCAAGNGTGGGATTGATGCCTCTCGCCTGTGACTGGTTACCCAGCAGGAANACAAAATCGATNTCTTGCCTTCGNCGNGGAGTGAACTCGAATTTTTGTCCTGTGATTCGACNNAAATCCGCTGCCCGTTNTTCACTTTGATCCACATNCAGTAAAGACTTTATCAGATCGGAGTAATCCCGTTGNTGGGTANATTCTGCTGTATCAATGATATTTCCACCTAGAGACACCCAGCGATTTCTGAAAGCNGAATAGTTTCTNACACCCCAGTCAGTGTCTGGNTAGATAGCAATGGCATNGCGTTTGCCTTCCTTGAAAACCTGATCNGCAACCTGAACCATTTCGTCTTCTGGTGCTAAGCCAAACTGGTAAAGATCCGGNTGTGTGATGCCTTTTTNTGCTCGATTCAGAGCCAGTACCGGTACAGGTAGTTGATCCANCTGNGCCAGTTCTGTAACCAGAGATCTTTCTAGCGGNCCAATGATGATCTCTGCGCCGGCTCCCACAGCCNGGTTCACCAGNGTTTGGATGTGGTCCGTGCTGGTGTCATATATATAGATGTTGACGTCGGATTCCAGCTTNAATCGNGCGGCAAGGATNCCATCTCTGATAGATCGGCCGATAGTCCCCAGNTTTCCNTGTAGNGGTAACAACAGCGCAATAGTCTTGGGTTGGTTCGCCACGACCTTAGACAGGGTCTGCAAGCTGTTGGGCAGGTTTACNGCAGCCGGGTGGCTTGACCAGACTTTCTTCCATCGGTNTAGNTCTCGCAGTTGCTTNAGAGGNTCGTTNTGATGTTGTTTGGTCATGGCTGCAAGAGANAACCATCCTCGCAGTTCGCTGGTTATCGCTTTCTTNGCTTGANACNCCAGGCTTCTTNCTGGCAATTCCAGCAGAGCCCGGAAGATTTCCTNCCGGTTATCTTCNCGCTCNGATGGGGTAAGAAGAGANTCAAAAAAAATGCGTTCTCTCGCNCTGGCAATGTAATTTCGNCCGGCAAAATAGGCACGGGCTCTGAGTTGACCGACTTCAATCTGGTCTTGCTGAGTTAAGCGAGTAGCCGACANGCGATTGTCNGCTAACCANATCAGGGCNCTCTGTGAATCGTTTTGTTGGATGGCGATTTCTGNCTGCAGAAGGATGTATCTTNTGGCATTTGANCGATCTGAGATGTCGTCAACAGAGCTAAGAATNGTCAGCGCTTCCTGGAGATCTCTGTTGGCCGTCGCCATCTCTGCTGCNCGAAGTCGGAGATTGTTTNCCCTGGCNGAGGTTGNCTTGTCAGNTGAGGAGAGNANCGATTGGATTTCGTCAACTGGTGCTGGCTCTTCGGACGTTTGTTCAGCGACCACGGGCTGTTGTCGCGGGGTCGATTCGCAGCCTGAGAGGATCAGAAGGAAGATCAATGTGGCTGTCAGTAATGCAGTTTGCAGCACAGATCGGATAACAGGCTGTACTGCTGGAACGTAAACTCGATTTATGGTTCGTGTTTTGATAATACGGAAAACCCAATGATGTTCTTTGTTGCTGGTAGCTGCTTTTGCTGGCTTGTGGATTTACAATTAGAGCATCCTAACCGAAATTGCAGCCACCCGCTGTAAGTAATTGACCACAGACAGCCAGGAAAAGTTCTTTGAGCCTTTATATTGTTGCGACGCCAATCGGAAATCTTAAAGATATTTCTAAGAGGGCNCTGGAAANCCTTGANCAGGTCGATTTGATTGCCGCAGANGATACTCGCCACAGCGGGCAGCTGCTACAGAACTATTCGATCACGACAAACCTGGTTGCNTATCACGATCACAATGAAGTTGCCGCGACGGATATGCTGATAAANAAACTGGTCGCTGGAATAGATGTCGCGCTGATCTCAGATGCAGGAACGCCNTTAGTATCTGATCCTGGTTATCGTCTGGTCAAAGCTGCACATGAGCACGGAGTCGAGGTAGTACCAATTCCGGGTGCCAGCGCTTTGTTAGCAGCACTCTCAGCCTCGGGCCTGGCAACTGACAGATTCAGTTTTGAAGGTTTTTTACCGACCAGGAAGGCTGCCCGTCAAGCCAGGTTGGGTGACTTGAAACAGAAGTCAAGGACCCTTGTGTTTTTTGAATCCCCACACAGAATTGAGAAGATGCTGGATGACCTGGTTGATATCTTCGGCAGCGGCCGTCTGGCAACAATCGCCAGGGAAATGACCAAGAGATTTGAGCAGATTTCTCATGGTGAATTGGGTACTTTGCGAGAAAAGTTATCTTCAGAAGAAATTGTCATCAGGGGCGAGTTTGTAGTTGTGGTAAGTGGCGCAAATGAAAATAAGTTCGACTACGACGAATTGAAGCTAATGAAAGCCTTGCTCGAAGAACTGCCCCCGGGGAAGGCTGCAAATGTTGCTCACAAGTTAACGGGCGTTGCCAAGAAGTATTACTACGATTTGGCTCTAACCCTGAAGTCTGAGAAATAGTTTGTCTGTTCCTCTATCTGCCATTAGGCTGTCTGTTGAGCCAACCAGGCAATCGCTATTGATATTTCAGTAGAGGAAAGTCCGGGCTCCACAGGGTAAGGTGCCAGGTAACACCTGGGGGACGTGAGTCCACGGAAAGTGCAGCAGAAAATATACCGCCCGGTTTGACCGGGTAAGGGTGAAATGGTGCGGTAAGAGCGCACCGCAGATACGGTAACGTGTCTGGCAGTGTAAACCCCACCTGGAGCAAGACCAAATAGGAATCCAATGGCGTGTCCCGCGCCGGATTCGGGTAGGTCGCTTGAGGTCCATGGTGACGTGGATCCTAGATGAATGATTGTCCGCGACAGAACCCGGCTTATCGGTTGGCTCTTTTAATTCACTTTTGCTATATAAAAATATTCTAGTTATTCCTAATCATTCTATTATATTAATAACTTAAGAATCTACTTTAAGTATAGTGTCTATCTCGATGTATTGATTTCCTTTATCTCAAAACCTCTCTACAAGACTTCGGAAAAATCGCTAAGTCATTGTGTTTTAAAGACAAATTACCCGTTACATGACTTGACAAGGATCGCCTGCATTCTTATCGTGCACAGTGAGAAAAAGTGGGTAATTGTGTGCTTTTGTGTTGTTTTTTAGCTTGCTGAATCTCAATGATTTGTGATTAAAGAAGGTCTTAACAATGTTCAGGGGTGTAAACAACATAAATCTCGATGCGAAGGGACGCCTGGCGGTTCCGACTCGCTATCGCGAGTATCTCATGCAGCATTGCGGCGGCGAAATGGTTGTCACCATCGATACAGAAGAACGTTGCCTGCTTATCTATCCACAGTCCGAGTGGGAAGACATTCAGAGAAAG
>PBRC01000035.1 GCA_002725285.1 Gammaproteobacteria bacterium | reverse complement strand
TGCCAAGCCACAATTACAAGCTATTGCGTTTGGCTTTGCCAAGCCACAATTACAAGCTATTGCGTTTGGCTTTGCCAAGCCACAATTACATCAGTGTTTTCCAGGTCTCCAGGTCGTTGATCCGCATGTAGGTATTTATTTTCTTGGTCTCGCCCATGGTCGCATTGGGGACGTCTGAATAATTGTGACCTGGCAGCAATAACGTGTCATCGGGTAATGCGGCGAGTTTCTGAATACTGTGATACATGTCCTCTGAATTTGATCCCGGCAGGTCAACTCGACCACAACCATTGATAAACAGCGTGTCTCCAGATACCAGAGTATTCTTGATCTTGAAGCATTGAGATCCTGGTGTATGACCGGGTGTATGCAGAAACTCGACCTCCACATCGCTGATCTTGAGGGTATCACCGGAATCCATCGCCACAAGGTCGCTGTCAGAGAGACCCGTGACCTTTTTGACACCATCAGCCTCAAGTTTATGAACGTAAGACTTGACTGGATTGGTTTCCATCAGCTCAGCAACGCCAGCGACGGTTCTGGCACCAAAGGATCCACCACAATGATCAGGATGATAATGGGTAAGAAACGCGGCAGTGACCTTGTAACCTCGTTCATTGACCAGGTTCAACAGTCCGTCAATATCCCAGGCAGGATCGACCACAGCGACCTCCATGCTGCTCCTGGAACCTACCAGATAAGTGAAGTTCTGCATGGGCCCAATCTGTATCTGCTCAATTATCAGTTCGTTATCCATAAAACGTCTCATTCAAAATCAGAGATGGAAATTTCTTTGATACTAACATCAAATAGCGATTTAAGTTTTGGTATGATGCGCCGGTTTACTATGTTAGGTGGCTTTCCATGGCATATGCTGTTATTTCGTCAGCATTAAAAGGCGATATTTCTGTCGGTGAAACAGTGACAGTCAAAGGCTGGGTACGCAGTAAGCGAGACTCCAAAGCCGGAATCTCGTTTATCGCTGTCCACGACGGATCCTGCTTTGATCCAATCCAGGCTGTGGTACCTCAGGAACTGGACAACTACACATCTGATGTACTAAAAATCTCAACGGGAGCGGCTGTTGTCATTACGGGAGAACTGGTCAAATCCGAGGGCAAGGGCCAATCGCTTGAAATTCAGGCGACGCAGGTAGAAGTCATCGGCTGGGTTGATGATCCTGAAACCTACCCTATCGCGAAGAAGCGACATACCTTCGAATATCTTCGCGGTGTGTCTCATCTGCGACCACGAACCAACACATTCGGCGCCATCACGCGAGTTCGAACCACGCTCGCCAATGCCATCCACAACTACTTCTTCGAACGTGATTTTCACTGGATCAACACGCCAATTATCACTGCCAGTGACTGCGAGGGTGCCGGTGAACTGTTCAGGGTCAGCACGCTTGATCTGGCCAATCTACCTTTAAATGAAAGCGGCCGTGTGGATCATGAGCAGGATTTTTTTGGTGCCGAATCTTTTCTGACCGTATCTGGTCAGCTCAATCTCGAGTCCTATTGTCTGGCATTGACCAATGTATATACCTTCGGGCCAACTTTTCGCGCAGAGAACTCAAATACCAGCAGACACCTGGCTGAATTCTGGATGGTTGAGCCCGAGATTGCATTTGCAGATCTGAACGATAACGCAGACCTTGCTGAAAACCTGCTCAAAAACGTGTTCCAGTCTGTACTCGACCAAAGAGAAGACGACATGGCTTTTTTTGAACAACACATCGACAAACAAGTGATCACACGAATGCGGACAGTCATCGACAACAGTTTCGAGCGCATGGACTATTCCGAAGCAATTGATATCCTTAAAAACTGCAAACAGAAATTCGAATTTCCTGTTGCATGGGGACTCGATCTGCAATCGGAACACGAACGATACCTGACGGAACAGCATGTCGGGCGTCCCGTCGTACTGATGAACTATCCTATTGAAATCAAGGCCTTCTATATGCGCTTGAATGATGACGAGAAGACTGTCGCTGCGATGGATGTACTGGCACCAGGTATCGGCGAGATCATTGGCGGCAGTCAACGTGAAGAAAGGCTGGACGTGCTCGAGCGCCGCATGACTGCCCCTGGACTCAAAGACGAGTTATGGTGGTATCGTGATTTGAGACGCTATGGCACGGTTCCCCACGCCGGTTTCGGTCTGGGATTTGAACGTTTGCTGAATTATGTCACCGGTATGGAGAACATCAGGGACGCCATACCCTTCCCGAGAACGCCTGGAAACGCCCAGTTTTAGTCGCCTCCAGCACGTAATCAGCTGTCCGGTTCATCAGCCACGAGTTTACCCGGCCTGTTCATCCATATACTGATTTCAAATCAGTGAAATGTTCTTGACCGGCGGTCCTTGTCGCAGTATACGTCCCTCAGCCATCCTGAGGATCAGCAAGTACCGTCCTTAACAATCGTTGAATATGTTCATCGGATTTGCGACCCAGTGAACTCGTCGGTTCATCCATCAGGATATATTGCTTATCCAGCAATATCAGTCGTGCCAGACACAGTGGGCGTTCATCAACGCTGTAGTCCTTACCGCCCTCTAAAACGATAGCATCCAGATCGAGATCCATACCTTCTCGATATGACATAGAATAGCGATCGAATGTGATATCACCACGCAGTTATCTTCCAGGTGCAGCATTTGCGTCTTCCGGTTTTACCAGGTGTAACTTTGACTCCTGCGTTGTCTCATAAGGCAGGTCAATCATGTAGAGAGCGCGCCTTGCGCGAGACGCGGTCTGTCTCAGACATAACAAATCTCAGGCCAGATTAAAAATTATTCTATTCAGATTAAACCCTGCAGTAATGACAACCGCGGCCAGGGTGACGGTAATCAAACCGGCACGCAGGCCATATACAATAGCAGGCCATATACAATAAATGCATAGACGACCACTGCGTAAAATGATGAGATGCGGCCGTTTGTGAACACACGAAGATCGGTTGGAAAATTGCTATTAAATAGACGTTCGTTTGAATAATGCGCGACACATTAGGTCGATAAAATAAAAAGCAAACAAAATGATCATCATCACTTTGAAGAAACATCAGGTTAAGTAATGAATTTCCCAGCATCGGTGCACATGTTTACGTTGCTTGAAATCAAAGGGATTTGTCTGCGCCGTAATTTCATTTACTAGGTAATCACTCAAGCCTGAACCGTCCAACTTAAAGCCACGCAGGTTGCTGGAAAAAAAGAGAATGCCGTCTTTTTCCAAAAGGCTCATGGCCTGCTCAATCAAACGAACATGATCCTTTTGTACATCAAATACCTGTTTCATGCGTTTTGAATTTGAGAAGCTCGGTGGATCCAGAAATATCAGGTCATACTTTTTCTTTTCAGTCGGTTTTGCGAGCCAGGAAAGGCAGTCAGTCCGGAGGAACCTGTGATTCTCACCGGTCTGATCATTCAGTTGCATATTCCGTTTCGACCAATCGATATAGGTTCGTGACATGTCGACTGTCAGGGTTCGTCTGGCACCGCCTCTGGCGGCATGAACAGTCATTGAGCCCGTATAGGCAAACAGATTAAGCAGGGATTTGCCCTCACTCAGCGTTGCAATCCTGAGTCGCAAAGGGCGATGATCAAGAAACAGACCTGTGTCTAAATAGTCCTCAAAGTTTACCCAAAACTGACAGTTCCCTTCCGGCACCACCTTAAAATTATTCTCTGCAGCCAGTTTCTCATATTGGGAACTACCCCTCTGTCGACTTCGACGCTTCAGGAATATTTCAGATTCATCGAGTCCAAGTGTTTCTTTGATGATACTAACAACTTCCCTGATTCGCACCTTCGCTTTATCTGGATCAATAGACTTTGGTGCTTCATACTCCTGAATATTGACCCACAACTTCTCTCCCTGATACAGATCAATCGCCACAGCATAGTCTGGCAGGTCTGCATCGTACACCCGGTAACAGGAGATATTTTCCTGATCACTCCAGCGCTTGAACTTCTTCAGGTTTTTCTTAAGGCGATTACTGAATCCACGGGCTTGCTCTGACAGTTCTTCATCCGATAACAATCGTGGCAGACGATACTGCCTCAGGATATTAGTTTCTTCTATATCAAAATGCAGCAACTTGCAGGCCAGGGCTCCGTTGTACAAGGCATGGATTCTGTTTGCCCGGATACCCAGGTCTTTGCCTTTGGCCTGATCATCAACAAAAACTGCCACTTTCCAACCATGAAAATGATTCATCAGCACCTTCCCAATCTCCCCGTAGAGTGCCGACAACTCATTCTCGTCACCCAATCGTTTGCCATAAGGTGGATTGAGAACCACCAGCCCCGTCATTGCCAGACCGGTTTGTGTCTTGTCCAACTGGAAACCGAATACATCCTGGTAGTCGATTTTCACCACATCGCCAAGACCAGCCTGGCTTACATGCTGCTCTGCACGTTCGAGGCTTGGTCGATGATGGTCAAAACCGAAGACCTTTGGGGGCTGTTTTAATCCCTCCACCCGCCTTGCCCGGGCTTCTTCTAGCAAGGAAATCCAGTCCTTCTCATCATGCTGACGCCACCCCCGGAATCCAAAATATTCCCGCTCAATTCCTGGCGCAATATCGCAAGCCATCATTGCTGCCTCAACAGGCAAAGTACCGGAACCACACATGAAATCCACAAAAGCACCACCCTGCTTGGCGATCTCGGGCCATTTCGCTCGATACAGAATTGCAGCGGCTAGATTCTCTTTAAGCGGGGCAACAGAACCTCTGGTCCTGTAACCACGCTGATGGAGACTTTCTCCAGACAGATCGATTGACAGTTGTGCTTCATCGTTGTTGATATACAGGTTGATTTGCAGATCAGGCTTGTCGGTCTGGACAGAAGGTCGTTCGCCGGTCGTTTCCCGAAAGAAATCTGCAATTGCGTCCTTTGTTTTCAGCGCCGCATATTGACTATGGCGAATATTTGAATTTGAAACACTGGCATCAACAGCAAGCTTCTGACTCGCCAGCATATGTCTGGACCAGTCAATCTTTTTTACTGAGCTGTACAACTCATCATCCGAGATTGCCCTAAACTTCGCTATCGGCAGTAAGACACGGTTTGCAACCCTGGACCACAGGCAGGCTCGATAGGCATTAACAAGAGTACCTTCGAAATAAACACCTGCACGAGTTTCTTTTACCTGCGATAGCCCAAGCTGCTTGAGCTCTTCTGCAAGAAGGGTTTCAATCCCTTTGGCTGCTGTTGCAAAGAATGTTAATGGTTGCATGTCGCTGCGCTCACACCGTACAGATCCAGATCACTGTACCGTGTTTCCAATTGCAGACGCTCGACCTTTCTCAAGCCCCTGACCACCAGACCATACGAATGATCAATCATCCGTTCAATTTCACCTGAAGGAATAGAGCCATCAAAAACAATGGTATTCCAATGGGCTTTGTTCATGTGATACCCGGGAATAACCGCATCAAACACGTCCCTCAGCATCATCGCCTGTTCAGGATCACATTTGAGATTCATATTCCACAGTCCATTTCTTATCCCAAGTGTCGCAAACATCTTCTTTTTAACCTTGTATACCGCAATATCTATCCCGAAGGGGTAGCCTTCGAAGGCTTCCGGTTTGGAGAGCAGATACTGTTTGACAACTTGCATAGCAGAAGTTTACTGATGGTATCTCATCGGAGCAAAGCCATCTCATGATGCGGGACTGATTGATAGGCGATGGTGAATGCTACTTCCGGTTCAGATACTGGTCTGGTCAGATAGCATGTACCGACTGCAGCAGGCTCAGATCCTTGTGGTTCACGATGATGTCTCTGTCTATTCCGTTACGACCGTCAATGGCGGGAGATGCGGTATTCGAAGAAAATAACGGTCCCAACCGTTGTCAGTGCAACAGCCCGACTCTCGTCGTTGACGCGGATTCAGCCATCAAGGGAACAGTANNTNTCTACCACCATGTTTCTACCNCCATGTTTCTACCGCCATGTTTCTACCGCCATGTTTCTACCGCCATGTTTCTACCGCCATGTTGATCTCGATATCGATCCTGCTGCAGACGTTGGCGAGATTATCGAACACGATTAAGATTCCTCTGGAACATCAGAGGTTCCTGCTTCTCAGAGGTTATCTTGAGGGGTGGGAACCAACCCAGATCGGACTTGACCAGGCCATCGCGTCATTGGCCTGCTTGACGCGAACGAAATAGTAATCACCGTTGACGCCATCGTTATCCTCAAAATGAAACTCAATATCCCTGTCACCCTGCTGCACGGCACGTCGCAAGGTAACGGTATCTTCATAGACGTCAATTGGAATAGTCCCATGTGTTTTGCCATCAGTCATTTTCTTGAACGATAGTGTCATCTCACTCGCCGGGATTAGCGCTGGTTTTCGATAGATGGGCGGTCCACCGCCAACCTCTCGAGCTGCATCGAAACGAAATTTAATCCTCGCGTTCCGCACTATATTCTTGAGTTGAAGTTTTATNGAACTTGCATCTCCNCTCGATGCGGTAGTGAAGTGCAGCATTCGTGGATTCACAAAATCCCGCTCCAACCTGTTCCGCTCGGTGCTGAAATGATCAGTCGCCTCAAAATCCACGATATCTGCGCCAAACAATTCGAGAGAGCCTGCCCAAACATGACCACCGCGCGGGTTATCATGAGTGTGCATAGGGAATGAGTCACTCTCAAAAGTCACATAAAACGTCTCAAGCTTACTGAAGCGACCAGAATCAATCGTCAGATAGTCCTTCTGCCAGATCTGTTGATCATTTTTGATCAGCGTTATCGAGTCAATGGGTGCGGATCCAATGACTCTACCCTGTATTGCCCGCGATGTTGAGAACTCAGCCCGCTGTCCCATCCCGGTGCCATTTAATCTGAAATCCAGAATGATTTTGTCTCCCGTGGTGGCATAGGTATCGAGAGACTTCATTGCATCGAAGATACTCTCTCGACTATTCTCCTTCGCCCGGACCGCAGCTAAACCTCCTCGTTGGGCAAGGGAGGCTCCTTTTGCGCTGGTATAGCCTGGTTGACTCAGATGATTGTCGCTGGCGGCAATAAAGCCGACACGATGACCGTGAGATAAATACATGCGTCCGAACCATTCAAAAGTACCATGCTGAGACATGATTTCGACCAGGTTTTCCAGTTCCGGATCATTCTGACGATAATCTCCTGCTTGATGCGCGTGAGGAATCACCAGCACATCATTGGTGTCATAGTTTGCACGCAATCCAGCATAGAGTTTCGACAGGGTTGGATAGAACTGCGTGCCTACCCGATTTCGATTATCTACATCTCGAAACAGGACATTGTGATGACCGCCGAACTGATTTCGAGTCGTCCACTCGTACCCAAGGTAACCAACAAATCTGCCTGGTTCCGAGTATTTTTTCACGACGTCTATCAGCACCTGCCATTCACGATCATCCAGCCAGATGTCATGTTCTGAATGAGTCACAAAATCCAGCCTGGCATCATCTTTCGCCCACTGCATAAACCTCTCTGGTGTCCCAATCCCCTCTGCAAAACCGGAATGACCGTGTGTATCTCCCCAGTACACTTTTCGTGCATCTGATGAGACCAGTATGGGATTCCCCTCTCCGGAAATCGCGCCATCTTCAGATTTAATCGTGATCTGGTATGCGCCAGGTTCCTGGATAGAAAGACCTTCCAGCACCGTGATGGCATTCTGGGATGCCTGCGTGCCGGCAATCAACTTTCCATTGGCAAAGACTTTGAATGCAGGTATTGGTCCCCTGGCTCTATTGTAGAAGCGATCTTCGGCTCTTACGGACAACGCGAACTTCTCCCCTGGTCTTAGCACTGACGGAGCAAAGCCATGTACACCGGCGATGTCCGACCCAGTAATACGCACTGGTTGAATCGGTAATGAATAGAACTGATCATCACCATTAAACCGGATATAGAGCGGTATTGGCAGAAAATCAGTCGACGCACTGCTCATCAGGAATCCCCGACTTCCTCCTGACTTGTCGCCGTAAGTGATGGTAACCTGATCTCCTGGTTGCAATGTGCCAGACTCAACTCGAAAAACCAGAGTTGGAATGGGCCTGCGAAAACCGCCGTGCATGCCACCCAGCGGAGCCTGGTCGGCCGTAAATGAAACCTCGGGATTCGAGCTGCGAATGGAAATATAATTATCTGCTGCAGGATCCTTAACCTGATAAACGCCGTATCCTGGCATGAAGTGCCTGGCAATCAGAAATCCGCCGCCTGTTTCAACAATTCTCTCGCCAACACGATACTGTTGATTAAGCGTCACCCAACTCCTGGCTTCAAACGGTCCCGTCTCCGCAACCAACTCGCCAATTGCATCTGGGTGCTCATCCAGCAAGGTCAGCTCCTTCAGATAGGCATCCAATCCCATTGCCACCCGCCGGGTTAGTTCACTGGGGGGATTCGGTCTGATTGTTGCGGTGATGTTTACCGGCAGGCCCGAACCCGTCAGGGAATAAGCATTTAGCCACTGCCAGGCAACCATGGCACGATCTCTGTAATTTGCAGTGGTCGTTGGACTAGCCCGGAATTCACTCTTCAGGGCTTCAACCTGCTGACGAAGTTCCGGAGACAGATAATCAGCGCTTCTGACCATCAAAGGGAGTGATATGGCGAGAGCCAATGTCAACAAACGTAGGTTAACGTGCGTTAAAATCGAGTTCATCAAAGTCAGTCCTTGTTCAGAAAGTCACATCAGTTGCATTACTCCATCTGGGATCGTCTACAAGAATCTCCCGGGATTGCCAAATGGTACCGATCGAGTGTAATCAATCATCCCGACACTATCTAGACAAGAAGGAACTAACCGGCTTCACCACTCATAATGTCGATCAATCCGTCAGGTTCAGCGATAAACAGTTCCGTGATCTCTTCGACAGTACGCGGTTTGCTGAAAAAGTAGCCTTGCACCAGGTCACAATTATGCTGCTTTAGAAACTTCAACTGATCTCTGGTTTCACAGCCCTCACATATTACCTTTAGTCCCATCGAGACCCAGTACTCTGTCTCCAGCTGCATTTGGAAGTGTCATACTCGGCGGTCAGACCACATTCATTTTCCCAGCCATCGCAACTGTAAATTTGGCATTACAGACCAATTGACCTAATCTTCAGCTTCATCAGCTCAGCCATTATCATGATGCTGCGCAGGGTGACCAAAGAGCTTTCTATGTCAGGAGGGGAAAACTAATGTCCAACAGAATGAACGGTCAATGGCGACTCAAGTCCAGGCCCGTCGGGATGGTTAAAGAGAGTGACTTCGAGTACTTCGAGGACCCGGTCGCAGAATCGCTCTCGGATGATGATTTTCTGGTCCGCAATCTTTATCTTGCTTTCGAACCTGCCATGCGAGGCTGGCTAAACGATGTAAAGAGTTATGTCCCACCCGTTCAAATCGGTGAGATCATGCGGGCAAGCACAGTCGGTCAGGTGATCGAGTCAAACAATCCAGATTTCAAGAAAGGTGACTATGTATCAGGGATGATGGGTTGGCAGGAATTTGCTATCAGCAATGGCAGACTAGGTGTAATGGGTAACACCGTTAAAATACCCGACGGTGTTACCCCCTACCTGGCATTAAGTGTTTTGGGCGGCACCGGACTCACCGCCTATTTCGGCATGCTAGATATTGGTAAACCTAAACAGAATGATGTTGTCGTGGTATCCGGTGCTGCCGGGGCAACAGGATCAGTCGCCGGTCAGATTGCCAGAATCAGGGGAGCCTCAAAAGTCATAGGCATAGCTGGAGGTGAAACCAAATGCAAATGGCTCAAAGATGAATTGCAATTTGATGCAGCCATCGACTACAAATCCGAAAACGTGAAGGAACGGCTGGAACAGGAATGTCCCGATGGCATCAATGTGTTTTTTGATAATGTAGGAGGAGAGATCCTCGACGATGCACTTCTCAACATGGCTCAAAACGGTCGAATCGTTCTATGTGGTGGTATCTCCTCATACAATGAAGTCCAGTTGCCTCCAGGACCAAAGAACTACATGCAACTGGTGATTCGCAGGTGCACGATGCAGGGATTTATTGTGATTGACTACTTCGATCAGGCAGATAAAGCACGAGCAGATCTGCTGGGCTGGATGGAAGGAGGCCAACTCAAACATGCTGAAGATATTCAGGAAGGCTTTGAAAATACACCTAAAACATTTCTTCGACTATTCGAAGGCAAGAATGTAGGTAAGCAGCTACTGCGCATCGCTGATGCACCGATTACCTAGCTTTCCACCGAAAAGAAATCATTTGCCTTTCTTATCCTGGCAGCTAAATATATGGCAAACCCTAATGGTATTAAGGACTCAAGATCATCATGGCTTCAACTTTCCCTGGTGTCATCGCTTTTTCCTTTATGGTCAGCTTAATCCTCGCAGGCGTGGGGATCAGAGCACGAATTAAATGGATTCAGTCAGCACTGATCCCGGCCAGTCTCCTGGCAGGGATTTTTGGGTTTGTGTTGATCAACCTTGACCTGTCATTCGGACTCGTCAACACAGACTTCACTGCCTTTGCTTTTCATTTTTTTACCCTGAGCTTTATGTCACTCGTCTTGACGGGCAAAGAACACAATACAGCCGAAGAAACTTCAAGCTTACCAGCCGTTACCAGGGGTGGCACCTGGCTGTCGATCGTCTGGGTGATGAGTCTCGTACTACAGGCGCTGGTTGGGCTTGTGGTCATCACACTTTATAACCAACTTTCAGGCAACGAGTTGTCTCACTTCCTCGGTATGATTGCGACGCATGGATTTACGCAGGGTCCAGGACAGGCGCTGGCACTGGGATCAATCTGGCAGGGAGAATTGGGCATCAAAAACGCCGTGGATTTTGGCCTGATTTACGCATCCGCTGGTTTTGTAGTTGCCTTTGTCGTTGGTGTGCCGTTCGCGAGATTCGCAATACGCAAAGGCATTCACTTCAACAAGACCGCTCGTATTGATGATGAATTTCTAGAAGGGATATTGTCCCCGGATTCACACGTATCAGCAGGACGACAAATCACACATCCTGCCAACGTTGACTCGTTGACGTTCCATCTCGCTATACTGGGACTGGCCTACATGCTGACAGATCAGTATCTTAAATTCGCTCAACCCCTGGCAGACGGCGCCAGTCTGGGTGGCGTTAACATGGGATTGATTTTCAGCCACAACCTTTTCTTTTTTCATGGTCTTATTATCTGCGTCATATTAAGAAGTGTTATCGATCGTTTCGGCCTGGGACACCTGATCGACAATGACTCCCAAAAAAGGATAACTGGTGCATCTGTTGATCTGATGGTTGTCGCGACAATAATGAGTATTCAGTTTTCACTACTTTCGGAATACCTGGTCCCGATAAGCCTGACCTGCATCGTCATTTCGTTATTCACTGCGGCCCTCTGTTTTGGATTCGGGAGATTTCTGCATTCCTACCGTATCGAGCGATCCTTGACCGTCTTCGGTTGCTGTACCGGTTCAACCGGCAGCGGTCTGTTGCTGCTTCGAATATTGGATCCTGATCTAAGCACACCGATTGCAAAGGAACTGGCGTTTTTTAACATTGCGATACTCTTTCTTGGCTTTCATATTCTGATGATGATGGCGCCGATACTGCCAAGTTATGATCTTGTGACGATCTGTGCTGTCTATCTTGGTACCTTCCTGGTTGGTGCTGTTGTTCTGACGGTTATCAGCAAGAAGAATATCGTCTAATCCCGCAGATCCTGTTCCGTTATGTACTACTGGTACTGGATTAGAAATTCTTCCAGAGATAACTTCGAGCTGTTTAATGTCCTTTTTCTCCTAATTATGTGGGAACTCAAAATAAGCCGACTGACAGGCGCTCGATGTCAAATGAGTAAGTCGTACACATTGGCAGCACTGGCAGGGGGTCAGTGCGGGTATTCGGCAGAGGCCATTCCAGATTGGGCTTTACTTAAACTTCGGCTCTCTTCTTTCCTTCTGGGCAGAGACACCCTCAGCAGCATCCGGACCCATAAAATTCAGCATCTCAAATGCAAGACTTGCATCAAATGCCGGGGCAGCCTGAGTGACCCACAGATTCAAAGCACGCTTGGTCAGTTGAGTCGCATCCCGGGGGCCACGTGCAATCTTTACAGCGACTTTCATCGCTTCATCCATCAGTTGTTCAAGGGGGACCGACTTGCTGACGAGACCAATCTGATCAGCTGTTTTTCCGTCTACAAATTCCGCTGTCAGCAGGTAATATTTCGCCTTCGCAAGACCACAGAGCAGCGGCCAGATTATATTGGCGTGATCACCCGCTGCCACTCCAATTCGGATATGACCATCGGTTATTCTTGCTTCTTCCGCCATCAAACTGATATCTGCCATCAGTGCCACCGCCAGACCGGCACCCACCGCCACACCGTTGATCGCAGAGATGATGATCTTTGAGCATTGGGTCATTCGATAAACAATGTCACCGGCTTCACGGAATGCAACTTTCATCCCATCATAATTTCCTGCCATGCTGTCGATCCAGTCAAGGTCGCCTCCTGCGGAAAATGCTTTACCAGCACCCGTCACAACCACGACAGATGTGTCCACATCATCATCGATATCGAGCCAGACTCTAGACAGGTGATTGTGAAGTGCGGCATCAGTGGCATTCATCGCTTCAGGCCGATCGATCGTCATCAGCAGAATTCCGGATTCCCGACGTTCAAACGTCAAGCCTGGATATTTAGAAAACCAGTTATCACTCATCGCGCACCCCTTAAGCCATTGTTAATCCGCCACTGACGGATAATGTTTGTCCTGTGATATAGCCTGCCTTCTCTGAAACGAGAAACGAAACAGCGGCAGCGACATCTTCCGGCTTTCCCAGACGTCTCATCGGCACACTTCGTGTCATCGCCTCTATGACCCGACTGCCGTCAATGCTGGCATCAATAATCTCTTCAAGCAATGCCGTGTCAGTTGGTCCGGGGCAGACCGAGTTCACTGTAATCCCATAACGAACCATTTCACGTGCGATGGTTTTGCTAAATGCGATCAGGCCACCCTTGGCGCCCGAATAAACCGCCTCAAGAGCCGACCCGACACGTCCTGCATCGGATGCAATATTCACGACCCTGCCCCACTGCCGATCAACCATGCCCGGTAAAGCCGCCTGGGTGACTCGTAGTGTACCTTTGAAATTCAAATTGATTACTCGATCCCAGAAGGCTTCGTCTGTTTCAAGAAATGGCATCAGTGCATCCCAGCCTGCACAATTCACCAGAATATCGATTTCGCCTGTTTCAGTTACGGTCTGCTTGACGTCATCGCTGTCAGTCACATCCATCAGTTTCGATTCGCACTGGGCACCATCCGAAGTGACAAGCCTGACGGTCTCGTCCAAACCAGCCTGCGATATATCTGTTGCCACAACGGCAATACCATCTGACCCCAGTGACTGGCAGATTGCTCTGCCGATACCGCTACCGGCGCCTGTGATTAAAGCTGTTCGTGTCTGCTCTGGTCGTATCTGCATTGTCTCATTACCTATCCTGTTTCCTGGAATACCGGCCAGCGATCGACAATATCCGAATCCTTAACGATCAGCAGGTCACCAAATTGAAGCATGACAAATTCGCTTTGTGTCGGACGCAGAAACATGTAGTCGTCAACCTTGAGGTCGACCGAATGAGAAGTAGATACCGGTTCCTGATTGGTACTGTGGAACAGCGCATCCGGAACACCGGAGGGTGAGACAATATGTGCCTTCCAAAAACCACCGTACACATAGTAGAGACGTTCCCTGTTGGGGTCCCATGTCGACAGCAATTTGCCAGCCAGCGGCATAACGGGCACTTGCAGTGAGTCGTACCGTTTCAGAATGGGAGTACCGATAAACAATGCGGGCTTGTTGTCTGTGAGATGAAAAGTATCGAAGTCCAGGGGTTTGACCACACCAGAACCTGCGGAAA
Organism: Gammaproteobacteria bacterium; assembly: GCA_002725285.1. Classification (GTDB taxonomy): domain Bacteria; phylum Pseudomonadota; class Gammaproteobacteria; order Pseudomonadales; family Azotimanducaceae; genus JAHRVQ01. The sequence goes on along the minus strand of PBRC01000035.1, from coordinate 105,576 downwards.
GATCGTTCATCGTGTTATCACGTTCGTAGATACGCAAGGTATGACTACCGGCGCCATTGAGTGTCAATTGGTTGACGTCAACTCCGGCATTCCTGGCATTTTCCACAAAGCCCCTGTAGATCGACAGTACTGATTTTACTTCTTCGTGCTCAAGCGTCGCTTCCATCCCCGTCAGGTGAGGTTCGTACCCCATAAATCCACCCAGCACGAGATGTTTCGGATCGTTCTGAATCACTTCCAGAATGGGAGGAAGAGCAGAGATGTCAGGCAGACCACCGCGATGTAAGCCAACATCAATCTCAAGATTCACCCTGATCTGGATTCCCAGCTGACGCGCAAGTTGTTGATACTGCGCTAATCTCTCTGGCGCATCGATCAGCCACTGCAGTTGTTTGGATGGATCGAATGCATGATTGCTGCTTTCCTGGTACTTCCTGTAAAAGGTCGCAGCAGCAGCCACGGGCATGGGTTTGCCAATCAATACATCCGCCTGTGGAATCATTTCTGCAACAATGTTGATAAAGGGTTGGTGGAACAACATGAGCGCATTAGTGCTGGCGCGATTCATGACGTGCTCAACCAGCTCAACAGACGGCAGGGACTTCACCACAATCCGATAAGTCTTATCTGGCCCAACCGAGTCAACCAGCGCATCGATGTTGTGATTCATGCGATTGAGATCAATTAACATCACGGGTCGTCCCGGTCCTGAACGCTTCAACAGATCATTCAAATCCGAAAAATACTGATTGTGCGATACTCCCTGATCACTGGGTCGCAGGATCAATGCACCCGCCGCCAAGGCACCTGCACCACCCAACAACACTGTTCTTCTCTTCATGCTCAGGATTATGCTTTATACGATGNCCGATTACCAAGACTGAAGCAATTGGTGTTTAATGTCACAAATCTGAATTGCCAGGAGCCAACATGATAGATCTTGATCGCGAAGATGATGTATTTGTTCTCACCATGAATGACGGTGAAAACCGTTGGAATACCACTTTCGTTCGTGAGTTCGCCCGGGCTCTTGATGAAGTCCAAGCATCGGACGGGCCAGCTGCGCTCATTACCACATCGGCGACCGAGAAGTTCTTCTCAAACGGACTCGACCTGGAATGGCGAACTGCCGAGGGGGAACACCGGGGGGGTGATCGTGAAGCTTTCGGTGGTGAATTCATGTCCCTGATGGCCCGCATCATTACCTTTCCCATGCCGACAATCGCAGCCGTCAACGGTCATGCATTTGGTGCCGGTTTTATGTGTGCACTCTGTCACGACGTAAGATTCATGAGAAGTGANCGTGGTTTCATTTGCGCCAACGAGGTGGAAATAGGCATGGTAATCCCGAATCCTGAACTGGCCCTGTTTCGACACAAGATACCAATGAATGTCTTCTTTGAAACTGTGCAACTCGCCAGGCGATGGACGGGTCCTGATGCACTCGCAGCCGGTATCGTTCAGCAGATAGAGCCCCTGGATAAGCTCCTGGATGCGGCAACTCGTCGAGCGACCGAACTGACTCGTCTAGGCGCCAATAGAAAGATCTACGGCAAAATGAAAGAGGCAATCTATGGTGAAAACGCCCCCATTAACAACGTGCATGGTCCGGCATATATGTTGAGCCACCCGGAGTTGTTTCACTAGTCGGACATGCCTGTTTATACGGTCTGAGCCGGGCGCTGAGGGCTGCGCGCCCCTGGCCGGGCGCCCCAAACTACGCGTCCCGAGCTACGCGCCGCGTTCAATCATCTCGCTTCCGATGGCACCTTCTTGTCGCAGTGCATCAATGTCTTTTTGCTCGAGACCGAGGTCTTCTGCCATCACTTCGTCGGTATGCTCTCCCAGTAGCGGCGATGCCTGAATCGCCACCTGGCTCTTGGACATTTTTGCCGGCCATCCCAGCAGTTTAATATCACCATGATCCGCGTGTTCAACCTCGTGTACGAAGTCACGTTCCAATAAATGCGGATCAGTAAACAGATCATTGGTCTCATAAACCTGACTGGCACAAATTCCTGCTTCCGCGAGCATCTGCATGGCATCCTTTTTCGAATGTTGCCTGGTCCAACTGGCTATCTCTTCAAACATTGCTTCACGATTCTCATAGCGGTCTTTCCTGGTCTTAAATCTTTCATCATCGAACAGGTCGGGTTTACCGATGACATTGCACACCGCAGTCCACATGCGCGGATTAACTGCCATGATAAATACGTAGTCATTGGCTCCACCGGGCGCACAGGGATACAGCGCCATAAAGGGATCGCTGCCGTTACCGGTGCGTGGCGTCGGCACCTTGCCATACTGCGTACTAGAAACCGCTGTGCGCAGATAGTAGGTCATTGCTTCCTGCATGGAGAGTTCGATTAATTGTCCTTCACCCGTTCGTAATTTCTGGGTATAGGCAGCTGAGACCACCAGGGCTGCCTGAGTACCCGTCCCGGCATCAGCCATGGTTGGGCCGGGTCGCATAGGTGGACCGTCAGGGTTGCCCGTTATGGAGAATGCACCCGCTGCTGCCTGTGCCACCATGTCCATGCACTTGTATCCTGAATAGGGGCCAGTGGTGCCAAATCCCTTGATGCGAACATAGATGATCGAGGGATTAATCTCCTTCATCACTTCATAGCCAATATTCAGTTTCTCAACAACACCAGGACCATAGTTTTCAATAAACACATCGTAATTAGGCAGCATATCCAGCAACAGTTGACGCCCATTTTCCTGGTTCAGATCAAGGGTGACACTGCGTTTATTGCTGTTCCACATGACAAAATATTCACGATCCAGGGTTGAGCCACCGATTCTTCCCCGGCCAGGATCGCCGACAATCGGCTGTTCCACCTTGACGACATCTGCACCCAACCAGGCGAGCGCCTGGGTACAGGAAGTCCCAGCTTCCCATTGGGTCATATCCAGAATCCGCATTCCCTCTAACGCCGTCATAGTCATCACCTGATTTAAGTCGTCTGGGTAGCAAATTATTCGACCGGGCTTCGTTTGGCAAGTACTGTCGCGAAACTGACAAAATAAATCGATCATTTGATTTCATAAAGTGCTATAAACAGCTGGAAAATCCCTGTTACAGGGCGAAAGATGGACCACAGACTCTACTTCGTACTCGGCGATCTGTTCGCCAATCTCCTGGTTGGAGCGGTTTCTGGCTGGCTTTGCTGGCTTATTGTTGATCCAGGCTGGAACATGTGGGTGGCCATGATACTGATGATGGCTTTGTGTATGTTTATGTCGATCCTTCTGTGGCTGCCGTTTTCAGTAGTTCTGGGAGTGATGGAAGCGATGGTGCCATTTATGTTAACGGGCATGCTAAGCGGCATGGTGGTTGGCATGTGGCTGACACGTGAACTGTTGGACGCATCCAGTAGCTTTTCTATCGGGGCAGTATGCGGTCTGGTATCTATTGTCTTTATCTGGATTCTGAACAGTGCCCTTCGCGGTACAGAACCAGCGCGCTGGCGATAAGGAGACTGCACCATGCCTGACACAGTGACACAAGCAAAATGGGACAAGGCTGCACCTACCTTCGATATCATGGCAGCCAAAGGCGCAGAAGAAAGGTGGTTGCCCTTCAAGAAGAAACTGTTCAGCAATATGGATGGTAAAATTCTGTTTCTGGCTCTTGGCACGGGACTCGATATCGCATCTTTTCCCGCAGGAAAGGATATAACGGCCATCGATATCAGTCCCCGAATGCTCGAAGTTGCAGCACCCCGGATCGAGGCTTATGACGGCAGTATCGAAACCAAAGTCATGGATGTGCATGAAATGGATTTCGATGACGATACCTTTGATCAGATCTTCACCTCCTGCACATTCTGCTCGGTTCCAAATCCTGTGGACGGATTAAAAGCACTCAAACGGGTCCTGAAACCCGACGGTGAAATGTTTATGTTTGAACACACGGGTAGCAGCTACTATCCTTTCAAGCTGATGATGACGCTGATGACACAGATCTCGCGCAGGCTCGGTCCTGATATGAACCGGACGACTGTCGCCAATGTCGAGGCTGCCGGATTCAGGGTGACCGAGGTGAACAATCTGTTCCTGGACATTGTAAAAACCATTCGGGCTAACAAATAGATCCGGGGCCTGTAGGTGCATTAGCCTTCTCAAGTCCATTGCTGACAAAATCGCTTCTGTTTGTGGCACTGACTGATGGAAAACATTATCTGCGTGCCCTCGATAAGGATACCAGCCAGATAATTCATGAGGTAGAACTGCCATTATTTTCTCAGGGCGCGCCCATGACCTGTGTAGCTGACGGCAAACAGTACATTTCTCTGGCCGTGAGTGGATTCAAGGATTCGAAACTGATGACGCTGGCTCCGCCCTAGAGATCGGGTTTTGTCAGTAATGTTTCGAGTGAATAGGCCTTACCGTTTTTTATGGTCATCACGACGTTGTCAGCATCCTTGATGTCTGCCAGGGGATCACCATCGACCACCACGATATCTGCAAGTTTGCCAGCCTCCAGCGTACCGGTATCATCAATCACCCCTGCTGCGGAGGCTGATGAAAAGGTCGCTGCCCTCAAAGTCTGAAACGGTGATAAACCAGCCCTGATATACAATCGAAGTTCAGCATGCAGACCCGCGCCGTAAGGCACAAACGGCGAATCAGTCCCGGTTACGACCAGCGCACCCGCATCAACCAGATCTCTCAAGGCACGACCATTTGCTTTTGCCACCACAGGTGCAGTCGTTGATCTGGAAAAGAACATCTTCAATCCCATCTTTACTTGCGGGCCATAGAAAGAACTGAATTGAGGCGTCTCGAAATAATCCTCATCTTCTGTTGCAACAACGGCGAAACCCGGCAGTACGACTGTTGGGGTTATACCCATGCCTGATTTTGCTAACAGATTTATCACATCATCATAAACGTATCCTGTCTGTGAAACCTTCGGTTGATAACCTCTTCTGCTGGTACCACCGATATGTTCAACATGATCCATGCCATGACTGACTGCCGGGAAAAGTTCATGGCTGGAGGTTGGAATTCCCATACTATGGGCGGCATCAACCACAAGTTTTTGCCACTCATCTGGCAGGCGAACATAGGTCTTAATAAAATCCAACTGCAGTCGTCTAGTCCGCTCTAGCGCGCGTTCCAGATGTTCGACTGAAACCAGCCCCTCAGCGATAGAGTAATAAACTCGATTCCCATCTGCCAGATAACCCGTAACGTGCGTTCGTGGTCCAATTCTTCTGCCACTGTCCCATGCCTCCTGCCTTTCTTTGGCAACATAAGGATGGGATCCAGGATCACGAACCGACGTGACCCCGAAAGCCAGCCATGTCCGGCCTTGTGATTCACTCAAAAGTCCCATATGGCCATGCATCTCAAATAGCCCAGGCATTACAGTCTTGTCAGACATATTGACGACTCTGAGATCGTGATCCCTGTAAGGTCCAATCGATTTGATCCGGTTGCCAGCAATCAGGACATCAACATTGTGTTGATAGCCATCATTCACCCCGTCGAACAGCCTGCCAACCCGCAAAACCCATTCCTCGNTTTGTGTNTCCTTTTTATAATTGATTATCGGGGTGATATCAGTGATCTCCCCCGTTGCCGAAACCAAACGATGCATCTTGTCACCGCTCATAAACACGGCATACTGATTGCCAGCGCTGAAGGATGGATCATCGGTGAGCATCTGTGTCAACTTGACTGGTTCGCCAGTCCCGTCGACTCTGGCCCGCCAGAGCAACGCTTCCTGGACGTAGGTGAAACTCTTCCCATCTGATGACAGCGCGAGGTTAAACACATCGCGGTGAGGTGTTGGTGTTATCTGCTTTGCCTCTCCTGTTTCAAGATCAATCATCAGCATATTGAATACGCCTTCCCGATAACGACTCGAGTATGGTGCAAGAACTGCTGTAACGATTTGCTTACCATCAGATCGCCAAGAAATCTGTTGGGGAGGAATTGGCTTATAGACTGATTGCTGTTCGCCAGTCTCTACATTCACCACAGTAAGTTGCGCACCCAGCGGATTACCGGGGATCGCCATAAAACCTGCAATGCTCTTACCGTCAGGCGACCAGCTGATTCCATCCAATGACACAGGACCGTTCAGTTCCTTTGCGACATTGTTAGTCAGATCATAAATCCATACCAGTAAACTGCCAGTCCTGTCTGAAAGGTATGCAATGCTCTTCCCATCTGCAGAAAATACGGGACTCTGATCTGCAAACGGATCGTCCGTCAGTTGCCTGAGATCACCACTTGCCACCTCCAGCAGCCAGAGGTCACCTAAAGCAGTAAATGAAACCAATTCACCATCTGAGGAGATCGTGGGTACAGCGATTCCGANTGCNCTTCGTTCAACATCGCTGTAGTCCCGCTTTCTTCGCTCATATGGCTTACGAAGCAGCTGGAATCCTGCTGTAAAAGGAATGGCTGTTTCAGTTTCATCAATAATGAGTTGCCTGATTTCACCACTCGCACTATAGACAAGCGTGTCCTCGGCGGTCCATGTCGCCCTGAACGGAAAGACGTCCGCATCATCTGCAGACAGTCTTATACTTTTGCCTGAGGCGATATCAAGCAATTTCAATCTAGCACCTAGCCCTGCCTCTGCAGAAAATGTACGAAGTCGATAACTGACGCCTGTGGCATCAGGCTTCCATGAAATGCCTGAGATATCGCCAGCTTCAGTTACCAGTATCTCTACCTGCCGACTGCTCGTATCCATGACACGAATGTCATAGTTTCCTCGACCCGCATTGGCAGCATAGGCTATTTTCGTGCCATCCGGAGACCAGGCGGGGGAGTGCTCGTCTTCACCAGCGGAAGTCAGCTGTTCGAGCTGACCATCACCCAGCAGCCAGATATCATAATTGCCGCCCCGGTCAGACGAAAAAACAATATCATCACCTACCGGGGAGTACGCAGGTTCACGATCATCGTAGGGATCAGAAGTTAACGCTTTCGGGTCTGTGCCATCCGGTCCTATTCGCCAGATATCCCAGTTACCATTTCGATAACCATGAAAGACTATCGACAAACCATCCCTTGACCAGTGTGGTTCACGGGCATCAAAGTAATAGTCTGTTATTGCCTTTGCCCTTCCTCCACTGGTGTTAAGAGTAAACAGAGTTCCTTGTATACTGGCGACTAACCGCTGACCATCGGGCGAAACCGCAACTGCCATGTTGGTGCCCTGATTGAATTCAACACTGATCGGGGCAACAGTTTCGTCTGGCTTCTCTGCCGTCTTTGAACCAGCATCTACAGGCTCACTTTCAGTCGATAGCGGGCTATCCTGCCCGCAGGCACACAATAAGAACAGAAACAACGTGACAACCATGATCCGGAACATAAGCACCTCTGTTTTTTATCTATCACACTAATAAAACATGTTTTCATTAAGAGATAAACCCTGTCATCCTGGACCTGACAGGTCATGGCCTGTTACGACAAACTAATGTGATATCGTGGACAACCTGCGGGGATACCGATACCTGGAGTTCAATATGAACAGCTTTCCAAAATTCGTCAATGTAAGGGATGACACTAAGCGGAAGTTGGCAGGATATTCTCCGTGCGAAATTACAACAGGACACCAGAGCAGTTCCTGCAGCGGGGTGACACAACCATCGAACGGGCTAAAAAAAGGGGGCCTGGAAGGTGGTATCGCTTTTGGCAATCCCTTCGGTTCCAACTTTGAAGGCGACTTCTCACTCCAACATTCAATGGAAGTACGGTCACGAGCATCGGCATCGAGACCGGACTTGACCTGGACAAACTGATTGAGGCTGCAGCCATCGCCGAAGAAGTGGTCGAACATCCCTTGTAGGGTCATGTTTCAAAAGCCGGACCAGGACACCCAGAAGCAAGCATCTTTATCCGAGGGATATGCCATTTGTAGAGTCGCTGGATGAAGCCGCCCACTTCAGAAAAGGACCATTAGCCTGCACCCATCAGCAAAAACCATGGACTGAGAGCAACGAACTGATGAAGTCCTAATGGATCACGCCTCTCAACCTGGGGTCGAGTACATCCCGTAGTGCATCGCCAACAAAGTTAAACGAAAGTACCAACAGGAAAATCGCAAGGCCAGGTACCACCGATAGCAGCGCCTGTTGTTCAAGCATCGGGAACGCCTGCTGCAGCATGTTGCCCCAGGTAGGCACTGGCGGCTGAATACCGACACCAATAAACCCAAGCGCTGCTTCGGTCAGAACGGCATAGCCCATGCTGAGCGTGCACTGCACGATCACCGGAGCAAGGCTGTTGGGTAATATGTGTTTGAATATGATGCGGAACTGTCCCATTCCCCCCGCCTCAGCAGCAGCGACGAAATCAAGTTCTCGAATCGACAATCCCTGACTCCTTACTACTCTTGCCATCCACGGAACGTTAGCGATCCCGATAGCAAGGATTACCGTTGTCAGAGAGCCACCCAGAGCAGCAGCAAGGCCAACAGCTATCAGCAAGCTCGGAAATACCACCAGAGCATCCATGATGCGCATAATCACATCATCGATGAATCCGCGAAAATACACAGAGACAAGACCCAGGGGCACACCGATCAACACACCGAGTCCAATCGCCCCAAAACTGACAATCAGGGCAACCCGAGCACCATATATCAGGCGCGAAAGTGTATCTCTGCCCATCTGGTCAGAACCGAGCCAGTGCTCCATGGACACACCACTTAACAGCCGATCAAAATCCATCTCCTCTGGACTGACCGGGACAATCCAGGGTGCAAGCAGTGCCGCCAGAACAGTGATGGAAATGACACCGACACCAAAACCAGCCTGTGGGATGCGAAGCACCTTAACGAGCACTTCTATGCCGGGATGCCTGATCATGTATATCTGATCCTTGGATCGAGCCACGCATAAACAAGGTCAGTAATGAGATTCGCAAAAAGTACGGCCAGCGCCATCAGCAGAACCGCTCCCTGCACAGATTGAAAGTCTCTCGCGAAGATCGCCTGGATCATGAACTGACCCATGCCTGGTATGCCAAACAGCGTCTCAATGACTACCGCACCGGCGAAGATGCGCCCGGTCTGAAGACCAAAGACCGTCACCACCGGCAGGAGTGCATTACGCAATGCATGTACCCAGACAACCGAGCGTGGGCGCATGCCTTTTGCCCTTGCGGTACGCACATAGTCCTGCGTCAGTACTTCCAGCATGGCAGATCGACTTTGCCGCATAATCAGTGCCCAGCTGGTAATCCCAAGTGCGAACGCCGGGAGAATCATATGCCTAAAACCCTCTGCCGGATCTTCAAAAATATCGACATAGCCCTGGGTTGGCAGCCAGCCAAGGATGACACCAAACAGCAGGATGGACATAATGCCAAGCCAGAAATTGGGAATGGCAACACCAGCGATGGACAGCACGGTTGCAATGAAATCGACGGGTTTGCCACGATAGACCGCAGAGACAATACCCGCCGGAACACCGATAAGAACTGCAAGTAGCCAGGCAACAATACCAAATTGAAGGGTAACCTGGACACGGTCTTTAAGTTCCTCTGCGACTGGTCTGTAGTTTTGGGTGGAGCGTCCAAAGTCACCCCTTAATGCTCTCGTTAGCCACAAGCCGTATTGCACAATAACCGGCTTGTCCAGGTTATGTTCCTTCCGAATTATCTCAAGCTGTTCTTCGTCGAGTGATTCTCCCGGGCCAACAAGCGCTCGGGCTGGATCCCCTGGGATCGCGAACATCAGCGCGTAGACTATAAAAGTGATGATGGCGAGCACCGGAATCATCTGCAGCAGGCGTCGAACGACATAGGACCACATAGCTACTGCCTCCGGATCCAGATTTCACGCAGATTCATTTTGGCATCCCAGCCCATCAGACTGTCCAGATTCTGGATTTTCTGTGGCGCTGCGGCGTAGTTCACGCCATACAGCAAAGGCACAAACCATGCTTCCCGCAGGATCAGGGCATTCAATTCGTCATAGACCGCTTTTCTTTCAGCAAGAGAATAAAAAGATGCTCCCTGCTCTACCAACCGGTCCACGTCGGGTCGCGATGCATTACCCGCGTTGTAATAGCCATCACTCTTGTACGCCAGAGATGCAAGCCAGTCCGGCTCCGGGTATCGACTCCATCCAGTCAGGTACATGGGGTACTGACGCCCATGAAAGAACCGTTCGGTCGCCGCACCCGTATTCAGCACCTCAATATTCATGGCAATGCCTATTTTTTTCAACATCGCTCGCAGAATTTCAGCAGTAGGGATAAGGGTGGGCGAATTAGTTGTCACAGCCGTGAATTCGAATCCGTTCGGCAGACCTGCTGTTTCGAGGTAGGTTCGCGCTTTGACAGGATCATAATAGGGTCGATCGACCGTGGGATCGTGAACCCAGGCCCCGACAGGCCACATGCCTGAATCCGCCACCATGGCACGATTGAAGAATATCGCCCGGTTGATTATCTCCGGGTCGATGGCGTGAGAGATAGCCTGGCGCAGATTGACATCTTCAAGTACTTCATGGGTGACGTTGAAAACCAGAACAGCCGTGACACCGCCGCCATCCATTATCCTGATCTGAAATCTGTCGTCACGCTGAAACGCAGAGACATCCTTGTACGGCAGATAGGCGACATCGATTTCACCTGTTCGCAAGGCTGATGCGAGCACGGTCTGATCCCGAATAACCCTGATAGTGACCTCATCCAGATAAGGCAGCCGATTCCCGAATTCGTCCGTGCCCCAGTAATCCTCATTCCGCACCAGATGAACCAACGTTCCAATAATGACCTTGTTGACTCTAAATGGACCCGTACCTGCCGGTTCCCATCCATAGTCGTCACCCAGTGCCTGAATCTTTTTCGGGGAATTCATTACGCCACCACGGTCTGCAAGCATATTAAGCCCGGCACCCCAGGGGCCATTGAGATTAAAGCGAACGGTCAGTTCATCGAGAACATCCACCGACTCGATCACGGTCATTGAAGCTCGCGGCGTTGCCCCGGTCGCAGGATCAAGGATCCGCTCNATATTTCGCCTGACCGCATCAGCNTTGAAGGGCTCNCCATCGTGNAAAACGACATTGTCACGAAGATGAAAGGTGATCGCATCCGGATTCTGGGAGATTTCCCAGGACGTCGCTAACGATGTGGATGGCCGTGGTGTGAGATCAGGATCTGCATCCACAAGCTGATCATATATCTGGTGCCAGTAGTAGGCATCACCACCGGAGCGACCCAGAACCGCATCGAGTGAAGTAGGTTCAATGCCATAACCAACCCTCAGATGACCGCCGTATTGATGCCCTTGAGGTGTCTCCTCGACTTTTATTGACTCCCCGATCCGGTTCGAATTCTTATCACCACCACACGCATTCAAAAACAGACCAGTTATGACAAGACCNAGGAAACAGTGACTCTTCATTTCAGATGACACGCTACCTGGTGCCCACGNTCGATTTCTTTTAGAACGGGTTCTTCCTGCCGACATTGATCAGTCACATAGGGACAACGAGTGCTGAAGTGACATCCACTGGGTCGGTTGATTGGACTCGGCACATCCCCCTGCAGAATTGTCGTTCGTTTTTTGGCTGTCGGGTCGGGTACGGGAACTGCCGAGAGTAGACTTTCTGTATAGGGATGTTGCGCATTAGAGAAAATCTCGTCCCTTGANGCGAATTCGACGATGCGGCCCAGNTACATGACNGCAACCCGGTGGCTGATGTGTTCNACAACNGCAAGATCGTGGGCAACAAACAAATAGGCAAGACCTCGCTCTTCCTGCAATTCAATCAGCAGATTGATCACCTGGGCCTGAATTGAAACGTCCAGGGCAGACACGGGCTCATCACATACGATGATATCCGGGTTTAAAGACAGTGCCCTAGCGATACCCAGCCGCTGCCTCTGACCNCCGGAAAATTCATGGGGATAGTTCTCCATCTGCTCAGTGCGCAGGCCAACCCGATCAAACAGTTCGGCGACTTTTTGTTTATGTTCCTGCCTCGAGCTTGATTCATGTACCGACAGTAACTCACCAACGATTTCACCCGCTTTCATTCGCGGATCGAGCGAAGAGAATGGATCCTGAAAAATGATCTGCATCCGCTTTCGAATGGGGCGCAGCTCCCTGTTTTTCATTCGGGTAATATCATGACCATCAAGTTCAATCGAACCCGCGGTAGGACTCAACAGTCTCATCAAAGTTCTGCCAAGCGTGGATTTGCCACAACCGCTTTCACCCACGAGACCAAGCGTCTCACCCGCANTAATAGCAAAACTGACGCCATCCACAGCGNANACATATCCANCAAGCCTGCCGAAGACACCCTTGTAAATTGGAAAGTACTGTTTCAGATCCCTGACCCTGAGAAGTGGATTCGCAGTACTCATCATGGCATTGAGCCATCCGNATCAAAGCAGGCAACAAAGTGCTCNGGCACTGTTTCTTCCAGAACCGGCACGTCGATACGACACCTGTCAATTACTCTCAAACACCTTGGTGCAAAAGAGCATCCACTTGTTTTTTCTGTTAGGGACGGCACGATACCAGGGATCTCGTTTAATTTTNCGGTTGAGATCCTGTCGCCTGTTNCCTCTGCTGAAGATGAAAGCCCTGCCTGAAGCCTTGGCACAGATGTCAGCAATCCCCGGGTGTAAGGATGAAGCGGATTCGCAAATATACGCTCAACTGAAGCCTCCTCGATCTTTCTCCCCGCATACATCACAATCACACGATCACAGGTTTCTGCCACGACACCGAGATCGTGTGTGATCAACATGACTGCGGTTCCCAGCTTTTGCTGCAACTCACGAATCAGATCCAGCATCTGCGCCTGAATGGTGACATCAAGCGCTGTGGTTGGCTCATCGGCAATCAAAAGCTGAGGATCACAGGCAAGCGCCATGGCAATCATCGCACGCTGCCGCATTCCACCTGATAATTGATGTGGAAACTCCCTCGCTCGGTTTTGGGGTTCAGGGATGCGAACCAGTTCCAACATCTGTTCAGCACGCAGACGGGCATCTGCTTTCGATACGTCCTGATGCCTGCGTATGGTCTCAGCAATCTGATAACCGATGGTCAGGACGGGATTAAGCGAGGTCATGGGTTCCTGAAACACCATCGCAATATCGTTACCTCGAACATCACATATTTCCCGATCGGACATTGTCAGGAGATCATGTCCGTTCAGCTTCGCCACACCGCTGACAACCCGGCCAGGTGGACTGGGAATCAGTTGCAGGATGGACAAGGCTGTGATGCTCTTGCCACAACCCGATTCACCAACCACACCAAGAGTTTCACCCCGATAAACATCAAACGAGAAACCGTTGACAGCTCGACCATCACCGTCAGGCGTTTTGAACTCGGTGACCAGATCACGAACTTCCAGTACCAGCATTCGTCTCTTGGATTTCAGATCGTCCAGGGCATCCTCAGCTTTCAACGCCCGATCCCTATCTCATCTTTTAAGGATTGTAAATTGAGCAACATGGACAACATGATAACTCAAGCTGCCGACAAAGGCGCATTACCTGCGGGCATACGCGGCTCTATTTCTTCGATATACTCTGCTGAACCAGAAGGAAGAATAATCATGACCTCAGTACTGCCCGCACATTGGCCGCGACGATACATTGTAGTGGGCATGGCGTTTCTCTCGGTCTTTATCTGCTACATCGATCGCGTTAATATCTCGATTGCCATTATTCCAATGGCAGAAGAACTCAATTGGAGCCTGCAGACACAGGGCACAGTTTTGTCGTCGTTCTTTGTCGGTTATCTGCTGCTTCAGATCGTCGGCGGCAGACTGTCTGATCGATTTGGTGGAAAAGTNGTTCTTGGCGNNGGTGTNTTGCTTTGGTCACTCTTTACCATACTAACGCCACCTGCCGCCATGGTGGGCATCAGCCTTCTGATCGCAACGAGGATTGCCATGGGAATGGGAGAAGCAGTTACCTTTCCGTCAATCTATACGATCTATGGACGCTGGATTCCAATCCAGGAACGCTCAACAGCCGTGGGATTTACTAACAGTGGTATCCCCTTAGGAACCATATTCGCACTTGTTGTCACACCTATCATCGTTCAGCGACTCGGATGGGAGTGGGCATTTTACCTTTTCGGTGCTGTTGGTGTGGTCTGGTTTGTATTCTGGTATCAGATGGTCACCTCAACCCCGGCCCAGAACACAGAAATTTCGAAAGACGAGCTTGAGTTCATCCATGCAGGCGCAGCGAAAGATGAGCCAGGAGACGCTCCCGCAATACTCGATTTTCTCAAACATGCTCCGGTATGGGCAATCATCGTGACTCACTTCTGCAATAACTGGTCTCTGTACGTCCTGTTATCCTGGCTGCCAACCTTCGTGAACAAGGGTCTCGGCGTTGACTATGCCTCAGTCGGCTGGGTGACCATGATCCCTCATGTGGCGTCATTTCTATTTCTTAATATCGCCGGAAACATAACAGACAGGCTAATCCGAAACGGCATGGCTGTCGGCAAGGTGCGCAAACTGATGCAGACCATCGGATTTGGTGGGCTCACCATTGCACTCTTCGTGGTCGGCGAAGTTAATTCAGTCTGGGTGGCAATAGCCATTATGGCAACAGGCAACGCACTCGGTGCGTTCGTGACCGGCGGGTTTGTGGTCAATCACATGGACATTGCACCAAAGCATGCAGGTACACTGATGGGCATCACCAACACGGCGGGCACCATCCCGGGAATTATCGGCGTTTACGTGAGTGGTGTCATTCTCGAACTCACGGGTTCCTGGGCCCTGGTTTTTCAGGTCGCAGGTGGCGTAACACTATTTGGACTGATCGTATTCCTGTTATTTTCATCCAGCGAGAAGATCTTCGACTAGCGATGATTATTCAACATCAGGATAACATCAGTATTAATTTCTCTACTTCTCTGCGACCAGGGTCTTCTCAACAACCCTCGCGAAGAAGCTTGCACCATAGACCAGACCGTTGTCATTGAAGTCATAGTCCTGATTATGAAGAGGATGACTTTCGGCGCCATTACCCAAGCTCAGGTAACAGCTGGGAACATGTTCCGACATGAAGGAGAAGTCTTCTGATCCTGTACCGGGTTGCCCCTCACGAAATACGTTTGCTTCACCCACAAGTTCATCGCAAACATCAGCAGCCACAATCGATGCGGCGGCATTATTGAGCACGGGGTGAAAGATGGTTCGAAAGTCCACATCTCCCTTTGCGCCATGGGCAGCGCAGATGCCATTCACCATTTCAGTCATCCGCGTCTCGATACGTTGCATCAGTGATATATCAAGCGTTCGCACAGTGCCCGCCAATCGCGCGGCGCCTGGAATCACATTGTAGGCATCTCCTGCATGCATCTGGGTGATGGATACAACGGCAGTTTCAGTAGGACGGGTATTTCGGGAGACAATTGACTGCAGTGCAACCGTAAGTTCAGCAGCCACAATCACCGGGTCAATACTCTGATCCGGAAATGCGCCATGGGCACCTTTGCCGGTAATGTCAATATCAAAAAAGGCACCTGCAGCGGTTCTGATACCCGGGACCGCTGCAAACTTTCCCACTTCAAACCTGGGTGCGTTATGCAGGGCATAAAGTGTGTCGCAAGGGAACTGATCAAACAGGCCATCTTCAATCATCGCCTTGGCGCCACCAATACCTTCTTCTCCGGGCTGGAAGATAAAGTTCACCTGACCTCTGAAATCCTGATTGTTCGCGAGGTATTTAGCCGCTGCCAACAACATTGCTGTGTGTCCATCGTGACCACAGGCGTGCATGGTACCTGCATTGGTTGATTTGTAGTCGAAGCCGTTACGTTCCTGAATTGGCAGTGCATCCATATCAGCCCGCAGGCCTATCGAGCGGGTTTCATTGCCGACTTTCAGTACACCAACAACTCCCGTCTTGCCGATACCACGAAACACCTGGATTCCAAATTCCTCCANTTTCCTGGCCACNAATTCTGCTGTGCGGTTCTCTTCAAAACCGAGTTCCGGATGGGCGTGAATATCTCTGCGCCAGGCAGTGATCTCTGATTCCATAGAGACAATTTCATCGATTAAAGGCATTGCATTTCCTTATTGACATTCCGACGCACCAGGCTCGATGCACTGTCGATTATCCCAGAAGGTTTTCCGTAAGGGAATTGTCCCCATATCATATTTGTCACGGTCTGCGCAGCTGTCGAGCACGATCCGAATGGCACTTACTTAGTTACTCTTACGTCGTTCCGATCCCGCTCTATTCATAACGAAGCGCCTCAATGGGATCCTGATTAGCTGCTTTACGGGCCGGATAAAAACCAAAGAACACGCCAATCACCGCAGAGAACAATAGTGCAAGTCCAACCACCTGCCATTCTATCGAGACCGGCCAATTGGCAAGTTCCGCTGCNGAATAGGACACAACAATGGCAAGAGTTACNCCGACCACACCACCGAAAATACACAGCATCACGGCTTCGATCAAAAACTGGGTCAGTATATCTTTGGCCTTGGCGCCAACCGCTCTTCGGAGGCCAATTTCACGAGTACGCTCTGTAACAGAAACAAGCATGATATTCATTATACCGATCCCGCCCACTACCAGTGATACTGAGGCTACAGCCGCAAGCAACATGTTAAATACACGCCTCGTCTCAGCACGGGTTTCCACCATCTCCGACATATTCCTGATGCTGAAAGTATCATCCTGATCCTCACGAATGCGATGGCGCTGTCGAATGACCTGTTTTATCTGTTCTTCTGCATCATCCATCATCCAATCTTTTTCGATGCTGACCATAATGACACTCACAGCTTTTGCGACACCGCGGTGCCTTCCTAACAAGCGGGCTCGTGCCGTTGCTATTGGTACCATTACAATATCGTCCTGATCACTACCTGACATGGACTGTCCCTTGGCGCCCAGAACCCCCACCACTGTAAAGGGGACTTTGTTCATTCGCAGCATCTGGCCGATTGCGTCGGCTTCCCCGAAGAGTTCTCTCGCCACAGTCGCACCCAGCAAAACAACCTTGGCACCGGACTGAAGTTCAGCCGGTTCAAACATTCTGCCTTCCCTGATTCGCCAGTTACGGGCGATCATATAGTCCTGATCAATCCCCTGGACCGTGGTCGACCAGTTCAGGTTGCCCAATACAATATGTGTACCCCCTCTCATGGTTGGTGCGGCAGCAATGACTTCAGGTATCTGTTGTTTCAGCGCCCTGGCGTCATCTTCCGTCAGCCGCATGCGTGAACCGGATGCCGTTCTGGCGCCACGATTGTGAGAGGTCCCCGGAACCACCATAAAGAGATTCGAACCCAGGGAAGCAATCTGCCGGTCAATTTCCTGCTGGGCTCCCGCTCCCATGGCAACCATGGTGATAACCGCCGCGACGCCAATAATAATCCCCAACATCGTCAGAATGCTGCGCATCAGGTTGGTACGCAGGGCCGTTATCGCAACCAGGATAGATTCAAACAGGCTCATAGCTGAACCTCACTGGCTGCGAACGCATCATTGGTGAATATTTGCTGGTCCAGCTNTTCATCCTTCATTAATTGACCATCCCTAAAACTCAACCTCCGCTTGGCCGCTGCCGCAAGATCAGCCTCGTGGGTAACGAGGATGATTGAAATGCCACTGTTATTCAGTTCCTGAAACAGACGCATAATATCAATCCCGGTATGGGTATCAAGCGCACCGGTAGGCTCGTCCGCAAGCAGTAACACCGGATCGTTTACGAGAGCTCTGGCAATTGCAACGCGCTGTTGCTGACCACCCGAAAGCTGTGAAGGATGATGATCGGCACGATCACTCAATCCGACCTGATCCAGCGATGCTGCAGCGCGTCGNTGTCGCGCCAGCCGGGACATCCCTGAATAAAGTAACGGCAATGCCACATTCTCCAGAGCACTTGTGCGCGCCAGAAGATTAAACTGCTGGAACACAAATCCAAGTTTCCTGTTGCGCAGCTCAGCTAATTCATCGTCAGACATGCTGGCCGTATCTACGCCATCTATTTCAAGACGACCGCTAGAAGGTGAATCCAGGCATCCGCACAAATTCATAAAGGTGGATTTACCAGAACCTGATGGGCCCGTGACTGAAACAAATTCAGCTTGTCGAATGACAACGGAAACATTTTGCAGGGCGTGAACATCAGAATCACCGATATGGTAATGGCGTGATACCGAGTCGACCTTTAACAGAACGTTATTCATCAGTCTGGGTTTCGTATTGCCCTGACAATCACTTTATCACCTTCAGACATCCCCTCGACCACTTCCGTAACCTGGTTATCTGCCAGTCCAATCTGTATCTCAGTTTGCTTCGGTTCCCCATCAATCAGTTGCCAGACTGCCCCCGGTCGAGATGACGTCGGTCGTCTTCGCGGGCTCCCACGACTCATCTGATCGAATTTTCTCTGTTGCGCCGGGTTTAGAAGCACGCTTATTTTCGAATTCATGTTTACTCGCAGTTGCGGCATTCGAGTCCGCATTGACGCCCGGTCACCCGATTCAACCATCCGTCGGGCTTCTTTTTGCATATCCGACACCAGAGATTCAATTTCAGTTTCCTGCAAAGCACTCAGTTCAAGCTCTGTCTTCAAGCGCTGCAACAGATCACCCCTCTTCCCACGACCTCCTGGGGAAGACGATTCTGATTCCTGGGAAAATCCCTTGGGCGCATATCTGAGTGCGGCATTCGGTACCTGCAGGACGCCTTCTCTGCTGCCCAGTACTATCTCGACGTTAGTCGTCATACCGGGAAAGAGAGCCAGGTCGTTGTTGCTTGCCGTAATGATGACTCGATAAGTCACGACATTCTGAACCTTATCCGGTGCTTTTCGTATCTGCNGGATGAGACCGCGAAACTTACGTTCAGGATAAGCNTCAACTGAAAATCGGCAAACCATCTCTTCTTTAATGCGCCCAATATCAGCCTCATCGACACTGGCTTCGACCTTCATTTCATGAAGGTCCTGGGCAATCTGAAACAATTCGGGTGCCTGCAGGCTGGCAGCAACGGTCTGTCCCAGTTCGATGGTTCGATTAATGACAGTACCTGCAACTGGAGATCGAATCATCGTGCGCTCAAGGTCCAATTGTGACTGACTCAACATCGCCAATCGCTGCGCATGAACTGCTCTGGCATTGGCGACAGCTGCTTCCGCCATTTTTACCTGGGCATTTGTCGTCTCAACGGTGGTGAGATCCTGATCGAGTTCAGAAGCAGAAGCATAATCCTCTTCTCGCAGATCTTCTCGACGCTTTAACTCCCGCTGCGCCTGACTGTGCAGTGCTCTCGCTCGGACAACATCCGCGTCACGCTGTTGAATACTTGCTTCGGCAACCCGTACATCTGCTTCATTCTGTTTCACACGAGCTTCAAATGTACGCGGATCAATTCTTGCCAGTAACTGATCGGCTTCAACCACATCATTGAAATCAACATACAGCTCCGCAATCTGACCAGACAGCTGTGAACCCACAACAATCGTATTCAGTGCTTCAAGAGTTCCTGTGGTAACAACAACGCTCTCGATATCGCCTTCTGTAATATCACCCAGCACATAGTTTATTTGCGCCTCGTCACTCTTGTTCCCGTATAGCAGAACACCAGCCAGTAGTAATGCTGCCAAGGAGAATGCCGTAATGTATCTAGTCATGCTTTATATTCTTACGTGTACCGAAATACTATAACGGTATCCGACACGAATACTCAAACCTGGATAATCAGAATTGCCTCATGCGGCATCTGTGTCAGTCGGTTTGACAAGCGATTCAGCCGGAATTCCTAGTCCCTGATTCAAACGCCAGATCATCTTCAAGGTGAGGGGTAGTGTTGCCGAATCACGTCGTTTCATCTCACAGGCTTCGAAAAACATCACGAGGCGTGTAGCATGTCTCATATCCACCGCCTTCATCCAACATCACGACCAGGAGTATCCGCTTGTTTACCCATGCCATTGTCCGTCGTCCCTGCTCTCGTCTGCGTGACGGTCTGACCAGTGCTGAACTCGGCACCCCCGATTATGACAAGGCGATCGGACAACATGACACCTATATTGAAGCTTTACAGCAATGTGATCTTAGAGTGATGATCTTACCGGCAGATGACCGCTTTCCTGATTCCACATTTGTGGAAGACACTGCACTTCTGACACCTGCCTGCGCTATTACTACCAATCCTGGTGCGGAGACTCGTAAACCAGAGGCAGAACTTATTCGAGGCAGTCTTCAGATTTTCTATCCTCAACTGGAACAGATTGAGGAACCTGCCACACTGGATGCAGGTGACATTATGATGGTAGGGAATCACTTCTATGTCGGTCTATCGGGCCGCACAAATCAGGCTGGTATTGATTCACTCACCGGCATTCTCGCGTTTCATGGTATGACAGTAACAACAGTGAAGATGAGAGACATGTTGCATTTGAAGACCGGTTTAAGCTACCTGGAAAACAACAACCTGCTGATATGTGGTGAGTTTCTCCAGAATCCCCTATTCGACTCGTTCAATCAGATCGTCGTGCCGCCGGATGAAAGCTACGCGGCAAACTCAGTCTGGATAAACGGCACCGTCCTTGTCCCTGCGGGGTACCCAAAGACCCGGGCAGCTATCGAACAGGCCGGGTATGAGACCATTGCACTGGACGTGTCGGAGTTTCAAAAAATCGATGGTGGCCTGAGCTGTATTTCTCTACGTTTTTGAAACAACTAACAGCGACGCGATAATCATCTTGCCTACCGGGCTAACCCAGCGCACGATAGTGACATGACAATGCAGTCCCCGATAATTGATTCACAGGTCCATGCTTACGAACGGGACCATCCTGCAAGACCCTGGCAAGGTTGGCTGCATGGTCCGCCAGAGGTCACGGGTGATGATATGGTCGCAGCGATGGATGCGACTGGTGTTGACGGTGCACTTCTGGTTTCGCCGTGGACCATGTATCGCTTCGATGCAAGTTATGCTCTTGAAGTCTATGCGCTTCATCCTGAACGTTTTGGTCTGATCAAGCCCTTCAATCCTGTAGTACAGGATGTAGCCAATGAAATGGCGGACTGGGCTGCAAGACCCGGTGTGGTTGGCGCGAGAATAATGCTGCAGAAGCAGATGACGATGGATTCCCACGGATCCGGGCTTAATCAGATTCTTTCAGCTGGCGCCCGGCAAGGTCTTCCAATCAATATTTTGTGTTGGGGAACGCTCCCGTTACTGTCGGAGTTGGCTAAAAAGAATCCGCACACACAGATTGTTGTGGATCACGTGGGTCTGAACCAGCCTTTTGAACCACCCGTTCCACCAGAGCCATTTGCTAATCTGGCCGACGTCATTGCTCTCGCCCGTTATGACAACGTCGCCATCAAAATCTCTGGTGCTTGCACACTCTCGCATCAACCATTCCCCTACGAGGACATCTGGGAACCATTAAGNCAGATCTTTGAAGCGTTNGGATTTGATCGTTGCCTCTGGGGAACAGACTGGACCCGTGCTGTTGAATTACTGACTTATGAGCAAGGAGTTGAGGCATTTCGCCTGACGGATCAACTTTCAGATTCTGAGCGGGACATGCTCATGGGAGGTAGTGTTGCAGGGATCTATGACTGGGTTCCCGGTATTTGACTAACCGCAGACCAACAATTACATATGACAGCCATCGCAGTCTATGCAGACCAAATTTCAAGCAAATACTCACTATTCGACATATGAATAGTCTTCCCAACCCACGCCTAATCGCGCTATCGTGTACATCGTGGAGCTGATATCTATCCCTATGATTTCCTCGAAACGTCTAGCAACTCCCCTGCAAGCAGCACCGCTTTTACTGTCTGTGCTGGCACTTTCTGTACTTCTGATCTGTTCTGCATCCGCCAGCGAACCCCAGGGAGCAGCGGTTATCGGCAGCTATAGATCACCTGGTGCAGCAAAGGCGACGCAAATAAAAGCCCGTGCAATCCTGCGAGACGTCGGCCAGCAAGCAGAAGTGAGGATAGCGGATGCCTCAATTTCCGGAAAACGCTGGTCACGAATCCTGGTTGTTCCACCTGCCCACAGGCACGGTCGTGAAATAGTCAGCCTGTTCCGTGAGAAAGGCTTTCCAGATGCCTGGTTTTTAGCTGATGTTGCGCCCTCATCAATTTCCTCGTCTTCCGTCAGTACCGACACCAGTCAACCTTCAGATCAGTCACTGGTGCAAGAGCAGGATACCCAGATTGTCGCTGTTGCCAGAACCAGCCAACCCGCCAGCCGCCAGGTCATTACATCAGCCGCCATGAAAACGACTCTGGCACCGGGTGAACTTATGGTGCTTGGCGAACAGGATGGTATCCCCTTTCATCGACTGTCGATAAAAACCATACCTTATGATCAGGCTGGCGTAACGCTGGACGGTGAGGTCAATGAACCGATCTGGCAGACAATCCAACCTCACGACAATATGATTGTTTCGGTCCCGGGTAAGGGAACCCCTGGTGAATACCCGACTGAACTCAGGCTGCTGGCAACTGAAAAGGGTTTGTATGCCAGCAGTATTATGTATCAACCGCCAGAAACCCTGGTGAAACGTTATTCTACCCGGGATGATTTCATAGACAGGGATTCATTTGGTATTACCCTCGACATGTCCGGCGAGGGTCTCGTTGGGTATTGGTACATAATCGCCCTTGGTGACAGCATGATGGACGGTAAGGTCCTGCCGGAGCGCAACTACCAAATGGACTGGGATGGCCCCTGGACTGGCAAGACAGCCGTGCGTAATGACGGCTGGAGTATGGAAATGTTCCTGCCCTGGTCGATGATGGCCATGCCTGAGACCGGATCCATGCGCAACATCGGCTTCTCCGCGTCGCGACAGGTTTCATCTGCGAACGAACGTTATCAGTGGCCGGGTTATTCATACTCCTCGGCGCGATTTGTGTCTCTTCTAAACCAGATTGATGTGGAAGGGGTACAGCCGAGACAGCAGTATTCAGTGATCCCCTTTGCCTCTTCGACTCTCGATCAAGCCAACGGAGAAGAAGAAGCCAGAGTTGGTGTTGATTTCTCATGGCGACCTTCTCCCAAACTTCAGTTTACAGGCAGTCTGCTGCCAGATTTCGGAGCTGTTGAAGCGGATGATGTTGTCGTGAACCTGACCTCGTCAGAAACTTTCTTTCCTGAGAAACGCCTGTTTTTCCTCGAAGGTAACGAGGTTTTTGAAAATTCACCCAGAACAAACTTCTACAACATCTATCGCGTTATGAGCAACAACGATTTCAGTAACACTTCCAGAGAAATCCGTTCTCAGGATTTTATACCGACACCGATATCGATGATGAATACCCGTCGAATTGGCGGAACTGCAAATCAGGTTACCGTACCAGATGGTGTGACTAAAAACCGTGGCGAGGAAAATCGCCCGACTGACATGCTGGCGGCAACAAAAGTAACCGGTTCGGTTGGTGATTTGAGGTACGGTGTGCTTGCAGCATTTGAAGATGATGTCAGCTGGTACGGCACTCGAGATGTCGATGGCGACCGTGTGGATATTGAAGATGACGGACGTGACTTTGCAATCACCCGGTTCCTCTACGAGGACGTCGGTCGTGACAGAAAATCCTTTGGTTACCTTGGCACCATGGTATCCGGCCCCCTCTACGATGCTTTTGTACACGGCCTTGACGCCCACTACACGAGTTGGGACGGCAGCCTGATTGTCGATGCACAGACATTTATGAGTGATGTTGACGACGTCGAAGGCTATGGTGGTCTGGTGGATGTGATGTATTCCGTCAACAAAAACTTGCGGCATAAGTTCGAACTGGACTATATGAACGAAGACGTCAACATCAATGATCTGGGGTTTCTCAGACGAAACGATTATAAGAACTTTCGTTACGTCATGATGTACAACAAAAATCGAATTAACAATTTTATCACCAACTACCGCTCGACAGTGGTTGCTGAACAGCAGTGGAACTTGACTGAAGGGCAGAAAACTCAGGGAGGTCTTTACTGGCGCAACACCATGGAATTGCCAAAAAGGAATACCCTCAAAGCTTTCTTTGGTTACTATCCGGAGAGATACGAAGACCTCGATAGTCGTGGTAACGGAGCCTATCGCGTTAAGGAAGGCGGCTGGTTTAACTTTAACTTTGCTACCAGTGCGGCAAAAACTGCCAGCTATTCCTTCGGCATTGGTAGCATAAGAGAAAACATGGGTGACTGGACTTACAATGCGAGCATTGGCACAACCATCAGACCGATTGATGCGATCTCCATTGATTTTGATCTGGTTTACAAGCGCAGGAAGGGATGGTTTGTTTACCAGGGAGGACGAAATTTCGGTAGTTACAATGCTATTGAGTGGCAACCCAGATTGAAATTCAACTGGTTCCTCGCGCCAGGTCATCAGATACGATTGTCAGTCCAGTGGGCAGCAATTCAAGCGAAGGAAGATGGCTTCTGGGAGATTCCAGCCGGGGACGGGGACCTGATCCCAGGGACCAGAACCAAGGCGGATCATGATTTTACCGTGAGTCTGATTACTGCGCAGCTTCGGTACCGATGGGAGATAGCGCCCCTGACTGATCTTTATATTGTTTACAACCTGGGCAATTCGTTACCCAATCAGACTGATGGCACATTTGAAGATCTGTTTAACAACAGCCTTGATGAACCAACGATCGATGCATTTATTGCAAAACTTCGGTATCGATTTGGGAATTAGGATGCCAGATCGTGGTTTACTCAATATAGGATCCCCACTTTCGTCGGAATGACTTCATCACTGGATCAGCTTCATCGCTAAATCAGATAGCAGCGAAATCCAGAATACGGCGTTCGTTGTTGCTTGTCCGATAGAGTCTGCCTCCTACCAGCAAGCAGACCAGCGACAGACCAAACGCCAGACCACCCCAGAAGCCATAGACGCCATAGGCAGGGCCGAGGTATCCAAAACCCAGCGTTATGCCTACCGGCAGGGACAATACCCAGAAACCAACCAGCGAGTAGACCATCGGCACTGTCGTATCCTTGTAACCTCGAAGGGCACCAACCATGGTTGCCTGGGTGCAATCGACAATCTGGTAAATCGCAACGATTATCAAAAGCTGCGATGCCACCGTAAATACAGCAAGATCGTTAGAGTAGATGCTGGGGATCCAATTCCTGCCCAACATCAGTAGGCTGCTGGTGATGAGCGCATAGCCTAACGATAATATGAAGGCTGTTTTTGCAACATACCGGGCACGGCTCAGATCTCTGGTACCAACAAAAAACCCCACCCGGATACTGGCCGCAGATCCGAGTGACATGGGCAAAACGTAGGTTGCCCAATTAATATGTCCGGCAATACTGTGTGCCGCCAATGCGGTGACACCCAGAGATCCCACCAAAAACCCAATGAGAGAGAAGACACCCATTTCAACAAACACCCCAAGACCAATGGGTAGTCCGATCCTGATAATGCTCTTGATCTTCTCAAGGTGAAGCCACTCGAAGTTATCATTGAAACCAGTCTCTCGAAACCAGGGTTTAAACACCAAGACAGTAACTGCCAGTAACTCAAACCACAGGGTTATCGCAGTTGCCCAGCCACATCCCTCGCCACCCATCGCAGGAATACCCAACTTGCCGTAGATGAAGATATAGTTCAGAACGCCGTTAACCAAGAGCGATGAGCCTGCAATCAACATGGGTTCAATGGTATGCCCCAGCCCCTCGCAGACATAACGCAGTGTCACGTAAAGCATCGCCCCGGGGAT
Source organism: Gammaproteobacteria bacterium (assembly GCA_002725285.1). Taxonomy (GTDB): domain Bacteria; phylum Pseudomonadota; class Gammaproteobacteria; order Pseudomonadales; family Azotimanducaceae; genus JAHRVQ01. The sequence goes on along the minus strand of PBRC01000035.1, from coordinate 79,859 downwards.
TCCCCAGGCCGCCGCTTTGAGGTATCTATCCCCGATTTCCGCCGCATTTGCATCGACGTTAAACCATTCAAAGATGGGGGACGCATTGATAACAATTAGAATTGTCACTAACGCTGAAAACAGCGCAAGCCAAAGACCTTGCCATATCAATGATCCGATCTGGCCCACCTTTTTTTCACCCCTCAGGTGGGCAACCATGGGTGTCAGTGCCATATTCAGACCAGACATCAGCATGAAAACCGGCCACAGCACATTACCTCCCAGGGCAACGCCAGCCAGATCTACAGATGCATAGTGGCCTGCCATTGCTGTATCGATGAATCCCACAGCCATGATGAAGAATTGGGTAGCCACCATTGGCATCCCCAGTTTGAATAATTCACGAAATTCAGACCAGAACATGATTGGAATTATGACAGCACCCTGTGACAGAAGAGAAGGCAGATGAAAACAAATTCTTTAAGCATGTTGATTTAAAGAATAGAAATGTACATCGGGCCAGCGCCACGTCAATATGATGGCGAGGCACTACTGAATTTCACTCACCCGGATCAATGTCTTCACAAATCCGTTCTGCAAGATTCGACAATGCGCTTTCCAGAGCCCCTACACGGACTTCGGGCTTACTGATTTGTTCATTTCAAGCAGTTGAGGGTGTTCGTTGAAGCACAGTCGGCTCCCCCACCGCTGATTCTATTTCCCCCGAAAAGAGATGAGCATCTTAGTGATTCATTCGGCCGGATTGTCTTGGTAACCGCGCGACAACCGGACCACCTTCACGATCCATCCGCTATTCCGTGCAATTCATCGAGAAAATCAGGCGCTCAGCGTTCAATTGCACCTCTATAATCTGCCTGGTCAAAAAAAGGCGCTGACTAATTCATCGGCCTTGTCACCAAAAATAGCTCTGGTGTTTCTTTTCCGCCTGATAACAATTTCAGCAATTTCTTTTCCAAAATGAATACCGTGTTGTCTGCCGAGTTCGTCGTCGGCCCGGGAAAGGTGACCTGGGGTAATGTTCTCTCCACACAAACTGCCTGACCTCATCAAAATCAATACCCACTGCGTTACCTTGGCTCCCACTTTCTCACGATCCGCGATCTCACGATCCGCGATCTCACGATCCGCGATCTCACGATCCGCGACCAAGGTAATGATCCAGATAATCCACGGAGCCTACAATCTCAAACTGAGGCACCTGCTGATGCTTGCCAGGATTTACGTGCAGGGTCTTTTTTTGTGTGCCTAGGGCATCGAACAGTTCCAGACAAGTATCTCTTGGTACAATCTCATCATCCCACTGCACCAGAAATCTCACAGGGCAGGTCACATTCGCAGCAAGCCGCATCAAATCATCCTTGTTGGGACCCCAGGTTCCCATTAACCCAAGCAGTGCAATGCTAATGCGGTTATCCGTNGCGGTAACAGGCAAACCCATCATGGTACCCATGGATAATCCCCACCANCCGGTTGGTCTTGCACCCTCTNCGGNTTCGATAAAATCCAGAGCCGCTTTCCAATCCGCCAGCATGCCTTCGTTGCCCCCNCCTGCATGCCAGATCTTTGCAAAGGAATCGGGATCTTCAGTCGCATTACCGGTTGAACGATCACCATGACCTGGTCCATCGATCGCCATACTTGCAATGCCACGACCGGCAAGCATTAGGGCGACATTCTCAATGTAGTCGACTTTCTTGTGTGTACTTCCACCGTGACCGAGTAATACCAGCCGATCTCCCTGGGAATCCGAGGGTGTCCAATAGACACCGGGAACCGAGTGACCGTTAACCTCCAGGTCGAATCCGCGTTCTTCTGCTCCATCCNGGCTCTCATTCTTGTTATTCCAACTCATTACCTGCTCCTGTTAAGACTCACTGGAAATATAGATTAGGGACAAATGGCACTTACTAAAGTGCTGCTACGAGGCACTCTTACGACGTTCCGGTCCCAGGTGTCTCTTTTCGCTTACTCGTTCCCTAAGTAAGTACCATTCGGGTGGAACAATTGCCCGGGGCACCTGTCGGGACACCTAACAGTATACTTAAATTCAGGAAATATCCCCGTCTTGAATATGAGATAAATGGACATCAGATCCACCTGACCTTATTCTCCACTGCAGTCGACAGGAGGTGAAATCATGAAAGCAGCAGTCTACTACGAAGGCGGAGGTCCCGAAGTTCTCAAATATGAAGAAGTTGATGATCCAGAAGTCGCTCGCAGACATGTTTTGATCGAAGTTCATGCTGTGAGTATTGAAGGTGGAGACGTGCTCGCGCGGGGATTCGGACCGGCAGGACCGACACCCTACTGCGGTGGTTACCTTGCTTCCGGTGTTATCGTTGAGGTCGGGGAAGCTGTGACAGACCGGTTCGTGGGACAGCGCGTGACCACGACTGACAATGGTGGATCTCACGCCAGTATGCGCTCGGTAAATTCACGCTCCGCGTGGCCAATTCCCGATGACATGTCTTTTGATGTCGGCGCCTGTATACCGATCCCATTTGGAACCGCTGACGATTCGCTATTCGAGTTCGGACGTTTGCAGGCAGGTGAAACTGTTTTGATCCATGCCGGGGCAAGTGGTACGGGTCTCGCTGGCATCCAACTGGCGAAGCGTGCCGGTGCCACCGTGCTGGCTACAGCCTCTTCAAATGAAANACTCGAGCGACTAAAGGACTACGGACTTGACCATGGAATCAACTACACGGAAGTAGATTTTGAACCCGTTGCGAAAGAGCTGACGGATGGCAGGGGCCCGGACCTCATCGTTGACTCTGTTGGTGGCAAAAATCTGGAACAGAGTCTTTCCTGCGCAGCCTATCGCGGACGCATCATCTCGATGGGGGGGGTTGGCCGCGATTCCCATCAACCCAACTTTGCCAAGATGGCAGGTCAGAACAAGACCTATGTAAGTTACTTCCAGGGTGCCGAACTGGCATANAACGGTGAACGCGCCCGTGCCAATGTTCAACGGTTNATTGATGANGTGGCCAAAGGNGAACTTCAGGTTGTGATCGACAGACANTTCAAGCTCTCTGATGCCGCCGATGCTCACGCTTATATTGAATCACGGCAGGCATTTGGCCGGGTCGTGCTGATCCCGGATGGTATNGGTGTTTNATATTCAGGCTCATGGCTCGAGTTGCTAAANGTGTGAATCTGCTTCGTNGNGTCTGAGTTATAATTCAGGGATGACCAGTGCACTGACAATCCTNCAGAATATCTTTGGCTACCAGGAGTTTCGCNCTCCTCAGGAAGANGTGATTTCATCACTGATCGACGGCAAGGATGCACTGGTCCTGATGCCCACCGGCGGAGGGAAGTCGCTCTGCTATCAGATTCCGGCANTGGNGAGAACAGGCTGCGGCNTAGTGATATCACCGCTGATTGCACTGATGCAAGATCAGGTCGATGCACTGCAGTTGCTAGGGGTTCGNGCNAGNTTTCTGAATTCGACTCTGGACGCAGAGTCAGCCCATCAGGTTGAGAAATCACTTCGAGCAGNTGAACTCGATCTGCTCTATATTGCGCCTGAGCGATTGATTCAGGAACGTACCTTATCTCTGCTTCGGGGTACCGCCATCAGCCTGTTTGCAATCGACGAAGCTCACTGCGTGTCCCAGTGGGGCCACGACTTTCGTGCAGACTACCTGAAACTGGATCTGCTGCATAACCAATTTCCAGATATACCTCGAATTGCGCTGACGGCGACAGCAGATGCAAAGACCCGAGCCGAGATAATCTCGCGCCTCGAATTGAGCAACGCAAAACAGTATCTGGCGGGTTTTGATCGACCCAATATTCGCTACAGTATTCAGTTGAAACAGAATCCCCGCAATCAACTGCTGCGATTTCTCAAAAACGAACATCCCCTGGATGCTGGTATTGTTTACTGCCTGTCCCGTAAGAAAACAGAAGAGACTGCTGCCTGGCTCGAATCCCTGGAATTCAAAGCCCTGCCCTACCATGCGGGGCTGAGTTCCGACATCAGGCAGGAAAACCAGGCTCGATTCTTAAGAGAAGACAATATTATTATTGTCGCGACCATTGCATTTGGGATGGGGATAGATAAGCCAGACGTCCGATTTGTCGCCCATCTGGATTTACCCAAGACTGTCGAGGCTTATTATCAGGAAACAGGTCGCGCAGGCAGAGACGGTCTGCCTGCTGACGCCTGGATGGTTTATGGCCTGCAGGATGTCACCAAGTTGCGCCAGTTAATGGAAAGTTCTGAAGGTAGTGAGGAGTTTAAGCGTATCGAACAAATCAGGCTCAATGCGATGTTGGGACTCTGCGAGATCACTACCTGTCGGCGACACGCGATGCTGGCCTATTTCGATGAAGATTCGAGTGAACACTGTGGCAACTGCGATACCTGCCTTTATCCAGTCGAGACATGGGACGGCACAGAAGCAGCACAGAAGGCTCTTAGTGTCGTTTATAGAACAGGCCAGCGTTTCGGTGTTGCACACCTCATTGATGTACTGCGAGGTGCTGAAACTGACAAGATTTTTCAATTTGACCATCATCACCTGCCAACCCANGGNGTTGGTTCTGANNTTGATGTCAATCAATGGCGNTCGGTGTTTCGGCAANTGATCGCCCGNGGTTATCTCAGTGTCGACATAGACCGATTCGGTGGTCTGAAGCTGGAACAAAAATGTNGGCCCCTGTTACGNGGTGACGAAACGATAGAACTTCGCAAAGACGTGAGTACACCAAAAGTCAAAAAGCAAACCAAGACACCGCTGCCAGATGATATTGATGTGGGCATTTGGGAGGCTCTGCGCGAATGTCGCCGTCAACTCGCGGTGAGTCAGGGGGTACCTCCCTACGTCGTATTTCATGACAGCACACTGAAAGCCATGGNTGGACTGATGCCAGNGACATTAGAAGAATTTGCCCGNTTACCTGGCGTCGGTGAACGGAAACTTTCCAAGTATGGAAAAGTGTTTTTGGACGTATTACATAAAAAAGAGAGTGAACAGACAACCAACCAGAGCACCTAGTGCGTGTAGACCAGCTTGCCACCAAGGTAGGTTTCCTCAATTTCAATATCCATGATTTTCTCTGGTTCAATCATCAAAATATCGTTGCATAGAACAATAAGGTCTGCATATTTACCTGCCTCAATACTGCCTTTTTGTCCTCCTCGAATTCAAGGAACGCGCCATTCAGGGTATAGCCCCGGACAGCTTCTTGAATCGAAATCGCTTCGTCGGCACTAAATACCCGAGCGGATCCCTTTTCTTGTTACGGCCGCATAAATACCCACCCCGGGAGGCTATCTATTGACTGAATATTGCTGGATATCGCAACGAATATGCCATGTTTAACAAACGAGTAAATAGGATTGTTGTACGCCAGTCGCCAGCCATCCAGAGCAGTTAGGCACTACAGGGAGTCGTTCAATTCATGAACCGGGTCTGGATTTTGCTTACAACTTAGTTCAACGGTAAATATTCTGGTTTCATTTCCCGGCGGCAACTCATCTGGTGGTGCAGGATATTCAAGTGAGCCATCTTCAGTGTTCTTCCAGAGGACTGTCACTAAAACCTCAGAAAAATCCGAACTCATCACACAACCTGTTGTGTATTCAATTGGATCACTGGCCTCTCTTTCAATCAATCACCCAATTACCCAATTAATAGCAAATACCGTTCCGGCGACAAACAGGCCCTGCAGCGGTAAATACGCTGCTTTGTAGGCTTTTAATCACTAACAACTGGCGAAAACTCGCTATAGAATGTAATTTGGTAGTGAAGGTAACAATGCAGCAAGACGTCTTTCTTGCTTTGGAGAGATTTATGCACCCCTTACGTATTGGCGTTTGCTATGACTTTCGCAATCCACCGGACTCAGGAATCNCCGATCAGACCTTGTACGNTGAAGTCATGGAGCAGGTGAAATGGTTGGATGAGATCGGCGCAGATCTGGTCTGGTTTACCGAACATCATTTTGTTGAAGATGGCTACCTGCCAAGCTGGATTCCAGTCGCTGCGGCAATGTCCGCAGTAACCAAGAAGGTTCGTTTCGGCACTGATATCTGTCTGATGCCCTTCAATCACCCGGTACGCCTGGCCGAAGATCTTGCCGTGCTAGACAATTTGTCAGGTGGTCGAGTGGAGGTTGGTATTGGCATGGGTTATGCGCCCCACGAGTTTCGAGGTTTCGGACTCCCCAGGAGTCGACGTGTATCCCTTACCGACGAAGGCATAGAGGTGCTACAACGATGTTTCACGGGTGAGCGATTTAGTTATCAGGGAAAACGTTACCAGTTTGAGGACGTCATTATCACACCAGGCTACGTGCAGGATGGTGGACCGCCTCTCTGGATTGCGGCCATGTCAGAACCTGGTGCAATGAGAGCGGCACACTATGATACAAACTTCCTTCCCCAGGGACTCAAAAAAAACTCCTTTGATCCCTGGATTGACAAGCTAAACAATACCGGCCGCAATCCGGCTGATTATCGAGTCGGCATCATTCGCAGCATTCTGGTCACTGACGACAGGAACACAGACTGGCCGTTGATTCGTGAGGCTGAGCGATACCGAATGAAGCTCTATCAACGTTTCTTCGAAGAAAGTGGTGAAGGATTTGGTGATCGAGGAGAACCAGTACCCCAGACCTGGATAGTCGGCAATGCGGAGGAATGTGTGACACAACTGAAGCAGTTTATTTCTGAATTCGGCATCACGGACATCGTCAGCATGGCGGTCCCTCCGGGATTGCGTACTGCGCAGATGACAGACAGTCTGCAGGCGCTCTTTACAGACGTTGTGCCCAGATTGAAACGAGAATTGAAATAGCTAACCGAAACAACCAATCTGGTCAGGGTAGCAACTGGTAGCTAACGGGAAACAGGCTGTGAACTCGATTCATTGACGCCGGCAGTGTCTCGCTTTCATCAACCCGAAAAACAGCGCCATGCATATAATGTCCTAGACCTATCGACCAGTCTCCCACGGGCCCAGGTCTGACAGGCTACAAAATCTTCAATGGCTTTGTCCGTCCAATCAGACAGGCTCGCGCCTTGCCAATAGCTGCTACAGGGTGTATCCGGTGGAATATCGGATCTTCTCTTTAATAAGTTAATAAGTTAATAAGTTAATAAGTTAATAAGTTAATAAGGCTGCCACTGGAACTTTGATGCCAACCCTTAATCGAGGTTCTGAATTTCGCATAGGCAGGTTCTGCCCAGGCTATATTTGTACCCACAGACGGCTGCCTCGACTGAAATCATTACTGCATAGGCTTTTGAAACTAACCCTGATTACTGACCGATGTCCAACATCAGTCTGGAAACAGACAATGGCCGTCTTCATCTCTCTATTTCTGCCGTTGGCTTTCTCAATTTATGCCTTCATACTGCTCTCAGAATTCAAAAATACCAGCAGGACAGCCATGAAAAAGTTAGTCAACTTCACTACAGCAATACTGACACTTTTTGCCTCTAACATTGTATTTAGCCACGGCGTAATTCCTGTTTCTGAACCCGCGGATAAAGATCGCCTGATTCAGTTTCCAGATACAAAGAAGTACAAGACTATCGTGCTTGACCCCCATACTCACTCGACCTTCTCTGATGGAGAGGTCTGGCCAACCATCAGGATTGGTGAAGCACTGAAGGACGGACTGGATGCAATTGCCATTACGGAACACCTTGAATGGCAACCTCATCTGGCAGATATCCCGCACCCTGACCGTAACCGCGCATACAACATCGCGTTGAAGGCAAACGGAAAGAATGACCTTATTGTGATACCAGGATCAGAGATTACCCGCAACGCTCCTGCAAGTCATATCAACGCGCTATTCATATCAGACGCTAACAAACTGATCAGAAACTTCGAACCAAAAGATCCGAGCGATACTCGAGCCTACTACAATGCTGCTTCGAAGTGGCCACCGCAGGAAGTCGTTAATGCAGCAAATGAACAAGGTGCTTTCCTTTTCTGGAACCACGCCTGGTGGGGGCAGGACTTTCCTAATGGCATCCCGATTGTACCGGAATTTCATATCAGCAATGCAAAGAACAAGTTAATCCATGGAATCGAGATTGCAAATGGCGGAAGCTACTCAGAGGAAGCGTTTCAGATTGGCCTGGATCTGGGACTGACATTAATGGGAGTATCTGATGTCCATGGACTGATTGACTGGGATTACTCACCTGATGAAGGTGGACACAGACCTGTCACACTTGTTCTCGCAAAAAGCCGATCCCAGGCGTCAGTCCGTGAAGCCCTTTTCGATGGTCGAACTGTCGTCTGGTTCAAGAATCTGCTGGTCGGACACCGCGAGCATATGGATGAACTCTTGTCCGCATCACTTGATGTCACGAACGCAAGTTACTCGGGCAAATCAAAGGTTCTAAGCATGGAAATAAAAAATGTATCCGACGTCAACTTCCAGCTTAAGAACAAGACTGATTACACCTTTATCGGTGATGCCGACATTCTGGAGATCAAGCAGCATGAGACATCGGAAATCAGGGTCAAAACCGGCACGAGAAGAAAACGGATCGATTTACAGTTTGAAGTATTGAACGCGCTCGTAAAGCCGAAGCAGCATGCCGAGGTGTATCTGGGGTCAAAAATCAGAGTACTGAATTAACCTGACTAAAAATGATCCGGGCAGTGCGGTGAAGCGGGTGTTTTGAATATCAGATCTGCAAGCCCGACTGATTTTTCATCACCCCTTAGCAGCCCCCAGTTAGCGAGATCTCTGGCACTTCTGAATCCCGTGTACAGAGAAGCCAGTGTCTTCAGCGATAGCTCAATATCAGCCGTGGCATCTGTCTTCTCGGCAATACCCGCCCCTGCACTGATATTCAGTTTAACGACCCCATTGTTCCAGGGCGTCAGTCGATCATCATCAATGCCAATCTTAATCTCGCCATCTGACATATAGCCCCTGGAAGCCAGGGCACCGACCACATCAACAATGCGAAACCATAGTCCTTCACGGTCTTGTGCATGGAGCAGTCTGGGTTCAGCAAGTAATTCAGCTATCGGGTCATCCACGGGTGCATTGCGCCAGGATATTCTCCCCACCAGATCATGAGCGGCAATAAACTGCCAAAGGCTTCGATAGGCATCAATATTGAGCCAGATGATCTCCCTGATCTTCAGCTCCTGGCTTCGCGAGTTGTGATTGACCTTGCCTGATCTTAATGTGTAGATCGCATAACCGACGGGAGTTCCATCGGTGTCGTAGCTGATTGCTACCTGGGTGGGGCCATCTTCAGCGATTTCCTCCAGCATATTGTTCCGCCAGAGCACACCCGATCGATGCAGGTAACACATTCGATCCGCTATGAACTTGATATACAGTCCCTTGATGGTATCGAAGTGTTCGCCCGGCGTGACCTGACGAACCTGGCTCTCCGCCTCGACACCATCGTGAAATCTGATATCGACAGTATCGATGGTGTAATCTCTCAATACTGTAGTCATGGCAAATTGATAACGCTGATAAATCGCTGCCTGAGAGGCCCAGAGAGACGTGACGCTCTGCCCGTTCTCATGCATATCGAACAACGCCTGAGTCATCAGTTTTCTCGACAATCCCTGACGTCTGAATTCAGGTAGTGTCCCAACAGATGTAATACCGCCCATGGGGATCCCGTTGCCGACTGCCCTCATGGTGAATGGGATGGTTGCAAACATCGCCGCCATCCGTCCATCAACAAACGCACAGACCGTCCATTCAGCTCTGTTGGCAGTTGCATTCAGGCTATCGGGTCCATCGCCAAAAGAACCACCATATACATAACCGCCCATCCGGCCAAAGTCTCCCATTTCGTCTTCATGTGCTGGTCGTATTTCAGTTGCCATTTTGATTCCTTATCATTTTTACTCAAGCCCTCTGGTCCATTAAATAAGTTTCTGCGCTATCATGCCAGCTCACTTCAGATAACAAGACAACCAATCTCTGAAAACTCCCGATAGCCAGCTTGAGGTACCTCGTATGAACCAGCCCATCATTCCCCTTCTCTCAGAAGCTGAGGCACTAAACGTCGCTCAGGAGCATGGCTTTCCTGAGCAAATGGCATCGCTTTCCGTGTTTCGAGTATTGCTCAAGCATCCCGACCTGGCCAAGTCTGTGGTGCAATTACTCACGACGTTACTATTTACCGGAAATCAGCTGGACAAGCGATTAAGAGAACTGCTCATTATGCGAATCGGCTGGGCTACCGGCGCTGTTTACGAATGGACACAGCATTGGCGGGTCGCAAAGGACCTGGAAATCCCGGATGAAGATCTGCTGGCCGTTCGCGACTGGAAGAATTCAACCATACTCGATGAGACGGATAAGGCGGTTTTACAGGCCACAGATGATGCAATAGAGGAGGGATTCATCACCGATACAAGCTGGCAGAAAATTAAAAAAATGATTCCTGATGAAGCGCAGCAAATAGAACTTGTCATCGCGATTGGTAACTGGTCTTTATTTTCTCAACTGCTTAAGAGCCTGCATATCCCGCTGGAAGAAGGAACCGAGAGTTGGCCGCCTGATGGGCAGGTTTCTCCCAACGCCTGAGATCGAGCGGCCTGTATAATGCAGGATCAACCGATGTCCTGCCACCCATGCTGATTGCCAGAAAGCACACAAGCGCAGCTTGAAACCCGGCTACAACTATGGCACAACCAGCTGTTCGAGACTTGGCCCATACTGCAGCGATGGCAAAAGGTCCAGGTGCTTCTGGTGCTTTGCTGGTGGTAATTATGTTGTTCTCAAACATGACAATGTTCTCAGGATTCACGGAACCTACTACGTCAACCTGCAAATGGTTTAGTTCGTGTAAGACCAGGTCAAAATGTAAAGCGCAGCAAAGTACTGGGTTATGCTTGCGGCTCTGGTCAGGCTTCTTCACCCCGTTTACACTTTGAGGTCTGGGATTTGGGATATCAGCGAGCCACCGATCCATGGGCGGGCGATTGTGGCCCGAGGAGAAAAGAAAGCCTGCGGCAAAAGCCAGGAGAAATTGAAGAAGATTCTTCAGAAACGCCGAAAAAGAAGAAAAAGTCTTTTTCGCAGTTTGATTAAGCGCTTCCCAGCGACAGAAGGTGAGACATGAACAGAAAAATGAACCGTGACTGGGAAAACGATGTCATCCGTTACCCGGATCCTGCCATCGAGGTAAACGACAATCGTCTAAGGCCCTATATCCTGGGCAGTGCTACCGTACAGCGTCTCTACACCGGCGCAAGGTGGACTGAGGGCCCTGTCTGGTTTGGGGACGGGCGCTATTTACTGTTCTCTGATATTCCAAACAACCGCATCTTGCGCTGGAACGAAACTGACGAATCAGTCGACGAATACCGTACGCCTTCCAACAACAGCAACGGCAATACCCGTGACCGACAGGGTCGGCTTGTGACATGCGAACATGGGTCGCGGCGTGTTACCCGAACGGAACACGATGGCAGCATCACGGTACTGGCGGATAAATTTGATGGCAAACAGTTAAATGCACCCAATGATGTCGTGGTACATGAAGATGGCGCAATCTGGTTCACCGACCCTGGTTACGGCATCATCTGGAATTATGAGGGGAATAAAGCGCCGTTTGAGCTGGATACCTGCGTTTATCGTATTGACCCCGAATCTCTGCAGATGACAATGGTCACTGACACCCTTGAGAAGCCGAACGGTTTAGGTTTTAGCGTGGACTACAGGCAACTATATATTTCTGATACGGGTGCCAGCCACAAGCCAGGTCACCCAAAAACGATTGAACTGTTTGATATCGTTGATAGCTCAAAGTTAACCAACCAGCGGACATTTTGCGATATGGGCGACTCAATGTCCGATGGTTTTCGAATAGATGTCGATGACAACATCTGGACCTCTGCAGGCTGGGCAGGAGAAGGCGGAGATGGCGTCGTAATCTTCTCACCGGATGGTGATCGTCTGGGCATGATCCATTTGCCGGAACCTGTCTCGAACCTGTGCTTTGGCGGTGTTAAACGTAATCGTCTGTTCATTACCGCTGGGCAATCCCTCTACAGCCTGTACACCGATGCCCAGGGCGCACCTTACTAACAGGTTCATGAAGTGACTCAAACACCCAGTAAATGGGTGGTCGATCACATCGATCAGATCAGTCGTGATGGCCACGTTCTGGATCTCGCCTGCGGCACTGGCCGTCATACACGATTTCTGTTGAATAGAGGGTTCCGGGTTACAGCTGTCGATATCGATACAAAAGGTCTTGCTGATCTGCCTGATACAAATCTCAGCGTTATTGAAACTGATCTTGAAGCTGACCCAAAGGCTCAAAGTTCCATATCACTTAATGGGTCATTTGATGGCATTGTTGTAACGAACTATCTGCATCGGCCACTGTTTGGTTTTCTGATTGATTCTCTTGAGTCCGGTGGCATTTTGATTTACCAGACCTTCATGGAAGGAAATGAAAGGCTGGGCAAACCGAGCAATCCTGATTTCCTGTTGAGGCGTGACGAACTGAAGAAAGTATGCAGTCAAGAAATGACCATCATTAACTTCTCGCAGGGTTATGTTGAGCACCCTGGCCCTGCATTCATGCAGCAGATTTGTGCGCGCAAGACCTAGCCCGGATAATTCACCAAGGCGGCGTTAAATTAATGTCAGCTGCAAGAAATTCAAGGTTCCTTGTTTCCCCAGACATCAAAATACGTCTTTTCAGAGGCGGGTATTCTTCTCACAGGACCAAACTTACCCATGGGATACCCGATTGGCATGGTGACAACCACTCCATAGTCCAGCGGAATCGAAAATCTCTCGTGCAGCGCTTCTTCAAACACCTGATGCATTGTGGTTAAAGCAGCACCCAGCCCGACGGCTCGACATGCCATGAGAATGTTTTGTGTACAGGGATAGACAGCACCATAGTTAGGCGGTGCCAGCCCGACTCTTTCATTCTCAGGNACCTTGAAGGGCCAGTCACGTTTGCCACAAATCAACAGCAANACAGGAAATTCGTGCATGTGATCCATCTGATATCGAAGCGCCTTCAGCTGGCGACTCATGGGAGAATCATCGTCACTATTGACGTGAACAGGACCAAATCTGGATTCAATTGCAGCCAGATAGTGTTCCGCAAACCATTGCTTTGCCTCAGATTCTCGAATGACAACGAACTTCCAGGGTTGCGTATTCTGACCAGAAGAGGCCTGAACACCAGCTTCAAGAACTTTTCGCAGTAGTTCGATTGGCACCGGGTCCGGCTTTAACCGGCGCATCGCCCGGACGTTACCAACCAGATCAAAGAAACGAGGATTGTCACCAAAATCTGGCATCTGATCCCCCTCAGCTTTCAGACAAGTGTGTTTTCACCGTGACCTTTGTCAATACGGCGCAGATCCGGAAAGTAATGTCCCAGAATTAGCATACTCAAAACCAACATAACAGCACTGAACATCAAAGCAACATCAATGCCCACGAACTCGGCCAACACGCTGACGGGTATAACACCAAATGGCATAAGCCCATGGGTCATCATCATAATGCTCATCACCCGACCACGAATTTCAGGTTTGATTGCCAACTGAACAATACTCATGTTGAGCGCACCGAAAACAGAGCTAAATAATCCGGTCAGTGCACCAAACGCCAGTGCGGTGTACAGGTTACCTGTCAGTGCAAAGGCAGCCAGAGCGATCGCCCAGAAATAGGAACAGGTAAACATCACTCGACCTTTACCACTGATGTCACCCAGTTTTGCCAGAATCAGCGACCCGCAGAGTGCCCCTACTCCCATGCCGGTCATCAGCAATCCCAGATCATCCGGTCCTCCACCGATCACATCCTGGTTAAACGCTGGCAGAAGAAAGGAAGCAGAAAAACCAAAAGTAAAAGGGACAAATCCCATAATCAGCAATCCCAAAATCACCTTCTCGTCCCTCATATAGAGGAAGCCTTCCTTTAGATCCTCTAACGGCGAGGTTTGTCCGCGTTCTGCAGGTTCACCCTTGTAGTGCAACATTGACGTGACAATGACTGATACCAGGTACATACCTGCAATCACAAAAAACACAATCCCAACACCGCGAGTCGATGTGGTATCTCCAGCCGCGAAAAGAGCAATCATACCTCCGGCAAGGGCAGGTCCTAAAATCCGCGACAGGTTAAAGGTGGCACTCTGCAATGCCATCGCGTTCACCAGGTTGTCCTGACCCACTACCTCGGGAATCAGGGCACTACGGGCAGGCATGCTGAACGCCAGAATTGAACCGTTAAACAATCCGAAATAGATGAAGTGCCAGAATGTAATCTGGCCGGAATAAATGATATAAGCCAACAGAATCGTCGCCACTGTATTCAGGATCTGAGCGAGAATCATGATTGGTTTTTTTTGCAGCCGGTCTGCAATCACCCCACCAACCAGTGAGAACAGGAAAGAAGGTAGCATAAAGGACAGCATGACCCAGGTGAGTGCCAGTGGCGAACTAGTCATATCATAAACAAGCCATCCCCTGGCAACCATCTGCATCTGCATTGCAAATGTTGCACACAAGGTTGAAACCCAAAGAAATCTGAAATCCCGGATTTGCAGTGAATCGAACATACCTGCTTTGTACAGGGTCGCCGCACCAGTGTCGGGACCGGGACCATGTCCGCCTGCCGAATTGCTGCCAGATGTTTTTCCGGGAGGGTGAGGGGTATCTGCTTGGCTACTCATCTCCTTTAGAGTAAACCAGCTCAGCAATAAAGCCCAGTGTCATGATATCTGGTGATTATCTTACAATGTTGGGACTGATAGCTGATGTGAGCCTGAACAACATCCTTATAGTCCCGGTCCTGGCACCATTTTTGATCCATCTGAAAACCGCGAGAAACGAAATCGACTCAGATCATATTGTGGATCTTTGCCCATAATCATGGTTGCCATCACTTTTCCTGCGCCGGGTCCAATACCAAATCCATGACCGGAAAATCCCGTCGCCACAAACAATCCCGGACACTGGTCTATTTCATCCATTACCGGTACCACGTCGGGTGTAACATCAATCATGCCAGCCCAGATTTCTGCAAACTTAACGTCTGCAAGGGCAGGAACGTACTTTTTTAGGCCACGGCGCATGTTGTCGATCCCGGCCCGGGATGGCTCCGGATTCAGTACGCGGTTTATTTCAAAGGGTGATACTTCTTCAGACGACCAATGCCTGGTCGGCAAAAGCCTTCTGATTAAATCAGCATCTAACGGTAGCCTAATGGTGCGAGAGTTTTCTATTAAAACCGGCAAAAACTTAAAGAAAAATCGGAAACTATCCAGGGATATAAAATGTTCATTGATACCACCGGGGGCGATGGTGTAACCACCGTCCTGCCGTCTTCGAAAGGCTATATCGGCGCCTGTTGCAGCACCTGAGAAGAACTCTTCTGTCGGTTCTGTGCGTGCAACCGTTGAACGTACGGTCAGCTGCGGCAACTCGATACCTGAATTACCCAGAAACAGAGTTGACCAGGCCCCGCCGCAACAGACGACAGTCGGTGCATTGACCCGACCGTGTTCAGTAACGACACCCGCAACCCTGCCAGCTTCAATATCCAGGCAGCGGACAGCACAGTTCTCTCGAATAAGAACGCCCTTGCTTTGCAGATTCCTTGCCATGGCGGGCACCGCCGTAAATGGCTCTGCCCGACCATCGCTGGGTGTAAAAAGTGCACCTTTCCAAAGTTGGGTGCTGCCAGTCTGACCAAGCTGGTCATTGATCTCACTGGCAGTCAGCATCCTGCTGTCCAGTTGATATGGCCGGGCAATATCCAGCCACTTATCATATTCAGCCAGCTCAGAATCGTTTTTCGCCAGATACATAATACCCTGACGGGTAAATCCAACATCGCCCCCTACTTCCCGGGAAATAGATTCCCAGAGACCGATGCTATCAATCATGATGGGTAGTTCTGCTGCATCTCGACCTTGTTGCCGCACCCACCCCCAGTTCCTGCTGGACTGTTCACCAGCAACCCTGCCCTTGTCACAGACCAGAACTCGAACACCCATCTGAGTCAGAAACCAGGCGGTTGAGATGCCTGCTACACCGGCACCTATCACCACCACATCAGTGCTGTCCGGTAGATCATCCTGAAAGTTAATCGGGCTCTGATCTGAAATCATAGTCATTTCAAGTCCTTGTCAGTTTCCTGGGAATTTCCTCTTGGATCCCTATCAAGCGCCTCTCAGGTTCCGGTAACTCATCTGCCAGCACGCCGACAGCGCTGCGATCCCCGATGGATAGTGGAAGATTTTTGTGTGAGTCTCAGTGACACTATCCCGAATCAGGAACAATGACTTTCCTGACCATGTTACTCATTCAAACCTTGCTGAGAGTGCTGTTTTCTACAGATTGCCGAAGTTAGGTTCTCAATTCAACTGGTGGTACTGAAAGAAGATCAGGGTCTCTAACAAACATGTACTATCCTGTGACCGGCGCCATCGAACAGGGACCAAGACGTAAAGGTCGACCGGGAATCGGCTTAATCGGGCCATTTAACGCCATTTCTGATCAGTTACCCAGAAACCGAATCTGCAGATGAGACGACACCAGTTGAGGCGCTGTTCGAAACTGAAGTCATCTATCGGGATCTTACTTGCCTTGCTGATATTTATTGGTGAGGGTGCTCGAAATGTGTTTGATCCAAGAAAAGTGCTCAGTAGCGTTTTCGTAAGTCATCTCTCACAGCATATGAAGTAATTTGCACACGAATCCCCCGCAGAAATCCGTTAGCCTTCCCCTATGATTAAAAAAGCAAAAGCGCACAGGAAATTCAGCGTCTACTGATTCGACAATTCAACTGATGGCGCTACTCTCTGGTTGCTGTTTGGAAGAGCATCAATAAATTAACCAGGAGAAATGAAATGAGAGAACTAACTTCAGACGAAATTGGTCAAATCAGTGGTGGATTTGAAGGAACGAAAATCCCATTTATGAATAGGTTTATTTCAGGAACAAATTGGCCGGGTGGTGGTGCCGGGGCGATTAGTGGGATGGTTTTAGCCTGGGGTATTGGTACAAAGATCGGAGCCGCTATCAACGATTTCAACCAGGACCATTTTGGAATGAGTACCGGGAAAGCAATCTATCTAACCGTCAATGCAAAAACAGTCAGCACCTAATTGAGGGGGTTTGTATGCCAAAAGACAGCTATGAGTTTGGCTTTATGAGTCGAAAAGAAAAAATAAAAATAATCTTATGCAAGATATTCCTTGCAATCTTGATAATCCATAGCTTTTACCGTTTGGTTGACGGTACTACGGCAACATTATCATCAGATTTCATTCAAGTTAGTGCGATTCTCTGTGCTGTTTTTGGCTACATCAATTTGCTTAAAGTAAACTCAGAACTAATGGAACTTTTTGAACCGCCATATTTCAATGTCGGATACGAATTCATCATTGCAGGCATGGTGACAAACATCGTGTCGTTTTTTGTCTGAGAATCAGGATAAGACCACCCCCATTTCGCCACACCAAATTCTACCACCGACACGAATGTCTAAAGCCTGCAAGTATTCCCGCCTGTATCTAAGTCGCTTCCACATCCCAGACATGAGGAACCTTTAAGACATCAACAACATTCCCTGTTGGAAATACCCGTCTCTGTGAATTGAATCCTGGTGTAAGGAACTCAACTTTAATACCGACACCAGTACCAGCCACGCCTGATAGTTCAACCTCTCCATCAGTTACAATGCGACCTTGTGAATCCGTTGGCACATAGGCAATCAGCTTTTGATTCAGATTCTTCTGCCAGATATGAACCGGCGTTATGGCCTTATCTGCCTTGAGCAGTCATTGTCCAACGACAAATACCCGACGGCCGCAAAGAGATTCCCGCAATTACCGGAATAATCGATCACCGCATCCTAGATTCCGAACATTCTATTCACTACAGGAAGCAGTTGCTGATCTGCTTCCTATTCTTGATCTGTTGCGACAAATCCCGACCAGCCTTTATTCAAATAGGAAATGAACTTATCCGTAAGACCTTCTTTTTTCAGGTGCTCTTCTGTGACGGGTAACTCGACCGGTGTGAAATCAGGATTCTGAAGATACTGGTTGGGGAAATCATGATGAATGATGGCGGCTCTTCCAAGCATCACCCAATCTGCACCAGCAGCCAATGCCTTTTCTGCATCCTCAGGTGTGCGAATTTGCCCGGCAACACCCAGTCGTACGCCATTTCGATCAAGTTCCGTAAAGTATGACATCAGGCTCCTGCCCTGGTACTCCTCCTCGGCCGGTTCTTTAAAAACATCCCACAAAGACATGTCCAGAAAATCAATTTTTCCTGATGACATAATGGTCTGCGCGACAGATATGGCATCGGGTAGCTCTATGCCAAATCGTTCCGGAGACAAGCGAACACCCAACATAAAATCCGGTCCGCATTGCTCCCGAATACCATCAATAATCTCCGTCAGCACCCGGCTCCTGTTTTCCAGACTGCCCCCATACTGATCATCTCGCAGGTTGATTTCGGCACTAAGAAACTGACTAACGATGTAACCATGAGCGCCGTGGATTTCAATACCATCGAATCCCGCTTTCTGGCATCTCAAAGCGCCTGAGATAAAGTCACCAACCAGTTGCTCAACCTCAGCTGTGGTCATTGCTCTCGCCCCGGTCTCTTCATTGTCAGAAGGACAAACTGGTGTTTCACCCGTCAGATCACTGAGTGAACGCATCCCTCCATGGTGTATCTGACAGATTGAAACACTGTCATGTGCCCTGATTCCTTCCGCCAGTCTGGCCAATCCTTCAATATGGTCATCGGAATAAGCGCCAAGCTGACATGGAAATCCCTGCCCTTGCGCCTGAACATGCACCGCACAGGTCATGGTAAGACCGAAACCTCCTTCGGCACGCATGGTTAGCCATTTGTACTCATCATCAGTCAGAATGCCATCAGGACGACTCTGGCTGTTGGTTAAAGGGGCAAGCATGAAACGATTCTTCATGCCAGGACCGTGACTGAAACTGAGTGTTTCAAACAACTTGCTCATAAGTTCTTCCATCTGATTTGTGCTAGTTAATGATCTTTTACTCTTTTTTCGATTTTCAGTTTGACGACGGCATTTCCCTGCGTCAAATCTATGGTCTGTGACAATGCCTGATAATCATCCTCGCTGATTTCAGCAACACCAGAGAGTGATATTCTTGCCACGATCTGTACCTGGTCAAAGTCAGACAATCCCTTACCAGCCATCAAGGCCTTCGATTCATCCAGCGTCACGAGTTTTGGCAGAGAACCTCTCAACAAGCGGTCCACTGCCAAAGGCACTGGCGGCCCACCTACGGCCCTGGCAAAAACGAACACCGCGGTCTCCGGCTCAACATCAACCGTATCTGCTACCTCAACCAATACCTGTATTTGCCGCCCTTGCGATGAACCCTCTTCAGTTAGATCAGGCGCCCGGTCTTGTGCCTGCAGGCCAGCCTCAATTCTTGCCATGGCACCGCGGATCATCTTTGCACGTTCTTCTTCTGGTCCGGCAGACAAGGCTCTACCGAAGTATTTTAATGAACCCTGCAGATCTCCAGTCTGAAATGCAGCCATGGCTTTGATTTCCAACATGGTAATGTCATTGGGATTCAGGGCCAGCGTCCTGTCTACCGCCTGTTCCGACCTTTCCGTCATCTCTCGGTCGTCAGCCATAAAAACAGCTTCCGCATAGTAGGAAGCCAGACTTCCATCCCGGGGATATTTCCCAACAAGATGCTTGAAAGCAACCGCAGACTTTTCATATTCCTGCAGATTCAAATAAGACTGCGCCAGCAAAAACCAGCCCTCTACATTGTCAGGCTGGTTCTCAAGCAACTCGGCCAGCTTCTCAACACTGGCATACATATTCTCAACATCTTCGGGGTCGTTTCCACGCAATGCCTGAGAGACTAAAAGGTCATCTATCGAACCCCAGGATAGTCCGAGATCTGAATAGGCCAGCACGGCAAAGAGGGGGACCAGTACTGCCAGCAACAATGGCAGTCTGTTGAATCCCAAGGCAACTTCAGCCTGTTCGCTCTGACTGGCGGTTTCACTCAGCAGGTTCTTTTTCAATTCGGTGACCAGCTGGTCAAACTCTTCCTGGATCATGTCGCCCTGGTCAAACAACTCCTGATACTCATCAAGACGTTCCTCGTAGATCGTTACGTTCAGATCCAGTCTCTCTGATCCTGGATCTTCACCCTGCGACAGATATGCGGGACCATGCGACAGATATGCGGGCAGAATGATGAAGGCGGCAGCCAGCAAACAAAGGCCCAGGGCCAGTATCCAGAAAGTCGTCATTTGTCAGAATGTGCCGCAGAAATAATTTGATTGAGTCGGCTTTCGTCGTCGTCAGACAGATCAGTCGGAGGCTTTCGTCCTGTTGAGATCCTAAATACCACATACAGAGCAACCAGAAACAATGCCAGTGGTCCAAACCATAACAACCAGGTGCCCGGCTTGATCTGGGGATCATAGAGAATGAAGTCACCGTAGCGTTGATGCATGAAAGCCAGCACTTCGGCATCTGATTTCCCCTCGAGTACCAGACGATGCACCTCCCGACGCAGGTCCTTGGCGATCATGGCGTCAGATCCTGCGAGATTGGTGTTAAGGCACTGGGGACATCGTAATTCGTCAATCAACGCATTATATCGTTCACGCATTTCATCATCGGGAAACGGATATGCGTCGATTGCTGCAGATGCGACAGAGGGCAGCAACACAATGAGCAGAATGAGAAGTACCAGGCGCTGCACTATTGCTCCTTTCCATTTCGTAATTGCTGAATAAGCGGCCGCAAAGTTCGTGACCAGATTTCTTCGGTTACAATACCGACATGCTTGTATTGAATCTCGCCTTTGGCATCAACCACGAAGGTTTCCGGTGCACCGTAGACACCTAGGTCGATGCCCAGCGTACCCTCATCATCAACAAGGATCAGCTCATAGGGGTCTTCATAGCGAAGCAGCCAGGCACGCGCTTTTTCAATATCGTCGTTATAGTTAATACCATAGACAGGAACACCGGCTCGGCTTATCTCCAGAAGCTGAGGGTGTTCGATGATGCAGTTAGGGCACCAGGTTGCCCAGACATTTACCAATGAGACTTCCTTAAAAAGATCCTGCTTGCTCACGATCCTCCCTTCATCATACAGTTCTTTCAGTTCGAATTCGGGGAAGGGTCGATTGATTAGAACCGAAGGTAACAGGTGAGGATCTTCCAGCTTGAACCCAATCNCCAGGACGACAACCAGGGCTAAAAAGCCCAGCAGGGGGATTAGAAGCACCTTATTGATATTTCTGCCCTCTGCAGAGGAAACTTCGCTCATGCGGAGACCCCGATTACTTTTGATACCTTGGGTTTCCGCTGCCTCAATCGATATCGTCGATCAGCAACCGCCATCAGCCCCCCTGCCGCAACCAGTACGCCACCAAACCAGATCC
Organism: Gammaproteobacteria bacterium; assembly: GCA_002725285.1. Classification (GTDB taxonomy): domain Bacteria; phylum Pseudomonadota; class Gammaproteobacteria; order Pseudomonadales; family Azotimanducaceae; genus JAHRVQ01. Next base: position 58,429 of record PBRC01000035.1, on the reverse strand, counting down.
AGCGCACAAAGGGTTTATAATGAATTCTTACCGCCCAGGCATCGCCTTCGATCCGATCTCCAAGCGCGACATACAGATCCCGAAACAACCCGGGATTCATGTCAGCTTCCGTCATGACCTTACCCGTCGTCCGGTAAAATCTTTTCTGTGGATACAATGAGACGACTGCCTGACCATCTCTGGTCACCGTCAGGTCCGCTTGATCAGCAAGGTAATTTGGCCCTTCAACCTTTGTCATCTTGTTCAGTTGAAATTCGTATCCGGACATGGTCACCACACTGCCAGGTTCCATGCGAACATCCTTCTCCTCGCTGAAATAAACCGTGATGCCGACACCCACTATCGAAATCGCAATGCCCAGATGCCCCAGCAGCATCCCGTAATAGGATAACGGTTGTTTGAGCGCACTGATTAACTTGCCCTTCTTATTAGCAATTCTGGCATGCCAGTCCATGGCGAGGTTAATCAGAATCCAGATAGCTATTCCATCTGCCAGCAAAACCAGCGGCTCAATTGAACCGATCGTGATGAACTCAAGCAAACCGGCAGCCATAAATGAGATCAACAGTGGCAGCCACTGTCTCTTTATCAAGCGATCAACAGGGGTTCTTTTCCAACGCGACCCCGGACTGACCGCCATGGCGATAAAAAGAATCATCGCAACCGGAACAAAGACCTTGTTGAAGTAGGGTGGCCCCACAGAAATCTTTGCACCGTTCATGATTGATTCGTAGATCAATGGATATATGGTCCCTAACAGCACGGCTCCTGTTGCAACGACAAGCAACAGATTATTAATAAGCAGCAAGGCTTCCCTCGAGGTCAGATTAAATCCAGCCTCACTTCTTATTCGGGATACCTTGACGGCATAAAGAGTGAGAGAACTGCCAATAACAAGTACCAGAAAAACGAGAATAAACATACCGCGTTCCGGGTCAACCGCAAATGCGTGCACGGAAGTCAGTACACCGGAGCGAACCAGAAATGCGCCCAGCAGACTTAGAGAGAATGCAAAAATCGCAAGCAATACAGTCCAGCTTTTAAATACACCCCGTTTCTCTGTAGCCGCCAACGAGTGAATTAAGGCGGTACCGACCAGCCAGGGCATGAATGATGCATTTTCGACAGCATCCCAGAACCACCAGCCGCCCCAACCGAGTTCATAGTAGGCCCACCAGCTACCGAGTGTAATTCCCAGTGTTAAAAACGCCCAGGCCACGTTGGTCCAGGGTCGTGACCATCTCGCCCAGGCACTGTCAAGACGTCCGCTGGACAGGGTTGCAATCGCAAAGGCAAATGGCACGGCGAATCCGACGTATCCCATATAGAGCATAGGTGGATGCACAATCAGACCAAAATCCTGTAACAACGGGTTTAGATCAGAGCCCTGCTGAGGGTAGACCGGCAGGGACCGCTCAAAGGGATTGGATGCCAGCAGGAGAAACAGAATAAAACCAACATTGAGTGCACCCATCACCGACAGCACCCGCGCCCTCATATCCGCCGTGAGATCACGACTAAAAAGACTGACTGCGAGTGTCCACCCGGACATCACCAGAATCCACAGTAAAAACGAACCCTCATGAGCACCCCAGAGTGCAGATATCTTATATTGAACCGGTAATGCTGAATTCGAATTTCGGGCGACGTAGGAGACAGAAAAATCATCTGACACGAAGGCATCTGTCAGACAGCAGAAACTAATGGCGACAAAGATAAAAATACCCATGGAAAGAGAGCCGCCGAGTTGCATCCATGCCTGTCGTGACTGATACACACCAAGCGAGGGAATTATGGCAAGGGATACAGAAAGACCCAGAGCCAGGATCATGCTGAAGTGACCGAGCTCCGCGATCATAGAGTTTTGTCCGCTTCCTCTTTGATCGTCTCCCTGGCATGGGCTTTGGCAAGGACATCACCGACTTCCGGTGGCATATAATTTTCATCGTGCTTCGCAAGCACGTCTTCTGCCACGAACAGACCCTGTTTGTCTAATCTACCCTGGGCAATAACCCCTTGACCTTCGCGAAAAAGATCCGGAAGGANACCTTCATACTGTATGGTGAATTCCGATTCACGAAGATCAGTGACAACGAAAGTAATCTTAAGGTCGGTTTTTGAACGAGTGATACTCCCTTCCTTGACCATACCACCCGCCCGAATCATCTGATCAACGGGTGCCTCTCCGCTGGCGATCTGTTCCGGTTCATAGAAGAGATTGATATTTTCATTTAGTGCCATCAAAGCAAGCGTCATGGCGCTGCCGCCACCTGCGAGGATGAACAGGACTAAAAAAAGTTGATTGCGTCGATGCGGTTTCATTTTGCCAAACTTCACGATGCGTCTCCGGAATCGGCAGATTGCTTCTCAAGTCTGAGTGCCCGCGACTGTTGTTCGAAGAATCTCTTTTGCAGCAATCTGGGTCTGATTACATTAAACAGGAGTACACCAATACCAATCAGGTACACGCTCCAAACGTAGATACCGTATCCATCCATGTCAAGGAATTCGGCAACGGTTTCAAACTGCATCACTCACCTTTTCAGACACGAGTTGTCGAACCCACTCGGTTCGATTTTCTCTTTGTAATATTTCAATGCGAATGCGCATCATCCATACTGTAAAGAAGAACAGATAAAACCCAATCACCATCACCAGTAGCGGTACCCACATTTCAGCAGGCATTGCCGGTTTTTCAGTCAAACTGAAACTTGAGGACTGGTGCAGAGTATTCCACCATTCCACGGAAAATTTGATAATAGGCAAATTGATTACGCCCACCACGGCCAAAACCGCTGTAGCTCGACCCGAGGCTTCTCGATTCTCCATGGCGGAACGCAATGCCATCACCCCGATGAAAAGGAACAACAGCACCAGAGTTGAGGTCAACCGCGCATCCCAGACCCACCAGGTACCCCACATGGGCTTACCCCATACGGATCCTGTGGCCAGCGCCAGGACAGTGATGGAGGCGCCAATCGGCGCGGCACACTGCAGGGCAATATCAGCGAGTTTTATGCGCCAGATCAGAAATACGGCACCTGCTGTTGCCATCAGCATATAACTGGATTGAGCCAGTATTGACGAAGGCACATGCATGTACATGATGCGCATTGCATTCCCCTGCTGATAATCCTGCGGTGCGAATGCCAATCCCCAGACAATACCCACCGTGATAGTCAGACCAGCCGCGACGCCAAACCACGGCAACAATTTGCCACTGATCTCAAAAAAAGACTTGGGTGCTCCCAGCAGATGAAACCACTTCCACACAGTATGAATACCTAAATAATACAGGGCCCGAAGTTTACCAGAATACGGCACCAGAGGCTTTATCCATCGAGGTCATGATTACCCTTCTGTGCCATGCAATTATGTGATTTTTTTAGTGGCTGAGGGAAATCCTGACGCCTGCACCGGTTGCAATGGGTGCCACCCCTGCACTTAACGCGAGGATTGCGCCTAACCAGAGCATATGTGCAGTGTAATCGCCCCCTAATGCAGCCGTTTGTATCAAAGTCGTACCTAGAATCAGCACAGGAACATACAAGGGCAGAATCAGCAACGCAATCAATACCCCGCCTTTCTTCAGACCCACAGTCAAGCCTGCACCAATGGCACCTAACAAGCTCAACGTGGGGGTACCCAGCATGAGTGAAATCACCACTCCCTGGATAGCTGATTCATTGAGCGCCAGCATTACAGCCAGAACAGGACTCAAGAGTACCAGCGGCAGGCCACTCATAATCCAATGTGTAATGATCTTGCCTGAGATAAGCAAAATGAATGGCTGCATCGAAACCGCCATCTGTTCCAGCGAACCATCGTCGTTGTCACTGCGAAACATCACTTCCATGGACAAAAGCGTAGCCAGCAGAGCAGCAACCCAGAGAACGCCCGGCGCAATAGTTTGCAGCACTTCAGCAGACGGACTGATCCCTATCGGGAACAATGCGACTACCAGGATAAAAAAGAACACTGGATTCAGGACATCTGCCGGATGTCGAAAAGTCAGCAATAGATCCCGCCTGATCGTCATTAGTAGCATGGATTAAGTTGAGCCTTTTCCCAGATTCAATTCCTGAATCTCGACACCAACATCAATTGGCTGGTGAGAAGTGAAAATAATCGCACCCCCATTGGCCACGTGCCCGGACATCAGGCGCTGAAATTTGGCAACACCATCGACATCAATAGCACTAAAGGGTTCATCCAGCAACCAGACAGGACTGTCCAGGAGATGAAACCGTGCCAGATTCACCCGCTTTCTCTGCCCTTCTGAAAGGTTGCCGCAGGCAACATCCTCATAGCCTGCCAGGCCAACTTTTTTAAGGGTGCTGTCGATATCAATATCGGAAAGTTGAACCTGATGCAATTTACAAAGCCAACTCAGATTCTCGCGACTGGTCAACAAGTCCTTAACACCAGGTTTGTGACCAAGAAACAATGGATATTTTTCCAACTCCCAATCAATCTCACCATCGAACTCAGTGTACAGGCCACACAGAATACGCAGCAAAGTCGTTTTCCCGGAGCCATTGGCACCCTTAACCTGTAATATCTCACCAGCCTGAATACCAAACGACAGGTGATAAAACAAGAGACGTTGATCACGCTCGCAACTAAGATCAGTTACTCTCAGCACTTTGGATCAGTTTCCTTCTTTTTCGCTTTCCTGGCTGGATCCCAATACCCAACCGGCTTTCTTTATAAACGCTTCAAAAAATGATTCTTCATAAGCTTCTCCGGGAGCTTCCCGGACCATCCTGTCAAGGGCATGTGCATCGTCTCCCAGAAGGATACGCCAGCGTTCGTCTTTCACNCCCTGAATCATCATTGCCGCCGCTTCCGCCGCAGTCGTAGGGGCGTTGTCCCTGAAGGCTTCTCCCTGCGCTTTTACCATCTGTCGGATCTCGTCGTCAGACACAACCGACATGTCAACAAGCCCTCTTGCCCCAATTCTCTTTCGGGCGACAGTGACATCTTCAGCCGTCATCTCCATCGCGCTGCCTTTTCCCATTACCCTGCTGGAATTTATGGCGATGGACGTACCAATATGCCCAGGCATAACAACTGACACCTTGACGTGAGGTGCGTTGGCACGAAAGTCTGTGACCAGAGCTTCTGTAAATCCTTTGACGGCAAATTTCGCTGCACTGTAGGCTGAATGGTTCGATCCAGGTCCAAGCGTCGCCCAGAATCCATTAACGCTGCTGGTATTAATCAGGTGAGCTTCATCACTTGCGACCAGCAGATCCATAAATGCACGAGAACAGTAATAGACGCCGAACCAGCAAATATTAAAAGTTCGTTCCCAATCATCACGTGACCCGTCTACAAAACTGACACCGGAGCCAATTCCGGCATTGTTAAACAGCAGGTTTACGTGGTCACGCTGATGCTGTTCAACGACCTCGTTACGGAACCGGTTCACATCCTCCTCGTTTGATACATCACACTTATGCGCTGTAATTCGTATCCCCTGGGGTGCTTCTGCTTTGCACAGCTGAACTGTTTCTGCCATGTTCTCCTCGATCACATCGCAAACGGCGACATCGCAACCTTCAGCAACGAGTTGCCGAGCCAGTTCGCGACCCATTCCTGTTCCACCGCCCGTGATGACCGCCAGCTTTCCCGAAAAATCTCGCATTGAACAACCCCCTCGAATCAAAAAACAGTTGCCATGCTAAAGAAATGCGACCCGTTTGGGAAATTAGGGCCCTTCGGATGAACAGCGTTTTACCCGGGCCGCTATTTACCCCGCTGTTTTACGGTCGAGGGATGAGCGATGAGGCAAGAGAAACCAGACGCAAGTCATCTCTGTTACAGATTGAAGGAACCGGTTGGGATGTCGGTAATGCTGTCTCGTATCTAGTGTCGAATATGGCTCGATGCGTCACCGGTCATTCGCTGATTGTTGTACTTCTGCCTCCAGCCCATCGAGTTCTTCAAACTAAGAAGCCTCAAAATCTTTGAACAAAGGTTTTTTTAAGAACAAGTCTTGCAGTCTTGCGGCATGGTTAAGGGATATGGTCAACTATCCTCTTCGCTTTATGCTCATTGTTGAGAGTCTACGAGTAGACTAGGTCACGGATTCGTCGATTTCTCCAAGTATGGAATGACCGGACCAGTCATGAGTAACTGATTTTACTATGGATTTTGGTTTAGTGAGGTACGCATAAAGAACTGGCAGGCAAATCAGTGTCAGAAACGTAGACGTACTCAAGCCGCCGATCACAACAATGGCAAGGGCTTTGAACATGGTATTGCCAAGAGCCAGAGGCAGTAAACCAAAAATACTGGTCACGGAGGTCAGGACAATAGGCATAAACCTGCCAACTCCAGCCTCGACGGCGATATCTGCGATAGGCCTGTCTCGATTCTGGTCCCGAAGGTTATTCCCCTCGTCCACCAGCAAAATACTATTATTAATGACGATACCCATTAGGCTTGTCAATCCAATGAAGGCCAGGAATGACATGGGTTGACCTGTTAGAAAAAGTAACAAGAAAGCCCCGATAAAACTTAATGGGATGGCTGCACAAATCATTAGGGGTTGGATGACTGAACCAAATTGAAATACAAATATGGCAAGGACAATCAAACCGATAATGCCAACATATTTGCCGATGCCACCAAAAGCATCTTCCTGATTGGCAATCTCGCCCTCAAATTCAATACTGTATCCAGCCGGGAGTTCATACTCAGCTACCATGCTCTTGACCTCTACTGTGAGTTGGCTGACCGAATACTCAGCTGCGACATCTAAATCAATTGACACCTGCGGCTTGAACATCTCATGAGTAATATCATATTCATCCTCCGTAAAATTGACCTCCACAACCTGACTGAGTGGGATCTGTGCACCGGTTTTTGATGTCACGTAAATCCGATCAAACAGATTCAGGGGATCTGGCGAGTCAGCTTCGGCGCGTAATACCAGTGGGAATTCTTCTCCATCTTCATCCCTGTAAGTGTCAATCTCTTTCCCATGTGTGATCAAGACCAGTACCTGATCGACACTGCGTCGAGTCACACCGAGNGCATTTGCCCTGCGTTCCTTAAATTCGATATTAAGGGCAAAATATCGTGATTGTGCTTCGTTGGTGATATCTTCGATCCCCTCGATTTGTGCATTCCGCAGATACCTTTCAAGTTGGATAGCTTCTTCGCGGACCTTGTCGATGCGTGGACCAGACAGCTTAATTTCAATATCAGCCAGCCCTGCACCACCTCCCACGGTAAAAGAAGAAGCCTGAACATTTGCAGAAGTATCAAACTGTTCAAGTTCCTGGTTCAGATTTGTGATCATCTGATTCATACGTTCCGCGTCATGGAAATCCACCTCACAAAAAATCTGGGCATTGTTTCTTCTGGGTGTCACCCTGGAAATGCCAGTATTCACCATTGGGAATGTGTCAGTTGTGACTGTGCTGCACAGTTCAACTTCGGGGACAGCTTGCACAACCCTGGTTACTTTGGCAGACAAATCCNGAGTAAACCTTCCATTACGGTCTCCGGGTGCTTCNATACTCACCGTGAAGTANGGATCTTCACTATCCGGAAAAACGATCACCGGTAACGTGCTGGCAGCAAAACCCGTGATGACAAAGAGAAAGACAACAAGCAGAACCAGCACAAGAGGTTTACTGATAAAAAAACGCAGGACTTTAGTATAGATATTGTCACGAAATGGGATCAATCCGATCAGGAAGCTGGGAGGTGACGGTACATATGGCATGTGGTTCTCTGTACCAAGCCTAGCAATCATGATCGAGGCAAGAATGACCGCAGTTATTAATGATGACGCAAGGCATAACCAGATAACAGCAACAAGGCTGTGCAGAAATAATCCCGTGGTTGAGGTGAGCAGATAAAGTGGTGCAAACGCCAGGGCGGTTGTCAGGGTGGAACTAAGCAGAGGCATGATGACGGACGAAGTCCCTGATATAGCCGCTTCCTGGTGGTTCAGTCCCCCATAGTGGTTCAGCTTGTAGGCGTTCTCAGTGACCACTATCCCGTTATCGACAATCAGGCCGAGAGCGATAATAAAACCTGCCAGGGAGATTTCCTGAACACCATACTGAGTAGACGATAAACCGATAACGGAAATGAATAATGCGGCAGGTAGCATTGTCGAAATAATCAGTCCCGATCTTATGCCAACGGAAAACAGAAGCACAATCGACAGAATCACGATACCAATGAGAATACTGGTAAATAACTCGTTTAGTTTATAGGAAACACCCTTTTCTGCATCAAACAACCAGACGACCTTGATATTGTCCGGAATGCTTGACTGATCAATGATCTTTTCAAGTTCAGCCCGAGTATCGAAAATATTTGCATCCTCACTTAGCTTCATCGTTAGCAAAATAGCCGGTCTGCCATCAACGCTGGCAGTGACGGCATTTTCCACATTTACCTTTCGTACAGTGGCAACATCACGGAGTGCCAGGGCCTTACCCTCACGGTTAATTATCATGGTGTCGCGCATCTGCTCGAGACTCGTATAACCGTTACCAAATGCAAAAACTGACAGTGCTTTGTCACCAACAACAAAAGTGCCGGTTGGCAGATATTGATTGTTCCCTTTTACCGCCGCTTCGATATCTGATGTGCTTAACCTGGCGGCCTCAACCCGCGCCAGATCAAGTTCTATTCGAATTTCCTCTTCCGGATAAACCTCTGTCACTTCATCAATCGACTTCAGCTGCCGCACTCGCTGACTTATCTCGTTAGAGACCTGTAATAACTCTGAAGGTGTTGCAGTTTCTGATGTGACACCGAGAACAAAGGTGACGATGAGATCAACCGGACTCTGTTTCAAGACTGTGACTTCTGTCTTCTCTGGTAAATCTGCCTTGATATTGTTGATCTTTGAATTGACATCAACATATTCATCGTCGATATCAACGCCATAGTCATAGCGCACTTGGATAGATGCATAACTATTATGTACATCTGATGTAAAGGCATCGAGGTTACGAAGATTCTCCAGCTTTTCCTCAATAACCGAGATAACACGTTGTTCAATTTCACGTGAGGAGGCACCTGGTAATACAACACTAATCATCAAGGTGGGCAGCTCTACGACCGGATATTGGGAAATTCTGATATCTGGTAGCTTGATCCAGGCTGCAACGACAATGATCAGTAAAAACAACAACGATAGCGATCGATTAGTAACGACCAGCCTAATAATTGATTCCACTGTCTTTACTCTTGAATTGCGATCGCAGTTTGATCTTCCAGAACCGACTGGCCCCTGGTTATGACCATGGTGTATGCACTTAGATCCTCAACCAGAGAAACCTGATCACCCTCGATATTGTTGATGGTTACTTTTTTCTCCACCGCTGTTGTTTGATCTTTTGAGGACAAATAGATGGTGCCTTGATTCTTGCGTAAATCTAACAGTGCTTCAAATGGAACAACGGCAAAGGTTTCCTCAGTTTCCTTGACAAGATCAACTTCCGCCACCATGCCAAGCAACAGTTCTTTTCCCTTTGTGGAGATGGTCACCTCTGCGGTATAGAGCCCATCCGAAGGATTTGCCACCTTGGCAAGCTTGGTGATTTCACCTTCGAACAGTATGTTGGGGTAAGGTGCAAAAGTGACCTCGGCACCAGCTCCCTTAGTCATTAAGAACGCATTTTTATCCGTCAGGTCAACCTTAGTCACCCATTGCTCACTGTCGCTTCGAAACACAAATATGGGTTGGCCAGGATTAACGCTGGTACGCGAATCGATAAACTGCTTCAAGATAATGCCGTCGGAAGGCGCTTTCAGCGTACACCAGGATAGATTCAACTGCGCCTGATCGTAGGCTATCTGTATTTGATCGAACCGGGCCTGAGCATCATCGAGTTGAGACTCTTGAATGGATCTCTCTTTAAACAGGGTCGTCATGCGATCCAGTGAACGGCGAGCATTGGCGAGATCCAGTTTCCGTTTGTCGAGTACACTCTCCGCGTTTTTAGTCTCGAGTTCTACCAAAACCTGACCGGCGGTAACTCGATCAGCCTCGTCTACCAGAAATCTTTCGATTCTACCCGGAATCTGAAACGACATTTCTTCAACACGTGGAGAGAGGACGCCATAGGTTCTGACCTTAAAGCGTACTTTCTCATTCTTGATGGCAGTAACTCGAACCTTGCTAGCTTCCTCGGCAACAGTGAATGAAGCAGAGAACAGAAATCCGAGAACCAGACCGTAACGATGAATCACATTGCTAATTGACATGACGCCAACCTGATTTTGTTGTTGTTCGCACAAGCTGGTGAAGAGCAGTCCTCAGCCAGCTTCTTACAGATTAAGTCCAGACAACGCAGAGAATAAACCACGCGTCCGGTAGTTAGCAATATACAGTTGATTGAACTCACTCTTCGCTATAAGGATGGCACGTAATTCATCGGTGAAGTTCGTTCCATGCCACTGNTGGGAAAAAACGCGAAGATAGTTGGTACACAGGGTATTACCAAAGGCTATTCGGCTTTCCACGATGTGAGTTGGATTTGATTGAAAAAGGGTCTTTGCCTTTCTTCTATACTCGTAAAGTACTTCTCCCATGACGCATGTCACTGCCCAAAATGCGATCGGTGGCGTGGGACCACACATTTACAGGACATTGCGTACGCTGCAATTAGTGATGAACTTAATTACAAAACCGCGACAATCGGTTACATATGCATTATCTGTTTCATTTCTCTTTCCTTAGTGACAGAAGGCAGATGGTCCTCTTTGTTCATGAATNTTACCGAAGGTTTTTCAATTCTGAAGNAGTCATTATNTATTTCATTTCTNTTTCCTTAGCGAGAGAGNNCTNTTNNTNNNNTNTCTTTGTTCATGAATCTTGCCGGAGGTTTTTCAATTCTGAAANANTCATTATCTGTTTCATTTATCTTTCCTTAGCGACAGAGGGCTAGTGGTCTTCTTTGTTTATGAATTGCTTTCATGGTACTTGATACTGAAACCTGTGATTCGACAGGCAACGTCTATGACGTAGGATATGCCATCTGCACAAAAGAGGGCGAGATTCTGCACACATTCAATGCGCCGGGGCAGGTCGGCCAGTTTGCGATCGTTAAGTTCAAAATTCTATATGCTATGATCCATGACTTTGTAAACCGCCCCACTTGTGATGACCTGGATATTACTATTCGCCGGATTATTGTGTCTTTTGTTCGCTCTCGGACCAAGACCAAAACTAAACGCAACCAAAAGAGAACATCAGGTTCCTGATATACCCCTCGATCAACTCGATCGCTGGTTGACGGAATCTGAGTCGCAGATAGATGATCTNNTANAAGGAACAGAAGCCTGCATCCAGTGGGCTGATACTTCAGCTCCAGCCCAGACTGATCTCAGTTTTCTTTATCTCCACGGTTTTTCCGCGACCTGGCNTGAAACAGCACCTGTGACTGAACAAATCGCCNGCCAGTTTCAGGCAAATGTAGTCCAGGGCAGGATAGCCGGACACGGTACCGGCGCCAGTGGCATGCTTACACCGTCTGAAGAGTGGCTGCAAAGTACGATAGACCAATTTGAGATAGCCCAACGGATCGGTAAGAAAGTCGTCATCGTCGCCACCTCAACCGGTGCACCTCTGGCAGTATGGTTGGCGACCCAAAGCAGTATTCAACAGAAGCTACACGCATGCCTGTTCATGTCACCTAATTTTCGAACTCGAAGTCCCTTCGGATTTCTGCTGACATGGCCCTGGTCGAAGTACTGGATACAGTTTTTCCTTGGTAAGGAACGGAGATGGGAACCAAGTTCAGAAGCTGAGGCACGTTGCTGGACGCATCAATATTCAACCTTGTCACTAATTCAGATGCAAAAAACAGTCGACTGGGCGAACAAGCAGAATTACGAAAACATCGAAACGCCCCTGGCAATGATGTATATGGAAAACGACGCTACGATCTATCCACCAGCGGCCATCAAAGTTTTTGAGAGATGGGGTGGGCAACANAAGCAACTTTCAAGAGTCACTATCGATGGNGATGCAGTCGAACATGTTTTTGCCGGAAANATTACTGCGCCACATCGANTCGACTGGTCCNNAAGAGAGTTCACAACTTTCCTGCAAGGTATTTCTTCAACTTGAGAGAAAGACTGAGTCAATCTTTTTTTCTGCCCACTATCCTGTTTGGATTTTCCTGTCTCGAACCCTATCACCAACATTCGCCTTCAACAGGAGCAAAATACTTCTTGCACGTTTGGTTGTGACGCTCGCTTTGATCTGCCAGACCGAAAGCAACATCATGGTGGTCCTCGACAGTAAGGTGCTCAATTCATCTCTGTACACTTTTGCGGTAGTTGTACTATTGCCACTGAATTTATTCCTCGCGGCATTACTCAGCGATTGAATACTCACCGCGCAATCCATCCAATACTATTCTTATTTTCTCTTCTGATGAAAACCTAAGGCGTTCCTGCACCCAATATCCTTAGCGTATTTTTCTGTGTTTGACATGCTCATTTGAAACTCTTCTGCTTTAGCTTAAATTAGTAGAAGTGTCTCTTAGCAAGAAGGGCCAGGTGGTACCATATGGACTGACGTCACACAGTTTCCAAAGACTTGATTGAATATCAGGCAGTGTTCGACCTGCTGACCCTAGAGCATCAACTTTTTGTCAATCGAGACTTCGACTCATTTACCCAACCTCTTAAATGAGTCGGGAAATCCCTCAGCCATCACTAAAGTCTAAGACATCCGATCAGGAACATCCTGCAAATATATAAACCTGCGGTATTTTCCATTACCATCTTATATTCAGCACAACGGGGAATGTCGCATCGATATGGCTTCCGTCACATATGCCATCGTATTTAGTGGAGAGATCGTCGAAGGATTTCAGGTTATCTCCGTTAAAGCCCATATGGCAAAACTGTTGAAAGCAGATGCCGAAAAAATGCAGGCCCTCTTCTCCGGCAAAACCATCGTTCTGAAACGCACAACTGATAAGGCTGAAGCAGCTAGATACGTCTCTGTACTCAAGAAAGCCGGTGCCAGCGTCAGAGTTAAAATTATCAAGTCTGATCCAGCCGCTGCTGCCAAAACAGCGACACCAGCCTCGAAAGCACCTGCAGCAACACCTGAAGTGCCTGATGCCGACTTCACCCTCCGACCCAATAAAGGAAATCTGTTCGAGCCGGAACCGGAAGTCGAATCACCTGATCTTGATTTGAGTGAATTTTCGGTTGCAGAGAACGACGGCACCCCGCTGATTGAAGAGAAAGAATATGAACAAGCCGATATTGATCTGAGCGAGTACAGCGTCGCCGAGAATGATGGATCGAATATCATCGAACCAGCCCCTGAAGTTCCAAAGCTTGATGCACCTGATTTCGGGCTGGATGAACCTGGCGCCATGCTCGACACGATAAAAGAGGACGTGGAATTACTGGACCCTGACACCACCGGCATGTCACTGGCATTCCCGGGTACCGATTTGCTGAACAAGGATGAGAAAAAAGGCAAGCCTCCACCACCACCCGACACCAGCAAAATTACCCTGATTTCAAATTTCGACATATAACGTCACACTCAGGATATGACGCATAAGATCCTCATAACCCGCGCCTCCGGTTTCATTACCTCACATAATATTCTCGAACTCCTGAACCATGGCTACTCGGTACGAAACACCGTTCATGATCTCGGCAAGGCGCGGTTCGGTCAGTCCTTGCCACACTCAGATAATGCAAACAAAGTCGAATTGGCAGCAGTTAATTTGCAGCAATAGTGAACGCTGGTTCATCGATATCTCAAAACAACTGGCTGGGAGCCGAGACCAGTAGAAGAAGCGATATCTTCTGGTGCTAAGAGTCTGATTGATCTGAGACTGATATAAAGCTTCGCCATCGATCGACATCTTCGGGTCTGTCGACATCCCACAGCAAGGGCATCAGCGCCCAGTTCATCCCAAGCGTATTAAAATGTCGGCAGGTATCTGAACACACATCTTCTGTGCCCCAATTGATATCATTGAATACATCCGCCTCAGCTCGCTGCAAACCAATCAATCCATAGCCGCCATCTTCTGCTGGGCCAAGAACTGCGTCGTGACTGGACAGCAGATCAAATGATCGCCGCAAATAGTCAGTCGACAGATTCGGACAATCGGTGCCAATCAGAACGGTCACAGTTTTGGCGTACATAAAGGCATTCAGCATTCGTTCACCCAGGTCATCTCCCTGCTGGAGGAACCGCGAGATATCAAACTGATGATAGAAATCGTGATCCGTGGCTGGACTGCACCAGAGTTCAATATCGATAGTGTCTGCAAGTCCTGATTGCAGACACTGCACAATCAGGCGGGCAGCCAGATCCTCGTGAATCTTCGCAGCCCCCTCAATGCCAAACGAAGCGATCAGTCGACTCTTCACGTCACCAGGAATCGGTGCTTTACAGAATATTACCAACCGGGGTCTGTCCATCATTCTATGAAGGTGCTGGCGTCTTGCTGTAATGTTTTGCAAGCACATGGCTNTTCACGCCAACAAAGTGCATCAGTCTCAATTTCCACATCAGGAGGATTGTTTTGATGATACCGTTTTTCTCCCAACGGCGGCTTGACGTCACAAGACGAGATTTTATGCAAAAAGGTGGCGATATCTTCTTCAGGCTCTTGCTGATTTCTATATCTTCCATCAGGGGAATNGGTGCAAATCCACCAATNTTGGCGAAGGCTTCTCGCTTGACAAATATCGCCTGGTCTCCGGTACAGATTCCCGTCAGTCGAGACCGGTTGTTCATAAAACCTTCGATGATACGAAACAGCGGGTGCGTTCCACTCAATCGTACATCAAATCGACCCCAGGATTTCTCTGATGACCAGAAGTCTGTGCACAGGCAGGAATCAAATTCCGCTGGCAATACGCTATCGGCATGCAGAAATATCAGAATGTCCCCTGTTGCAGCATCCGCACCTTTGTTCATCTGGTTGGCGCGCCCGGCAGCAGCATCTATCATCTTGCATTGATGCTGGCTGATGATGTCCAGCGTTTCATCACTGCTGCCGCCATCAACAACAATGACCTCAAGGTTAATGTGCTCAGGATTCGACAGCGTGCTTTCAATTACATCTGCCTCGTTCAATACGGGGATGACAATGGATATCTTTGGACAGTCAGATATCATCAACAGCCCTAAACCAGAGCACCACCGCAGCTACTGCCCTGACCCGCGGTACACCCGTAGCAGTGTTCACCAATAGCGATAGGACTCCCTTCCAGTTCCTGGTCAATCAGATCTCTGAGGTGTGGTTTGGGTCTGTCACTTGCCAGCGTCTGCATCATCAGCATCTGGTTGAAGTCACAGTCATAGACGTAGCCCTGGTAATCGACACTGAGCAGAGTTCGGCACATAACCGTCTCGAGATTTCCTTCTGAAAATGATCCGCGAAGCAGATTCATGTACTCATCATACTGATTCTTCGCCAGCAGACGGGCACCAAAACGACTGATAGGCATGTTNGCCAGTGCAAACAGTTCGTTGAAAACAATGTTGTGCTCATCCTTAAGTGCCTGCTGATAGTCCTCCCGGAGAGACTGCTGATCAGGAGGCAGAATGGGCCCGTCAGGGTTATAGACCAGGTTCAGTACAAGATTGCTGCCCGCTTTCCCGTAGCCTGCATCATTAAGTTTCTGCAAACCCGCGATGCTGTCCTGGTACACCCCTTTGCCACGTTGTCTGTCGACATTCTGCTCCTGATAGCAGGGCATCGAAGCGTTAACCACAACTTCGTGCTCTGCCAGAAAGTTAGCTAAATACTCATAGCCAGGCTCCATGAGAATCGTCGGATTGCATCTGTCCATCACCTGGATCCCCATGTCCTGTGCTTGAATCACCAGCTGCCGGAAATTGGGATTCATCTCTGGAGAACCGCCGGTTAAATCCAATATGCTAATGTCATATCGACCAAGAAAAGCCAGCACAAGTTCAGCCATCTCCCTGTCCATCAGCTCGGTCCGTGCCGGACCAGCATTGACATGACAGTGGGTACAACTGAGATTACACAGGTAGCCAAGATTGACTTGAAGCGTATTCAGTTTCAAACGGTGAAGTGGTGGGAAATCAGTCTCGAGTAACAGGGATCGGGTATCTTGCATAGGGACAGTAATTATTTAGGAACCATTAGTTATAGACCAGGGTAAGGGTCCGGAAATTACATTTTTATCAAAGAAATCGCGCGTGTTCTACCTTTAGACAAAGATCTTCAACCACCTCAATGCCCTCAGCTTCCAGGTCTGCCCTTGCTCTGGCACTCCGGATACCCATCTGCATCCAGAAATACCTTGCACCAATATCAATACTGGGCCGGACAAACGGCATGACATTCTCGCTTCTCTGGAACAAATCAACCATATCAACCTTTTCCGGAATGGACTGTAGATCGGGATAACAGCGCAAACCAAGAACCTCGTCATATTCCGGATTCACAGGAATCACCCTGTAAAAAGGCATCAGGTATTTCGCCACGCCGAAACTCGCTTTTGTGGGATTGTTAGATAATCCAACAACCGCAATGGTCTTTGTCTCTTCAAGAATCCGCTTAATATGCATTCGCATATTAAGGCTTCTAAACACGTCCAAATCAACCCGATCTGTTACAATCCGGCCCAAGCCCCGGTAGCTCAGCCGGATAGAGCATCCGCCTCCTAAGCGGGGGGTCGCAGGTTCGACTCCTGCTCGGGGCGCCATAAATTAAGGGATGTACGGGATATATGCATTTTTTAATTTGATATATTTGTGCTGGCCACACTTCTGCCACACGAAGCTGCATCATTCCTCTAGCGTCGCTTCGTACGGAGGATTTTTCGAGCGTATTTGATTAATACCAATGCCAAAATCCCTGCCTGCATGGCTCAGCCAGTTGGCAAGATATTCTCCAAAACTACGTCTGACAACGATAGCAAAACAATCTGGCTCTCTTACGTAACCAATCAGTGCACTGGTTTTAGCAATACCACTCTGCACGCATGACAGATGGTGGAACTCCCGAGGGTGAAAATTGATCGTGCATCCTTTGGCGAGTAACTGCCTGACTTGATCTCCTTCGATCTCAAGGAGCATCTGGCCGCCACTCAGGTCTGTCGCGCAGGCAAAGCAATCACTGAGCATCATTTCAAATTGATNNAGNAGTCTNCTCGTAACTGCATCCGGGGACACCAGTAGCCANTCATTNGGGCCCAGCCAGAAAACAANATGCTCGCCNACAGTGATAGTATTGTTTTCTAANGCAAGGTCCTGACCCAATATCCGCCTGGAAACCTCCAGAAAATGTGAATCCAGCGGGTTCCCCCTCAGGTTGATATGACCGCGATCCTGCAGAATCCGAAGTTCCATATCAGCTTGCGCCTCCTGTAATGGATTTTTTGCCAGAAAATTTTCCAGGCCGTGCCTGCTGACAGATTCAGACATTCTGTCGCTCCCCTTTCGGGTCTACAAAGACACTGGAACCAACAGTAACCGGCACTGTCGTTCCATCAGATGCACGCGCATAGACCGTTTCACCAGATCGCTTGTGTCCAGCTTCAAGCAGGCCCAAGGCAATGGGATGCCCAAGAAAAGAACTGTGATAAGCGGAGGTAACATGCCCCGCCATTGGCACTGGGCTTGATACCGATCCTGGCGGTTCATCCAGTAGCAACTGCATTCCCTCCTGCAGAACTGTCTGCTCATCAGCGGACAACAAACCCACCAGCTGTTTTCGATCAGGTCTGGCGGAATCTGGTCTCGCAAGGGAACGCTTACCGAGAAAATCTTTGTCTTTTGCCAGTAGCCAATTCATTTTCAAATCCATCGGCGTGACTGATCCATCTGTTTCCTGGCCCACGATAACAAACCCTTTCTCGGCACGAAGCACGTGCATGCTTTCCGTCCCGTAGGGAGTAATGCCAAACTCCTCTCCGGCAGACATCACTTTTTCCCACATGGCCAGAGCAAAACGGCTATCGATGTTTATTTCAAACGCAAGTTCTCCGGAAAAGCTTACACGGAAGATCTGCACAGCCCATCCTCCCAGTTGAGCCTTTCGCACTGTCATAAACGGGAAACTGCTGGCTTCAAGATCAATGTCACAACCAAGGTTTTGCAACACACGTCTGCTCTTGGGACCCGCTACTGCAATAGTTGAGTAATGATCGGTAACCGAAGTCAGGTAAACCTCAAGTTCCGGCCACTCAGTCTGCAGCCAGAGTTCAAGCCAGGTCATAGCACTGGCTGCGCCCCCCGTCGTTGTCGTCAGGTAAAAATGCTGATCCTCAAGCCTCGCCATAACACCATCGTCCCTGACCATGCCATCTTCACCAAGGGTGATACAGTAGGCACAACGTCCTACTTTCATTTTCGCTACGTTATGAGTGTAGATTCGATCCAGAAACTTCACTGCATCAGGACCTCTTACATCTATTTTTCCCAATGTCGATGCGTCCATTACCCCCACTGAGTTGCGAACGGCAAGACACTCCCTCGACACTGATTTATGTTGCGGCTCATCATTTCGCGGAAAGTACCAGGGTCTGAGCCACTGCCCAACCACCTCCATGGGTGCGTTAACGGCTTCATGCCAATCATGAATGGGTGTCTTCCTAACGGGATCAAACAGTTGCTTAACGCCATCACCAGCGATCGCGCCAAAGGTTGTCGGTGTATAGCACGGCCTAAAGGTAGTCGTACCGATATTCTCGATCGGCTCGCCAAGCGCCATTGCTAATACTGCCATGCCATTAATGTTGCCAAGCTTGCCCTGGTCTGTGCCAAAACCAAGGGCAGTATATCTTTTCACATGTTCGACGTTCTGATAGCCCTCTCGAACTGCCTGCCTTACATCCGCTACGCTGGTATCATTCTGGAAATCAAGAAATTGCTTTGCGCATTGATCAATGTCCTGAGTTGCCGGCACCCGCCACAACGATTCGATGGGATTCTCTTGATGGTCAACAGAGGTTGGAACCCCAATGTCTGGCGATTCAAAACCACAGCGAACAGCTGCCTCCAGTCCTGAAGAAAGACCATCCATCAGACAGGCTGACAAGCTCCATTTGCCTCTGCCAGCACCTGCTGAGCAGTTCAATTGGGAATGTTCATCAGGTAGAAAACAACTCAGTTCAGAATCCCAATGACTCTTGCCACCAGACTGGGAATGCAGGTGAATTGCAGGACTCCAGCCCCCTGACATTGCCAGGAGATCACATGCAATTTGAGTATCGCCGTCAACGATTTCATTGGCGTCACCCTGCCAGCGGGCAACCTTAACGCCACTGACTCGATGCCGTCCGATCACGTCACATACAATGTGACCCAGCATCATTGGTATTCCTTCAGCATCCAGAATCGCTGAAAGAGCGCCATCTGCACCACCAATCCGGCTATCTATAACCGCCGCTACCTGGATACCTCGCTGGGCAAGATCAAGTGCAGTTTGATAGGCGGAGTCATTGTTTGTAAAGATCACCACTCGTCTGCCGGGACATACAGCGTAACGAATTACATAGCTTGAGACTGCAGATGCCAGCATGACACCTGGCCGATCGTTATTACAAAAAACCAGAGGTCTCTCGAACGCACCCTGGGCCAGGACGACCTGTTTGGCTCTTACCTTCCAGAGTCGTTGTCTGACCTGACTGGTGCTCCCGGGGAACTCCCTACAACGCTCTGCGATAGTCACGTAATTATGGTCATAGTAACCAAATGTTGTACTTCGAGTCAGCAGGTTGAAGTCTTCAAATTGCTCCAGCTGTGCGCGCATTGCAGCTATCCAATCCGATGCGGGCCGTGAATCAATCGCCTCGCTACTTGAAAGCAGCCTGCCGCCTGGTTCATTTTGCTCGTCCACCAGCATAACGCTGGCGCCAGATTTTGCAGCTGCCAATGCCGCCATCAAACCAGCGGGACCTGCTCCAACCACCAGCACATCACAATGCGCGTTGCTGTGCTCATACTGATCCGGATCAGATTCTGCAGGTACCTTTCCAAAACCAGCAGATCGTCTGATGAATCTCTCATATAAACGCCACATGAACCGCGGATACATAAAGGTTTTGTAATAAAAACCGGCGCTGAACACACGGCCGAGGAGATCACCAATTTCACCAACATCGAGCCGTAATCCTGGCCAGCCTTTCGTTGAAGTCGCCTCAAGACCTTGCACAAGTTCTATCTGGGTAGCACGAGGATTTGGTTCAGTCTGTGCGCCGACCCCAATCTGCATGATTGCATTGGGTTCTTCAGAGCCACAGCCAACAATGCCGCGGGGGCGATGCAGTTTGAAGCTCCTGCCAACAATGGACACACCGTTAGCCAATAAGGCAGATGCAAGCGTGTCTCCGACAAACCCAGCATAGTTCTTACCATTGAAGGTAAAGTCAATCGGCTTTGACCTATCAATACGGCCACCGGATGACAGTCGATTAGCCGCCAATGGTCAGGTCCCCTGCTCTATGTCGTTGCCAGCAAGAGTGAAACTTCTGGATATCTCGTAATTCACGGTATGTCGTTCAACTCCAAACCAGCGACGACATCCCTGACTATGATTCCAAAGCTCCTGGTGCTGACCACGAGGATTCTTGCGCATAAAGAGGTAGTCAGCCCACTGCTCATCACTCAGTTCCTCAGGTGCTGGCGGACGTTTAATACCAGCCTCTCCACCGTAACTGAATTCGGTTTCTGCACGATCTCCACACCAAGGGCATTTGATGAGTAACATACTTATCTACCGTCAATACCTAGTGCGCAACGCCGGCTGCGCCATGTTCATCGATGAGTGCGCCAGTCTCAAATCTCTGCAACGTAAATGGTTGATTGAGGGGATGCGGCTCGTCTCTGGCAATGGTGTGCGCAAACACCCAGCCAGAACCCGGGGTAGCCTTGAATCCGCCGGTACCCCAGCCACAGTTAAAATACAAACCCGTCACTGGTGTCTTTGAAATTATGGGGCAGGCATCGGGACATACATCAACGATACCTCCCCACATTCGCATCAATCGAACCCTGCTGAAAGCCGGAAACAGTTCCAGAATCGCTTGAACCGCATGTTCAATTGTCTGGAAGCTGCCACGCTGGCCATACCCGTTATAACTGTCAATACCAGCGCCTACCACCAGCTCTCCCTTGTCAGACTGACTGATATAGCCATGAACGGCGTTAGACATCACTACTGTATCCAGAACCGGCTTGAGGGGTTCAGAAACAAAAGCCTGCAACGGATGACTTTCTATGGGTAGCCTCAACGAAANCATGGAAGCAACGACGCTTGCATTACCGGCAACCACAACACCAACCCTTTGAGTACCGATACGGCCTCTGCTGGT
Source organism: Gammaproteobacteria bacterium (assembly GCA_002725285.1). Taxonomy (GTDB): domain Bacteria; phylum Pseudomonadota; class Gammaproteobacteria; order Pseudomonadales; family Azotimanducaceae; genus JAHRVQ01. Next base: position 37,105 of record PBRC01000035.1, on the reverse strand, counting down.
TTCGAGTGCCGAAACGCTCCCGTTAGTCTGTTCGATTCCCGTCACTTCACATTGCTCAATAATGTCGACCCCTAGCGCATCTGCTGCCCGCGCATATCCCCAGGCCACTGCATCGTGGCGTGCGACACCTCCTCTTTTTTGAAAGGAAGCACCCATAATGGGATAACGCGTACTTGATGATATGTTGATTTCAGGGATTGCCTTTTTGATCTGCACTGGTGATACCACTTCGGCATCAATTCCATTTAACCGATTGGCACTGACTCTGCGCTCAATGTCCCTCATATCCTGCAGACTGTGTCCCAGGTTATAGACCCCTCGCTGACTGAACATGACATTGTAGTTGAGCTCCTGGCTCAGCCCTTCCCACAATTTTAGGGATTTTTCATACAGGAGCGCAGATTCAGTCCAGAGGTAGTTAGAACGCACGATGGTGGTATTCCGGCCTGTATTACCGCCACCAATCCAGCCCTTTTCGAGTACTGCGATGTTGGATATACCATGCACTTTAGCGAGATAATATGCAGTTGCAAGACCGTGTCCTCCGCCACCAACAATGACAACCTCATACTGGGTTTTCGGTTCCGGCTTCCTCCAAGCCTTCGGCCAATGACGATTATGGCTGACCGCATTTTTTAACAATTGAAAAGCAGAGTAGTGGCTCATAGCATCACTCGCCTAACGGGCCATAGTCTGCATGTCCGGGAAGATCATCATCGATAACATAGCAGTCATCTTCAGGTACAAAAATATGTCGACTCGATGTAAGTCCAGTGGGCTGACTCGATGTATCAGTCATGATGCCAATAGATTCTCCTTCCTGCCGATGCCGAAAAAGGCTGGAACCATAGTGACCGCAAAATCCTCTTTCTGCAAAGTCTGATGACGGGTACCAGCTAACGAACCTGTCAAATGTAATATTTCCNCATAGACAGGCACCAGATGCATTTTCAGACATTATTGGCCCCGTTAACATTACGCAACCGTTCATTTTCAGGATCGAAGGGACTCTCCGGGACAATGACACAATCAAATGTCTTACCCAGAATCTCTATCTGGAGTTCGGTGCCGGGGATAGCCAATTCTGCCTTCACCATGCCCAGTGCAAGGGACTTGTTTACTCGGAAACCAAATCCGCCTCCGGTCGCCCGACCAACGAGTTCACCATCTAATGTTAAGGCATTATTTCCAAGCGCATCCGCATCTTCGACATTTTTCACCTCGAGAGTTACAAGAAGATTATTCAAGCCTGCATGTTTCGATGCCAGTAGTGCNTCCCTACCCAGAAAATCTCCTTTGTCCGGCTGGATAAATCGATCAAGTGCAGACTCATAAGCCGAGTACTCTATGGATAGTTCGGTGCCTACCATTCGATAGGATTTCTCCAGACGCATAGAATCCATCGCTCGAATGCCGAAGGGTTTCAAACCAAGATCTTCACCGGCTTCAAAAAGCGCATCAAAAATTCGATTCTGATATTCCAGGGAGTGATGAATCTCCCAGCCCAGCTCTCCGACGTAGTTAACACGCATCGCGGTAACGGGTGCCATGTTGATGCGTATGTTTTGTGCCGTCAACCACCGAAATGCTCTGTTGGAAAAATCAGCGGATGACACACGCTCAAGCAGTTCTTTTGAACGAGGCCCTGAAAGGACCAGAACACCCTGACTGGAGGTCAGTTGCGTGAACCGTACACTGCCGTCACGCGGCATGAACTTTCGCAGATAATCATGATCGAGCCTTTGCAACGCACCGGCGGAGACCAGGTAGAAGGAACCTGAAGACTCTCTGACAATCGTGAATTCAGAATGAACCCCACCATGGGAATTCAGAGCATGGCAAAGGCCAATACCACCGATTTTCCTGGGTAAACGGTTAGCGACAAAGTAATCAAGAAAGCTTTCCGCACCAGGGCCGGAAACTCGGCACTTGGCAAACGCTGTCATATCCAGCAGACCCACGTTGCTGGTGACGTTCGCCACTTCCCTGCCGATAGCAGCAAACCACTTGGAACGCCTAAAAGACCAGTCATCTTCAGCTGCCATGCCTTCGCTGGCGAACCAGTTGGGCCGCTCCCAGCCAAACTTCTGACCAAACACAGCACCCATTTTCTTAAGTCGCTCGTAGCAGGGTGCGGTTCGCAGTGGTCTTGCAGCTGGACGTTCTTCATCGGGATAATGGATTACAAAGACATTCGCATAGGCCTCTTCGTTCTTGGCCACGAGATAATCCTTATTTGCATAGTCACCAAAGCGCCTCGGTTCAATGCCCAACATGTCAATGGTCGGCTCGCCCTCAACAATCCACTCCGCCAATTGCCAACCGGCACCACCCGCGGCAGTAATACCAAAACTATGGCCTTCATTCAGCCAAAAGTTATCTCTATCCCATGCAGGCCCAACGATGGGATTGCCATCTGGTGTATACGCAATCGCACCATTGTAAACTTGTTTGATTCCCACTTCGGCGAATGCCGGAACTCGCGATATGGCAGCCTCAATGTGGGGTGTGAGGCGATCGAGGTCTTCCTGGAACAATTCATACTCGGCACTTGGGTCCGGTCCATCTACATAACAGGCAGGTGCATCTTTTTCGTATGGCCCGAGGATAAAGCCATCATTTTCTTCGCGAAGATACCAGGAACCATCAGATTCTCGCAGAACCCCAAGTTCAGGTTCGCCATTCTGTTTCCTCCTGACAAGCTCAGGATGGGGCTCGGTAACAATGTACTGGTGTTGAACAGGGATCACCGGAATGTCCAGGCCAACCATGGCGCCGGTCTGTCTTGCATAGTTACCACTGGCTGAGACAATATGCTCACAGCTAATGTCACCCTGTGACGTATTGATTAGCCAGTTTCCAGCGGGTTGCTGCTCAATGCCAATCACAGCCGTGTTTCTATGTATTGTGGCTCCACGGGCACGAGCACCCTTTGCAAGCGCCTGCGTCAGATCGGCGGGCTGGATATAACCATCGTCAGGATGAAAAATACCACCTACAAGGCCTTCGGGGTTGCACAAAGGCCATTTCCTGTAAATTTCATCAGGTGTGAGAAATTGTACGTTTATGCCGATGGTTCTTGCCGTGGCAGCGTACTGGTAGTACTCGTCCATTCGATCCTGGTTCATAGCCAAGCGCAGGTTGCCTACCTGTCGAAATCCGACGGATTGCCCCGTTTCTTCTTCCAACTGCTGATAAAGATTGACGGAATACTTATGCACCTGTCCAACGCTGTAGCTCATATTGAATAGCGGCAGCAGCCCAGCGGCGTGCCAGGTGGACCCGGATGTCAATTCCGCCTTTTCCAGCAGAACAATATCCTCTCCCCAGCCCTTGCGAGCCAGATGATACAAGGCGCTGACACCAACAACGCCACCACCGATGACGACCACCTTTGCATGAGATTTCATAGATCATTCCTTAGTAACGGAACTGAATAAAGACTTGCCATCAAACCAACCTGTAAGTTTAAGCCAGCCTGCTTGGGTGAACTGAGTTCAACTTCTGTCACTGTTTTATCTTCATATTCATGGGTTGACGGTTCCCAGTCTTTCATGAATGGGAGACTCTTCCATGGGTGCCACGGCTAAGCCGGGATGCCAGGGAACACGATCTTCAAGTACACCGGAACGCTCAACAACTTCAGCAACCCTGTGTTCATGGCGATACGCCATGATATGAACACCGTGGATGCCTTCTATTTCCTTGAGCATCTGGATCATTTCCACACAGATCCTAATACCCTCTTCAGTCTGATCCTTTGCATTCTTAAGCCTGTTAATGACAGCATCAGGGATATGTACACCTGGCACATTGCTGCGAATCCACTGTGCCGTTCGTGCCGATGCCAGTGGTCCAACACCAGGCAGGATGAACACTTCCTCGTGCAACCCTTCCCTGCGAACCTCTTTCATATAATGCTCGAATACTTTAATATCATAACAATACTGGGTCTGAATAAACTGAGCACCAGCGGTGATTTTTTTCGCCAGACGCAGGGGCCGGTAATCCAAGGGAGGTGCAAAAGGGTTAGCTACAGCACCAAGAAACACCTTTGGTGGGCTCGTTATTTCTCGTCCACTCATGAAACAGTGGTTATCTCTCATATTTCGCAACATCGACAATGCAGCCATGCAATCCAGATCAAATACGGGTTTGGCTTCCGGATGATCCCCGACTTGGACGCCATCCCCCGTCAGGCACAGTACATTTGAAACACCCATAGCCGATGCACCCAGCACGTCGCCCTGAATAGCTATTCTGTTGCGATCACGACAGGAAACCTGCATGACCATGGCATAGCCTCTGCGTGTCAGCAGCGAGCACATGCCGACACTGGACATATGGCAGTTTGCGCCGGCACCGTCAGTAGCATTCATTGCGTCAACGACTCCATCAAATACCGCAGCCCTTTCATATACCTCACGAGGGTCTGCAGAATCTGGTGGTGAGATTTCCGCCGTAACAGCGAACCCACCAGAACGGAGCACGCGCTCAAGTCGGCCAGGTGAGTTATGTCCTGGTCTAATTGGCAGGTTTTCACCCAAAATCAGAGGTTCATCATCAAATTTCAAGACCAGTTTCCCCCGCTCTGCGCCTAACTTCACGTAACCAGGCTGATGACCCTCGCAAACGGTTATCTATAGCAGGTTGTACAACCTGTATAGGATACTCAGTATCGGTCATCTGCTTGTTACCCTGCCAAGCCAGAACCCAGACACAAGTCATCGCTGGCAGAACTTCACACATTCCATCAGTCCGCACACCACCACATGGCCCATTTCGTAGCAATTTAGGACAGTTTCTCGGACAAGACATGCCTGTGGAACCCACAATGCACTGTCCGCAATTTTGACTATCCAGTAACAGTCCTTTGATGGTTTTTTCCACCGCGAAAACCGGAATCTCTGCGCGCTCATATCCAAATTTCGATATGACTGGATAGAGTCGCGTGAGAAGCCTCTCAATGACCTCGTAGATTTTTTTCAGCTGGCGGCTGTGACAAACAGACCAATGTCTCATGAAGTACAATTTCCTGACTCCCTCACATCATGATATTGAATGAGTGCCAGCAGAAGATCATCCGAAGACTGTCCTTCAAACCGTGCAGCAACTGATTGGGCGACAACAACTGGTTCATCGGCAGACTTGATGGGTGCGATCTCACGCCGCCATTAATCAACACATCCCTAGCCGCGGGAAGCTCTATGATTGTGAACGAGCTTCGAACTCAAATCTGTCGCGTGAGCTGCATCCCTGCAGTAGGCATCAGCACCGATTGCCTCGCCAAACTCTTCGTTTAAGGGCGCACCACCTACCATAACCACATAGTCATCGCGAATACCCTGAGACACCATCTCATCAATGACGACCTTCATGTAGGGCATGGTGGTGGTGAGTAGTGCCGACATACCGAGTATGTCAGGCTTATGTTCTTCCAACGCCGAAAAATACTCGTCTACGGAATTGTTTATGCCGATATCTACAACCTGGAACCCGACCCCTTCCATCATCATTCCTACCAGGTTTTTGCCAATGTCGTGAATATCCCCTTTTACCGTGCCAACTACCATTTTGCCCAGGGGTTCAATTCCGCCCTCAGCAAGTAGTGGTTTTAATATCGCCATACCGCCTTTCATGGCATTGGCTGCAAGCAGCACCTCAGGTACAAATAAGATGCCATCGCGAAAATCAATGCCTACAATTTGCATACCACCGACGAGCACCTGGTTCAACACTGCTTCAGCATTCCAACCACGATCTAACAGTATGGTAGTGCCCTCCTCAATTTCATCCTTCAAGCCATCATAGAGATCATCCCGCATCTGTTCGACGAGTTCATCATCTTTCAGCTCTTCCAAGATAATCTCTTCATCATCATAATCTTCGTCAGTTATGTCATTCATGTTGAAAGATCCTAGTAGTCCTTGTCAGGGAATTCTGATTTTCTACGTTGTATAAATGTAATCAGTGCTTCATCAACGGCAGGGTCCAATGTCGGTGGCTGGTAATCCTCCAGCATCTTTTTCCAGATGCCGTTGGCACGCTTTGCTGCATCCATCGCACCCTCCGCTTCCCACTGCTCAAAACTGTTACTGTCCGCAGTGGTTGACCGATAAAAGGCTGTTTCAAAATTATTCTGTGTATGCTCTGCACCGAGGAAGTGTGAGCCTGGCCCAATTTCATGCAGCGCCTGCATGGCCTGCGCATTTTCTGATAGATCAACTCCATCAAGGAAAACTCCCAGCATGCTGGCCTGGTCAGCATCCAGGATAAACTTCTCGTAACCCATCACCAGCCCACCTTCGAGCCAACCCGCTGTATGTAACATGAAGTTAACCCCAGCATGAGCGGACACCTGCAGTGTGTTGGCAGCTTCATAAGCTGCCTGCGCATCTGGCAGTTTCGAAGCGCACAGACCCCCACCACTTCGAAATGGCACACCCAGGCGTCTGGCTAAAGCGGCAGCCGAGTACATCACGAAACTTGGCTCCGGTGTTCCAAAGGTGGGTGCGCCAGACTGCATAGAGACAGCCGCAGCGAAAGTTCCGAAAATTACAGGGGCACCTGGTTTAACTAGTTGTATATAAGCCAATCCCGCCAATGCTTCTGCCAGTATCTGGGTTACAGTTCCGATCACAGTAACCGGCGACATGGCACCGGCTAAAATAAACGAAGAAATCATGGTCGCTTGATTATGCTCGGCATAAACAGTTGCCGCCCCAAGCATCGCGGCATCGAAAGTCAGCGGAGAGTTCGCATTAATCAGACTGGTGATTACCGTATTTTGTTCCACAAACTCGTCACCGAATACAATTTTCGCCATATCCACAGTATCCTGAGCATGATCAGGATGCGTCACCGATCCCATGAAAGGTTTATCGGAATACTTTAGGTGGCTATACACCATATCAAAATGACGTTTGTTTACAGGTAGATCCAATGGTTCACATACAGTGCCACCTGAATGGTGAAGGCCTGGACTCATATAGGTGAGTTTGACGAAATTCTGAAAGTCCTCGATGGTCGCATAACATCGCCCTTTGTCGAGATCTCGAACAAAGGGAGAACCATAAGCCGGAGCCAGGACTGTACGCTTACCTCCTACGATAACGCTTCGCGCAGGATTTCTGGCATGTTGCGTGTATTCTGCCGGTGCTGAGGCTTGGATGATGGAACGACACAATCCTCTCGGAAACATGACACGTTCACCATTGACGTCAGCCCCTGCTTCTTTGAACAATTCAAGTGCCCGCGGAAAGTCTTTGAACTCGATCCCGATTTCGGCGAGAACACTATCTGCATTGTGTTCTATAAGCTCCAGCCCACTCTCGTCGAGCAATTCATAGTAAGGAATTTTGCGTTCAATAAAGGGGCTGATTTCACCCACAGACGAGCGTCGCGCAGCTTTTCTGGCGTTTCTTCCTCCCGCTCTATTCTTGCGTGAATGACTGTTCATCTGATGCGCTCATCCAAATTCCCGACCTACAAGACAAGGGTACTCAATGACCTCCGGCAGCATGCTGAATTGGGCGAGTTTGCGCCAGAAATCACCGGGCTGTAGCTACCGGAACGACTTCAGAAAGGTCAAAAACGACATGCCCGGAACATGGAGGTGAAAATCGCGCTAGGGTTCGGTATTCATAACCTGTACGCTAGGGTGACTTGTCATGGCCAGTGTGAGGAATGAAGAATAGAGACGTAGATTTGCAATTGCGAGATTTCACCGTTGTCTTGGCAATTGCGATCGATGTGGAGCCGATCCCATGACCCGAACAGCCATTCGGCAGAACACTTTTTACGCAATAGAGCAGTTCTATTCTTAATAATCATAGTGAGTCTCAAAGGATCAACTCACCCTGTGCTTGATAACCTGACACAAGAACAACAATTTCATACGGAGCACGCACCTTGAGCAACGAAGCAGATACCACGGATGATGCAGATATCGGCCACACATTAGGCCAAGATAACATCCAAATATTTGGACTTGATATCCACAACCCCGTTTTTCTGGTGTCTGCAATACTGGTGCTGGCGCTGGTGGTATGTACGCTCATCTTCCAGGAACAATCCGAGATGATGTACATAGAACTAAATTCCTGGGTAACCACCAGGTTCGATGCATTTTTTTTGATCTCCGCAAACTCATTCGTTCTATTCTGCTTTTTCCTCGCCTTCTCCCCGTATGGTCGAATTCGACTTGGCGGTCCCCAGGCGACGCCACGCTACAACTATCCTGCCTGGCTGGCCATGTTGTTCGCTGCTGGTGTCGGTATAGGCCTCATGTTCTTCGGTGTTCTAGAGCCTGTAACACACACCCTGAATCCTCCTCTTGGCATTGATCCAGAAAACACACCCGATTCCAGGGCAGTTGGAATGTCTGCCGCTATTTTTCACTGGGGTCTTCACGCCTGGGCGATTTACGCTATCGTGGGACTCGCGCTGGCTTTTTTTTCTTTCAACCGTGGAATGCCCTTAACTCTGCGTTCAGCCTTCTACCCAATTATTGGCAAAGCCGTTTGGGGACCTTTCGGCCACATGGTCGATACTATCGCAGTGTTGGCAACTGTATTTGGACTGGCTACATCCCTTGGCTTCGGTGCCGAACAAATTGCTGCCGGGCTTAACTATCTGTTCAGCATCGAAGACACAACAAGTGTGAAAATCATGTTAATTGTGTTCATCATCAGCATTGCACTGGTATCTGTGGTGGCTGGACTCGACAGAGGTGTTAAGCGACTCAGTGAATTAAACATGGGGCTGGCAGGTCTGCTCTTGCTGTTCGTGCTGGTAGCCGGACCAACACTTACCATCATCTATGTCATGGTGCAGGCAACAATCGACTACCTGTTTTACCTGCCTCAACTCAGCAACTGGGTGGGCCGTGACGACCAAGATTTTTTACACACCTGGACCATATTTTACTGGGCGTGGTGGATATCCTGGTCACCTTTCGTAGGCATGTTTATTGCCCGAGTAAGTTTTGGCCGTACGGTTCGGGAGTTTATTATCTGGGTCCTGGTGATCCCAACCATCATTGGCATTATCTGGATGTCGACTTTTGGTGGAAATGCCCTCGATCAATTGCTGAATCATGGGTATGAAGGAGTCGCCAATGCTGTGCCTGAACTTGCCCTTTTCAAGATGCTTGAGGTGTTGCCACTGACCGGGGTCGTTTCTGCTGTAAGCGTTCTCCTGATCACCATCTTTTTTGTTACTTCCGCAGACTCTGGCTCTCTGGTAATAGACACGATAACGGCAGGAGGTAAGATGGATGCCCCGGTGCAACAAAGGGTTTTCTGGTGTATCTCCACAGGCCTGGTCTCCATTGCACTGTTACTTGGTGGCGGAATGGCGTCTCTTCAGGCGCTGACCACTTCTATCGGTTTACCGTTTTGTTTCATACTACTTTTGATGTGCGTGAGCATCATGATGGGCTTACTACAGGAATCACGTAAGTAACACTCACTGATTAGCAGGACTGTGTACCTGCTATCCAGGTTTATTCCATTGGATACTTGTCCAAAACCGGTCCTAACGCTGCCTTGAGCGGATCGAGAAACTGCTCAAACGGCTGCCATGATTCCAGTCCAGCCTGATAGATCGGTTGGCGCACCTGCTCGGAACTTGGCGTACGAATAGAGCGCTCTGTTTTATGATAGTCAAGACAGGCTTCATCGAAAGGTAATTCACAATGCTCAAGCAGGCGCCGTACCTCAGCCTCGAGATCAGCAACAACGTTCTCGTACTGCACTCGCAGGACCTTGCCCGGTAGTACTTTGTCCCAGTGATCCATAAGACCCACATAGTCCCGATAGTATCTGCCGATTTCCTCGAGACCATATGTGAATTCCTGACCTTCGGCAAACAGCTGTTTGAAGCCACTGAAGCAGCACGACATTGGATATCGGCGTGCATCAATAATCTTGGCATTCGGCAGGATCAGATGGATCAGACCAACATGCCGGAAGTTGTTGGGCATTTTATCAATAAAGAAAGGGGCACTCTGTCGATGGATTCGGGTGTCTCTAATGTACTCCTCGCCAAATTTCGTCAATTCCTCATCGGACAGTTCTTCCAGGATCTGAGGATACTCACTGGCGTCACTCTGTCGCCCTCTCCTGCGCAGGTGCTGGGACAAGGACAGGATGTTCGGCAACTCCAGTGTGCCATCAACCTGCGGATGGGACGACAGAATCTGCTCCAGTAGCGTTGATCCTGCCCGGGGCAGGCCAAGAATAAAGATCGGGTCCGATGCGTTATTTCCAACACCAGATTTACGATCGAAGAAATCCGCCGTGCAGATCTTCGCTTGAGCCGCGAGGTCCTCTGACATTTTTCCTGCATCATAACGACTCTGGGTCTTTTTCAGTCGATTACCCCGTTTGTAGTATTCGAACGAGGCTGCACAATCTCCCTGATCCTCATAGGCTTTCCCCAGCGCGAAATACAGGTAGACACGATCCATGTGCGAAAGGTTGTTACTGCCTTCCTGGGCATGCATGTTTGTAATTTCGCTATTGTCAAAAGTATAAACTTTAAGATTGGCAAGGGAGTACCAGGCTTCTCCGTGCTCGGGATGATTTGCTAGGGCCGCGTGATAAGAGGAGACCGAAGCCTCGTAGTTGCCACAGGTCTTGTGCGCATGACCTTTGGATGTCAGCGTAACCGGGTCTCCGGGAATCTGTTGCAATACATCATCAAATACGTCAAGTGCAGTCTCGTAGTCACCGGTTTGCATACACTCCACTGCAAACAAGGACTGGAATTGAAGATTTCCTGGCGACTGAGTAATCAGTGATTTTGCCTGTTCAAGTGCCTGCCCGAATTTTTGTCTTTTCCTCAGTACTTGGATGTAGTCAATACGCACCTGAACATTGTCAGGTTCAAAAACCAACGCGCTCTCCAGAAGGAACTCAGCATCGTCAAGCACACCAAGGCGCATGCCAATATCTGCAAGCAGGCGCATGCCTTCTACCTCGTGTGGTACTTTTTGCAGGAATTGTCTGCAAATATCCTCCGCCTTGAACAACTTGCCCTGGGCTATCAGGTCCATGACGGCAATCAACTGACGGGGCAGTTTCTTCAGGTACTCCAGCTGTGCCTGAACCTTCCGGGCCTCACGCAGCTTGCCTTTGCCGGATAAGATCTTGACCTGACCTTGCCAGCTTGCCTCCAGTGCAGGATTCAATCGACAGGCCCGTGAATATGCCAAAAGTGCATCGTCAGGTCGTCCCATATCACGGAAAGTGTGCCCCTCCTCCTGGTGAGCCCGTCCATTTTCTGGTGAGACTGTTTTGAGTTGTGCCAGAAATTCAAGCGCTGATTGAAACTCAGCTGTATAGCGCCTGCAAACTGCGCTCATATAGAGCGCGTCGGCATTGTCGGGATCTGTTGCTAGCACATGTGCCAGGTCGGACATGGCCTCATCAAATCGTTTAGCAACAACTTTTTCCTGGATCGACCGGAGGTCGGGAGTGTTTCGGTCTGTTGACACGCACATCTCCATGAAATTGCAAGGCGCTCCTTACGGAGCGCCTTATTCGATTTACAGCGAGTTTATTTCACCTAGAAGTCAAGCTTCAACCGAATACCAAAGGTGCGTGGCTGCACGTAGGTCACTCTTTGGGCATCAAAAACGAAGTTACTCGAAACTTCGGCTCTCTCATCACTCAGGTTGTTCACGTAAAGCTCCGCTGACCAGGTATCACCGGTGACACCGGCAGTAATGCTTGACATGAAATAGCTATCCATTTCCACCCGGTTGATGGTGATAATATCGCTGAAGGACTCCGACGACCAACTTATCGAGGGCATGACATGGGCGGTCAATCCGGAGCTGCCGAAACCCCATTCGTATCTGGCGCGCAGGTTCCCTTGAAATTCAGGTGCAAAGGCCAATTCATCGCCCTTTATAACATCATTGGTAGGCGTCAGGACCTTGGTGATTTCTGTATCAAGGATCGAAATCGCGCCTGATATGGTAAGGCCGTCAATCGATTCAGGGAGCCAGATGAAATTGCCTTCAATACCGCGTACCTCTGCCTCAGCAGCGTTATCGGAGAAGAACAGGTTGACGATACTGGTATCGAAAATAGTGGTCTGCAAATTCTCGATATCGACAAAGAACAAGGCAGCGTTAAGTCTGAGCCCACCTTCCAAGTAATCGGACTTGACACCAAACTCAATATTGGTCACCTCATCCGTATCCAGCACAAAGGGTACCGTGAAAGTGCCACTCGGGTTCATCCTGCCACCTGGACGATTGAGCAATCCTGGCCTAAATCCTTCTGACCAGGTCAAATAGTACATCTGATTATTGTCCGGACTCCAACTTCCGGTCACCTTGAAGATCGTACCGTCAGCGTCGGCCGTATCCGGAGCACCAACGGTATTATCCGATGCAAACTGTGCCGAGATATTGGTACCAAACGCCTGTGCATCGGTGGCCGCACCGAAATTGAAGAAGGAGGAGTTTGCACTGCCTTCGAAGTCAACTTCGATATCATAGTAGCGAGCGCCGACTGTGACAGAGAATGTCTCATTGAAGTCGTAAGTTAATTCACCGAAGACGCCATACTGCTCGTCGGTGCGCTTTACGTCGTTACGGAAAATGACAGCTTCTGGAAAGGGACCAGGATCACTGAAGTAGCCTGGCGANGCATTTCCTATTTCGCCCGTCACCGCTGTGTTTGTCAGTGGATAATTCGGTCCAAAACCGGTGGTCACACCGTCAAAACTGATAGCGTCTAACGATCCTGGATAAGTGAAGTCGTTGACCTCTGTCAGCTCAAGGTCCTGGAAGAAAACGCCAGCCGTGACACGAAAGGCGTTAGACTGATCGGTGGATATCCGGAACTCATGACTCGTGACTTCGATCTCAGTTTGACTGTCAACAAACATATTGGGCGGTTGGCAGGATCCAGACGGGGCACCACCAGGATAAGTCACACTACCATCGCAAATATAGTAAGGAAGGTATTGACCAACAAAAAGATAGTCGGTGTAGTCAACATTCTGGTCCGTTTCACGATCAGTGTATGCACCGGTGTAAACAACCTCAAGGGTGCCAATAAGGCCCTTCAATGTCCATGCAGTGTTGTCGAAACTGTCATTAATAGAGTCTTCACTGAATCGCTCGATCTCAAGGTCTCCGAGGTCTGGATCCGCGAAAAAGACTCCGTCTGAATCGACGTCCTGGGTTTGATGGCTTACAAGCAAATCCCAGTTCTCTATAAAATCCCAATGTACACTGATTCTCCCACCCTCATAGTCTGTTTCGTTGACGTCGCTCTTTACCAGCGCGTTCGCGCTGAGGAATGACACGCCGCTGAGATCTGCGGTGGATTGAAATCCAGCTCTTTGTGCGCTAACCGGGAGACCATTGTCGCGAATCGTCCCCACAGGCCTGAAACGAGCGGACTCACTTGCATCGATGGTACCGGCAACACTGTCAATCCAACCACCTTGATAGTCGGCATACACAACACCACGGAATGCAAGCGTATCGCTGGCAGCTACGTTGAACATGAGCTCGACGTTGGTACTATCGCCCCCGTCTGTTATGGAGCCAGCTCCGAGTTTGACGCTGGCATAAGTGTCACCGTGATCCGGTTTATTAGTGATCATGCGAACATTGCCCGCTTGTGAACTACCNCCGAACAGGGTGCCCTGTGGTCCCGACAAGACTTCGATACGCTGCAGATCAGCAACGTAAACGTCAAGGTTACGCCCTGGTTGCGAAAGCGGCTGTTCATCGAGGTAAAAAGCTACGTTTGGTGCCAAACCGGCAACCCCTGCGGTTGTCAGGTTAGGGGTTGTGGACGCGACACCTCGAATATATATGGTGTTCTGACCTGGTCCGCTACCACCGGCGGTAACACCCGGTAACTGCAAGGCGTAGTCGGAAAAATTGCTGACGCCTACCTCTTCAAGTGCCCGACCCGTTAGCGCAGTTACCGCAATTGGAACATCCTGCAATGGCTCTTCGCGCTTGGTTGCGGTTACAACAACTTCTTCGATGACCCGCTCAGCTGCAGGTGCACTGACCGCGCCTGTCGAAATTGCTACTAAAATCGCGTCACGTAATATGTTTTTCTTTTTTCTCACTGGTAGTACCCCCACAAAGATCCTGGTTGAAATAACAGCTGNACACCACACGGTANTNTAATCCGGNAAANGAAATCACCGTAAATGGTNGCCNGAGCCACGNACAGATTNTGTGNTAAGGATATCCTAAGTCAACNTAAAGAACGACCTTTATTGGACTGGAAACGACATACTGCGACTNAACGAGTATCAGAAAATTCATCNCCACAACATCGGAACTGCCAGTTTGCACCAGCATGGTGTACTACAAGTTCGGGCTAATATGCCTTAGGCAGAGCAGATTAGCTTCACTACTTTCGATGAAACATAGGCTTGCTACGGGTCGAGAATGCTGAACGCTTCGTTCATCCAGCTGATCCAGGTGATCCTTGTTTAGCGCCTGGGCATACGCATTTGCGTCAGGAGCAACAAACGCAGCCACGGCTGAACCGATGGGTCCTGNGGCAAGAANAGGTGCTTGGTTCTCCGAGGACTCCCGCTCCATCGATCTTTTCNACATGCTTTTGAGTACCACGGTTACTNTGAGTGCAAATGCCACCGCAATCCCCAGGAAAAACGCATGGNTNCCTATTNAAGACATAAAGTAGGCNGCGATGATCGGTCCGGATACTTAATCCGCTCCCGGCNGCAAGAACTAAAACCAACGCCCAGCAATAAAGGCCAGCAGGCTTTCAGATCTTTATACATAACAGAAGACGCTCAATCAGAATTCAGGTGAGATTTTTCGCGCGCAGACTACGGTTTAATCTGGAATAAGGGAAGCATCAAATAAACTTTTTTCGACGAGTCAATCACTTTGCCTTAACGACTGTTGTGTCACCTATCGTGGCGGCTATAATTCAATCGGAGAAAGTGAGACGAGGCACTATGACTAACTTTAACTGTAATGGTCTACCCGTTAGATTTGGTTTCCTGCTTCTCAATCGGTTTACGCTGCTGTCACTCTCGTCTGCAGTAGAACCTCTTCGGATGGCGAATCGGATTTGTCAACAAGAGCACTATTCCTGGAAGACCATTGCGGAAAATGGTGTGAGTGTCGTTGCCAGTGATGGCATCGTAGTAAATGTTGATTGTGACTGCAGTGCAAAGGGTGTGCTGGCCGACATTGATATTCTCATCGTCTGTGGTGGCGACCATGTGGATAAAGAGGTCAGCGATGAAATATTAAAGTGGCTCAGGATGGTCGCGCGGAAGGGGATCTCCCTCGGAGCTGTGTGTACCGGAAGCTATGTTCTGGCAAAGGCGGGACTGCTGGATGACTATCGATGCAGCATTCATTGGGAAAATATGGCGGTATTGAGTGAACTGTTTCCTAACGTTGCAGTCAGCAGGAGCCTCTATGCAATAGATCGCGACCGATTTACCAGCTCTGGTGGGACATCCCCGGTAGACATGATGTTGTACATTATTTCCATTCAATGTGGCGGAGATGTGAGTTCCAGCATCGCTGATCAGTTCATTCACGAACGTATCAGGTCCAGTCAGGATCAACAGCGGGTTCCACTACGACATATCCTGGGCAAATCACCGGAAAAATTGACCATCGCCGTTGAGATTATGGAGGCGAATATCAAGGATGAAATCAGTCAGGAAGATCTTGCCCATTATTCCGGGCTCTCCAGGAGACAACTTCAGCGTTTGTTCCAGCAGTATCTAGGTTGCACACCAACTCGTTATTACCAGCAACTCCGACTCCAGCGAGCAAGAGAATTGCTGAAGCAGACCAATAAAAGCCTGATAGAAATCTCACAGCTAACCGGCTTCGTCTCTACTTCTCATTTCAGTAAAAGCTATCGAAAGTACTTTGGCCATTCGCCGAGTATGGAGCGCTACAACTAACTACCAATCCTCTATTTCTCATTCTTCCATTTCACCTCCACAAGATTTTTGCCTGAAGTTGTAAACATCCCCGTCTCAGATTCACATCCAATTTAGCGTTTCCAGGCTTTGGTACTTGCTGAGATATTCGATTGATGGAATTGGCAAGTTAACTTCTGCCGGCACTAGTATCTCTACCAATTTCCAATCTAAACTGCGGTTGCATTTTTCCAAGATGTCGGACCAGCGCATACCCCGGAATCTATGCGTTCTGCGTCCGGCCTTCCCGCATCTGGGCTGGTATCTGATTGACTAGATATCATCCCCGGGTTGATCNAGGAATTCNCTCAATCCGTACCCCTTTCTCTCACCGTCCAGTGTATATTCGGTCATGCCTTCACCAATATAGGTGATCTGTTCTGATCGTCTGTTTCGTANCGGTATAAATCCTTTCACTTCCCCGTTGACCAGGTGCTTATCACCGTTCCCCAGAGTAACATCTGCCTCAAACGCTCTATGGAATCTTGTATTTTCCTCATATTCGGTTGAAAGCTTGATATCTGTCACACGTACAAACTCCTCACCCTTGTGAAACATGCCACCACGACGATCACCAACAACAGACAGTACCATCCCGAGNTCATCCCCATAGTTGCCGGTAATCCAGCGATAGGAACGAATCGATTGCCAGTATCTGGGACCCCAGGAGTGATCTCTCAAGCCATGACCATTAATCTCGATGCTATCCTCGCCTTCAATCTGAATGCTTCCCGATACCTTCATATGTTGTTCATAGTGTGCCCGCGCAAAGTCGTTGCCATCACTCGCGTCGCCCACATGCCCATACATGGGTCCAACACCCTCGTGTATCAGATCAATTCTCAGTTTTCGAAACGGGTTGGATTTGAAAGCCTTGCCCGGATCACCCATATCCCTGGGATTGGCCATTAAGAGGGCCGATCCATCATAGACTGTTCGGATTTTCTCTCCCGGCACCAGTACTTCTACTGTCGCACCACCGGCATCCCAGCCATCATTGTGGCTGATCTCAGGCTTCTTATAGTTAAACAACGCAGAGCCATCGCTGTTGTAGACGATAACGGTCATCTCAGCGTAGCGTTCGTTGGCGCGATTCCCCATACGAATGAACCCACCTCGATTTCTCTTTGGGTCGAAAAAATTGAAGTAAACTGATTCGTTAAAATTCTCCTCTGAACCCAGTTCGTGGGTGTAATCATCTTCAGGTTTGACGTTTCCTACTATATTTACCATCTCAATCCCCTTGATTTACCAGAAATTATTGTCTGTGCGCGGATGCTACATGATATCCATCATCTAGTATAATGGGCCGCTTCTCAATGNATGACAGAGATTANCCTTTGAATATTAAACAAAAAATGTCCGACATCATTCGCTGTGAAGCGGATGCAATTGCTGGAATCGAAATCACCGATAATTTCGAAGATGCAGTTAATCTGATCCTGCAAAGTTCAGGAAAAGTAATTACAACCGGTATTGGTAAGGCAGGCTTTGTCGCTCATCGCCTGGCCGCTACATTGTCATCGACCGGCACACCTGCCTTCTATGTCCATCCTGCCGAGGCGGGGCATGGCGATATGGGAATGCTGACGGAAAACGATGTCATTATTGCGCTCTCAACCAGCGGAAAGTCGATTGAAGTCATCGAGATGTTGCAGATCGCGGCACAACTCGACGTGACATCCGTCATCGGAATCACCTCTCATATGGATTCGCCGCTGCGCGATCTAAGTCGGATTACCCTCGACATGGGTCCGGATATCGAGGAACCCTGCCCACTGAAACTCACTCCAAGTGCCACCATTGCGATCATGTCTGCGATCTGTGACGCAATTGCACTCACCTTACTGGAACTCAAAGGATTCACCAGGGAAGACTATGGTCGGCGCCACCATAAAGGATATCTAGGTTCAATCACCCGGACCGCACATCAGTACGACAGCCAGAAAAAGCGTTGACCGCTCTTTGACAAACTAGCACCCGGCNCCGATTTCNAGNATCCAACTGGTGGNTGGAATTTATTTGCAATACCATGCTCTAATCTGAAACTTTTTCCCAACAGNGAGACNNTCCAATTAAATTTCCAGTATTGCTTCTGATGATTTGTCTCGCGACCGGCTGCCAGGTATCGAACGTTTCCCTGAACAATACCGAGGTCTATACCAGCGGAATAAATCCTGAGCCGGAATCAATCCAGGCAGCATTTGAAAACAGNATTNCCATCAAACTGATGGGTNCGGTCCTCCTAGNAGCNGAGGAGCCTATTCCTGATCAAGAGACCTTACAAACAAAATTAACGATGTTGGATTCACTTCTCACCCAGTTGGCCAGTTTGAACAAAAATCTACTCTCGCTGAAGCAGCAGCATGATATCCATCAGGTCAAAATGCTCAGAATAAGCTATCAGAGAGAACTGAATCTATGGCACAAATCCAATCACCTGACCGCGATTAAGACGCTAATTCCACAACAGACGTTCAACATCCAGAACAGGGAATCTGTCGACCTGACCACTCGACAAATTCAGGAAATTCCACAATCACTCAGTCGCCTTTCGCAGATACTTGAGCACCAGACTTCGCTTGGGATTATCTACCCGGACGAATTAATTTCTTATGCAACAGATCACATACGAAACGTCGCAGTCGTTAAGCCAGGATTGTTATTGGATCGATATCAGCAGTTGTTGACCTACTCAGATCTTACGATCAAAGAGCAACGAAATCAGTACCTGCTAATGGAGCAAAAATTTGAGAGAGAGATTCGACCTGCCTATCTGCTGCTGCTCAGATATCTGCAAGATCTGAAACAGGCACCAGGAGTTCGAGAAACTTCGCTTGTGGACGGACCTGGCGTAATCGAACCATACCTGACCGGACAGGCGGATATACTGCAAATCCTGCACGATGAGCAGGCACGAACCTATCAGCAGATCACCAGTGCAAGTGCACAATATTCGCAGTCACCTGGTGAACTTTACAGGGATCCGAAATATACCTGGGCGGATCAGCCCGGGAGCTACCAGACCATCTTGAATCTCATTTCACTCTATGCGCTGGATATTCAAAAAGATCTGGATAATTGGTTCAGGCAACTCCCCGCGAACGAGGTTCTCCTGGCAGGAATGGACAACCCGGACCTCGCTCACATCAGCTACTCGGACGGGCAGTCGCTGTTCGACCTGCAGTCGTTAACCAACCTCCCTAATTACGAGCTTGAGACCCTTGCTTACCAATACACGGTTCCAGGCTTTCACCTGCCGGGCGAAACCATCTCAGCCAAATTACAGAGCTCAAAGCTGAGCCGAATATACTTAAGTGGTTGGTCGATCTACTCGCTCAACCTGCTCTGGCAGCACCGTGAAAACAAGGCGCTTTTTGAAACCGGGCTGGCAGAACTGGGGTTTCTGGTTCGATCTCATCTCGCGGTATGCAGTGCTATTATTGATGTAAACCTGCAGATCGGAAACTGGTCAAGCGATCAGGCAAGAGATTTTCTGTCAGATCAAACGCCCTATTCGCCGGGCTTTATTAAGCGCCATGTTTTAAGGATTATTGCAAATGCCGGGTCTTCAGTTGGCAGTTACCTGATTGCCAGAGAACTGAAGGTCCTGCAACAGTATTCTGTTCAGCAACTGGGACTGTCGTTACCGGTGTTTCATCAGGCGATCATTAATCATAGTCCGGCAACACTCAAATTCCTCAAAACAGAGATGCGCGATATCCTTTCACAATAGCCTGGTCCAGCAGTTAACCCAACAGAGTCTTCACCTGAGCCGCACTGAAATGGATTTCATATTGGTCCAGGCCTCATCCGGTGTCGCCACTTTCTGCACATTACAGTTACCCGTGTCCAGGCGTCTGGACTCTATAATTTTCTGCTGTGTCAGTGATGGTTCGATCAGGAGAATCTAAAGATCGCCAACTGATAAATGAGTGATGATGTAAAAGGCAATTAACAACTAATTCATTTAGTGTAGCAATCGCTGCCATCTACGCGAGCCTTGATTCCGGGCTTGCAGTGACTCTGATATCAGCCCGGAACACTATCTACCAGGCCCTTTTTTATCAGCACCTTCAAGCCCTCCTTTTTACTCAAGGGACTCAGCTCGGTTCGATGGGTAAAAATGAAATCAGTCACCGATTGTACTGAGGTTTTGCTGTATTCACGCAGAGCCCAGCCAATGGCTTTTCGAATGAAGAATTCCTCATCAGCNATNTTTTCAATGATATTTTTGAACAACAGCTCCGTATCTGTTTCCTGCCTGAGCTTACGCTGACAAATAATTGACACTCGCCGTTTCCACATATCATCACTCCTGGCCCATCGGTACATCTGTTTCGTGACGGGTGTCCTCGCATCTATCAGTAACTCACCCAGCCTGTTTGAAAGCGCATCAACATAATCCCACCAGGCGCCATCGACAATCATTTCTTCATACATCGTGACTGAGCTGGTGCTCTGAAACCTGCGATAGCGCTTCACACCAGTCAAGGCAATGGCGGCATATCTTTCTTCCCTGAACTCGGCTTTTCGCCATAAATCAAGTATCGCAGTCTGCCATTCCTCAGCATCTCTAATCGGGAATTGTTTAAAGGCTGAATTGAAGATCTTTTGTTGTATTGGTGCCTGGACGCCATGGAACGGCATTTCCGACTTCATGTAGCGTTGCATCTGGGGAGCCTTCTGAGGATCTGCCATGTCTCTCAGATCCTTCTTGATGCTCTGGGTGAGCAAGATCACCCCGATGCGGTCCAGCGTTTCCGATTTGGTCGCCCACCACGATATGCTGTTGCTATCGCCTCGCTAATCTTCAACTCATAGAGTAAATATCTTCCTGCCGGACGGTAGCTGCAGATTGATTCAGCTTCCGCTCGGATCTGGTCATCCTCGATCTGTATGACCTCTCCTGTGATCTGGAATTCACCGCTACTACCAGAGCTGTCGGACATACCACAGTGGAGGCAAAAATGATCATTTGATCGAAAGTCCTTCACCTTTGATGAACCGGGTTCAGCAAACATAAAGCAACGGCTTTCACCTACAATCGCTGTCACGGGGTGAATTCTGGGAAAACCGTCGCCCCTGACAGTGGCAAGGTAGGAAACCTTGCCATCGATTCTAGATTTGCCGAATGCCGCGACCTCTGGCGCTTCATGATCCAGCTTTTCCCAGGACAAAGCAGTCAATCGTATCTCCTTCTCACCATCACCTCGAAACTGCAGTGAATCCTAGCATCACTTCAAAGACACTACCAAATAGGATGTCACTAAATCGAACTCCCACCCGGCGTATTACCGTGAGTAAAAGCCGAGGCGGGGATAGGCTCTTCGAATGGCTCATGAGCCGTCCGCAGTCATTGTAGAACTGACCCAGCGCTCTCAGATCGAAACTGTAATCCTGGTCTTTCGTGGAAGTCTGAAAAAAGCACGACAAGCAGGTGTCCGGTGGATTTCGAATGGTATGAATGATCCTGGCATGAGGAAACATCAGGAAAATCAGTCCGACAAAGACAAAATCCAACGGATGCTTGTCAACAATCTGGTCATGTTCTCCCTTCACCTCGTTCAAACTTAACCATCTCACCGAGATCCTGAAACGCTTCTGCATAATCCGGTTTCAACTCGATGGCTCATCGAAATTCAGACTCGGCCTCTTTCAGCCTGCCCAATCGACGATAGATTCCGGCAATATTATGATGAAAAGCCGAAGCGACGGGATTTTGCTCGATCGCCTTTTTAATTAAATCTATGGCCCGCTCAGTATCATTCTCCTCAGACAAGATCAGACCCAACATATGCATCGCATCAGCGTTGATCGGGTGAGTATCAAGCACTTTGCCACAGGTCTTTTTTGCTTCGGCAAGATCTCCGTCTATCTGCAACTTCATCGCCGCTTCAAGTTGTTCTCTGATCTTCATGGTGCGCGGGGCATCTCCATCTGACCTATGGAACCAACGATTACCTCAACCGGGACCGTCTCTGCATTTTCGTCGATCAGGGTAAGCAGAAACTTTTCACCGTCAACCAGGGGCTTGATCAGTTTCATCAACATGACGTGTTTACCACCGGGTTTCAGGATCACGGTCTCGCCTGGTGCAATGCCCAGAGGATCAATATGCTTCATCCGCATCATGCCGTTGTGCTCCATGCTTTCATGTACCTCGCTCATTTTGGCAACACTGGTCTCAAGGCGTACGATATGAACAGGCTGAGAAGTTGGATTCGTCAGTTCCATGTAGGCGGCTCCCATTGCCGCACCCGATGGTGTCGCTCGGGCCCATGCATCATTGACGGTTACNTCTGCATAACAAGCCAAGTGCATCANCAGCAGAGCTAATCCNGTTACCAGGTTTTTCACGGTTTCTCCTCACCNTTTCCTGCNCGCANTATATCACNCGGNAAACGGCCGGTTCTGATGTTTAGTCTCACCNAAACAGGCAAAAAGTTTGATATGCAACCGTGAATAATATATTCAAAGCTCTTGCTGATGAGAGTCGTCCTCATCTACTCGACAGACTTTGCCATCAGGATGGGCTTACACTCAACCAGCTCTGTGAAGAATTTGATATGAACCGGCAGGCGGCTAGCAAACATCTGATGATTCTGGAGAANGCCAATCTCGTTTGCTGAGTTTACGCNCCGGGATTTTCATTCNACCGANGTNGAATCGNATTGGACNCCAGGCAGCAGNCTAACTTTTTNCAATCAAGACAGGATCCTCGCATTAGACGGCAAGGTTCTTGAAGTAGACCAGTCAAATAAACTCATCATCACCTTACATGTACTCGATGATCCTGAGGCTAGACTGACGGCTGGACACCGATTCTACCCAACATGAAGACGCTGCTGGAGACTGACTCGGTCATGCCAATATCCCAGCCGAACCCGGCGCTTCTAGTGTGAAGCAAACAGATAGCGGTAAGTTGCTGCCTCCATCTTTTTGCCGTCACGCAGTTTGCTCTATAAGAAAACCCCTTACTCCCGTACACTATCGCCCCTCCCACGTAACATGCTATTAGAGATGGCTGAGAGTGAACTGATGCACAAGAATTTCTACACGGTCTGCCGGGCAGGTTTCGCAGACGATGTGGTGTTCATTCGACAGACAGATGATCGTCCTGACATTTATTATTCTGACCTTCATGCACAAAGCGGTCGCATAGCTAACCACCTGACGGAGTTGGGCTTAACGAAGGGGGATCGCGTGATGGTTCAGGTGGAAAAATCTCCACAGAACCTCTTCTGGTACTTTGCTTGTCTGCGAGCCGGATTGATCTATCTCCCACTGAATACTGCTTATTTGGAACACGAAATCGAGTATTTTGTCAGTGACGCTGAACCTTCGCTGGTTCTCTGTGATCCACAGAAACAACCACTTATTGACAACTTCGCTTCCTGTCCGGTTCATACTCTCGATGATCAAGGGTGTTATTCAAAGGAGCTCCCTACCCAGACAGACTTCAAAGACATTGAATGTGCCGATGATGATATTGCAGCAATTCTCTATACCTCGGGGACAACAGGAAAACCAAAAGGTGCAATGATCACACACGCCAACCTTCTCGCGAACAGCCGCAGTCTTTCAGATGCCTGGCAGTGGCAGAAAGAAGACGTCATGCTGCACGCCTTGCCGGTCTTTCATGTTCATGGATTATTTGTAGCAACTCATCTACCTGTCATTAACGGCAGCACGATCATTTTATTATCAAAATTCAAGCCAGATGAGGTTATCAGGTATCTCCCCGAATCAACCGTCTACATGGGAGTACCAACAAACTATGTTCGCCTGTTAGCGAATCCTGGCTTTAATCAGCAGGCTTGCAAAAACATGCGTCTTTTTACATCAGGATCAGCACCGCTACTGGTCCAGACTTTCGACGAGTTCCAGAACCGGACCTCACATACCATCGTGGAACGCTACGGCATGACCGAAACAGGCATGAATACGTCTAATCCCATTGACGGCGAACGAAAACCAGGCGCCGTTGGTAAACCCCTTGCTGGTGTTGAAGTAAGAATCCTGGATGATGATGACAACCCGGTGACTGATGCGTCACCTGGAAATCTTCAAGTCAGAGGAAAAAACGTTTTCAAGGGTTACTGGCGGCTCCCTGAAAAAACCGCCGAGGAATTCACTGAAGACGGTTTCTTCCGGACAGGCGATATCGCCAGTCTTGATCAGGATGGCTATATCGCCATCATGGGTCGAGATAAGGATTTAATTATTAGCGGAGGTCTGAATATCTATCCGAAAGAGATCGAAGCTGTGATCGACAAGATCCCCGGCGTACTGGAATCTGCCGTAATAGGACTGCCCCATCCGGATTTTGGCGAAGCAGTTACCGCAATCGTGGTTGCAGAGGAGAATCGGAAAGACCTGACTGAATCCAGCATCATCAGTCAGCTGAAAAGCCAGATCGCAGGCTTCAAAGTTGCCAAACAGGTTCACTTCGTCAATGAGCTACCCAGAAATACAATGGGGAAGGTGCAAAAAAATATCCTGCGAGAGAAACTTAATCCGCAATAACGATTCAATTCTCTGGTAAACTGCGCGCCTTCAAACCCTACCAGCAAGTCTCAGCGACATGGTTATGAAGACATGGTTATGAAGACAT
This sequence comes from Gammaproteobacteria bacterium, assembly GCA_002725285.1. GTDB lineage: Bacteria > Pseudomonadota > Gammaproteobacteria > Pseudomonadales > Azotimanducaceae > JAHRVQ01. The sequence continues at coordinate 12,519 of PBRC01000035.1, read as the reverse complement.
GGTTATGAAGACACGGTTATGAAGAAATGAAACGACTCGGTATTCTTGCTTCCCACCGGGGCACTAATTTTCAAGCCATTATCGATGCCTGCAAAGAAGGTCGTCTGGATGCTGAACCGGTGGTTGCCATCAGTAATAACAGCAAGTCAGTGGCTCTCTGTCGCGCCAGGGAAGCTGGCATTGCTACAGTACATCTCTCAAATGCAACCCATCCGGGCTGTGACAAGCTGGATAATGCTATCCTCGATGCCCTTTTAGGCCACCAGGTAGACCTGGTCATCACCGCTGGATACATGAAAAAATTGGGCCCTCGAACACTGGCCCATTATTCTGGTCGTATCATTAACGTGCATCCATCACTGCTTCCAAAATATGGCGGCAAGGGCATGTTTGGTCTAAACGTACACGAGGCGGTAATTAATTCAGGTGACAAGGAAACCGGTATTTCCATTCATTGGATCTACGGAGACTACGATACCGGCCCCGTAATATCCCAGCAGGTCATTGCTGTACTGCCAGACGACACACCTGAGACACTGGCCAAACGAGTCCTGGCGAGTGAACATCAGCTGTTGATCGAAACACTCGCCAACCTACTGGAGCAGGAACAATGAAAGTCAATCCTCGAGCCCCTATTGCTCTGATGAGCTGTGAATCCGGCAGGCACTTCGCCGAGACGGTCGCCAGCCGGATGAAAGAACATCTCGTCCCAACACAGGAAACCTGGTTTGCCTGCGGCGAGGGTAAGATGGAGATCAAAGCCAATGTTCGTGGTCATGATGTCTATATTTTCCAGTCCACGGTTGGTCAGCAGGACGACTATTCCGTCTATGACCGTTTCGTCATGCTGCTGCATGCTGTCGAAGCAGCTGCATTGTCCGACGCACAATATGTTACAGCTATCACGCCTTACTATCCCGGCGCCAGACAGGACAAACGCAAGGGACGAACCCGGGAAGGAATCAGTGCAGGTTTATTCGCTCGAATGTTGCAAAGTGCAGGCGCGGATCGCGTAGTCACGGTTGAGATTCACAATGACGCAATCGCTGGCATGTTCAATCCCTCTTTCACGCATCTTGAAAATGTCTTCCTCACACGTCACCTGGCGGAATGGTTAAACTCGCAAGGTCTCACGGGAGATGTCGTGGTTTCGCCAGACGTGGGTTATCTTGAGCGCGCCAGAGCCTACGCGGAGGAACTGCATGCAGATCTGGCCGCACTCTCAAAGGAAAGGGATTATTCAAAACCAAATCAGGTGTTCCGATCAACTCTGATTGGCGATGTCTCAAATCAGAACGTTCTTCTGGTTGACGACATCGTTGATTCTGCCGGTTCCGTGGTGGCTGCGGTCAATGAACTGAAAGAGCATGGTGCCAGGGATATTGTGGTCGCCTGTTCGCACGCAATAATGTCAGACCCTGCCTGGGAACGACTCCAGTCTGTCAAGGATCGGGCTGACAGTGATGGTTGGAAATTCGATTTCGTTGGTACCAGCACAGTCGATCATGCCGATACACCNGAGTGGTATCACACTTTTGGAATAGAGAAGCTACTCGCAACCATCATTAAGAAAATCAACTCAAGAGGCAGCGTTACACAGGTGCATCAGGNNCGGGAATAGCGCTCGNNCCTTGACAATCTGCANAAATTGCATAATGCTTTCAATCATGAACAGACAAAACATCANCCCGGTTATTATAATTAGCATCCNACATCATGTGGTGGGTTGACGCTTGGGAACAAGTTACAGGAAACCCGCTAAATGGCGGGTTTTTTTTTGAGCCCTCAGCGGTTCTTATATAGAGCCCTCAGCGGTTCTTATATAGAGCCCTCAGCGGTTCTTANATAGAGCCTNANCGGNNCTTGAGTACAAATTCGAATCCAGCTGACGATGACTATTCATTCGTAGCCGGTGAACACAATATTCTCTCCTTCTGGGATGATCAGCAGATCTTCCAGAGGTCACTTCAGCAGACACAGAATTCAGCACCTTATACCTTCTACGATGGTCCCCCGTTCGCAACCGGACTTCCCCACCACGGACACCTGGTAGGCTCAATCCTGAAAGATGTTGTGCCACGTTATTTCACGATGAAGGGTTACCATGTGCAACGTCGATTTGGCTGGGACTGCCATGGTTTACCGATAGAACATGAAATTGACAAGTCCCTCGGGATGTCCTCCCAGGAGGCTGTGGAAAAACTTGGCATAAAAGGTTACAACGACGAATGTCGAAACATCGTGCTGCGATATACGACTGAATGGAAAACTACCATCGAAAGGATCGGTCGCTGGGTCGATTTCGACAATGACTACAAGACCATGGAACCCTGGTATATGGAATCCGTGTGGTGGGTCGTCAAACAGCTCTGGGAGAAGGATCTCATCTACAGGGGTGTCAAGGTCGTGCCCTTCTCCACTGCACTCGGTACGGTCCTGTCCAACTTTGAAATAGCATCAAACTATCAGGACGTACAGGATCCGGCTATCACGGTGCTGTTCAAACTCATCGGGGAAAATACCTATGTGGCTGCATGGACAACGACACCATGGACCTTGCCATCTAATCTGGGTCTGTGTGTTGGTGCGGATATCGATTACATCAAAGTTCGTGATGAGGATGAGAAGCTTGAGATCTACATTGCCAGAGATCGTCTGGACGAAGTTGGCAAGAATAAAACTCTCACCGTACTGGAGGAGTTAAAAGGAACGGATTTGAAGGGTCGCAGATACGAACCTCTGTTTAACTATTTTGCAGACCTGGCGACAGAGGGAGCCTTTCAGATACTGTTAGACGACTATGTGACTACTGACAGCGGTACCGGGATAGTACATCAGGCTCCGGCATTTGGTGAAGACGATTTCCGGGTCATGAAAAATGCCAATATCGACGCAACTGTATGCCCGGTTGATATGAGCGGTCGTTTCACCGAAGAGGTTAGCGACTTTGCGGGTCAACATGTCAAGGATGCAGACAAACACATTATTCGCGCAATCAAAGACATGGGCCGCCTCTATCGACACGAAACGATCGAGCACAGTTATCCATTTTGCCCTCGATCTGATACGCCGATTATCTATCGCACGATCGACTCCTGGTATGTCAGGGTCGAGAATATGCGCGACAAACTAATTGAAGCAAACAAACAAATTAACTGGGTTCCTGGTCATCTGCAGGCTGGTCGCATGGGCAACTGGCTGGAGGGAGCAATTGACTGGGCTATTTCGCGCAATCGATACTGGGGCACTCCACTGCCTATATGGATTAACGATGTTACCGGCAACATGATATGTGTTGGATCAAGACAGGAGCTGGAAGACCTGACCGGAGCAACCGTTGATGATTTACACCGGGAAAATATCGATCCCCTGACCTTCTCGATCACAGGAGAAGAAGGTACTTACTGCCGTATCGAAGAAGTGTTGGACTGCTGGTTCGAATCAGGATCAATGCCCTATGCGCAGTTGCACTACCCCTTCGAAAACCAGTCAGTTTTCGACGAGGGATTCCCGGCGGAATTTATCGCAGAGGGACTCGATCAGACCAGGGGTTGGTTTTATACCTTAATCGTCCTGGGAGTCGCGCTATTTGACACTCATCCGTTCAAGAACGTCGTGGTCAATGGCATTGTCATGGCTGAAGACGGTAAGAAGATGTCGAAACGACTGAAAAACTACACGCCACCCGATGACCTGATGGAAAATTATGGCGCCGATGCGCTGCGCCTTTATCTTATCAATTCCGGTCTGGTGAGAGCCGAAGAACAACGTTTCGCTGACGCTGGCGTCAAAGATATGGTGCGTCGCGCTCTACTACCCTGGTTGAACGCATTCAAGTTTTTTAATACCTACGCACTGATAGATCAGTGGCACCCTGATGACTGGCAACCGACAGGACAGTGGTCTGAAATCAACAGCATCATGGATCAGTGGATTTTGTCTCGACTGCAAACATTAAAATTAAATATCTCTCAGGAGATGGAAAGCTACAGACTCTATAACGTCGTACCTGCCCTGTTTGAATTTATCGAAGATTTGACGAACTGGTACATCCGGCTGAATCGTACGAGATTCTGGCACGAAGAGATGAGTGAAGATAAACACGCTGCTTACCACACACTCTATACAACGATCCATGAACTGAATCTGAGCATGGCCCCGTTTGCACCATTCCTGGCTGAATCGCTCTATCAGGCTATGAAATCTTTGCGTGCTGACAACGAAACTGACTCTGTCCATCTCTGCGCATATCCTGATCCTGAAAACGCACTCATCCAACCCCTGCTGGAACAGGCGGTTACCCGCATGCAACACATTATCCTGCTGGGTCGACAGAAGCGGAACCAGGAAAAGATCAAGACAAAGTACCCCTTGAGATCTTTAACGATCATTCATAAAGACACATCACTGCTCGATGAAATAGCAAAACTTCAGGATTACATTCAGGCTGAACTGAACGTCAAGGAAGTGAAATACTCGAGCGAAGAATCGAAGTACATTGACCTTTATGCCAAACCCAATTCACCCGTGCTGGGCAAACGTCTGGGCAGTAGGTTTAAGGAATTTAAGCTGGCTATTGAAACCATGTCCTCTGAGGCTATTAGCAAATTCCAGAATGATGGCGAGGTCACTATCGATGATGAAACCTTCAAGCCAGAAGATATTTTGGTCTTTAGAGAAGCCAGAGAGGGTACCAATACGGTTTCTGACCGATTTATTTCTGTGGATACGGACTGTGAATTGGATGACGATCTCATCGACGAGGGATTGGCGCGTGAGGTTGTTAATCGCATTCAGAAATCACGTAGAGACCTGGGTCTGAACGTGGTTGATCGCATCAATCTGAATATATCGGCAAGTGAGAAACTGCAGGCTGCAATCGTCGCTCATCAGGACTACATCAAGAAAGAAACCCTGGCGGTTCAACTCACGCTCAACCAGGGAAAAGAAGGTCTGGAGTTCTTGATTGACGACCACGAACTCTATCTAAGTATCGAAAAGACTGGCTAGCCTGGAAACAACTAGCCTGGAAACAAATAGTAACTCTCTTCCTGCGCGCCTCTGATTGCCTGATTCGCTATATCCAGAAATTCGTCAACATCGAACGGTTTCCGCATGAAATAAGCGTGTGCATCATCTGTAATCACCTCAGTCAAGCCAGGTTGAGGATAACCGCTAAGAAGTACAATGGGCATATTGGTACCTTTTCCCTAATCTTCTCGCTGAGTGAGGGACTCAGTTTCCATGGCACACAATTGTGTGTCGATGAACCTCGCCAGCTCGCAGGTCAAGAAGTATAGTAACCATTTTCCAGATAAAGCAGATTCTATGGACAACATCCTTGATTTCTCCCTAGAAGACATGGCCCTGGCGGTCCGAAACAAGGAAATTAAGTCAGTACAACTGGTACAGGGGTTTCTGGACAGAATCGAGAAAGTCAACAAACCCCTCAATGCCGTCGTCCTCTCAAATGCCGAACAAGCCCTGAAAATGGCAGCCAAGGCGGATACGGAGCTTGCTAACGGCAACCTGCAAGGTCCTTTGCATGGCATACCCATGACTATCAAGGACAGCCTGGATACAAAAGACACAATAACCACCTGGGGCACAACCGGTCGGGCCGACTTCCGACCCGGTAGGGATGCGACTGTTGTCACGCGATTAAGGGATGCGGGTGCAATTCTGTTAGGTAAGACCAATACACCTGAATTCACTCTGTGGTTCCAGACCGACAATCTGGTCTATGGTCCGACCAGAAACCCATTCGATACTGATCGTACTCCGGGCGGCAGCAGCGGTGGCGCAGCTGCCATCATCGCGGCAGGGGCCTCTCCCTTTGACATAGGCACTGATACGGGAGGAAGTATCAGATTACCGAGTCATTTTTGCGGTATTACGGGAATCAAACCTACAACCGGACGGGTACCGTGCACCGGCAATGCTCTGCCAAGCGCCGGTCTGATTGCCCCGCTAAGCCAGCCAGGCCCCATGGCGCGCTATGTTGCTGATTTAGCCTACCTTTTACCCCTGATCTCGGGGCCAGATCTGATTGATCCTTTTGCTGTACCAGCCACCCTGGATGATTCTCGTTTTGTCGATATCGACTCGCTCCGAATTGCATTCCACACCGACAACGGCATCAAAACACCGATGAGTGAGATCACAGGTGCAGTCAACGGCGTTGTCCAATTACTGGCGGATTACGGTGTTTCTGCCTCCGAGGCCAGACCTGACGGAATCGAGATGTCAAATTTCATACTCGGCCGGATATTCGCCGCAGATGGCGGTGAAATGGTGGAAGCGTTGCTGGAAGATTGTCGAACCGATTCACCTTCACCAAAAATCCAGGAAACCCTTATTCGAGATCAAACCGAGATAGACCAGCGGGAATTTGCCCAGATCATCACCCTCTGGGACAATTTCAGAAGCTCGATGCTGGCTTTTTTTGACGATTTCGATGTTTTGATATGCCCGGTCAACGCCCATACCGCCATTCCGCTGGGAGAATTGGAAGATATGCTGAATTATACCTATACCAGCGCTTATAACCTTACAGGCTGGCCTGGCGCAGTCATCAGAGCGGGAACCGATGACCATGGGCTGCCAATCGGGATTCAGATTCTTGCAAGACCCTTCAGGGAGGATTATTGCCTGGCAGTAGCAGCCTGGCTCGAGGCCCGGCTTGGTGAATTTTCAAAACCCCAAATCCACAGCGTTTAACCTAAAATTCACTTCCGGACGTTTACACTTGTACAAACAATTCACGGAAAATAGATGCGGCATCTGGGGAAATAGGGTAAAAGAAAGGCGCAGAAAACTACCAAAGCACCGCACGTCACTGGAAACCAAGAGGACCAATAAGTATCCTACATTGCTGTTCTTCGCATGTATGTATGAGTTGTAAGGAAACTATATGAAATCGATTGTAATCAGATATCTGTCTTGCCTGTGCGTCACTCTTGTCATGACTCAGACCGTCAACGCAGCCAACCTCTCGGATGTCTACGAATTAGCGGTCAACAACGATCCTCAGCTGGCTGCTGCCAAAGCGTCCTATATGGCCAGTCGGGAGAGCGTCCCACAGGCCCGATCAGGCCTGCTGCCGAATATCTCCGTATCAGGCACAACTACTAATACGAGCAGAACTACTCCAACCATTTTGGAAACCGGGTTAAGCAGTACGGTCACTAATGATTTTAATGATCACAGTTGGCAGGCCCAGTTGCGTCAGCCCATTTTTCGGCTGGACACCTGGTTCCAGTTTCTGCAATCAAAAAATGTTGAAGCCAAAGCAATGGCGGATTTCGCCGCAGAACAGCAGGAGTTGATATTTCGAGTCACTGACAGCTACATGACAATTCTTGAATCCAACGATCGACTCGATGCGGCAAATGCCGAGCGTGGTGCAGTAAAAAGACAGCTGGAACAGGTACAACAGCGTTTCGATGTCGGCCTGGTTGCCATTACCGACGTCCTTGAATCGACGGCTGCATTTGATTCATCCACCGTCAGCGTCATTGAAGCTGAAGGAGCCCAGGTAATCAGCTTTGAAACTTTGCTTCGTCTGACAGGACAGTCTTTCGACAATATCGATGCGCTTGACGAGGGCTTTCCAGTTGAATACCCCGAACCGAATGATGAAGAAGCATGGGTTCAGCGAGCTCTGGTGGGAAACTATTCGCTTCTTGCAGCTCAGGAGAGCGTCAATTCAGCTCAACGTAATTTGTATGCTGCCAAGAGTCGGCATCTGCCAACACTTGACGCAACGATATCCTATGCAGAGAGTGTTTCCGGTGGCGCAAGCTTCCTGGGGTCGGAAATTGAACAAAAGTCAGCTCAACTTCTACTGACTGTCCCTGTCTATTCAGGCGGTGCAACCCATTCAGCCGCGAAACAGGCTGGTTACCAACTCGAACAGGCTCAGAGAACATTCGATCTTACTCAACGCACAACGGTTGAGAATACCCGTAATCTGTACAGTGCTATCAACACAGATGTCGCACGAGTCAACGCAAGACAACGTGGAATCGATTCAAGTCAGAGTGCCTTCGAAGCGACTCAAACTGGATATGAGGTTGGCACTCGCAATATCGTTGATGTTCTGTTGGCTCAACAACGCCTCTATGCAGCACAATTTCAATATGCCAGTGCAAGATACCAGTACGTCAGGGACACATTGCGGCTTAAACAATCTGTTGGTTCATTGAGTCCAGACGATATTTACGGTATCAACAATTTTATTTCTTCGGGTAAGACTGTGGGTAGAATTACCCCGACAACCCGGTAGGGAACCTTCCGAAACGGATCAGTTCTAAATCGGAAACAGCCAGATAGAAATTCACTAAGATGATGACACGAATTCTCGGCGCCGCAATAATCCTCGGGATTGTTGCTGCTGCTGTGTTAGCGACCAATGAACCTGATACCACGTACATGGTAGAGGTTGCCGATTCTCCTGCAAGTCCATTTCTGACCAATGACGAAAGCAATAATATCGCTGTATTTAAGAGCGTTGGGCCTTCAGTCGTGTTTGTTACAAACACCCAGCTCAGGCGACAGCGATTCTCACTCAATGTGCTTGAAATCCCGCGCGGTAGTGGCACCGGATTCGTCTGGCACGAGAGTGGTCTGATCGTCACGAACTATCATGTCATCCTTGGTGCGAATAAAATCACGATCACAACCGAATCCGGAAATTCCTATGACGCAGAACTCGTCGGTAAGGCACCGGAGAAAGATATTGCCCTGCTCAAGATCAATGCGCCCGATGAGGATCTGGTAGCGATACCACTGGGTGACTCATCGACGTTGTCGGTGGGTCGCAAAGTGCTGGCAATTGGCAATCCCTTTGCGCTTGATACAAGCCTTTCTGTTGGCGTGGTTAGTGCGTTGGGACGCGAGATCAAGTCTGTTAATAATCGCACCATAAAAAACGTGATTCAGACGGACGCCGCAATCAATCCGGGCAATTCCGGCGGTCCTTTGCTGAATTCAATGGGTAAGCTGGTTGGCGTGAACACACAGATTTACAGCCCCTCCGGTGCCAATGCTGGAATCGGCTTCGCAATTCCAGTTAATACGCTGAAACTCATCATTCCTCAGCTCAGTAAACACGGTCGACTCTTTAGACCCGTTCTCGGCATTGAGATGCTATCGGATTACTGGGCACGACGATTGCGCGCCAAAGGAATTGCAATCCTTTCCGTGAAGCGGGGGCTGGCGGCTGACAAGGCCGGGATAATCGGGGTTCGCGAAGACCGTAGAGGTAACATACACCTGGGTGATGTCATCATCGCTATCAATGATCAATCTGTTACAAATGAGGACTCCTTGTTATCATTGCTGGAGAACCTCAAACCAGGTGACAAGGTAAAGGTCACAACCTTAAGAGATGAAGAAATTCAGAACTACGAGCTGACCCTAACGGCTCCGGAGTGAACCCGGTCAGACGAACAAACTTAATAACAACAACGAGTTTGCCCATTTTTTTAGCATCGCTAACTAAAGAACAAAAAGAAGTATTTATTTGTCTAGCTCACAATGTTGTCGTCTCTGATGGCGAGCTGTCGGTGGGTGAAGAGGTGATGATGGAAGAAATGCGTCGGGAGATGAATCTTGAACCTGACTATGCACCTCATTATGTGAATATAGAGGGTATTGAGTACATCTTCCCGAGCAGAAGATCTCGTGCCATCACCATGATTTCTCTCATTCGTCTTGCTTACGCAGATGGCGCATTCGAAATCGAAGAACAGTGTTTTCTGAAAGATCTATGTGTCCCATTTGAAATCATGGATAACGATTTTCAGCTCATTGATAACTGGGTTCGACGTCTCATTTCATTGGAACGAGAAGCTAACGCTTTTTTGTGAGGGAATCGCATGTCACGATTCTTGTCATTTTTATTCTCAATTATTACCGCCATCGCCGTATCCGGCGACGCCTACGCAGAGACGATCCTCGAAAAACAGGTCATCAAAGAAATCCTACAATCTACGAGCCAGGAAGTATTGCTGGCTCAACCGCCGAAAGACTGGCAGCTGATCTATCAGTTTAACAACATGGAAACCAGGCTGAGCGACTACATCCCTCCCACAGAAGATGAATCAGACTGGCAAACCAAGCTCAGTTTTGAGTCCCATCGCCAATTGAAAGATCTCAATCCAATTTCCGCTATTATGAGTGAAATAAAGAACCGCGCTGAGATCTGTACGCACCTGAATCACTTCAACCTTTTCTCAGGATTTGAGAATGAATATCCAACCTCAGTGCGCTTGATCATGTGCGGTGAAAATGCCTATACCAGCCGCGGTGAAGTAACACTAACCAAGGCAATCCAGGGAAGGGACTATCTCTACCTGATTCATCTGCTCAAGAAGGTACCCGTTTTCGAAGCAGATAAAGCTGATTTTTCCACCGACGAAATCACCGAGTGGTCAACCTACCTCAAGCTAATCAGCCTGTGCGATAAAGAAGACAGCACTCACCCCTGTCTGCCAAAAAAATCTGAAAACCAGTAATCACCTACCTTGCAGGATAGACAGCTCATCAGCAATTTCCAGCACGGCTGATGGATGAGTGCCTACGTTTCTTGCATTAATCTCGACTAACATCCCCGACCACCTTGCCTCAGGATAGGCCACATTGAAGTACGGCTAGATCACCGTGAGATCAGGATGAAGAACTGGCTGAATCGAATGCTTTACGGGTTGCTGCCGGGAAAATGTATTTTATGTTCTGCAGCAACCAATCGTTACCTGGACCTCTGCCTAAACTGCGAAACAGATCTGCCAAGATTACCAAATCCGTGCTGGCAGTGTGGTCTGACGGCAGCAGAAGGCCAGGAAATCTGTGGCAGTTGCTTGATACACCCACCACCATTCTCACACTGCTTTGCAGCACTGGAATATTCGCCACCAGTGGATCGACTGATTCACCAGTTTAAAAATCAGCGGAAGATCATGTTCGGTAAAGTACTGGCAACGGTTCTCTCGGAGCAGTATTTAAGACACCATATGGTGTTTCCAGACGCCTGGATACCTGTACCATTACACAAGGACCGCCTCAAACATCGCGGCTTCAATCAGGCATTGGAAATCGCCGAGGTTCTCGCTGACACAACGCAAGTACCCGTTAATCCCAGAGCCTGCCGTCGGATAACGGATACTGGTGACCAGAAGTCCCTGTCCGCCAAGCAGCGAAAGCAGAACATGAAGAACGTCTTCACTGTTGACTTCCCTCTAAACGGTGAGTGCATCGGTATTATCGATGATGTGGTAACCACCACAGCCACCGTCTCGGAATTGACTCGTCTTCTGCTAAAACATGGTGCCAGTGATGTACAGATAATCTGTCTGGCACGGACACCGGTAACCAGTCGATCAGGTTCCACCTGACGATCCTGTTTTCAAGATCAATGCGAGCTCAACTGAAAGCGAAAATGCACCGGCTATGCTAAAGTTGCGGCTTGCTGCAACGAAGCACATCGTATGGACTGGGAGTACATAAACCTCAATGAGGATTTCCTGTCAGGGGCTGATGGCCCGACTGACGTCGATGCCAGTTTTCACATCGTCATTTCTGACGAGGAAATCCTATCAATTGATGGTGCGCACCCCTGGCGACCCTTGACAGGAGATGAGTATCGTTGGCTGGATATTGATGAGATATCCGCCCATTATCTGGGTACCGCTGCAGGTATCCCGGTATTCGTCAATGAGGTCGACCCCGAAGCCGAAGAACCTGAAGGCTACGAATTCGAGACCCTCTGGTCTTTCCTTGGCAGAACGGATGAAGCCCTGTTTTCTCTACTGGGTCGGGCCAAACAGGTCGTCGATTGGTATCAAAATCATCAGTTTTGCGGTCAATGCGGGAAACCTACAGGCGACGCAGAAGCTGACCGATCCCGGAAGTGCGATGATTGCGGAAACATGTTCTATCCCCGTCTTTCGCCTTCGATTATTGTGCTCATCACACGCGGTGAAGAAGTCCTGCTTGCCAAGAATGCCAATGCCAGAGGTGACTTCTACTCCACTATTGCCGGTTTCGTTGAGCCGGGAGAATCCATTGAGGAAGCCGTGCATCGGGAGGTCAGAGAAGAGGTCGGTGTTGGAGTAAAGAATCTGCAGTACTTTAACAGCCAGTCCTGGCCGTTTCCCAATTCTCTGATGCTGGGCTTCCATGCTGAGTACACCGGAGGCGAAATCGTCCTGCAGGAGGAAGAGATTATAGATGCCCGTTGGTTTCACTACACAGAAATGCCAAACAGACCTGTCATGGTGTCAATTTCAGGGTGGCTGATCGACCACTACATCAGGCAGATGGAATCTCCAGAGGATTAATTGGGCATTTCAAGCGCAGGGTTAGAGCAGGATACAAAAGCACCGCTGAGGGCTCTTTATAAAAAACCGCTGAGGGCTCTTTATAAAAACCCGCTGAGGGCTCTTTATAAAAAACCGCTGAGGGCTCTTACCCTTCTCGTTATTTGCAGTACATTTGTCATGCCAGCGTCGGTACTGG
>PBRC01000034.1 GCA_002725285.1 Gammaproteobacteria bacterium | reverse complement strand
TAATATGGCTATTGGAGGTATTACCCCAATACAAAAGTTGAATGAAGCAGCATAAGAAATTCTACCGCTGAGAACCATTATTAATGGGGGGATTACCGAACCATTAACGCCCTATTCTTAGAAATCTGCAAGTATGATTCGATGGCTACATTGCGGTTGGTCCCATATGTGCTGACGACGTACAGCCAGGACTCACGTATTCAGCTTGCTGTCAGGTTTACCGTTAGGCTTGGGTAACCAGGCATCCATAACATTCGCTGAAAACCAAAGAGTTATATCGCCCCTGGCCTTTAGACCTTTTTTATAAAGAGGCCAGTTCCTGATGCTGATGTGGTACCTGGTCTTGTATTTGGGATATTTCTTCCTTTTATATGCATTTGCTATCGGTCACTCCAGCTGTTGAGACATCAAATAGCAGAAAAATGGGAGTTATGTACCAACGCCTCCGTAGGGCAATTTGCGCAACCGACGACGATCTGCTTGATTTTGCTGTTTACTTATTGTTGCTGGGACGCGCTTTGAATCACACTCATCACCGGGCCCATCTCGACTAGCTCGATGATGGTGCCGTCTGGGTCTTTGAAGCAGATGAAGCGGGTGGTGCCACCCAGTCCATCGGGGACGACGCCGGATCGCTCGGAGATGAAGGCGACGCCGTCTTCTTTGAGCCGCTCGACGTCAGCGTCGAGGTCTGTCGTCCTCAGCGCCAAGCGGGCGAGGCCTGGACGAAACAGGTTGTCATACGGCGGTCGCGTGTCTCGAGGCGTCTGCCATTCAAGAAGGTCGATGACGGAGCCATCTTTGTGGGTCATGAGAGCGCCTCTGACGACATAAGTTTCGGCGCCGACGGCTGCGGCGACGTCACCGTCGGCTGTCTTGTTGATGTCCATCAGGTGTTTGAAGCCGAGCTTCTCGTAAAAGGCTTTGGACCGTTTGAAGTCGCTGACGTTGAGGTTNACGTGCAAGACACCTGTGGTNTGCAGGCCTTGNGGGTCGAGAGGNGGCGGCNAGGAGGCNGCGACCAGGNCGATGANGACNACGAGGAGGCTCAGNGCCATGCCAAGTCCGGCGCCGAGNAGAATCTTCTTCATGGAAGGACTCCTTGTCTTCCCGTCGGGGGAGGNGGCTGAATGGTGGCGCGCTTGAACGCATNGGACCAGGACTCAGGCCCGACCCACAACGCGTAAAACAGCGTCTTGGCGAGNGTNCCGCTGAGGTACCGTAGCCGGGGACGCTTGGCGCATATCCCGTGGACGATGTCACCGATGGCGTGCTGCGGATCTTGTGCGATGCGCTTGAGGTTTTCGGCGTTGGCTTTGATGTATGCGTCGAGCCAGTCGGCGGGGTACTGCTGTTTCCACGCGCCGTCAGGGTTGAGGCGGTTCATCTCGTTCCACGCCTTTTGGTGCCCGTCGAAGAAGGACATGGCGAGTGGTGTTCGCATGGTGGAGGGATTGACGACGCTGACGTCGACGTTGGCCGCAGCCAGTTCCACTCGGAGTGCATCCGCGTAGGCCTCGATCGCGAACTTCGAGGCATCGTAGGGAGCGTTGCCCGGCAGGCTCACCAGTCCGTCGACGCTGCTAATNAGCACGACGCGTCCTTCTGCTGCGCGTAGTTCGGGCAGCAGGTGTTGGGTGAGTGCGACGGGGGCGAAGAAGTTCACCTCCATCACATGGCGGTAGAAGGAGAGCGGCTGGTAGTCGACAAACCCTGGAAGGACGACGCCTGCGTTGTGCACCAGGCCCCACAGTTTCCCGTTGCATTGCGCTTTGACATCGGCCGCGAGCGCTGCGATGGCGTCGAGGTCGGTGAGGTCCACCCTGGGGGCTGAGGTCGCGCCGAGTGTGATGGCAGTTTGGGCCCCTTCTTCGGTGAAGCAGCAGGCGACGACGCGTGCGCCGCGCGCGACGAGATGCTTGACGACGCCTTGGCCAAAGCCAGAGTCGCAGCCTGTGACGACGACATACCTATCAGTGACGTTGAGTTGGGTGCGACCACGTACAGCGGCGATGACTCGCCGGACAGCGAAGACAACTGCAAACAACCACACCAGGACGCCCGTGGCGGCGACGAGGGGGAGGCCAGCCTCGGCGAATGGGTTCAGGTCTTGGGGGATCATGCGGGCTCCTCTGTGCGGAGGCACTCTAGAAATCTGGGTTGAGTGTAACAATAAGCGTAACACCGGCTCAATCTATAGCCATAATAATGGCTATAGATCAACATTAAAGCGATCTTGTTTAAATCAATTATCGGATTCTGAACAGGCAGTGGTGAGTAGAATCTTTGAAAAGATGACCAGTAATTTCTTCATGGAATAGTTAGTGGACGATTTGAAGCGAAGCATACAGCAGAAGGATCGACTCCAAAACCCGTGTTTGTTCAGGCATGATTGAACCATGGCAGACCAGACGAATCAGAAGCAGGAATCTATGCAAGGTAAGCATGTCCTCATGACAGGAGGAAACAGCGGCATCGGTAAGATTGCGGCAATTAGGCTGGCAAAACTGGGAGCGAAAGTTATCCTTGCCTGTCGTGCAGGAGAGAAGACAGAGGAAGCGCTCTCGGAGATCAATCAGGTAGCGGTCGATCGGGCGGTTAATCTGAAAGTTGATCTAGGGTCATTGGGCTCTGTCCGAGCGCTGGCTGACAGCTATCTGAGTCAGTTTTCACGACTCGACATACTGATCAACAATGCGGGGATTCTGCCATCGAAACAACGAATCACAGAAGATGGGTTCGAAATGCAGTTTGGTGTCAACCACCTGTCTCACTTTCTTCTTACGCTTCAGTTACTGGACTTGCTCAAAGTTTCCCAGCCCTCTCGTATCATCACGGTATCGTCGATGCTCCATAAAAAAGGATCAATAGACTTTGGAAATTTTCGGGGAGAGAAGAAATACGATATGCAGAAGGCTTATGGCCAGTCCAAGCTGGCAAATGTTCTTTTTGCATTCGAGCTCGCGCTGCGTTTAAAAGGTTCGGGGGTAACGTCAAATGTACTACATCCCGGTGGAGTCCGAACCGATATCATGCGGGATCTACCCTGGTTGGTTAGGAAGATGGCCAATTTAATATTTATTACACCGGAAGAAGGTGCGAAGACAACCATAATGCTGGCAAGTGATCCATTATTGACTGGCGTTTCCGGTGAATACTATGACCAGACAAAACCGGCCCAATACTCTGACCTGGTGCAGGATGAGGCACTAAGGAAGCGTTTGTGGCAGGAAAGTGAACAGATGGTCGGGATCTCTGCATCGTGATCACAATATGAGGGAGAAACAGTGCTTTCAATGTTCAGAAGGTGAAGTGGACACTTGAGAAGTTATTGCTGGAATCTGTTATCCCCTCCTATAGATGTTGTTGGTCCGGTAAGTCATTTGCCGGTAATTTTATGAATTCTTGTGAAATTCCGGTTCCCGTTTTTCCATAAAAGCTCGAATGGCTTCTCTCGATTCGTTACTTCCACCGCCGGCGATCAGGTGTTCTGCTTCAAGCAGCAGGCTTTCTCTTAAGGGTTGGTTGACACCACGATTCAGATTGATTTTCATTCTACCAAGCGCCATTGTAGGGCCGTTAGCAATCTGCCTTGCGAATTCCATGGCATCATCGCGAAAAGTTTTCTGCGGGTAGACCTTGTTAATGAGACCCAGTCTCGCTGCTTCCTCGGCACTGACGCGATCAGCGGTGTAGTACAGCTCCTTTGCTTTTGAGAGACCAATCAGCTGGGGTAAAAACCAGCTCCCGCCATAGTCCCCGGAAAGCCCGATATTCCTGAATGCTGTAGTGATGAAAGTATTGTCAGACGCAACGCGCAGATCACAGGCAAGTGCGATAGAAAGTCCGGCCCCAGCAGCCGGGCCTGGTAATGCCGCCACGGTAACTTTCGAAAGTTCATGAATACGCAGGGTGAGAGTTACTTGCTTGTGAGTGAGTTCTGCAATTCTATCCTGTTTTGATTTAGGAGCACTTGATCCGCCACCCATACCGCTCACGTCACCGCCTGAGCAAAAAGCATCACCCGTTCCTGTGATCATGACGCAGCCAACCCGGTCATCNTCTTCGACAGTGANCAGGATTTCTCTCAGGGCTGGTGTCAGGATGTCGCCAAGCGCATTCTTTTTATGTGGTTTGTTGAGTGTTATAACACCAACCCGGTCTTCAATATGGCACAGCAATTCTTCTGTACCTGTGTCTAGTCCGATCATAGGATAGCTCTCAGTTTTATTATAAAACTTCAATAGTTGCATAATAAAACTTTAGAGTTAGAATGCAACCATGAAACGACGCGATTTCGATCACCTTAATTGTTCGCTTGCACAAACACTGTCGGTGATCGGTGAGCATTGGACGTTACTGATTATTCGCGATGCATTTATGGGTTTGCGAAGGTTCGATGACTTTCAGAAAGATCTGGGTATCGCCAGGAATGTGTTGAGCGAAAGGCTTAAACGCCTGGTTAATGAGGAAGTTCTGGAGAAGACACCTGGCGAGAAAGGTTTCCCTGAATACCACCTCACTGCTAAAGGCCTGGCACTACAGCCAATCTTGATATCGATGACTCATTGGGGAGACAAGCACAGGCCGAATCCAAAAGGCAGGCGACTGATCTTCCTTGATAGGAAAAACAGAAAACCGATTCAGACGATGACAGTCAGAGCTCATGATGATCGACGACTGAAACCGAAGGACATCACGGTGAAACGAGGACCGGGTCACAGATCGTCAGGACTCGATATTCCTCTCTCGGATTTACGTTAGCGACTGAGTTCCTGGATGAGAAGGTTCAAAATTTGGAGAATATATGAAAGTTGAGTTTCATTTTGATTTTGGCAGCCCCAATGCTTATCTGAGTCACCTGGTGATTCCGAAAATCGAAGAAAGGACCGGCATAAAGTTTGACTATATCCCAGTTTTATTGGGGGGTGTATTCAAGGCTACGAACAATGCCTCTCCTGGAGTGACTCTCCAGGGGATAAAAAACAAACCCGAGTATCAGGGGATCGAAACCGATAGATTTCTTGCCCATCACGGGATTACCAATTACCAATCGAATCCGTTTTTCCCCGTCAATACCCTGCAGATAATGCGTGGTGCAGTATACGCGCAGCAACACAATCTCTTTGACCGATACCTGGACGAAGTGTATCGGCATATGTGGGGTGATCCAAAGAAGATGGATGAAATTGATGTCATCACCTCTGCCCTGGAGGAATCTGGATTGCCAGCAACGGAGATCATTGCTGGCATGCAGGAGCCGGAGATCAAACAGCGGTTGATCGAGAATACCAATAGATCCGTTGAAATGGGCACATTTGGTTCACCCACTTTTTTTGTTGATGGTGCTATCTATTTTGGCAAAGATAAACTACGAGACGTTGAAGAGCGGATCATGCAATAGATTTTTCGCTCATGCTATGATGAGCCATGACAGATCCGCAGTATCAGAGAGATAAGTTTAGAAGACTGACCTTTGCTGGTGTCACGGTGATGATTGTGGTCGTGATTGGATATCTTGTCTGGTACAAATATAACCCACCAGAGCGCCCGGTGACGGTCAGTGTTCCCAAGGAAGTCGAGAAGGAAAAGATAGATCCCATTCTTAAGCTTCATATTGTTAGCTGTGCACGGATACCGAAGAAAATTCACCTGGGTGAGGTATCCATCAGTCGTAGCAGTGACTACTCAAAAATAAACGGATACATCGATAACATCGGAAAAGTCGCCGTAAACCGTGTGGGGATTGAGAGTATCTGGAAAGATGAGAATGGCGTGATTGTCGAAGCGAACAACAGCTTAGCTCTTGTCAATGATGTTCTTGAGCCTGGGAAGCAGGCTCCCTTTAATTCAGTGACCCGTAACAGCCGGGCGAAGAAGTGCTCCGCGAAGATAATTGACTGGTGGGTTGTTAAAGATGCTGAAGTGCTCCGCGAAGATAATTGACTGGTGGGTTGTTAAAGATGCTAAAGATGTTGCTTCAACCAATTAGTCCCGCTCAAAGGATTTACAGGAAGAGAATTAACCGGTACCTGTTCTGAAAGAACGTTCGTCGAAACAAAGACCAAACCCTTTCTCAGTGCCTTTGGCAATAAAATCAATCGCATACAAGGAATCGACAGTCGCTGTTTGTGCACCGGACAAGGGTCAAGCAGGATTTGATCCTGCCTTCAGTCGCTAGAATGGTCTCTAGCAACATACTTGATAAGGGGATCGAATTGCCCGGCGTAGAACTTGCCATCTTCTCCCTGTGCAATCATTTCAGATTTCAAAGTTTCCAACTTCTTATCTGCACCATCAATTCCTGATAGGTGATCTATCAGTATGACCCAACCCTCTGACATCAATTTCGCTTTTTTATCATTAGCATTCGCAGCAAACTCACTTGAGGTGTTAAACGAGGCTCTGGCTTTCTCATATCTCTTCTGTACTGCAAGATGAGCTCCCAACATCCAGCGGCCGTTTTTTTTTGTTCCGATCCCACGTTAAGTTGGTTTGCTAGAGAAATGTTGAACTGGGCGAAATTCATCCCTAACTCCAGTTCTTCAGTGCCCATGTTATCAAAGGCATTTTCCCAGGCTGGCCACCATGCCGCGGACAGATTGTCGGAATTGTTCAAGGCCACCGGGCGGTAGGCGTCGACATTATCAGGATCTGAATCTGCCAGACTCTGTGCCACTTGGATCATGCTGCGGCCGCATCCTGTCTATAAGAAATACTCAGCTATTCGTCTTTGGTTAGCCAGGCAAATTCCTGCGGCTTTCGACCCGCTCTCGGGTTCAGCAGGACGTTCACAATAGCTGGCCCGTCGAAGGCCATTGCTTCATCCAGCGCAGAACGAAGATCCTTTGGATCTTCTACAAGAATGCCTCTACCACCAAAAGCTTCCATCATGAGATCATATCGAGCCCTGGGAGTCAGAACAGAAACTGGCAGGGGCTTGTCGGCTGGAAGCTCATCCATACCACCCCCGATGCCGCCATTGTTGAGAATAATGATCTTCACCGGCATCTTGTGACGGCACATGGTTTCGACTTCCATGCCGGAAAAACCGAAGCCCGAATCACCTTCAACAGCGACAACGGGTCGGTCAGGATGGACGGCGGCTGCTGCAACTGCGAATCCCATACCGACACCCATAGTACCGTAACTACCGGCGTCTAAACGCGACCGAGGCGAGTTGTTAGGCATCTGGGTGCGACCGATGTCCATGGTGTTGGCTCCCTCGCTGACGATGACTGCGTTGTCAGGGAGCCATTGGCGAATGTCCTTGAAAGCTCGATAGTAGTTGGTCGGCGCGCTTTCATCTTCGATCATTGGCTGCACGGTAGCCTGATTGGCTTCTGCTTTTTCCGCGAGAGCAGAACGCCAGCTGGTCTCTGCTGGATAAAACCACTGTCGCTCATCCAGGGCACGATTCAATTGTGACACCACGGCTTTGCCATCGCCCACGAGAGCAACCTCAGCCGGTACATTAGTACCAATCTCTTCTGGTGACATGTCCAGCTGAATGACTCTGACGTCTTTTGAAAAGCGGGGAGGTAAACCAAAGTGCATGATCCAATTTAATCTTGCACCCATTAGAAATATGAGATCTGCCTCTTTCAGTGCAAGAGTCCTTGCCGCACCGACAGACAGCGGGTGGTCGTCCGCAACCACGCCCTTTCCCATGGGCGAAGCCAGAAAAGGTAATTGCGTTCGTTCGATAAATCCACGCACCTCGTCTTCCGCGTTTGACCAGGCCATACCTTTGCCGACAATGACCAGAGGGCGTTCCGCCGACTCCAGAGCGCTAAGAGCAGACTCGACGTTTTCATCCAGAGCTTGCGGTCGTGGTGCATCTGGTATGGTCTCTGCAGTTTGAAAGGAACCTTCTTCAACCTCCTGAAGAATAACGTCATCTGGGAGATCCAGATATACGGGACCAGGGCGACCGTAGAAAGATGTTCTCATCGCCTGTTCAACATAGAAGGGGATTCTTCTAGCATCTTCAACCGCGTGCGCGTACTTGCAGTAATGAGCTGCAGCGGCGACCTGTTTTTCTTCCTGGAATGCGCCTCGACCGTTTTGAACAATTGGCGATGCACCGCCGATGAGAATCATAGGCCAGCAGTTTGATTGTGCATTTGCCAGGCCTGCCAGGGCATGAATTACGCCGGGACCTGAGACGACCAGGCAGGCCTGAGGTCTGCCGGTCATGTAACCAGCAGCCTGGGCAGCATAGCTGGCCGCCTGCTCGTTGCGCATACCGACATAGGTAATACCCACCTTCTGAGCTGCAGCGGCAATGGGCACCACCGGGAAACCAACGATGCCGAACATGTACTCGACACCCTGTTGCTTGAGTGATTCAGCAATAATCGTTGCTCCTCGAACTGTTGCCATGACGTAATCCCTTTAAGTTGTAGTTTATCGTTGTATTTACTGGTCAAGCTTTGCCTGCTGTCCAATCAGCCTTGGACCATATCAATGATCGCATCAATGATCATTGCGTCTTCAGGTTGCATTCCATAATACGCATTGCCCCAACAGGCAACAAGAAGGTTCACATCGTCTCTTTTTGGGAAGATTCCGTCATTGGTGAATCTTAAAGACAGCTGTTTTAACCCTTTTTGAAACTGTTCCATCAGGCATGGATTCTTCGAGAATTAGATTTTGTGCAGCGGGAACGTCGAATACTTCCTGCATATTCCTGATTTGCGCTATTGGCACTTGCTGTTCCCGGCAGATACGAAGCAATTGCTGAGATTCAAAGCGAAGAAATCTCTCACGGAGATGATCCGCAAGGCTGTCTCTGTGCTCAAGTCTTAGCGCATTGGTGAGATAACGATTATCGGTCACCAGATCCGGCATTCCTAGAATCTTGCACAGTCCCTGCCATTGTTTGTCTGTACCGGTGGATACCATCAGTGCCTTATTGTCCGATGTGAAGAAAGTATCACCATAGGGTGCGATATTCGGGTGTAAACTTCCCAGTCGCTGTGGAATGGACTGAAGATTCAGCCAGTTTGTGGCCTGATTGGCAAGCGAGGCGACACCAGCATCGAAAAGAGAGATTGATACACTCGATCCTAATCCTGTTCTCTCTCTTTCCAACAATGCTAATAGGACGCCTTCTTTCAATTGATGGGCCGCTAACACATCCATTAAGGCGACTGGCATTTTGACAGGTAATCCATCAGTTTCACCATTCATATAGACCCAGCCGGTTTCTGCCTGAATAACAACATCGAAGCCTGGTCTGGTGTCTTCCTCGCCATAGGCATTTACACTGGCGTAGATTAGACGCGAGTTAAGTTCTTTCAGCTGTTTGAAGCCGACACCTAACTTCTCGGCAGCACCCGCTTTAAAGTTTGAAATCACGAGGTCCGCGTCCTTGACCAGAGCATTGATCTCAAGCAGATCATCCTCGTCAGTAAGATCCATCATGAGAACCTCTTTTTGCCAGTTGGCAGAGTAGTAGTAGGCAGAGAAAGGAGCCTTGCTGTCTTCCTCTGGCAGCTTCCAACTTCTTGTGACATCACCCCCGGTTAGTTTGTTTTCAATCTTGATGACTTTGGCACCAAGTTCCGCAAAAAACAGACCCACGGAAGGTCCGGCTAGTACGGTGGCAAATTCGATGACTTTAAGATCATTGAAGTAAAGTGACTTATCCATAGTAGAGGTGCTGGCTTGTGGGACGACGTATTATATTAGTGCGGCAGCAATTGTCGAAGACTGACATCTGAATACTGAACTCGAATAGTAATCTGCGGTTAAAGGGGTATTGGATGTGCTGTCGCCTGTTGTCGAAACTGAATCCCATAGTCGAAATATGACTAAAAGTCGGTCATATAGTGACGCTCATAAGGGCCATCTGAAGGTTTCCTGGATCAGTGCAACATCGTAACTGGCGCGATGGTGATGCCGATTTCAATGGGATAGCTCAGTGCGTCGACGCCCGATGCGTCGGCGTCAAGGATCATTCGATTCTCAATCTTAATCATGGATTTCCTGCCTGAATCATGTGGCATATGGCATATATAGGTATATAGAGCACAAAGTTACAGCGCTTCTTGGTTTCGGGCACGATTAAAGCTCTTTAACTATAAGGACATAAATCAATTACCGGGGAATGGGTGATTGAGCACGATGAATCAGGCAGCGTTTCACGACTCAGACAAGGTATTGTTGCCGGATTTGTCCGTAAAGGAATTTTCTATGCTCTCGAACAAGCCCCCTGGTTTGCTAAAATGGGTCGGTAGAACCCTGCTGAAAAGTACTCACTTAGGAACGACGGTTCAAAAGTGATCCAGAAACCAACACCCTGGTGACGAATCACGGATGAGAGCTAGATTGTTCGACCGGTATTCTCCCAGTACTGGTCGCGCAATAACCTTTTCAGCAGCTTCCCTGTGGGGTGTCTCGGCATGGCATCCACGAAGTCTATCGATTTTGGTGCTTTGAAACTGGCCAGATTCTCTTTGCAGTGGGCGATAAGTTCTTCCGCAAGTGCACCGTCGATCTCTGCTCCATCGACTAGTTCGACGGCTCCTTTGACCTCCTCCCCGAATTCATCGTTGGGAATACCGAATACAGCAGCATCGACAACCTTCGGGTGGTTAATCAGGACCGCCTCAATCTCAGCCGGATAGATATTGACACCCCCGGAGATGATCATATCAATTTTCCGATCACTCATGAAAAGGTAACCATCCTCATCCAGGTAGCCAACGTCACCAAAAGTAAATACGCCCGGCTCCAGGTGCGCCTTAGAGGTTTTGTCAGGATCGTTGTGATATTCGAAATCAGTCCCCATGATGTTTTTGACGTATATGGAGCCAGACTCACCTGCGACAGCTTCTTCGCCATCTTCTTTAATCACCATCACTTGCATAATGGGAACCGGTTTACCCAGAGTCCCCGGTCTGCTTAGCCATTCTTCAGAGTCGACTGTCGTGACGATGGATCCTTCGGTGGACCCATAGTATTCAGAAATTACAGGTCCCCACCATTCAATCATACTGTGTTTCACGTCTGGAGGGCATGGCGCAGCACCATGCCAGATGATGTCTATACTTTTGCCTGAGAATGTTGACTTGATATCGTCATCCAGTCTCAGCATGCGTATAAACTGGGTAGGAACCAGATGTATGTTTGTAATCTTATGCTCATCAATCAGTGCTAGAGTTTCGGCCGCATCGAACTTGTGTCGGATGACGACACTGCTTCCTGCGATCAGTGGCAAAAAAGAAAACGCCCATTGAGCAGAGTGATATATCGGACCCACCAACAGAGTCCGCCCAGCGGCTGGCATACTCAACATTCCCGAGAGCCCTTCACCGATCATTTTCATGGTTGCAGTGGTGGCACCGGTCTGAGACAGACCACTTTTGACTCCCTTGGGTTTTCCTGTGGTTCCGGATGTATAAAACATCGGTCCGCCTGCAGATTGGTCTTCGGGCTCTGTGACTTCTTGATTGCTGATAAAAGTATCGTATTCCTGGAAACCAGGGGCTTGACCACCGAACATTAAGCAGGCATCAAGTGCCGGGCAGCCTTCATGCTGAATGGATGCCTGACCGAGATCAGAAAAGCGCTGATCCACCAGCAACGCTTTTGTACCTGAATCCTTGACTACATAGGCAACTTCAGCCGCGACCGAATGCCAGTTGATGGGTACGATCAGCCAGCCTGCATGGGCACATGCCGCGTAGGCCTCGAAGTATTCACGCCGATTGCCACTTAAGACCGCGATCGTGTCATGTGTCTTAAGACCCAGCCCGCGCAGAGAATGGATCAGCTGATTAACTCGAGTGTTAAAGTCACCCCAGGTTGTTTTGCCGAACTCGTCAGAGAGCACCACCTCATCTGGTCTGGTTTCTGCAAAGGGCTGGATCAGTGCTGCCATATCAAAATCTCTTGAGTCTCAAATGGGACAATATAGCAAAACTTGATTTGCTTTATTGGTTGCTGTTAGCTGTCAGTTCAAAACAGAGGAAAGCCAATGGAATTCAATGAAAAAGTTGCTAATTCGTTTATCGGGGCAAATCAGGACGGATTACCTGGCATGCTGGGATTCAATATAACCAGTGCGTCTCCGGGGAAGATGAGTGCAAGCTTTGAAGTTAAGGATGAATTGATCACTGCATTTGGCAGCATGCATGGGGGAGTCCTCTCGGCATTTTGCGATCACCTGCTGGGTTGTGTTTGTTATCCCGCCATGAAGCGAGGTCAATGGGCTGCCACCACAGAATTCAAAATCAATCTGACGAGACCAGTTT
Source organism: Gammaproteobacteria bacterium (assembly GCA_002725285.1). Taxonomy (GTDB): domain Bacteria; phylum Pseudomonadota; class Gammaproteobacteria; order Pseudomonadales; family Azotimanducaceae; genus JAHRVQ01. The sequence continues at coordinate 103,367 of PBRC01000034.1, read as the reverse complement.
CAGGTGGACTGGTGGAAGGTAGTGCAGAGATTATCAATCTGGGCAGAACTCAGGCAGTCGTCCGTATTGATGTGTTTAATGATGGCAAGCTCGCAGCAATGGCTCAGGGGACTGTAACCATCAGGGATCCAAAATAATCAAGGAACAGGAGAAATAGGAATGTCTTTTAAAGGTGTAGATCATATTGTTATCCGCGTGAAGGATTTTGACGCCGGAGTTGAAACCTGGCGCGACAAATTTGGAATGGAACTTGAAAGAACGGCTGAATCAGATGCGCTGGGCATCAAACAGGCTTTCTTCCAGTTGGCAAACGGTGGCTTCATCGAGATTGTATCACCGACCAATGATCAGTCTGCAGTGGGTCGAGCGATTGAATCGCGAGGAGAAGGTATGCACACAATGGCGATGGAAGTCGACGATTTGGATGCCACTGTTAAACAGCTGGAAGAGAACGGGGTGCAGTTGATTGGGGTTGGTGGCCCTCAGGTGTTTATTCATCCGAAATCAGCAAACGGGATTCTGGTTCAGCTTTCACCCAAGAGCTGAATTGAATGAAGATGCTAGGTCGCCAGGTAACCACCATCAACTGGGATTGCTGAACCGGTGATATATCCTGCTTCTTCGGATAAAAGAAACGCGATGGTGGCGCCGTACTCCGAATAGGGGTCGCCCATACGGCGAATTGGCAGCCACCCTTTCGGTCTGGGCAGCTGGGCCCGCGGGGTTGTGTGTTTTTCCTGGTCCTCTCTGACGTGCTTGCCCAGGTTGCTGTTTGCAACCGGCGCAGGCTGGATGGCATTTGCGCGAATGCCATCTGATCCGTAGTCCACAGCAATCTGTTTAGCGAGGGCAATCACACCTGCCTTGGAAACAGCATAGGAGGCAGCTGCACCACCAGCGCCAATAACAGAGCCGGCGATGGAAGAGGTGACAACATAAGAACCACCGCCGGCTGCGACCATATGTGGAATAGCATGTTTCGCACACAAAAATGGCCCCGTCAGATTGACGGCCAGCACCGCGTGCCAGTCTTCGACGGCTGTTTCGTGGATCCATCCTGAACCTGCAGTTCCCGCGTTTGCTACCATACCGTGCAAACTACCAAATTCAGCGACAGTGGTAGCGACAGCCGCTTCGACATCTGTTTCGATAGCCACGTTACAATGGATAGGGATTGCTCTGCCGCCATCGCTTTGGATTCTTGAAGCAACCTCTTCGGCCAGTGCCATCCTCATATCAACGACTGCGACACAACCACCTTCATAACCGATTCTCTCGCTGGCTCCCTTGCCGATACCGCTNCCGCCACCGGTAACGATCACTACCTTGTCTTTTAATCTGGTCTTGTCCGCCATGTTCGGTCTTGCCCCTGTAAGAGTACTAAACGACCAGTTTACTCAATAAGTCGGGGCTTCGCGCTCGACATGAGATGGAAAATTGACCCTGTATGAGAAGATCGTGGACATGAACATGCGGTAAATCTAACCACTGTCTTGTGGTACCGGGAATTCTCTCAGCCAGTCTGAAAAACTCTTTAATTTGTAATACTCTCTATCGCTGGCAGCTACGTTTTGTAAAAAACAGGAAGTGAAATGGTTAAGAAATTACTGATAGCAAACCGAGGTGAGATCGCTATTCGCATTATGCGAAGTGCGGCTAATCTGGGAATTCGAACCGTGGCCATTTATTCGAAGGACGATAGTGAATCACTCCACATCTTCAGGGCAGACGAAGCATGTTGCCTTGAAGAAGACGGCGCCGCTGCTTATCTTGATATCGCCGCAATCATTAGTCTTGCGAGAGAATGTGAGTGTGATGCGGTTCATCCCGGATATGGATTTCTCAGTGAAAATCCCGGATTCGCATCAGCTTGTGAGGCAGAAGGAATTGGCTTTATCGGGCCAACCTCGGAATCTCTGACATTGTTTGGCGACAAGGCAGAAGCCAGGAAATTTGCGATGTCGCAAGATGTGCCGGTACTTGCTGGAACAGCGAAAGCGACAAGTCTTGAAAAGGCAAAGAAATTCTTTAGTGGTCTGGATGGGAAATCCATGATCATTAAAGCGATTGCTGGTGGTGGTGGCAGGGGAGTTCGCATTGTTGGAGATCTTGATCAGGTTGAATCCGCGTTCAGGCAAAGTGCCAGAGAAGCCTTAAATGCTTTCGGTAATGATGCTCTGTATGTCGAGGAGTTCATGTCTCGGGCAAGACATATTGAGGTTCAGATACTCGGAGATCGGGCTGGTGAGGTCGTGCATCTGGGTGAACGAGATTGTTCACTGCAGCGCAGGCATCAAAAGATCATCGAGATTGCACCAGCTCCCTTTCTTGATAATGATCTTAGGGATCAGATAATCAGCTCAGCCGTTAAACTGGCGAAAGCCGCGGGGTACCAAAGTGCCGGTACGATCGAGTTCCTGGTGAATCAAGAATCAAAACGATTCGTCTTTATTGAAGCGAACGCAAGACTGCAGGTTGAACATACCATCACAGAAGAAATCTTCGAAGTCGATCTGGTTGAAGCGCAGTTGCGAATTGCCGGTGGTGAGACAGTTTCAGACCTCGGCCTGGGCGATAGCCGCGTCCGGGGCACTGCGATTCAATTGCGCATTAATGCTGAAACCATGCAGACAGACGGCAGTACACGGCCCAGCGCAGGTACATTGCGCATATTCAACCCACCCAGTGGTCCAGGTGTTCGGTTGGATACCTATGCTTACACAAACTACACGATGAATCCAAGATTCGATTCATTACTCGGTAAGCTCATCGTGCATCACCGGTCTGGTGATTTTGATGGTGCACTGGCAAACGCCTATCGCTCTCTGTGTGAATTTCAGATTGACGGTGTCGCAACCAACATTTCTTTTTTGCAGAACGTGCTTGCCGATGAACGGATCGGTAAAGGGGATTTTTATACACGCTTTATTGATGACAATAGTGCTGAGCTGGTGAATGAAGTCGCGCACCAGCAACATTATCTTGTGAGCAAGGACGTGGTGGTAAAACAGGCAGGTGCCAGCATAGACAAGGATGATCCGCTTGCTGTCCTGAACTACGGTCAGCAGAAAAACGCTTTAGTTTCTGAAGAAAGTAAGTTAGNCGATTCCTGGTTGCTGTCACCGATGCAAGGTACCGTTATTGAGATAACCGTTGCAGTGGGGGACGACGTGACTGAAGGAATGACTCTCGCAGTGATGGATTCCATGAAAATGGAGCATGAGATCAAAGCCGGGTACAGCGGCGTGATCGAAGCCATCAGCGTTCGTGCTGGTGATACCTTGTATGAGCAGCAACCTCTGCTTTCATTAGTACCAAAAGAAATAGAAAAGATCGAGCGCGGTGACGTGGAAGATATTGACCTCGACTATATCCGACCTGATCTGGAGGAGGTCGAGAATCGCCGGACTACAACCCTGGATATCAATCGACCTGCTGCGGTCGAACGACGACGCAGAACCGGGCAGCGTACCGCTCGCGAGAATGTTGAAGATCTTTGTGATGAGGGTACTTTCGTTGAGTATGGTCAGCTGGTACTCGCTGCTCAACGACGACGGCGAAGCATTGATGAGCTGATCGAAAAAAGCCCGGCTGATGGGATGATTACAGGCGTCGGCTCCATCAACGGAGACCAGTTCCCAGATCCCGATAATCGGTGCGTTGTCATGTTGTATGACTACACCGTTTTTGCCGGTACCCAGGGAGGCCAGAACCATCGAAAGACGGATCGAATGATTGGTGTCGCGGAAGATGGCCAGATGCCGATGGTACTTTTCGCCGAGGGAGGAGGAGGCAGACCGGGCGATACCGATGGCATGGGTGGTGCTGGTACGAATACGTTTGCCCGTTTTGCACAGTTAAGTGGATTGGTNCCCATGATTGGAATAACGTCAGGTCGGTGTTTTGCGGGTAATGCATCGTTGCTGGGCTGTTGTGACGTGATTATTGCGACTGAAGGATCCAATATTGGCATGGGTGGACCCGCCATGATCGAAGGAGGGGGTCTCGGTATTTATGCACCTGAGGAAATTGGTCCCATGTCTGTCCAGGTGGCAAACGGCGTTGTTGATCTGCTTGTGAAGGATGAAGCTGAAGCGATCATTACTGCTAAAAAGTATCTCTCGTACTTTCAGGGTGTGCACGAGGACTGGCAGGAACCTGATCAAAGGAAGATGCGGCGGATAATTCCTGAAAATCGACTGCGCGTCTATAACGTGCGTACGGTGATTGAAACTTTGGCGGATGAGAACTCAGTACTGGAGTTAAGGAGTGGATTCGGACTTGGCAGTATCACTTCATTGATTCGTATTGAAGGCATGCCTCTGGGTGTGATTGCGAACAATCCGGCTCATCTTGGTGGTGCTATTGATTCAGACGGAGCAGACAAGGCAGCCCGGTTTATGCAGGTATGTGACGGATTCGATGTTCCGATTCTCCATCTCTGCGACACACCCGGCATTATGGTAGGTCCTGAAATTGAAAAAACAGCCCTGGTGCGCCACTCAAGCCGGATGTTTTTAACNGGAGCGAATCTTTCCGTACCCTTCTTTACCATCGTGTTGAGGAAAGCCTATGGCCTGGGTGGGATTGCCATGGCGGGAGGTTCCTATAAGACACCCATGTTCTCTGTGTCCTGGCCTACGGGTGAATATGGTGGGATGGGTCTTGAGGGTAGCGTCAAACTGGGATATCGAGCNGAACTTGCTGCNATTGAAGATCCGGAGGAGCGTAAACAAACCTATGAAAAAATGGTGGCAAAAGCCTATGAAAACGGCAAGGCGCTGAACTATGCCTCACTGTTCAGTGTTGATGACACCATTGACCCGGCAAATTCACGCTTCTGGGTTTCCAGTTTAATGAAGTCGGTAAGGCGAACTGAACGCAGGACAGGTAAAAAGCGACCCGCCATTGATGCCTGGTAGTACTCATGCTGGTACCTATTGATCGGATGCAGTTGCTCCATGGTCCACTCTGTAGTTATTCTTTAGCCNTGCTTCGCTGGTGAGGGCCACATATGGAATTCTGGAAAATTATTACCAGTTCACCGACCCGGGGTGCTGCTGCCGCAAGAAGAGCTGAGGAAGCAGGTTGGAGCGGCGTCCTCGTGGTTGATTCACAAAACCTTGCAGGTGACTCCTATGTGTCCCTAACGTCCATGGCGCTGGCAACAGGGACAATAGGTATTGGAACGGGCGTCACCAATCCCGTGACCCGCCACCCTGCCGTTACCGCCAGCGCGATGGCCAGTATTCAGAGATTGTCGGGCGGGAGAGCAGTTCTTGGAATCGGCAGGGGTGATTCAGCACTGGCACACCTGGGGAAAGCACCTGCCGGTGTCGCTCTGTTTTCGAAATACCTTTCGGTTCTTCAAACCTATTTGAGTGGAGGGAAAGTGAGTTTCGAAGAATTGGGATTTAGTGAACAGGTCGCGCCTGATGTTGCCACCTTAGGTCTGGCAGATACGCCAGCCGAGAGTGAGTTGAAGTGGCTAAATGATGGAGATATTAAAGTGCCTGTAGAAGTAGCATCAACGGGACCAAGGGTTATTGAGGCTGCGGCAAGGCATGCTGACAGGGTGATGCTGGCCCTTGGTGCAGATCCGGAACGTCTCGGCTGGGGCATTGAAACAGCCAGACGAGCGGCAGCTAGTGCTGGCAGATCTGTTGAACTGGGTGCGTACATCAATGTTGTTTGTCATCCAGATGTGGCAGTNGCCAGGANACTGGTACAGGGTGGTTTGTCTTCATTTGCCAGATTTTCTGTGATGCATGGCGAGGTCAGGGGTAGTATTTCGGAAAGTCAGAGATCGGTATTGAATCGACTGCATGATGCATACGATATGAATGAACACACTCGATCTGATTCCAAACAAGCGAACCTGTTGCCCGATGAGTTCATTGATCAATACGCAATTGTTGGCCCGGTGGAACATTGCGTAGCCCGCTTACAGGAAATTGAATCCATGGGAATTAAAAAGGTCACTGTGATTGGAGCATCGGCGGGAGCGGATCGAGAAGCTTCACGTATAGCTGAGGAATTGTTCGCTTTGGAAGTTCTGCCTGGACTTTTAGAGTGAGGCGGAGAAAAGACGGTGGACGCGGATTGTTGGCAAGCCCGAGACAGGTTTACAGGGGATCATTCAGTATCCCTGCCCTGCTTTGATAGCTAAACGGGGTCTTTCCCTCTGCCGAACAAGCGAAAACATCGTCACTTCAGATTTGTAACTGTCGTTCTCGAGCCGTTTTTTGAACATCTCCCAGGCTTTGGGCGTTCACCTCGATGCTGCTGAGAACCACATACTACTTTAACGGCTTGACTGCTGAAGTCTTTAACGGCTTGACTGCTGAAGTCTTTAACGGCTTGACTGCTGAAGTCTTTAACGGCTTTCTTCAATAAGGATGCTGCTCGTGATCGGAAACAGTAGCAGGCCTGACGCCGTGAACCTGACTCGCCAGACAGGATGTTCAAACACAAAAAAATAAAGATAACAGGGAACTGAGCAGTACCAGTTCTTTAAAGAAGCGGGATTTTTCAGTATCCAGCAGATTAGAGGAAAGTTAGGGTATTTCCTGAAAACCGAGGGTTATGTAGTCCGCAATAACAAAGAGATAGACGAAGAAGAACACAAAGCTCAGGTACAGCAGGGTGGCTATCCAGAAGGAGTCTCCTGGCCCCATGACCCGAATAACAGGCATCAGGTAGATGAAGATCAGACCAAAAAACCGGTAATTAAGAGGTCAGCAGCCCTGAACGGGAACGAATAAACATCAAGTTCTTCAAATTTGTCGATCCAGACCGGTTTCTCGGACATGGGTCTGTGCTGGAACCCGGATTTGCTATTAGAGTCAGAATTTTGGGAGGCTGCATCCGATTGGCGTTCAGGTACGCGAGAATAGAATTTCTTATGGGTCGAATTGTTAATTTCATGCCACTTTCCATTTGCTGCATAGTTGCGATATTCTAGGGGTCTTCAATATGAACCAAGAAGGATCCAGTTCGTGCATATATCGAAACGTATTCTGATTTTCTCATTCCTTTGTTTTGCTACATTAGCGCAGGCTGCTGAATATAAAGCACCAAGAGGTCCTGACGGTGTCCATCCGGATCTGAATGGAATTTGGCAAGCGATTAACGAGGCTCACTTCGATCTTGAGATTCATATGGCAAGTGCAGCGATGCAGCTTCGGGACGGCCCTCAGGGCCCGGTTCCTACAAAAAATGTGCTGCCAATGGGTGCTGTAGGCTCGGTTCCACCTAGCCTGGGTGTGGTTGTAGGAGGGAAGATCCCTTATAAGCCGGAAGCACTGGCAAAGAAACAAGAGAACAAAAAGAACTGGGCAGATCTAGATCCGGAGGTAAAGTGTTATCTGCCTGGCGTCCCCAGAGCAACCTATATGCCTTACCCTTTCCAGATATTCCAGGGTGAGAACTCGTTGTTCATCGCTTATCAGTATGCCGGGGCGGTTCGAGACATCTTCAGTGAAGATCCAGGGCCTGCGCCGGTGGATTCATGGATGGGACAGTCTGTTGCTTCCTGGGATGGCGACACCCTGGTTCTGACCGTGACAGGTCTGAATCCGCAAACCTGGCTCGATCGTGCCGGGAGTCATCATACCGAACAGATGCAGGTAGTAGAGCGGTACACCCCGACGGGACCGAATCATCTGCAATATGAAGCGACCATCACTGATCCTGAAGTATTCACAGAGCCATGGAAAATCAGTATGCCGTTGTACCGACGGATGGAACCTGATGCTCAATTGCTGGATTTCAAATGTGTCGAATTCGTTGAGGAACTGTTATACGGCAAGTGGCGCCGACATCCTCTTGATTGAGCAGTTGATCAAGGGTTAGCAAGTAGGGGCAAAGAATCCTGCGGAAAGAATTTCAAACGACACTGGAAAATTGTTGTAGCAGTAAAAGTCCTGTAGACGGGCAGGAGAAAGATCTAATAGAACAAACGTAAATGCATTAGTATGCAGATTTACGGTTGAGGATCCATATGACTGGGCTAAACCCTGGAGTGGCAAGAGTATTCATGGCCGAAAACCACCGACACGATAGTTTAGTATGCGTGTCATTAAGCAAACCAGCGTTTTGAGATTCTTAAAAACGTAAGGTTACTAGAAACAGACACTCAATCAGTAAAAAGTAAAAAAGGAGTAAGTAAATGTCATTTAAACAAATCTCGATGCTTGTGGGGCTGGCATTGGCAATTTGCACACCGGTTCAGTTGAGTGCTCATCATGCCTTTGGTGCCGAATTTGACCCAAACAGACCTTTGATTTTACGTGGTCCTGTGTTGAAAGTTGAATGGGTCAATCCACACGCCTGGATTCACCTCGAAGTCACCAAAGAAGATGGGTCAAAAGAAAGTTGGATGGTGGAGGGCGGTACACCTAACACATTGTTGCGGCGTGGAATTAACAAGAATTCCTTGAAGCCTGGTACTTTCATTGTTGTGGACGGATATCAGAGTAAAGACCGATCAAATAGAGCAAACGGGCGTGATATCACGTTCGCTGACGGCCGCAAGCTGTTTATGGGTAGCACTGGTACTGGCGCGCCAAAAGATCGTAGTGATCCAACAGACCAGTAATACCCTAAGGTGCGTTACAAGTACCTGGTTTTGTTCCTGGTTCTATTGAGTGGCTGTAGTAAGCCAGAGGAATCTAAACTTTTGCCCTTCAAGCCGACAGGTGATGTTCGGCACGTTATGCAATTTGTACTCGATCCTGCGGCTGCCAAGATCTGGCGTTCCGCAGGAAGCATAATTACCGAAGCTGGTGAACAGGACCTGAGACCGACCACAGACGAAGGCTGGTTAGCTGTGCAACACAGCGCAGTCGTCGTTGCGGAAAGTGGTAATCTACTGCTGCTGCCAGGCCTGGCAAGGGACGGTGAGGACTGGCAGGAAATCTCACTCGCACTAATTGACGTTGGCATGCGTGCCAAAGCAGCGGCAGAAGCACACGACGCTGATGCTTTGTTTGATGTGGGAGGTCAAATTTACCGAATCTGTCAGTCGTGCCACCAGATCTATATTCAGGGAGTGACAAAGGTAAACCCGTTGGGGGGTTGAATCGAGCGAGACCAAATCGGTAGCAAGGAACTGTCAGGTTCTCAATCTCTCAACTAAGGGTGAATACAGTACCGGGTTTGGATGTCATAAAGGGTGTTCGTTAACAAAACCATCGCGAAATTCCAGTGTGGCGCTGTAAAACCCAAAGGTGGTTAACGTCACGGTTACCACGTCATTGCTTCGNTTTTCCCAGTACCAACCATGAATGCCNGTAGATGGCGCGNTGAAGGTTCCNTTCTCTTGTTGTAACTTGCCACGGCTATACGTTTCTGCGAANCCCTCNGGACCATNATCTGGTTCACCATGAAATTCAGAGGTAANGATACCAGTCGCGTNCCATGAGAAGAGCATGCTGCTGTCTTTGTCCATTCGATATTTGTATTCAATAGACTCGAATGGCTGAAGGACATATCTGACCGAATCCTGTAGCGGCCCCTGGTCCTCAACAATGACCGTTTTGGTTGCCGAGCTGGATATCCCCTTGATTCCTAGCATTTCACCGGTACCCAGTGGGTCTATATCGAACTCTGCCGGAAATATCAGCGTAACCAGAATTACCGAGGCAAGCAGCAGGGCAAGAAAAGTTGCGGCTAAGATTCTGATCGTCTCTTTATTCATTTAGTATTAGATCCAATAGTATCCAGCCAGTTGGTAGCCTGTGAGTGCAAATCCCGCTGTCATTAGCAGGGAATTGGTGACAAATGCGTGATCCTGGAAGCTAGGCTGCTGGCGCCACTTCAAAAGAACCAGCAGGATGAAGGTGAGAGCAAGAGCCTGGCCACATTCAACACCCACATTGAAACTGATGATGTTGGTGATCAGTCCGTCATCCGATATGGCCAATTCCTGCAGTTTGGTCGCGAGTCCAAGGCCATGGAACAGACCGAAAACAAAAACAGCAGCCTGGGTATTAAATGTGGCACCGAAAATCTGTCTGAAACCATCGATGTTTTCAAACGCCTTATAGACCACAGACAAACCGATGATGGCGTCAATAAGGTAAACGTTAACCTGGAGTTCCAATAATACGCCGGACATTAAAGTGATACTGTGCCCGAGTGTAAAGAGAGTGACGTAAAGTAAAATATCCCGGGCACGATACAAAAAGAATATTACACCCAGCAAAAATAATAAGTGATCGTAACCTGTCACCATGTGTTTTGCCCCAAGGTACATAAAGGCCCCAACAGCAGGTCCTTCGATCCCCTCCACAAACCGGGCGTTACTGCCGGAGATATTATGTGCATCTACCAGAGGAGGCAGGGACACCAGAAGAATTGCGAGTAGTATCGTGGCGCAGAACGGCAGCTTAATCGGAATATTAAAACGCATCGGCAGATCAAAAGGTGTATTTGTACAAAGATTATCATGGATTGGTGCAACGTGCCCCTGCATCTGCTGACATTGTGCCTGATTGTAGATTGTGGTTGTGCATATCGAACCCAGAGGGTTTATGCTTTGAAGTGCAGATGATGCCTTGCAGGTAGATATATTCCCGGAGGATTACCATCTTCCAGCGATTGAGAATAGAGTGTAGATACCTGATTCGGTTGGGGCGAGCAGTGGTAGCTGCTCATGAAACCATACTGGTAGAGTAGATAAGAGCAGGGCAAACCAAAAAGAAAAAATATGTCAAACGAAGTCTATGCGCCATTAAAAGGCATTCGAATTCTCAGTTTTGAGCTGGCCTTTGCATTACCTGCAGGAACCCGAGCACTACATGATCTTGGCGCAGAGGTTGTACGTGTTACACCACCGGGTGGCAACAATTTTGGACGTTATGTCAGTGTCTCTGACGGTGTGTTTCATGGCAAATCCTGCATTAGTATTGATCTAACGAAACAAGAAGGCCGCGATATCGCAATGTCACTCGCTATTCAGGCTGATGTGGTTTGTAACAATTTTCGGCCTTCAGTTCTGACAAAGTACGATCTGGCTGCCAAAGTTCTTCGAGAACGAAAACCAGAATTGATCACTCTTCAGATGTCGGGATACGGTACACCAGGACCCTGGTCAGACTTTCCGGCGTACGGCCCAAGTACTGAAGCAGCAGGAGGTCTGAATCGATTGATGGTTAATGAAGGAGAAGTGCCAATTCGTATCGGCACGGGAGTCTTCTCGGATCAGCTGGCAGGGCGCCATGCGGCACTGGCGATCGTTGCCGCGCTTCAAAGAAGAGCTGAAACAGGTTTGGGCGAAGACATAGATCTTTCCATGACCGAGTGCATCACACACCTCATGGGTGAATTGATGACCGAGGCAGTAGTTTCTGGTGAGGTACCGGTTTCTCATGGAAACAGAAATCCCGAGCGTGTACCTCAGGGTATTTATCCATGTGTTGGTGATGATGAATGGATTGCTATATCGATCGAAGATGACGCAATGTGGCGTGATTTTGTAGAAGTCTCGGAGCAGGACATGCTAAATGACAGTTCATATGAGACTCAGCAATCTCGTTGGAAGCACCACGACAAACTCGATGAATTAATCGCAACATGGACCTCGAAATGGGACAAAAACGAACTTACTGAGTTGCTTCAAACAAGAAGAATTGCCTCTGCTCCCGTGCGCACCGTCAAGGACTCAGCTCTTGATCCACAGTTTCAGGCTCGTGGTGCGCTGCAGTTGGTTGAACATCAACAACCCTTGTTTGGGTATGCGGCTCATCCACATCCGCCGTTACCCTGGCTGATGGCAGGCAGAATCAGGAAACGGCTAACTGATTTCCGAAACAATGGCGAGGATAATGAAGAAGTCCTATATCGCTGGTTAGGAATGACAAAGAAAGAGATCAATCGGTTGGAAGATGAAGGCGTATTGTACAACGAAGGGCCTGTTCAGCTTGGAACCTTCAGGATTCCTCAAACCAATTACGATCCGGAATTTGGTCAGAAACTGGGATTGCCAAAATGAGGGTACTCGAAATATCTGGCTCATCCGCAGCAGCCAATGCCGGACTGCTAGTAGCTCAGCTTGATTTCCAGGTCGATCGGCTGGCGGTTGATGAGTTAACCAATCGGTTTACAGAGGCTCAGCGTGTGTTCTTTCAGCGAGGCAAACACGAGATTGAAAGAGATGAATTAGATCTCGATGACTATGATGCGGTGGTCGAGGATGTTGGAATTGAAATGTTGGCAAAACATGATCTTTCGATCGAAGAGATGAGAAGCGGGCGAGAATCATTGGTCGTTGTCAGTTTGTCGGACCTGGGTTTGATTGGACCCTATGCTGGCTGGGCATCGTCAGAAATTACCGTTCAGGCTGTAGGTGGTGTTTTACATGTGTCTGGTTATGGTGATGAGCCACCACTCAAACTCCCGGGTAATACAGCGGCAATGATATTGGGCGTGCATGGTGCAACAGCCGTGACCACAGCAGTATTTGGTGTTACGAATGGTGCCGAGAGTGGAATTCATATTGATATTTCTGCTCAAGATACTCTGATGCAGCATTGGACTCGCCATATCTCCCAGTATGCTTATGCAGGAACGACAACCGAGAGAGCCCCGCGTAACCCGGAAGGAATTCATTTTCGGCATACGGCAAAAGCTAAAGATGGCTGGGTATATATGTTGGCTCTCAGAGCAGCGTGGCAGAAGGTTGCTGATTTTCTTGGACTGTCTGAGCAAGTTGCACTTGAAAAAGACCCAAACGTACAACCCTGGCGTGAGATGGAGGCTGCATTTGTTGAGTCCATTGCCTCAAAAGACAAATACACCTGGTTTAGTGAGGCAGCGGAACAAGGCTGGACTTTTGCGCCAGTGGAAGATCCATTTGATATTGTGTCTAATCCCCAGAATCAGGCACGAGACTTTTTTGAAGAAACAGACTACCAAGGGCGTATGATCAGGGTACCTGGGTTGCCTTATCGAATTGAACGTTAGCGAGAACCTGTAATATGAGCGAGAACCTGATATGAGTGCACAATGGCAATATGCCGGTAGCTACAATAACCTGAGTAATACTGCAGCTAACAAGAAGGGTTCTATCCACGACGATGGACCTGCGCGCAAATTGGGTTTTAAGGGGGCGTTTGTGCCGGGTAGTGTGGTTGGGGCATGTGCAATGGCCTCAATTATGTCCAGATTTGGCACCGGCTGGTTTGACGGTGGTTGGTATGACCTCAATTTCGTCAGCCCGGTGTACACCAGCGATGAGGTTGCTGCGACGGGACATGAAGTTGAAGCGTCCACGATGGAATGTAGTGTGGTGGACAAGGTGGGTCGACTTTGTTGCGCGGGTCAGGCGGGGTTGGGAACCGAGATTCCCTGGTCAAGGGGCCCGGGTGATGAGAGTATTTTCCCTCGCGCAAAGGTGGGAACAGAGTTCAATGAAATGACTTTCTCCATCGAACCGCTGGACGTGCAGCCGTTACTGGATGCTTCCTGTGAAACAGCTGAAGTCTGGCAGAAATACATTCACCCGGAACACCTGATGCCAATTGCCTTGCGAATATGCGATTTCGAACTTACACCGTTTGAGGGGGTTCGACCGCCGGGCATGTGGGCGCAGCATGCACTTGTGCAATACAAACCACTTCCCTTTGGGAAATATCGTATGAGCGAGCACCTGGCTGAGAAAGGTGTATCCGGGAGGACAAACTTCATGAACTTTCAGTTTCATCTGTTTGATGAGTCTGGCGAAGAGGTGGCCGTAGGCCGACACAAGTGCAAGTTAATTCGTGACGAATAGCGGTATCGATAAACTGTTAGGAAGAACCCGATAAGACAGTGAACAGTACATGACAACTACTAAGTGAACAGTACATGACAACTACTAATAGAAGTGAGGTGAATTGTGGCTAAACGGCCTTCAAATAGAGTACTACAAGCATTGCATCTCTGTATGGTGCGCATCCGTTGCTTCGAAGAAGCTGCCGGAAAAATGATGGAAAATGGCAAGATACCTGGTGCCCTGCACTTGTATGTTGGTCAGGAAGCAGTTGCTGCCGGGATCATGCAGCATCTGTCGGACGAAGATCAGATAGCGAGCACCCACCGGGGTCACGGCCATCTGGTTGCCAAGGGCGGCGATTTCAAACCGATGTTTGCAGAACTTTATGGTCGAGCCACAGGTTATTGTAAAGGCAAGGGGGGCAGTATGCATATTTCCAACATGGAGGTTGGTATGTTGGGTGCAAACGGTATTGTTGGAGGAGGTCCGCCAATTGCCATGGGGGCTGCCTTCTCAAACAAATTCAGAAAAACAAAGAATGTTGCCATCGCTTTTTTCGGTGATGGAGCATCAAATGAAGGCAGCGTTCATGAAGCGGCGAACATGGCGGCTCTATACAAACTACCTTGTATATTTGTCTGTGAAAATAACGGATACGGTGAATATACAAGTCAGGCAAATCATCAGGCCGTGCAGGATGTAGCTGATCGTGCTGCTGGCTACGGTATGCCAGGAGTAGTTGTGGATGGTATGGATGTAATTGCTGTCTACGAAGCTGCTGGTGAGGCAATCGAGCGTGCACGAAAAGGAGATGGTCCAACGCTGCTTGAGTGCAAAACTTATCGCTATTTTGATCATGTCGGCGTACGCGGAATGGGGCTGAGCTATCGGTCGGACGAAGAACTGGAATCCTGGAAGAAGCGGGATGCCATCAATACTTTCGAGAAAAGTCTAGTGGATTTCGAGATAGTGACTCAGAAGAAAATCGATGCTGTTTATAAAAAGGTGAACAGTGAAATTGAAAAAGCCATTGAATTTGCTGAACAGAGCCCATATCCGGATCCTTCGGCGTTGCTTGATAATGTATATAGCGAAGAGGGAGCGTGATCATGCCTGAAGCTGAGAATCAGGAAAGAACGCTAACCTACGTCGCTTCCATCAATGAAGGGGTCAGAGAAGTCCTGCTGGAGCAGGACAATGCATTCGTGGCAGGTGAAGATGTTGCTCAGGCGGGTGGTGTATTTGGTCACTACGGTGGCTTGCTCGCGGAATTCGGTCCAGAGCGAATCATCGATACACCGATTTCGGAGAAGGCGCTTTTTGGTCTGGGAGTGGGTGCTTCGGCCACGGGATGCCGACCGATTATCGATCTGATGTTTATGGACTTTATGGGCGTGTGCATGGATGAGATTGCCAATCAGATGGCAAAAATGCGCTTCATGTTTGGTGGTGGTGCAACGCTGCCGGTTACTGTGCTGACGATGTCTGGCGGGGGTATGAGTATGGCGGCGCAACATTCGCAGTGTCTTGAAGCCTGGCTGGCGCACCTGCCGGGTCTCAAGGTGCTCATGCCCACTGATGCTCATGATGCTAAAGGGATGATTATTGCGGCAGCACGGGATGACAATCCCGTTTTCGTCATACTCAACAAAGCCTCTCTGGGCAGGAAAGCAGCAGTGCCTGAAGGAGCCTATGAGGTAAAAATCGGCAAGGCAAAAGTGGTCCGGGAAGGATCGAATTTCACGATAGTGACGATAGGCAGCATGGTGTATGAGGCACTTGTGGCTGCGGATCAGTTGGCAGATTCAGGATTGGATGTGGAAGTGATTGACGTGAGAAGTATTCAACCATTTGACTCTGAAACCGTCATTGATTCGATCAAGAAAACCCATCGAGGTCTTGTTGCTCACGAAGCTGTACAGTTTGGGGGCCTGGGTGGCGAAATTGTTGCCCAGATTCAAGAGCAGGCATTTGACTACCTGGATGCGCCGATTGCCAGAATTGGCGCACCTTTTTGCCCCGTTCCGTTTAGTCCACCGCTAGAGAAGGTCTATCTGCCGAACGCGGAGGATATTGTCAGCAAGATAAAGGGGACGCTTGGTATTTAAGTATCGACTCCCAATAAATCAAAAGTTGTGAGCAACGGTCGTGAATCAATCAACCATCGGTATTGTCGCAAATCCGGCATCAGGCAAAGATGTTCGGCGCCTGGTCGCACGTGCATCAGTCTTCGATAATCGCGAGAAGGGTGCGATTATCAACCGTGCCATGGCAGGCGCGGTTAGTGCAGGCGCACGGAACTTCGCCTACCTCAATGATTCGCACAACATAGCAGAAAGTGCGATGCAGGTTGTGCCTGTCTGTTGCAACATAACGAAAGTCGATTGTGCCGGAACAGGGTCCAGCCTTGACACGGTATTGGGTGCCAGGGAACTGGCTAAACTTGATTGTATCGCCACTATGATTCTCGGTGGTGATGGAACGAACAGAGCCTTTGTCAAGGGGTGGCGTGATGCGGTTTTGATGCCTGTATCGACGGGTACGAATAATGTATTCCCGCGATTCGCCGAAGCGACGGTTGCAGGTGCTGCACTTGGCGTTCTCGCCTCTGGTGGCGTAGAGCTTGACGAAGTCATTCTACCGGCAAAGATTATTGATGTTGAAATTGAAGGAGAAGAGCCGGACATCGCGCTCATTGACGCAGTTGTGACTGATGACAGGTTTGTTGGCAGCCGTGCATTGCTGGACGCGGATGCCATCAAAAAAATACTACTGACGCGAGCAGAACCAGCTGCTGTCGGCATGACCTCAGTGGGTGGTCTATT
Organism: Gammaproteobacteria bacterium; assembly: GCA_002725285.1. Taxonomy (GTDB): domain Bacteria; phylum Pseudomonadota; class Gammaproteobacteria; order Pseudomonadales; family Azotimanducaceae; genus JAHRVQ01. The sequence goes on along the minus strand of PBRC01000034.1, from coordinate 86,786 downwards.
GAAGCCTGTCTGTGAGCAAGAGGATATTGGGTTGTTTCTTGAAACAGGGAAAAAGGGTACCCGGGTGTGCGCGCCTATTGCACCGGGTATGTATCAAACTCTCACTATAGCTCAAGTAGTTGAAGTTGGTTGTGATGAGCCGATATCGATCAAGGGGCCATGTGTCCTGGCGTTTGACGGAGAGCGAGAGCGAGTAGTCAAGCCAGAGCAAAAAGTCCATTTCAGGTTGTCAAGAAGTGGCCCAAAAATCCTGGACATAGAGAAAACGATGCAGTTAGCGGCTGGTCGTCAACTGTTTACCAAATTGGAGTGATTGATGCCAAAAGAAATATATCTGGTCAAGGTTGGTATGACCATGACAGAAGGCATGGTTTCAGAATGGTATATTGCAGATGGCCAACAGGTTGTTAAAGGGGAAATGCTGTATGCCCTGGAGACGGAAAAAATCAACATGGATGTGGATGCCGAAACGAACGGTACGGTAAAACATCTGATTCAGGTTGGTGAGATGATGGAACCTGGCGATGTTGTGGGTTTCATCTTTGAGCAAGATGAAGAAGTTCCGGAAGACCTGAGTACCCTACCAGTTAATCGCAATACGGCTATTAACGTCGTTGATGCATCAATGGAGCCTAGTCCCGAAGCATCGTCACCAATTGTGAAAGACCAGCCTGTGGTTAAAGATGGAAACTTGAGAATAAAGTCATCCCCGGCCACTCGCAGGTTAGCTCGAGAGCTGGGTGTTGATCTATCAACTGTGACAGGATCTGGCCCCGGTGGGCGGATCGTTGAGGCTGATGTAAGGCCTGCCAGACGCGAGGCACCTAAAGCTTCGCCGTTGGCGAAACGACTGGCTGCAGAAAAAGGTATCGACATCAGCCTCATTGAAGGATCAGGTCCCGGTGGTCGCATTGTTCGTGAAGATATTGAAGCGGCATTAGATAAAGAAAGTGAAGGGCTGGGTCAGCAAGCTGAGACTGGCAAGACCATACCGATCAGCGGAATGCGGAAGACCATTGCCCAGCGAATGTTCGCTAGTCTGCAGAACAGCGCTCAATTGACCATGAACATGGAAGTTTTGATGGATGATGCGGTGAGGTTGCGCGATTCCCTGATTGAACAATGGTTAAGCGAAAACGTTAGGCCAACCTATACTGATCTTGTTGTTAAGGCTGTTGCCAGGGCACTTGCGAGGCACCCCATGATGAACAGCCAACTGGGAGAAACAGAAATTTCCCTGTTGAATGACATTAATGTTGGTATNGCNGTTGCTCTTCCTGATGGCCTTGTGGTTCCGGTGATACGCAATGCAGANGGACTGTCAATCAAGGAAATCTCGATAGAGAGCAGNCGACTCGCGTCAATGGCCAGAGAAGGCTCATTGGGNTTGGATGACTATGCTGGAGGCACGTTTACTGTNAGTTCGCTGGGTATGTATGGCGTTGACTCGTTCACNCCCATCATCAATTCACCCCAGGCAGGTATTTTGGGGGTTAATCGGATCTATGCTGGCGTGGCGTGGGATGATGACAGACCGGTTAAGACTAAGAAGATGAATCTGTCTTTGACCTGGGACCATCGTGTACTGGATGGTGCACCGGCAGCGGAATTCCTGGCAGAGGTCAGAGNGCTGCTGTCTGAACCTGGCCTTTTATTGGACTAGACCAGGCAAAGAGATCAGCCTCAGCGCGGAGTTAGCGGCGGCTGTTTAAGAGAAATCCAATCTGTGCTTTATACAATCCGAAGCACGGGTTCGGAATGATACTTTAGCGGATGGAAGAAGAAGGATGCTGCATCATATTTGATTACCCGTCGCTGATCTGAAGAAATCAGCGATACTGTATGACAACACATTGCGGGTACTTGGGTATAGACGAGCGAAAAGACCATCATTACTTTTTTTCAAGAAAAGTTCGAAACTCGCAGTTAAAGTCGAAAAGACAACCGGGGTTACTGTGACGGCACGGAATTGGAATACTGTCGCAAAGTTGCTGACAATGGCAAAAGGACCGATGTTGGAGCAGTATGGTCACAGATGAGTTTAGACGCATTGAAGTTACGCATTGAAATTAAATGGTGTAGATACAGGTTGTTGATTTCGTAGTTGCTGGGTGTTGACTGATCAGTTTCTTAACCGTGCCAGAGCACTATAGACAATTAACGAAAGAGGATTAGATTATGCCAATCGTTTCGATTGAGATCGCGATAGCTGAACATGAGGTAGAACTTCCTCATAACAAGGTGAAGGAAATTGCCAATCATCTGGGAGTTTTATTTGAGAGTGAGAAAGGTGGTACCTGGGTTAAGGTGACCTATCTTCCATGGAAACAGTACGCCGAGAATAGCGCAAATTTCCATGAGTCGGCAAAACCCGCGATTGTAGAAATACTGAAAAAAACTTTGCCGGACCCGGATGAGATGGCGGCTGAAGCGAAGCAGGTGGCAAAAATAGTAGGGGCGGTAATTTCTCGACCAGAAGAAAACATCCATATAATCTTTCTGCCAGAAAGTCTGGGAAGAGTCGCTTTTGGGGGCAATCTTATTCGTTCTTAATTCAAATAGAGTTTATTTTCTGCAGTGAAGATGGAAGAATCCCCTATTTCAGACAATAGAGTAGTAGATTGATGGAGCATACCAGGGCATTACTAACGGGCAGCATGAATCCATTCACGATGGGGCACAAGCATGTTGTTGATATGGGACTTCTTGTATTTGATACGGTAATTGTTGGCATTGGCCACAATCCCGAGAAGGATGAAACTCAGGAGCTGTTTTCGCGTGATCAGAGAATTCGAATGGCTAAGGAATGTGTAGCTGAATACGGAGATCGAGTTGTTGTTGAATTTTTCTCCGGGGCTGCAGTGGATTTTGCCCAGACATCCGAAGTAACGGCCATCATAAGGGGAATACGGAATGACATGGATCATGCCTATGAATCCAGTATGTCCCACGCCAATGCACTGATGACTGAAATCGAGCACAATCGAATTGTACCGACTTTCTATATTCCCTGTCCGCCATCTCTGACGGAAGTAAGTTCTTCAAGGGTTCGTGAGTTGGTTGGTCTGGGCAGGAGCATTGATGTTTTACGTCACTACGTTCTACCTCCCGTGGCTGATGTTATCGAAAACGAAATTTACAACCGGAATAAGAAAGCGTGAACATGCACAGTTGAAAAACTGTCCTCGTGTGCTGTGAGAATGAGTCCGGAAACCACCGGGACAGGTTGAGGTAACTCTTTAGGATTTGCCTTTCATGTTAATCATCATAAGATACGCAAACTTGAAACTATCAAGAGTAATTAGCCTCTCGATGAGTATTGTGTTTTCTGAAATTTCGAATAATCCAACACGGCGATTCGTCGTTGCGGTACCGTCACGCCCAAAAAAAATGATGGTGAACTCCAGGAGTAGGTAAGACAAAACACAGATTGCATACAAAACCTTCAGGAGTTTCATCAGATTCCTGGAGGTTTTTTTGTGCTTAAAATTTGTAAGAGACCCCAGATGTTAAAGAAGGAGAATGGAGATGATTAGAGTTGGAATAGTCGGCGCGACAGGATACATGGGTGGTGAAGTACTAAGGATTCTGCTGGATCATCCCGGTGCAGAGATTGCCTGGATGAGTAGCCGAACAGGGAAGCCAATATCGGATTACCACCCAAATCTGTTTGGTCTGGATCGTGGTCTGGGCCTCAGACGAAAGGGTCTGCATCCCGGTTGACCATAGGGTTATCGAGGTACCCAAGGACCGGGAGCGGCAGATCTACGTCTGGAATCAGGGTTACGGTACCGATGAAGTCAGAAGCCTGCTGGCTGAAAATGGTTTTAGTAAAGTTGAGCACTTCGCCGACGTTGCTGGAAAAACCTATCGTGAAGATTCAAAGGTAATCGCAGCGATTGCAGGAAGGTAGTCACATTAGAGCTTGATTTCACACAATTCCTATTAAAAGATGGGAATTAATCGACCTAAATCAGAATGAGCAACAGACATGAATGAAAAAATGTCGGAGATCATAAAGTACGGATCAACTGCAAAGTGGCTCCACTGGGTGATAGGAGTTATCGTCATCATCATGTTGATATTCGGTCGTACACTTGAGTCATTGGAGCTGGCAGAACGTGAACAGATCATCATGGGGCACTCGGGTTTGGGTACCCTGGTTCTGCTGTTAATGATTATTCGAGTTGCCTGGCATATCTCGCATGAAACACCCGGACCCACTCAGACGATGGGTGAGTGGCAAGTGCGCCTGTCGAAGTTAATGCAAGGGAGTTTTTATGTACTGTTAATCTTGCAGCCTATATTTGGAATATTGCAGGCAATGTACCTGTTGGACTACGAAGTTCTGGCCTTTGGTGTTATCGATTATTCTGGAATGGCGGCAAACGATGTTGATAAGGCGCGCTTGTTTCATATCTGTCATAGTCTGAATTCGGTAATCTTGTCTGTTCTGGTCATCGGTCATATGGGTGCAGCCCTTTACCATCATTTCATCCAGAAAGATGACGTGCTGAGGCGAATGTTGCCCTTTGGAAAAGTGAAGACTCGCTCGGAATCAGTCGAGGGGCAGTGACAGAATCATTCTATTTCCTTGCTCAGCTCAGTTTCGTGCCGGTCTGACAATTTCTGCAGGTTCGAAGTGTGCTCATCGCGATCAATCCGGTAGGTGGATACAATCACCAGTCCCAGTAGGAAAAGTCCGCAGTAAGCGGGTAGAAAGAAGGTCGCCAGATCAAATCGGATCTCATAGGTGACTTGTGNCACATTGGTTACGCCATCAAGGCCCACTAATGACACGATCGCACCCGCGCCGATAATACCACCGGCTGATATCGCCTTTCCGGCAAAACCCCTGGCGGCATAAAAAAGCCCTTCGGATCGACGGGCTGTTGAAACCTCGCTGTCTTCGACCACGTCAGCCATCATCGAGTCCATTAATACGCCCCCCACAATGCCGCAAATGACCTCGACGATAATAAAGAAAGTATAGATATATAAACCCAGCCAGCTGCCCAGTTCAGGCCAGAATCCGGCGAGAAGTAAAATGTATGGCATGGGGTAGAGTGAAATATTAATGAGAATTGCACCAATAGCCGCCTTTTTCTTGCCGTAGATTCCACCGAAGTAGGGGGCAGCCCAATAGGCGACGATTGGTGATAAAAAGACACCAAGACCCGTGACTGCGATTTGCTGTCCTGAGAAACCGAAGAAATAGGTGGTGTTGTAGAGATACAGGGCCATGCCCAGACCGGCTGCGATTCCAACGGTAAGTCCATAGAAAAACAGAGCAGCGAAATTTCTGTTTTTGATTGACTGAAAGATCTGGCCGATCTCATGAGTAATTTCACTGAACTTGAAAGTCTCTGCGGGCCTTGGGATCGTTGATGCCTTTTTCTGAGTGCCAAGAGCAGAGACGATGATTACCGATGCGATCAGAAGAGCACCTACCGTTCCATAGATTGAATATCCGGTTTGTACGGCAACACCATAAGCACCTACCCAGAAAGCAAAGTTGATCGTATGGATGCCATTACCACCGTACCAGCCAAATGCGTAGCGTAATGCAAGCCACTTGTTGCGGCGGTCATAATCAGATTCCAGGTCAGGCAAGAGCGCTGTGCTGGGGACTTCGAATAAGGTCGTACCTGTACGAATCAGTAGTGCCATTACAAGGACGTACAGGAAAGTATTATCTTTGTTGAGTTCAATAAATGGATTAAAGAGCCCATAGAATGTGATTGGTAAGAGGAACAGAGCGGCATACATGAATGGGTGACGTCGACCAAGGCGAGAACTGGTCTTGTCTGACCAGTGGCCCAGCAGCAAATCTGATAGAGCATCCCACAACATGGCCAGAGCAAGCGCGATCGAAGCAAGGTAGCCAGGAATACCAAGGACCTGATTTGAGTAAATAAGTAAAAGGTAGCTGAATGCGTTGTTTTTAATGCCGTACGCAATGGACGCTGAACCGTAGAACCAGAATATCGGTCGACTCTCTAATCTGTCGGTACTAATCGAATTTACCTTGATGGATCATACATGAAGGCCATATAAATAGCAGAACTCCATTAGAATAGAAAGCGCGTTTGGTCTCGATCCGATGTCGATCTGTCCTCTTTGCCCTTTTAATCAGTTATCGCATAAACTGAGTTGTCGGGATATAGACCTGAGCCTTTTTGAAATGGGAATGACAAAAAAATTTCTGATTGCCATGCTTGTGGGTCTCCTGGTTTCTTGTGCTGAAGAAAAGAAGGAAGCCAAGGAAAGTATACCTGCGATCTCCACGTCATCAGAAATCGAATATCCAGTGACAAGGAAAGGTGATGTTGTCGATGAGTATTTTGGCAGCAAAATTCCTGATCCTTATCGGTGGCTGGAAGATGACCGAAGCGATGAAACCGGAGAATGGATCAGGGCGCAGAATGCAGTGACTTTTGGGTATCTGAATCAGATTCCGTATCGCACTAAGTTGCGAGACCGTCTGAAAAAACTGTGGGACTATGAAAAAGTCTCTGCCCCATTTAAGGAAGGTAACTTTACCTATTTCTATAGGAATGACGGCCTCCAGAATCAGAATGTTGTTTATCGTGAGAAGGATGGCGGTGAATCAGAAATATTCCTGGATCCCAATACCTTCAGCGAAGATGGCACGACTTCCTTGGCTNCNTTGGCGTTTTCAAAGGATGGTTCGATTGCTGCCTACTCAATTTCAGAAGGTGGCAGTGACTGGCGAAAGATAATTATTGTTGATGCCGTAACGAAGCAAGTGCTGGAAGATCCGCTCGTTGACGTGAAATTCTCTGGCATTTCATGGCAAGGTAACGAAGGCTTTTTCTACTCAAGTTACGATAAACCNGAAGGGAGCGAACTATCAGCAAAGACAGATCAGCATAAACTCTATTTTCATAGGCTTGGTGATGAACAGAAAAGTGANANGTTGATTTACGGTGGTACTGAAGCAGAAAAACATCGCTATATCTCAGGTTATGTGACGGAAGATGACCACTATCTGATGATCTCAGGTTCGATTACCACATCTGGCAACGATCTCTTAATCAAGGATCTGACTGAACCGAACAGCCCTCTGGTTACTGTTCTGGATCATTTCGATTCGGATACGTACCTGATCGANAACGTCGGAAGCAAACTGTATNTCNTNACCAATCTGGATTCACCGAACAGGAAGATAGTNACAGTGGATGCCAGTNAGCCCACTGAGGAGAACTGGCAAGACTTTATTTCNGAAACTGAGANTGTGCTCTCCCCCATTACGCTTGGCGGGTTCTTTTTTACTGAATACATGGTAGATGCAATATCAAAAATATATCAATATGACTATGATGGTAATCAAATCAGAGAACTGGATTTGCCGGGTGTCGGTAGTGTAGGACCCTCGGGCGGTAAAAAGACAGATACGATTCTTTATTACAGTTTCACCAACTACAAAACGCCATCAACAATTTACGCATTTGATACAAAGCAGTCCAGTACGACAATATATCGTGAATCGGGCGCACTGTTTAACCCGGACGAATATGAGTCAGAGCAGGTTTTCTATGAATCAAAAGACGGTACTAGAATTCCGATGATCATTACTCACAAAAAGGGGATCGAACTCAATGGCAAGAATCCGACAATTCTATACGGTTATGGTGGGTTCGATATCAGTCTAACGCCGGGGTTTAGTATTGTCAGAGCATTGTGGTTAGAGCAAAATGGTATTTATGCGGTGGCAAACCTCAGGGGTGGTGGTGAATACGGGAAAAAGTGGCATCAGGCGGGCATTCTTCAAAAAAAGCAGAATGTATTTGACGACTTCATCGCTGCTGCTGAATATCTTATCAACAATAAATATACCGAGAGCGGTCACCTTGCCATTCAAGGTGGTTCCAATGGCGGGCTCCTGGTGGGTGCCGTGATGACACAACGACCAGAACTTTTTCAGGTTGCTCTACCGGCAGTTGGAGTAATGGATATGCTGCGTTATCATACTTTTACCGCTGGTGCGGGATGGTCTTACGACTATGGGACATCCGAGCAGAGTAAAGAGATGTTTGAGTATATTCTGGGATATTCACCAGTTCACAATATCAAAAAGGGTGTTCAGTATCCGGCAACTCTGGTGACGACGGCTGATCATGATGACCGTGTAGTACCGGCGCATTCATTCAAATTTGCCGCTGAACTGCAAACAAAGCAGACCGGTGATGCGCCAACGCTTATTCGGATTGAAACAAAAGCAGGACACGGTGCGGGCACTCCCGTATCAAAAATCATTGAGCAGTACGCTGATATCTACGGATTTACACTCTTTAATATGGGGATAAAGGAGTTGGACTAATCAGCTGTATTGGGACATGACATCGCCAGACGGGGTTATGAGATAATCAGGGCGATCAGTTAGGTGTCTGGGAATACAGAATTTCGCAATTCAATTCGTTAATATGTGCATGTGAGAATGGGGGGAAGACATATGTATGAATCGCAATCGCTGCCCGTAAGAGATGAGGTTGAGACGGGGCATCAGGCAGCGCTAAAAGTGTTTAGTCAGTCCGGGACCTGGTTTCGTGCCGATCAGAGATACGCGATTCTAGAGGAAGCACGGAATGTCGAAAGATGTGCCTTGTGCGCGGACAGGAAATCTGCACTTTCTCCTTATCTGGTTGAAGGCGAGCACGATTCTCTGGGGGATTTGCCTGAAAACATAGTCGAAGTTATCCACAGACTCCAGACTGACTCTGGTCGGTTGACTGAGCGCTGGTTTAACTCAGTTATGGAGTCTGGTTTGTCGAGAGAGGAGTATATTGAAGTCGTTGGTCTGGTCGCCATCTCAATCGTCCTTGATAGTTATGCCATAGGGTTGGGACTTGATCCTGCGATTCCTGAGGATCCTGAAGATGCCAGGGCTGAACCCAGCAGGGAGAATAACCCTGATGTTGTGGATGGTGGTGCCTGGGTACCTCTGATGGCAGCGCCTGACGCAGAAGGTGTGGTGGGATTGCCAATCGTACCCAATATTGCGAGGGCCATGGGCCTCGTGCCCCTGGCAATACAACAGTTTTTCAGCCTCATGCAGAGCCATTACAATTTGACAGATCTCAATTTTGAAATCAGTCGCTCTCAGGTAGAGCTGGTAGCAGCCAGGGTATCGTCCTTTAATGATTGTTTTTACTGAACATCGTCACATACCATGTTGCTTCGTGAAAGCAGCAAAAAAGAAAATCTTGATCTGAATCTGGTTGCAGTGACCGCAGACGGCGGTGAGGTTGGACTGCAAAACGAAAATGAATTGTTTGCCGTTGCAGAAGCGGTGTTTGATGGTGATGAAGACCAAATGGGACGGGTACGAAGCGAGGTCGAGGCTGTACTGGGACCTCAGGCACTGGTAGATGCAATCGGTGTTGCCGCGGCATTTAATGGTATTACCAAGATTGCCAATGCAACAGGTTTGCCCTTAGACAGCACAACCAATGATAGAACCGTTGAAATGCGCCAGCTGACTGGAATAGACAACTACTCGGAACAGTCAAAGGTTCAACAATTTGGCTAGGGTGCACTTGTTACATAATAAGCTAAATATGGGAATGGGATGAACGCTGAGGTTGCATGGTTTGGCTAGCTGTATAGCAATTGTTGTAGACCCTTGGGATTTTCCATTTAACGGAACGGTCGTGTCGACGAGGCGTTTCGTGGAAGCACTGGATGGTCAGTATCAGTTCAAAATTTTGGGAACATCGGATACTGAAGAACCGCTTGATAGCCGGATGATTAGCTTTGACAAGGTTTCAATACCTGGATTCAATTCGATCCTTGAGACCATGAAGGTTCCATTGGCCAGGCCTGACAGGGCGCGCATAAGGAAAGCACTAGAGGATGCGGATCTCCTGCATCTGCATTTCCCCTTTTTCCTTGGTTATGCGGCCATATCTGAAGCGCGAAAACTGGGAATCCCGGTGGTCAGCTCATTCCATGTTCAGCCTGAAAATCTGCTGCTAAATGTCGGCATACGCTCACGTTTACTTGCAAAGTGGGTATATTGGTTCTTTATGGTAGCCTTCTACAACAGATCGGATCTGGTGATTGCTCCTTCAGAATTTGCTGCTCAGGAATTGCTGGCCCACGGACTGACGAAACCAGTCGAGGTCATATCGAATGGCGTACCGGGACGGTTCTTTGAGATTCAACGCGATGTGATACCGGAGAAGAAGACCGAAGGGGGTTTGTTGAAAATCTTGTCCGTGGGGCGCCTGGCAAAAGAGAAACAACAGGCATTGCTGCTGCGGGCGATTGCTGGATCGAGGTTCAGGGAGTCGATTGAGCTAAATATTGTTGGTACTGGACCCAGGGAAAACGAGCTGAGGAGGCTCGCCCAGACTTTGAACATTAATGCCAGAATCGAAGCCGTTAGTGATGAAGTACTTTCGAAGTTGTATTCAGAAGCCGATCTGTTTGTACATACAGGTGAAATTGAACTTGAAGGTATGTCCGTAATGGAGGCAATAGCTTCTGCCAATGCTGTGCTGGTATCCGATTCAAAAGACAGTGCGATCGCCAGACTGGTCACCGACGAGAGGGCGCGATTCACTAACAATAATGTTGAGAATTTGTCCAAAAAAATCGATTACCTGCTCGAGCATCCCGAGGAGAGACAGGCATTGGCAACAGCCAATCATGAGTGGGTAAAAAATCGATCTCATTCAAAATCAGTCGTGCAGTTAACCTCGGTGTATGAAGCGCTGTTAGCTGATGCAAAAGTAAGTGTGGGTATCACTCAGGTTGAGTAATCTATTAGTCGAAGGGATGTGCCNATGGGTTAAATTTGTAGAGAACCATGCCCGTTACACATTGATCGCTCTTATTATTCTCAGCGTGCTGGCTGGTTTCATTTCGGTTCAGTATTCGAAGATAAATTCAGACCTGAGTACGCTGGTTAAGCCATCCGATAAACTCACCTGGTATAGAGACAACGAAATATATAAAGATCTATTTCCCGAGCTACAGCAGATGGCCGTGGTAGTAGTATCTGGTACCGACCACGGAAAGGTAGAAAGATCTGCAAGGCGGCTGCTGACAGGATTCCGACAGCACAGGAAATTTGATTCAGTTTTTGCACCGTCGTTAGATGAGTTCCTGAATACGAGAAAACTCTATTTTCTGGATGAAGNAAACTTCGATCTGTGGATACANGCTGGTCAATATAATTATGGTTCGCTGCTGAGGTTGGCGGACAGTACTGGCATGACCAACGCTGTATTCACTTTTGCTGATCAGGTCTCTTCAGTGCGTGGTTTGCCAGCACCGGAACCACTTGNTTCGTTTGCTGAGAGTTTTAATGGCAGNGATCCCGAAATTGAATTTCGGGCGTATCCCCGGTTGGTGGATGAAGCGAAGGAGAAATATTATGAGCTGATCAGCATAAAAGGGCAGCAACAGCNTGAGAAGAGTCTGCCGAACAGGGAGATCGTTCGGAACATTCNTTCTGTTGTCGATCAGACGCCGATTGAGCCGGGTGTTGAGGTTAGACTCACTGGTGAAGTNGCCTTGTCTGANGAGGAGCTGTCNGCCGGATTGAGTGGGNTTGGGCTGGCAGGGACACTGTCATTACTATTGCTCNTTGTAATACTTGGTGTCGGTATTCGTTCCTGGCGTGTCATCGCGGTAATNTTCNCNCTGCTCTTAATGGGTGTGATCCTAACGACCGGCTTCGCGACGATTGCAGTCGGCAGTTACAACGTTCTATCGCTTATCTTTGTGGTGATGTTTTTCGGCCTCGGGGTTGATTTTGCCGTGCACTTTACCTTGCGTGTGAGAGAGGCAACTGCGGAAATAGATATCAATGAAGCTTGCTTAGTGGCAGTTAAAGATATTGGACCGGCTCTTGTACTGTGTATGTTGACTTCTATGATTGCCTTTCTNTCCTTCNGCCCCACGGCCTACCGTGGATTGGCAGAGCTGGGATTNATATCAGCAGGGGGGATGTTCATTGCATNTAGCCTGACNCTGACGTTATTACCGGNCCTGTTTTCTGAATTTGGCGCGCCGGAACAGGAGACAGCACAACTCAGAGCCNTTGAATTCAACCTGAATCCATCTTATGTCCTGGTGGTGNCCACTGGACTTGCNTTGATCGCATTCAGTTTTGCGCGGGANGTTNGGTTTGATTACAGCGTGCTGGCAATGAGAGATGCGAGCACTGAGGCGATGGCAACATTGTTGGATTTGCAGGACGACAAAATCACCACGGATTACAGCATTTCTGTTTTGGCGGATGATGCGGAACAGGCACATGACCTGAAGAGAAGACTACAGAAACTGGATGTGGTGGGAGATGTGACTCTGCCCGATGATTTCATTCCTTCTGATCAGGCTGCGAAACAGGAGAAACTGCAAGCCCTGTATGAGCTCTACGAAACGATTGAAGAAATTCTNCCGAGTGAATCAACTGAAGGATTACTTGATGCATTTGAATACCTGGATGAGAGCGTCACCTATATTCGAGAAGAAGATAAACCGCTGCTTGGATACCTGAACAACGGTTTGAAGCGCTACGTCGACGATGAAGAGATGCTTGGCAGATTGGATCAGCAATTATTTAATGGCGTAAACAGTGAACTCGTGTCCTTAAGGACACTTTTAAAGGCGCAACCGTTTGCCTTGGATGATGTCCCGGATGATCTTAAGCGCCGTATGATTACATCTCAGGGNAAACATCTGATGACCGTGCAACCTGTGAATCCGCTGANNACAAGACAGGCAACTGAAGAATTCATCAATGAAGTCAGTCGGATTGCCCCCAATATTTCCGGTCGATCAGTTGTTGAATGGGGAGTGGGTAATGTCGTTGTGGGTGCCTTTCGGTTTGCCGGGACAGTATCTTTGCTTTGCATCCTGGCTCTTCTGATACTCTATTTCCGAAACCTGATACTTCCAATCTTTGTCCTGATACCGATTTTCTTGTCCATTCTTTTTACATTTGCCATTTGTCAGATAACCGGAATCACGCTCAATATGGCAAACATACTTGTGGTACCGCTAATCATTGGCCTGGGTGTCGGTACGGGCATTCATGTCGTTCATCGATATACACAGACGGGTGGTGTTGAAAGTGTCTACACTTCGAGTACAGCGAGGGCGGTGCTAATCAGTGCCTTGACTACTGTTGGAGCCTTCTTTTCCCTTTCATTCAGCCCCCATAAGGGAGCAGCTTCGGTTGGCCTTCTGCTGACCATCGCAATTTCGCTGCTCATCGTATTTACCTTTTTAGTTCTACCCGCGTTGTTACGAATCTCAAAAAGGTAGGTATTTGCACTCACCTGCTTGTATTATTAGCGACGCTCAAGAACCATCCTGAGTTACTAACAAAATACTAAAGGCGACAGACAGATGAAAACATCAATTTCAGTGGGCGGTGCATACTATAACGGNGAGGNCTGGGAAGAGCTGGTTGCCTTCACGNTTGAAGCCGAAAGGCTGGGTGTAGATCACGTCTGGACCGCTGAGGCCTGGGGAATGGACGCCATCGTGCCACTTGCCTATCTTGCCGCTAAAACAGAGAAGATCCATCTGGGCACTGGCATCGTGCAGATATCCTCCCGGGTACCGTCGATGATTGCCATGACATCGCAGAGCATGGCTACTGTATCAAATAACCGGTTCATACTTGGCCTTGGCGTCAGTGGCCCTCAGGTTGTTGAGGGATTGCACGGTGCAAGTTTCGCTCATCCTCTGGGTCGTTTGCGTGAATGTCTCGAGGTTGTGCGGTTAGGTTTAAGCGGTGAACGGGTTCAGTATGAAGGCAAACACTATCTGTTGCCTCGTCCTGGTGGTGAGGGGAAACCAATACGTTTGTCTCAGCCCCCCATGCCTGATTTACCCATCTATCTGGCGACACTCGGTCCAAAGGCTCTGGAATTGACGGGCGAACTTGCCGATGGCTGGCTTGGTACATCATTCATTCCTGAGCATGCTGATGTCTTCCTCGGTCCCATGAAGAAGGGTGCTGCAAAAGCTGGCAGAACGCTTGATGACATTGATATTCAGATTGGGGCGGCTGTCGAAATTGGTGATGACGTCGAAAGAATGGTTGAGGAAAGAAAACCAGGTATGGCGTTTACACTTGGCGGGATGGGGTCTGCAAAGACAAATTTCTACAACGATGCTTTTCGACGGTCTGGTTATGAAGATGCCGCTGTCGAGGTCCAAAAACTCTGGGTTGAAGGAAAGAAGACTGAAGCTATTCAACGGGTGCCTGATGAAATGATTCTGAAGACCTCGCTAATTGGAACCGAGGATATGATTAAAGAACGCTTGAGAGGCTTGCGTGATGCCGGTGTGACAACGATAAGGCTGGGTACCGGAGGAAATACATGGCACGAACGGCGGGATTCTTTCGCCCAGAGTCTCGATCTTGTCAAGCGTGAGATGGCTACCTGGACATAAGGAAAATGCTCACAAAGCTGGAGGTTGAATGGATAGAGTTGAATTATCCGGACTGAGGATCTGCTCGATCTTCCTGTTTGCCATTACACATTCTGCAATAGCTGATGATATCTCCGCAAAGCTTGAGTACCAGACTCAGATTGAGAAATTGCGATCAAATGAGAAGGTACAGATTGCCCTCAATTACGTCGAAACCATCGTTGCCAGATCACAGAAAGATCTGATTGAACTTACGGAAATACCAGCTCCGCCCTTCCAGGAGCAACAACGTGCAACTCGGTTCGCGGAGCTGCTGAAAGAAGCCGGACTTACAGAGGTTACTGTTGATGAGGTTGGCAATGTAATTGGTCGTCGACCTGGCGCGAACTCTGAGCGTGTCATTGCTTACAGTGCACATCTGGACACGGTATTTCCCGCAGGGACTGATGTGACGGTGAAATACAAGGACAAAAAAATGTACGCGCCGGGTATTGGTGACAATACCAGCGGATTGGTTCAGGTTCTGGGTGTCCTGCGTGGCCTGCAGCATGCTGAAATCTCAACGAAAGCTGAGGTTCTGTTTATCGGCAACGTGGGTGAAGAAGGCCTGGGAGATCTTCGTGGTGTCAAACATCTGTTTCGTGACGATGCAAAAAAAATCGATACGCTAATTGCTGTGGATGGTGGTCCAGCAGAACGCATCGTCTTTGGTGGTATTGGTTCCCATAGATATCGAGTAATATTCAGGGGTCCCGGCGGACATTCCTGGGGCGCATTCGGGCTGGCGAATCCCCACCATGCGCTGGGACGGGCTATCGAGAAATTTGTCAAAGTCGCGCCCTCAGTTACCTCGACCGGTGAGAAGACGAGTTATAACATTGGTCGAATTGGGGGTGGGACATCGATTAATTCGATTCCTTTTGAGTCATGGATGGAAGTTGATATGAGGTCCGGAGATCAGAGCAAACTAGATGAGATCGATAATGCCTTTCGTGCATCTGTTGATCAGGCTCTGCTTGAGGAAAATGATGCGAGATTACGAGGACCTGAGATGACGGTAAGGGTAGAACGGGTTGGAACCAGACCAGCAGCGAAAGGAAACCCGGAGTTGGCAGTTGTACAGCGTGCTATGGCGGCAGTCCAATCTTTCAGTCTGAGTCCGGAATTAAGACTATCTTCGACCGATGCTAACCTGCCACTGTCACTGGGTATTCCAGCAATAACCATGAGCCGGGGCGGTCGAGGGGGAAATGCACATTCTCCTGATGAATGGTGGCAAAACATTGATGCTCATGTGGCGATCCAGATAGGCATATTAACTCTGATAGCAGAAGCTGGTCTGGCAGACTGATATTATCCTTTAGTCTTTTTTTGAATACATATGATCAATGAAGTTGTACTTCGTCACGNCAGAGAAGATAGATGGATGCGCTTCGACCAGCCCATCGATNTTGTGACAANGTACCAGNTGCTGNNTCTGGTGCCGAAAAGAGAGAGACGAAGACGATTTAGCANACGGCNTGGCCTGANTGCAGCTTCACGGCGGATACTNACCCAGGTGGCTAATCAACAAATCAGNCTTGAGGTGTTGACGAGNTTGTCAAAGGGATTTTTTGGCTAACAGTTCTACGAAGGCTGGAGAAATTCTCCAGTAAGTCATCGTACAGCGTGTAGGCGACAGGCACGACCAGCAAAGTCAGAAAAGTTGATGAGGCAAGTCCGCCAATGATAATCAGACCGAGTGCGTTTCTGAATTCAGCACCATCAGAGGTCGAAAAGGCAACAGGAANCATACCGGAGATCGTCGAAAATGCAGTCATCAGTACCGGTCGTAAACGCAATCTGCCTGCCGTAATCATAGCATCATATGCAGACAGACCATCGGGTCTCACCTGGTTGGCGTAGTCCACCAGCAGAATCCCGTTTTTCATCACCAGACCCATTAAGGCGACAAAGCCGATCTGCACGAACAGACTGAGTTCCGAGCTGAATATGTAAAGTGATGCAAAAGCACCAACGAATGAGAGTGGGGCAGTCAGCATAATGACCATGGGCTGGCCAAAGCTGTTGAACTGACTGGCGAGAATCATGTACAAGGCAACTAATGCCATACCAAACGCAAATGCAATGGCGCGACCAGTTTCCTCCATCTGTTGGGAAGAGCCTTCATATAGCGCAATATAACCTGGAGGCAGATCAAGACCAGCCAGGATGTTGTCCATATCTTCTTTCAGAATACCCACCGCGACCCCGGCAGGCGCCATGGCAAGAATTCCTATTTGCCGGGAACGATTTCTTCTATCGATCTGTACTGGAACCCGCGTCATTCGAAACTTGGCAATGTTAGCCAGATCAATCAGGTCACCGTCGGCACTTCTAACCTGGATCATATTCAGTTTGGCCAGTTTGTCCCGATTGTTCTCTTCCAGTCGCAAACGAACGTCGTAGCGTGATCCGCCTTCCTGGTAGCTGGAAATGTCCTGGCCACCCACCGTTGCTCTAATCGTTGAGGCCAGATCTCGTACAGAAATACCCAGGTCAGAAGCACGTTTGCGGTCTATCTCTACATGCACTTCGGGCTTGCCCAGATCAAAACTGGTGTTCACATCCTTATAGATATTCTTCTGGCGCATCTGGTTGAGCACATTTTCTGAAAGGGATTGCAGTACGTCCAGCTCCGGTCCCTGCAGAATGACATACATATCGGATTGGAAATTAGCCCCACCACCACCGCTGATCCAGGGTATCTCAGCCATTTGAGTAGACTTGGCCTGTGGTGTTGCTTCAATCAGAGCTTCTCTCACCTGATCAAGGATGACCTGAGCACTGGTATCGCGTTGTGATTTGTGTNCCAGACCGATGTAGTAGTCAATGACGTTGGCCCTGCTGATAGCACCAGATCCGATGGACATAAAGACAAGATTGACATGCTCGATTTCTGATATTACGTCGGCGACTTCTCTGCCGACTCTTTTTGTTTCCTCTATCCCTGTTCCCAGTGGCATTTCGACCTGCGCACTGAATTCACTTCGGTCGGTCTTCGGTGAGAATGCCATGGGAATCTCACCCGCCAGTCTGACACCGCCGTAGATAAAGAGCATAGCCCCCAGAATCACGANCCAGCGGTGCTTCAGGGATTGTGACAGTACGATCCGNTAGAATTCCTCAACCAGCTNGTAGATCTTCTCGAACACAGCAAACAGTCCTTTCGGTTCCTCGTGTTTTACCAGCCAGCGGGAGCACAACATGGGTGTCAGGGTGACTGAAACCAGCAATGAGATGCCGACAGAGAAGACGATGGTGAGCCCATATTGATAAAAGAATCTGCCNATAATTCCTTCCATGAAGGCNATAGGTACGAATACTGCCATTANTGACAGNGTGCCCGCGACGACCGCACCGCCTACCTTTTCTGTTCCTTTTGACGCNGCTTCATAGGGTGAGAATCCCTGTTCAAGATGCAAATAGATTGATTCCAGCACCACAATGGCATCGTCCACCAGCANACCAATGGTGACCGACAAGGCCATCATGGTCAGCATGTTGACTGAGAAATCAAGCACGTAAAAGGCAAAGAAGGTTGAAATCAGGGCAGTGGGGATGGCAGTGGCGACAATGACCGTAGCGCGGGAGTTCATCAGGAAGCATAAGGTAACGATGACCACCAGGGNGATGCCGAGAATCAGATCGGTTTTCACGTCTTCGATGGAACTGGANATAAACCGGCTGATGTCTTTNGCGGCGAAGATTTTGATGTGCGCTGGTGCGATTGCCTTTATCTTCGCAAGTTCGCTNTGAANCTGCTGTGCGACGGCCACGGTGTTTTTACCGGACTGTCTCCTTATCTCCAGCGCCACACCCGGCTCACCGTTCAGCTCAGCNTAGGTGCGCTCGTCTTCCATGTCGTCCGCAACACGGGCGACNTCACGAATCCGAATGTCACCGAGACCGCGTTTCGCGATCACGATATCCCCAAAATCCTTGATACGGGTGATCTCGCCTTTCGTTTTTAAAGTGAATTCACCACGGCCGCTGGCAACATCAAGTCGACCTCCGGGTATTTCTGCATGCTCCCTCTGCACCGCATTAATAATGTCCTGTATCGAGACTCGATAACTGCGCAGCTTATAGGCATCAACCCAGATTCTTNCCTCTCTTTCTCTCCCGCCGATAATACTGACACCACCCACACCCTCCAGACGCTGCAGTCGCTCCTTTATCTGCTTGTCCGCATATTCAGTGAGTTCTTTGATCTCCATGTCACCCGATATCATAATAGTGACAATCGGGTCGGCATCGGGGTCCATTTTCTGTACGACTGGAGCTTTGGTCTCAGCAGGCAGCAAAGGCAAGACTCGATCCACCTTGTTTCGAACTTCCTGTGCCTTGACATCCGGGTTTGCATCAAGATTGAATTCAATGTTGATGCTGGAGTAACCGTCCGATGAGATGGAGGATAAAGACTTGATCCCGGCCGTCGCGTTGATTTCTTCCTCCAGAAGATCAGTGACTTCGGTTTCAATGACCTGGGGAGAAGCGCCATCCAGGCTTGTCTGTACGATGATGTAAGGGAATTCAACCTTTGGAAAAAGGTCTACACCCAATCGGTCAATGGAAATAAACCCCAGTAACATCAGACTACCGATGACCATGACGGTCATGACAGGCCTCTTAATTGAGGTATCAGCAATCCACATTGCTAGACTCCCTCAACACTGATCGTTGAACCATCTCGAAGTCGAGTCAGATTGTTACCTGTCAGAACAGATTGACCCGGTTTCAGACCGGATAAGATTTCTACCTGCTGGGTGTCCAGTTCACGAATCGTCACTGGCACTTTGTGTGCGAGACCATTCAGATTTGTGAAGACATAAGCAGTGTCATTGCCAAGAACAGCCTGCCGGGATACCACCAAAGCCTGCCTTGGCTCAGGATAGATTTCTGCACGAATAAAAAGTCCTGGTTTGATCAGGTAGTCATCGTTTTGTATTCCCAGGCGNACATCGATAGTCCTTGTCTCGTAGTCAATCCGGTCGTTGATGACATGGATTTGACTGTCATAGGTTTGGTNCATTCCATCAATAGTGATTTTTGCAGGTGTGCCAACGGAGATACGGGACAATTCAGTTTCTGGAATGCGGACGAGCGCGACGATAATGTCGATCTGTTGAATCTGNAATTCAGGAGGTCCCATTCCCATCCGAATAGTTTGTATGTACGCGCCCTCATTGATATTTCGTTCTGTGATCACGCCATCGAAAGGGGCTTTGGTTTCTGAGTCTTCGAGGTTCTGTTTGGCCTCAAGCAGTTGAGCNTCGGCAATGCCCAGTCTCGCCCGGTAGATGTCAAAAAGAGTCTGTGTGTTGTCAGTAATGTCCTGAGACACTGCCCCGATTTTTGACAGGCCCAGGTTAGTGCCCAGATCCTTTTTTGCGTTGTTGAATTCTGCTCTGGCCAGCGAAACCTTGTGTTCCAGTTGCGCGATCGCCAGTCGAATTTCAGTCTGACGAATTCTGAGAAGTGGGTCGCCCTTCTTGACGCGATCACCGACAGCAACATATACCTCATCGACGAGTCCACTCACCATTGGAGAAATATCGGTGACTTTAAGCGCCGACATGGTTCCTGTCGTGATAATGGGATCATTGATCTCAATTTCAGCGACTTGAGTTTGCTGAATGGGCACCGATTCATTCGATCTGCTGCCATGATCAGTTTCACCATTGGCCTGTTCCGCTGAATCACACGATATTAATAGAGAAGCGGACAGAACAAGGGTGAGAATCGGTAGGTTCCCTATATGCCGAAGGCGTTGCAGAAAGGAAAACAAGATAACCTCGAATAGATGGTTCAAATTAGTATCCTATATGATAGTATCATAGAATACTAATTTTTAAGATCAACAGATGTCAGGCAATTTTCAGTTCTCAATACCCCCGGACCAGGTTGAAACGGAGTTTTCGGTCCTGATATTTGATCTCTATCTACTCTACAGAAAATATTTCAATCGCCAGATGAAGGGAATGAGTTTGACCTCGGTGCAGTGGCAGGTCCTCAGCAGCCTGGTGCGCAACGACGGCATTACCCAGACTGAGGTCGCTGATTTGCTGAACAAGGGGAAATCACCTGTTGGTAAAACGCTGGATTCACTCGAATCTGCCGGATGGATAGTTCGAAAACCAAATTCGAAGGACCGGAGAGTCAAGAACGTGTTTCTCACAGATAAACTGCAGGCAATCGACCCGGAACTGACGAATGTGCTCTCTGATATGAACCGGGTGGCAGAAGCAGACCTAGACGATGCCTCACTTGGGCAGGTGAAGTCCGGGCTGGTTGTAATGCGAGAGAATCTACGCAGGGCTTTGACGTAAAGATCCGGACATCCAGGAAAAGTCCCACCCGGTGAATGGGTGGTCATACTCACGTTTCAACCAAGTCGATGATGTCTTTGTCAGACTTCATCATCTTAGGTACCAGATATCTCCCCCAAACTGCATTGTGCCACGCTCGGCCTTAAAAAAGGGTGTGACGCTCGAGGTGATCCAGGACGCGGCATCATCGAGTGGTGTACTGCCGCTTTCAACCATGGCAATAACATTAGTATGGGTCAGCAGATATTCAACAAGCTGCGCGACAGACATGACTTCATCATGCGTGAATTTTTCATGACCTTTAAGCTTGAAGCCAAATGGATCGATATTTTCGTCCCGGATACCCTCAGCGTGCCTCGGTGGTTTTGGAAATCTCTGTGGGTACACGCCCAATGCCCATTCTTTAAACGAGTCATTTTCGATCATCTTTCCTTTAAAGAAACTGTTGTAGACAACCAGCCATCCACCAGATTGCAGAACTCTGCGCGCTTCAGTCAAAAAGGCGGACTGATCAAACCAGTGAAATGCTAATCCAGCAGTAAGTAATTGGAATGAGTCATCTTCAAATGGCATATTTTCCGCGGATGCAACCTGGTAATGCACGCGGTTGTGATGCTCGGTTTCGCCAATCATTTCAGGTGAGATATCAATCGCATTAACAGTTTCTGCAATATCGGTGAGAGCCCGGGCGGATTGCCCGGTGCCGCAGCCAACATCCAGGGCACACGAGAATTCAGATACACGGGTGAACGCTGAGATAGCTTCCGTTACCAATTGATGAAAATATGGCCGTGCAGATGCATATCGTTGGGCAGCAGATTGATGAACAAATAGGTTGGCAATCATTTTGTCAGGTTGATAATCATGTCGTCAGTTTGTTGCAATGCACCTGATTAGTGTTTCCTGTCTGACTCTGGAAGGTTCAACGTATTTTGATTGCTGTCTGGTAATTGGCAATCTGCTTCACATGGTCAGTGATTATGCCATCAGGGAAATAGGAGCGCCAAGACGTGAGGTAGCTTTCGGTGTTCACGGTATAGACCATCACCTTGAGTCCGTGTGCGTGAGCCCTGTCCAAAAGATTCTGACTAAATAGGTCATAGTGGTACGAGCCGATCTCGAGCCTTGTAATAACCGATAACAGGCTCATTCCGGGCCATGATCGGCGCCTGAACAACAGATATCCAAGCAGTATTCCAAAGGTGATTTCCATCGTAACGCCAAGCAGAAGTCCCGCAAGTGCGGCGATCATTAGATCAATGTCAGAAACGAGAAGAATCAGCAGCCTGGAGAAATCGAACAACACCGCGTAACCCATGGCAAATAGGACAATTCATCTGTCTATCAAACTGCAGATGGCTGCCACGGTGCCCGGTCACGCCTGGTGTTCTCTAGGATTGTTTCATTGATTTGACAGTGGTATCACCGATACTGATTCAGTCGCAGTTCGCCCTTCATCAACAACCAGGGCAATACTGCCATCCAATAGGTCAGAATCGTTGTCAGTAATAGACAAGCAGGGGTTGCCATTGATTTCAGCGCTGATCGAATGCCCATCAACGATCAAAGCCATGTCATAAGCCTCACCAAACTGCCATGGGAATTCACATTCTGCCAGAACCTCTTCCTGATTCAGCATTCGGATCAGTTGCAGCCTGTCGTTCTCAGCCAGCAGCAATGCATAGTAACGTTTTAAACCCTGCACCCTTGCTGCAATTCCAGCCCGTTTGACCAGGTGCGGTCTCACATCGGCTGTGATTTTGTAGTCCCGCCACTGCCGGGTACCCTGGATCAATAATCCAGTCCCCTGGTTATGGACCAGTCGGATCGGCTCTTGCCAACTGTTGAAAGTATCCACAGCACTGACCCAGGCGCGCCGCCACATGGTGCCCTTGTGCCGTGGTCTCCCCAGTCTGACATCAGGTTCCCCGGCCCAGGTCAGGTAATCCAGGTAAACGGAATTAGGTTCAGCGGAATTGATGAATACACCAGTCTCGAATACGGGCACCGCGAATTTCGGTACCTTGTACTGGAGTGTCACTTCCTGATTAGCTGCAAGCAGAACAGGATCAGCATAAAGCGTGATCGCCTCATCGTCTTCGCCATAATAATTGATATAAAGCCCGGCTTCGATTGAGCCGGTATTGCCAGCGTCGGTAATAATTCGACTTTCGATGGACTGTCCCGGATAAATTCTTGGGCTGGCAGTCAGACCATAACCTCTTTTTTCAAAATACTTTGCAATCTCTTTACTGGGGGCGAAAACGGGTGTACCGCAATGGGTCTGCCCGGATGTGCGAATTTGCAGACTTCTTTCTCCGGAGTCGCTATGACCCGTCACATTAGTTACATCAGCCGCGCCATCAGTGACCGTAAATCCCTGAACAGACCCTGGGAATTCAAAGTGAAACTGGGCGGCTTTTTTTGGTCGCAATGCCTGTTCGCCAGCGAGAGAACGTCCGAGGTTGACGATCTCAAGGGCTTCATGGGCACAGTCACTGATGCCTCTGCCACCCTCGGCAGTCGGAAGATAGATCCTGTCGGCAATTGGCGACCGCCAGTCGAACCCCTTTGATATGCCATCATCAATTCCGGACAAGCCGTTCTTAATTCCCATCAGGCAACCAACGTTTCCGGAATTGCAGTCGGTATCCCAACCGCAGGTGTTGACAATTTTCATAGTGCGAGAGAAATCATCTTCTCCGTGAAGTAGGGAATGAATGATAAGACCGTGGTTGGGTACCATGTGGCAGTTTCCGCCGTATTTGTCATAGCCATAGTTTTCAGCTAACAATTCCCTTGTGGCGCGCCAGTCACTTTCCCTTGCATGCCAGGTACGAACATCGTCAATCAGTTGTCGAATAACTGAGTCACGAGGAATATATTTCAGTGCTTTATTAATCAACTCCTGGATATCATTTTCAACAAAAGCCAGCGATTCCATCACAGCGAGTACAACAGCCCCGTACACGGCTTCGCCGTCATGGCTTACCCTTGCTGCCACCTCCGCGAGTCTGGCTGCCTGATCGGGATTACCCGGTGCCACCATGGCCCAGCCATCGATGAATATCTGTGCGCCGATTTGTTCCGCAACCACTTTGCCATTCATTTCCTCAGAACCGCTTAATGGCGGTTTGACGCCGTTTTTGAGGCGGAGAAACGCGGTATGTTCGGTAGAGTTGCCCATTCCTCCCCACCAGAGAATCGAGCGATTTTCAATAATGTAATTCAGCCAACTGTTCCCGATATCGACGGCGGTGATGTCTGGATTGGAATTATGATCAGCCAATGATCGAATAAAGGTGAAGGTTCCAGAGATATCGTCATCTGAGACAATAAGAGGTAAATTAAGTTTGTCGTGTACATAATATTCGATGTCGCCAAGCTGTTTCTGAATACGCTCGTAGGTCCAACCCTCAAAAGGTCGACCAAGGTAAACGCCAATGACCTTGCCTAATACACCCGCGTAAA
Source organism: Gammaproteobacteria bacterium (assembly GCA_002725285.1). Taxonomy (GTDB): domain Bacteria; phylum Pseudomonadota; class Gammaproteobacteria; order Pseudomonadales; family Azotimanducaceae; genus JAHRVQ01. Next base: position 62,523 of record PBRC01000034.1, on the reverse strand, counting down.
CACGATCCGCGTAGTCTTCCGGCAGTACGTTATTCATGCTGAATTCTCCAGACCAATCGATCAGATATAATTGAATAGTGAATCAAGAAGTCTGCATCAAGATCAGGATCAATGCCAGGCAGGTGGTTGTCGCCGTAATTCGATGGCGTTAGCATGCAGCGATCTTCTATTGGTTAGTCACTGGATTAAATTGATGTTTCTGTCTGCTGTTCATCTATCTCGCGCCATATCGAAAAAGGAAGTCAGTTGCAAAGAAATCATGCAGTTGACTCTAAATCGTATCGATTCTCTTAACCCTGGATTCAATGCGATTGTTGCCGCCGCGGATTCCGGGCAGCTCCTGCGGCAAGCGGAGGAAGCAGACCGGGCACTGGCAAAAGGTGAGTACTGGGGCTGGATGCATGGCATGCCTCATGCTGTAAAGGATCTTGCCAACCTGAAAGATTTTGTAACCAGTCGCGGCTCTCCCTTGTTTGCCGGGGATGTCGCGGACAATGACGACATTTTTGTAGAGAAAATTCGCAATGAGGGTGCAATTTTCATCGGCAAAACCAACGTGCCGGAATTTGGACTCGGCTCACAGACCTATAACCGCGTCTATGGTTCGACTGGAAATGCGTTCGATTCGAGCCTTGCTGCAGGTGGAAGCAGTGGCGGTGCGGCTGTCGCTCTGGCTACAGGCATGTTGCCAGTGGCGGATGGCAGCGACATGATGGGCTCACTGCGTAATCCTGCTGCCTATAATAACGTGATCGGTTTTCGACCCGGCCTTGGAAGAATCCCGAAGACGAGAGATGATCTGTTTTTTGATCAGTTGTCGACCGAAGGCCCGATGGGACGAACAGTTGAAGACGTGATCCAGCTGTTTTCGACCATGTCTGGCAGTGATGCGAGGACCCCTTTTAGTGTGCATACAAGAAAGAAAGATCCAGGTCAGTACGAGAAAGGAGAAATCGCCGACTACAGGGTTGGCTGGTTGGCCGATTATGTCGGCTATCTGCCTATGGAGCCTGGCGTTAAGGCACTCTGCGAATCCGTTTTACAGCATTTGGCCGTAAGTGGAGCAGTCGTCGATCAGGCGCAGATTGAATTTGATATGCCGACCTTGTGGCAAACCTGGCTTACCTTACGACAATGGCTCGTGAGTAGTGGGAGCGGACTCTTATATGAGAATCCAGATGCCAGAGCCGAATTGAAGCCGGAGATAATCTGGGAAATTGAGCAGGGTAGAAATCTCACGGCTGATAAAGTTGCTGCAGCTGGAGTTGCTCGATCAAGCTGGTACCTTGCGGTTTTGAGGGCATTTGAAGACTGGGACATTCTTGCCTTACCTTCAGCCCAGGTTTTCCCATTCCCGGTAACAGAGCACTGGCCAAAGATGGTAGCTGGCAGGGAAATGGATACCTATCATCGTTGGATGGAAGTGGTCATTGGGGGTTCATTGTGTGGCTGCCCTGTTATTTCGCTTCCTGCTGGTTTCGATGATAAGGGCAGATCAATGGGCATTCAGTTTATGGCTCCCCTGGGTCAGGATGAAAAATTACTGGAGTTCGCACTCGCCTATGAAGAAGTCAATCCCTGGCATGAAGCCTACAGCCAGTTTGATTAAGATCTTGATGCTTTTTAAAACGCTGTGACCCTGGCTGCCCGAAGGACGTAAAAATAGATTATGTTTTGAAAATTGCTCTGACTAGACGGGGAAATACTGGTGTTGTGGATTGTTAAACATCCATCACAAATCATATTGGTGGTTGTGCTCGCGACTGTGTTGGTAACACGTTACTTCACGTCGGCAGCATCCTGATAACTGGTAGCTACTCACCAAGTCTCAGTGATGGGGAGCGAAAATCGCTACCATCAGGCACTTTCCTACAGACACAAACGTAAAAAAGAGGGTAACAGCAATGAATGAATCAGAAAGAGCGTTTATCGAGCACGCTTGTACCAACCTCTCGATTTCCTATGCCAGACATGTTGATTTCAAAGAGTACGATCAACTAACGGAACTGTTTGAAGAAAATGCTCAGCTGATCACAGGGGCTCCATTAGTCGGCAAAGAATCCATAAGAAAAGCACTTCACGGAAGAACTGACAAGTTACGTTCCAGACATGTGCTGACCAATATTTATGTTGAAGTCATAGACCAGACTCATGCCAAAGGAATAACCTACCTCACTCTGTATCGTCACATTGGCCCGGAGAGTCTTGAGGCCAAGCCGATCTTGCTCGAAGGACCGGCCGCAGTTGGGCACTATAGCGATGATTACATCCTCACAGATACTGGTTGGTGCTTTGCCCGGAGAGAGCTTGAATTTGCATTTCAGAATCCCGGGGCCTTTACTCGACCCAAGAAGTGAAAACTCAACTCATAAAGCTCAGACTGCTGGTTGGATTGAACGGTGTTGGCTTCGGTGTCCGAATGTTCACCAGATCACAATTACTGACGAGAAAAGGAAACCATGGAGCTGCATTGTATTACGCACGGGGTTACTGCACATAACATTGCCGGACGTTTTAATGGTTGACCTGATAAAGGAGTTACCGAGGAACAATTTGAAAGTATCAGTCTAGTAGGATTTGATAACAGCTGTTTTGACGTTATCTATTGCAGCAGCCTAAAGCGGTGCAAGCAAACTGCCGAGTGCGGAAGGCTTTATACCGAGGAGTTTGAGCAGTTTAATGTGTTTGATGATGGCTATGTGATGCCAGCTGGCGAGAGTCGCAGAGTGAATCTGGATCGTGTTTTATCTTGGCTTAACGACCTGGAACATTCTGATCGGATTTTAGCCGTGGCACATGGCGGTCCGATTGATTTCATCTGTCGTATAGCCGCCGGGATTGAGATGCATGGTGGTCGGATGTTCGGAAGTAGCAATGCCAACATTTTTCTTTTCGCCAGATCAGGTAGAGAATGAGAAGTTGTCAAATATGACTTCCCTCTTTAGTCTGTATTCTGTCCAGGTTGCCATTTCTGAGAAGGCCGAAAACATATGCCAAAACTGATCTTGCTTGGTGGTCCTCCGGGTGTAGGTAAAAGTACTGTTCTAAGATTGATGAAGGAAAGGCTCGACGGCGTGGGCATTCTTGATGCGGATGATGTCTGGCGGGTATCCCGGAATGTGGCGACCGAAGAGAACGGTGTGATTGCCATAAATAATGTTATTGGGGTCATGCGCGGATACTTTGAAGCCGGATGTGAGCTGGGTATCGTGTCCTGGGTTTTTGCAAGATCTGCGCTTTATGATCCGGTGAAGAGCGGTCTTTGTGATGTCGTTGAGCGTGTTGATCATATTTATCTGACGGCGTCTAAAAAGAAGCTTGAACAACGGTTGAAAGAGCGCAATCGCCTTGGTGTTGAGAATGACCCAATTAAGGACGTAATCAGTTATTCCATTAGTCGCCTGGAGCTGATCGATTCTCTCCCCTATGCGAAGATTGACACCTCAGGAATGTCGCCAGAAAAGGTTGCAGCCGAATTGCTTGTGCAGATTAAACGAATGCGTTCTGCTGACTAGCCTGGATAATCTACCAAGGCGGCGTTACATGACTGTTAGCTGTAAGAAATTTAATAGGTTACCGAAGAACTGATAAATTTGAGATATGACAGACTGTGCCACCTGCAATGATGGTCAGGCCATCAATTCTGGCAGGTCGACTTTAGCTGAGAGTCTATCTAGACTGGTCGTCACATAGAATCCAAGAGCAGATTTTGATGAGTGTTGACAGTTTGGCGAAAGCTTCAGAAATCCTTCCGGATATCATATCCCTTCGACGGAAAATACATGCGAATCCGGAACTGGGGAATCAGTTGCCCGATACCAAGGCGGCCGTGATTGATGCTCTGTCGGATTGTGATCTGGATATCAGATACAGTAAGGAGACAACAGGGCTGGTCGTAACTCTCAATGGAGTGAATCCTGGTCCGCGAATCATGCTGCGCGCGGATATGGATGCATTACCAATGCCTGAGGATAATGACCTTGAGTTTGCATCAAAGAACCACGGCAAAATGCATGCTTGCGGACACGATGCCCACGCTGCGATGTTGGTTGGCGCTGTCAAAATCCTGTATGAACAGCGACGTAAGCTAAGCGGATCTGTTGATTTCTTCTTTCAGACAGGTGAAGAAGGTCACTATGGTGCCAAGGTTGCGATTGATGAGGGTCTGTTTGATGCCCCGAATCAACCGGATGCAGTTTTCGCAATTCACATTACCCCCTTGCTTGATATCGGAAAGGTTGTCTCAAAGGCAGGCCCGATGCTGGCAGCGGCAGATACGTGGCAAATCGAAGTGATGGGCAAAGGTGGTCACGCCTCGATGCCTCATGATTGTCTGGACCCGGTGCCGGTTGCCTGTGAAATAGTTCAGGCGTTGCAGGGATTTGTAACTCGTCGCATTAATCCCTTTGATCCGGTTGTACTGACCACCACAATGATTGAAGCGGGAACGACATCCAATGTGATTCCGGAATCTGCCAGGTTAACAGGTACATTAAGGTCCACGTCTGAAAAATCACGTTCGATCGCTCATGAGGGGATTGAGCGAATCGCCAGAAAGATTGCTGAGGCATATGAAATGGAGGTCAACCATTCTTCTTCCTACGGTTATCCGGTAACCATAAATGATGAGAAGTTTACGAGATTTGCCAAAAATACAGCGATCGGTCTGTTGGGTGAAGAAGGATATATTGAGTCCAAGTCTCCCATGATGGGGGCTGAGGATTTTTCCTACTTTCTTCAGCGATGGCCGGGTGCCATGTTCTTCCTTGGGGTTAAACCAGACGATGCCAGCCTGGCAGTACCATGCCATTCGAATCGTATGATCCTGAATGAACAAGGTATGGCTCATGGATCAGCCTTATACGCGGAAATCGCGATAAACTTTCTTAAAGGTGCCTGAGCAGACAGCTTCGCGACTACTCACCGGGTTGTATAGCACTTGGTCACTAGTGGTATTCTTCTCGTTTGATTCAGATTGAGAAGTATATGACGGACGAGAAAATCCATCGTAATGACATTTATGGTGACCTGAAGAAAGACGCGCAAGAAGTCGAACCGACAATCCCGGCTGCGACTGTTGTTCTGTTAAGAGGCCTGGGGGGTTGGTGACGTTGAAGTGCTGATGTTGCAGAAGAATCAGAATATCAGTTTTGGCGGTATGTGAGTCTTCCCTGGAAGTCGTATCGATGGAGCTGACTATGAAGGAGATGGTGAACTTAAAACCGCCGCNGATTGAAAAGTACTGATTGAAGGTCACCTCCTGAATCACGGGTTATTGGCGATCATTCGCATTTTGAATAAGTTGATATTCCGATTTGAAAAGTGGCATTGTTGAAGGGTAAAGAAATAGAAAGAAAAAAGGAGCGTGAAAAATGATAGATTTTGAGGTGGAGCCGGAGTTTCAGGAGCAGATTGACTGGGTAGAGAAATTAGTAACAGAAGAAATTGAGCCCCTCGACCAGTTCATGTCCGTAGGTACGCACAAAAATGGTAAAGCCCTGGATGCAGACGGCTGGAATGCCATCAGGGCTTATATCAAGAGCCTGCAGGACAAGGTGAAGGACCGGGGTATGTGGGGTTTTCACCTGGGTCCTGACCTGGGTGGACCTGGACTGGGACAGGTAAAACTTTGCCTGCTAAATGAAATATTGGGTCGCACTCGCATGGGGCCAACGATATTTGGCTGTCAGGCGCCTGATACCGGGAATATGGAACTGATCGCCCACAATGGATCTGAAGAGCAAAAGAAAAAATACCTGGAGCCATTGCTCTCAGGTGAAAAGCACTCTGCCTATTCCATGACGGAACCCCACGCTGGTGGACCGGAGGAGTTTAAATGCAGTGCGCGTCGGGATGGTGATGAATGGGTCATCAATGGTGAAAAATGGTTTACCTCCAATGGCGTAGGATCAGATTTTCTGATCGTGATGGCAATCACAGACCCTGACAAGCCGATGCTGGAAAAGGCTTCGATGTTTATCGTCGATACAGACACCCCTGGGGTCGAAGTGGTTCGTAACGTACATACCATTGGCACGCCGTTAAGACATAACTACAACACTGACTCAGGTCGTGGTGGTCATGCCTACATAAGGTACAACGACGTGAGAATACCGGCGGATGCCCTGTTGGGTGATGAAGGGGCGGGATTTGTTGGATCGCAGACCCGGTTGGCTGGTGGGCGTATACACCATGCCATGCGTGCCGTGGGTGTTTGTACCAGAGCTCTGGACATGGCATGTGAGAGAGCCCTGAGCCGTCGTGCCAGGGGACAGCTGCTTGCTGACCTGCAAATGGTACAGGCTGATCTAGCTGAGTCCTATATTCAGCTAAAACAATTTAGACTTCACGTCTTGTATACCGCCTGGCTGATCGATAAAACCGGATCCTATACTCGAGAGATTCGTAAAGAGATTGCCTCAATCAAGATCAGTGCCGCCAAAGTAAACCACGACATTATTTATCGAGCGATTCACCTGCACGGTGCGCTGGGTATGTCTAACGAGACACCGCTCGGGGCTATGTGGCTGTCAGCGCCTCAGATGGGCATTATGGATGGCACAACCGAGGTACATAAGGCTAATCTTGCTAAGTTAATGTTGCGTGAATATGAACCATCGGATGATCTGTTCCCCACGTATCATTTACCGAAACTGATCGAGAAGGCGCAGGATAAATTTGAAAAAGTCGTTGATGACTATCTGAATTCGGCGGCCTGACACAAGAAAAGCTATTTCGGGCCTTGCCTCATGTAAATGCGATCTAGACCCCGCCGGGTACTCGAGGCAAAGTGTGGGCTACTCTGGTCGTTCCAGGCGATTCCTGGCCTAATCTGGTCATTCCGGATGAAGCCAGGCCTGCTCTGGCCATCGGAGCAGTTGGGATCAGATATAACAAAAAGAAACAGCGTATGGACGGTTTTCTCCCTTAATATCGCACTCTGGTTGGATTCAGAGCAAGAATCACCAGGGACACCATTGAGTACAAGAAATATAATTAGTCCACCTCAGGCAATCACGGAGATGAGATGAAAACGACTTTACTGGGTCGCACCGGCATTGATGTGAGTGTCGCTGGTCTGGGTTGTGGTGGGCACAGTCGCCTTGGGATGGCCCGGGGCAATAGTGGAAATCAGGCATCACGCATTGTGGATTGCGCTCTGGAATTAGGGATAAATTTTATCGACACCGCCAGAGCATACGGTACAGAAACAGCTGTGGGCAATGCGGTGCTGGGGAAGAGAGACAGGGTAGTGATTTCGACCAAATCTTTCGCGGGGAGAGCGGGAGAGTTACTGTCGGGTGCTGATGTGGTGGCATCCCTGGAGAAAAGCCTCACTCGGCTGCAAACGGACTATATCGACATATTTAATCTACATGGGGTTTCGAAAGAACAGTATCCGCACTGCGTGACTGAGATTCTTCCTGCACTGCTCAAACAGCAGGAACTAGGCAAGATCAGATTTTTAGGGATCACGGAGGCCTTTGGTAGAGATCCATCTCACCAGATGCTGAAGATGGCTCTTCCAGATGATCACTTTGATGTGGTGATGGTGGGATTCAACCTGCTGAATCCGAGCGCGAGACATTCCGTGTTTCCGTTAACAATTGAAAAAGACGTTGCAACTCAGATCATGTTCGCTGTCCGTAGAGCGTTGAGTCAACCTGCCGCACTGGCGGAAGTAGTAAACAAGTTGATTGACGATGGTGAGCTTGAAGAAACCGTCATGGATCGGCGCAATCCCCTGGGATTTCTTGAGCAGCACCCGGGAACCAGATCCGTCGTTGAAGCTGCCTATCGATTTTGTCGGCACGAACCGGGTGCCACTGTCGTTTTGACCGGCACAGGCAGCGAATCACATCTTAAAGAGAATATTGAATCAATTCTGGCAGAGCCATTGCCGCCTGAGATCATGACAGAACTTGAATCATTGTTTGGCCAGGTAGATTCTGTATCTGGTAACTGATGTCCTGCTTAAGGTAGAAAATTGAGGAATAGAATCATGGCTGTGGAATTCCACGATCGAGTATTGTTCGAGAAACTGGGTCGGGTTGCGATCATCACTCTGAACCGTCCTGACAGGCTTAACGCATTCGATAGCGGAATGTACGAGGGTATGAATCAGGCACTGGAATCATTCAGAGACGATCCTGATTTGTGGGTCGCAATCATTCAGGCTAACGGAGATCGGGCTTTTAGTGCCGGTGCTGATATGAATGCACTTGACGCCAATGCCGCTAATGGGATCACCGCGGCATTAGGCGGTCTGATACTGGATGATGAAATGGTGACCAATAAACCCATTATAGCGGCGGTTCATGGTCACTGCGTGGGTGAAGGTGTCAATCTCGTTCTGGGTTGCGACATGGTCTTTGCCGATGAGTCTGCCAACTTCATGATTTCTGAGCCCAAGGTGGGAACCAATGCGGTCGATATTCCGATCAAGCTGGCCAAGAAACTGGGGTATGCAAAAGCATTTGCGTTCCTGACCCCTGGTGATGGCAAGGACTCGCAGTGGTGCGCCGGTGCGGGACTGGTGGAAGTCGTGACAGCAAAGGGTGAAGTCAAATCGGAAGCGCTCAGGTTTGCTCAGAGACTGTGTGAGGAGAGTGGGCCATTAGCGATCAGAGCTCAGAAAGAAACCTTGTGGCGAACAGTATTCGAAGATGAACATATCGCCAAGGAAAAAGGAACCGAAATGCGCGCTTCGATCCGGGTATCCGATGACTACGCGGAAGGTCGACGTGCTTTTCTCGAGAAGCGTAAACCCGGCTTCAAAGGTTCTTAGCACACTCACTTCACCATCATCCCGCAGAGCCTCTTTACCTCATCGTCATCCCGGAAAGTGCGAAGCACTTATCCGGAATCCGTTCCCGCGTATTAGCTATCCATCAAAAAGTGCTTAAGTCTCATCAAACAGACTTACAAGGAGACTCATATGGCGGACAAACTGCCAGAAGGATTCGACTGGAAGGCTTTCACGCCTGATGATTCCCCCAAGACACCCATGGATGTAATGGCAGACCCAAGGCATAAAGGCCTGGGAACACCTGACTTGTCAGAAGGAGACGATGCATACGATTTCAAAAGCAAAATCTATGACTATTCTGACGGTACAGAAAAAGATACCGGAAAATTGTTTCAATTAGCGAAGGTTGCCAAAGAGAAACCGGTTGCGTTGATCTTCGGTTCCTATACCTGACCTCCTTTTCGGGTTCAGTTGGAACCCATGCATCAGTTGTGGGAAAAATATGGAGACAGAGTTGATTTAGTTGTGGTTTATGTCCGAGAAGCACATCCCGAAGATGGTTGGGTTGTAAGAATGAATCGGGAACAGGATATTAAGATTCTTGATCCAACCAGCGATGAAGAAAGACTGGCGGCAGCGACGAGTTGTGCTATCAGGTTAAAGATTAGAATGCCCGTCGTCGTTGATGAGATTGACGACAAGATTGCCAGTGCCTACGGCGCTCTGCCAGATCGGTTGTATTTGATCAACAAGGGAGGAAAGGTTGCTTATCAGGGAGATCAGGGTCCCTGGGGATTTGATCCTAACAAGTTGGAAGGGGCGCTGAAACGAGTAGTAAGCTAATTGCACAAACAAGTAACAGAAGACTAAATCAGGACTAGTTCGCTACCCTGATCAACTCTGCAATTGCAATACCCGATTCTCCTGCTATGGCGTAGAGCAAATATATTCGATCATCCTCGACGTAAATGGCCGGATCCCTCAGCTGATTGACCATGCCATAGGCAACACTGCGCATACTGGGCGTCAGGGGTTCAAGCGCACCTTCCCAGCTTTTCTCTGGCCTCATGACCTCCCCGGGTTCCGATTCTTTCCAGTTCTGCCAGTCTCCCGAGATATCTATTGTAGAGAGCAGGATTCGTTCCGGTGTATCGGTGACACGAGTCCAGAAGACCAGTAATTGCTGATCCTGAACCAGCATCGCTGCATGACGCATGTTCTGCTCAAATAGTAGCGGACCTGTTTCAAAGCTCGTGATCCCGTCCTTTGATCGATAGAATTGACCTGGCATCGACATGGCGTACTTATACCCTTCATGGCTAAAAACACGCATATATGGGCGCCCCAGAATCTGATCATTGGCAATGAAATGGATACCATCATCAGATGTGGCTACTCGAGACAGTTGTGTTGCTAAGGCTTCGAGCCCATGGAAATACATAACTATCTTCCTTGACTCATGATCAATATGGACGTCGGGGGAGGCAATATGAGGAGTCGTCATATCCAGCACAATGTCGTGTGGATAGGGAATGTTCTTCTGGAATACCCTCGCCTGTTCGAGCATCTCTGGTGTCGTTTCCGGTGGTTCAGTAAGAAATTTAGAATCCGGCAGCTGAAGGCTGCCTGGTTCGTGGATGTTCCACGGTCCTGTCAGCTCATCGGCATATGCCAAGCGTATATAGCTGCCCTTGTGATCTGCAAAGTACAGATAGTATTGACCGAGTGGATTCGCTATCCAATCCGGCACGCGGATAAGGGAGGGGCCCTGGACGTTCTTACCGATAGAACTGTGGGTGGAGGAGTCAATAATCGGTCGATCTAACAATCTCATTATGGTGAACATTGATTGTTCCATAGTTGTTGTCTTTGTTGTATCTGAGAAACATGAACAAGAGGCTACTATAAGACAGGCAGAAGCTATCAGTTTTCGCACAACAGGCTCCATTTGGATTCCATAGCGAATGTTATCAGTTTGTAACTTCTCTTATTGTGATTTTATCCTCCACAGGAGGGTCATTGACACTTACGGAGATGCCTCTATATATTGCGGGTCATTCAGTTTTAATGAGACAGAATGTGGCAGGTACGATGAGCCGACAGGAAGCGCTTGAGCAACTTACAGCGCCAGGTCAGGATTACGAGCTTGAGACAGTTAAGGTATTTGGCCGACCATGTCGTTCCTTTAAGAATGGTCCTCAGACACTAAGAGATCTGTTCGTGGAAAGTCCGAGCGATGAGACTTTTCTGGTCTTTGAAGATGAGCGATTTACCTTCTCTGAAGTATTTCAACGTGCCAGTCAGATCGCATCGATATTGATCGAGACCTATGGTATCGAGAAGGGAGATCGTGTTGCGATTTCCATGCGAAATTATCCGGAATGGGTAATGGTGTTCATGGCAGTGACATCTATCGGCGGCATTGGTGTGGCGATGAACGCTTTGTGGACAAGTGAGGAAATGGAATTTGGCCTTTCGGATAGTGGCTCAAGAATCCTGTTTGCCGATCAGGAACGGATTGATCGCGTCAAAGGGCAGTATCGGAGCCTGGGGGTGGCGGTCATCGCTGTCCGACCTTCGAAAGAGCTACCGGACGATGTGCGAGCTTTATCAGATCTGCTCGGTAAAAAGGCAGCCGTCGAATTGCCCGAAGTTGATCTTTCACTGGACGATGACGCGACGATATTCTACACATCGGGCTCAACGGGGCATCCCAAAGGAGCAGTCTCCTGTCATCGCAATATTGTATCCGCACTGAAGTCCTGGGAACTGGATGATCGGTCAGCTATGTTGGCGAAAAATATCGAGCCGCCAGAGTCGGAGTTCCAACCAGCGACCTTGCTGGCGGTGCCTTTGTTTCACGCCACCGGATCACATGCGGTGATGCTGGCTTCATTTCGTGCGCAGCGGAAGCTCGTTTCGATGTACAAGTGGAATGCAGAGATCGCTGCAGAGCTTATCGAACAGGAACGGATTTCTTCGTTTACAGCGCCAGCCGCGATGACCGGTGATCTGGTTGAAACAGCAAAGCGAACCAATTGCGATCTAAGCTCACTAGCCAGTGTGGGTGGCGGAGGGGCACCAAGAGCACCACAACAGGTCAGGAACATCGCCGCTGTGTTCGAGAAAGCGATGCCAGGCACGGGCTGGGGTATGACAGAAACAAATGCAATTGGCACGGGCATAGGAGGTGAGGACTATCTCGCGCGTCCCGGCAGTTCCGGGCGTTGTTCTGCAGTGCTTGAACTCCGGGTACTCGATGAAGATGGCAATGAACTGCCTGCTGGTGAACGGGGCGAGTTGCAGGTCAGGGGTACATCAGTAATCCGGGGCTATTGGAATCGACCGGAAGCCAACGCTGAGACGTTTATGGATGGGTGGCTTCGAACTGGAGNCGTTGCATATATTGATGATGAGGGATTTCTCTATATTGTTGACCGAATAAAGGACCTGGTGATTCGTGGTGGAGAGAACATTGGCTGTGCTGAAGTCGAGGCCGGGCTCCTGGCCCATGACCAGGTGCTGGAGGCGTCTGTTTACGCGGTGCCCGATGACAGGCTGGGTGAAGAGGTGGGTGCGACGATATTCACTGACGATGTTGTTGATGAAGAAGAGCTGCGAGGTTTCCTGGTGGATCATATTGCCAAATTTAAAATCCCAAAATACTTCAGTGTCACGGATCAACCTCTGCTTCGCATAGCATCCGGTAAAATAGACAAACGCCGCATACGGGAGCAGGCGGTAAAGGAATTGGTTAATTAGAGGACGTTCGAGATGACATTTTCAGTTTATCTGTCAGGTGAAATACATACTGACTGGCGAGATGAAATCATAAAGGGGGTTGAAGCGAGTGCGCTTGACATCGAATTCACCTCCGCGGTAACCGACCATGATGCCAGCGATGCCGCTGGTGATCACCTGGGGCCGGAGCCTAACAGCTTCTGGCGAGATCATAAATCGGCGAAAGTAAATGCCATTCGCACAAAGACGTTAATTGAAATGAGTGACATTGTGGTGGTGCGCTTCGGTGACAAATTCAAGCAGTGGAATGCAGCATTTGATGCTGGTGTTTGTGCGGCGCTGGGAAAGCCCTACATTACCCTGCACGATGACAGCATTGTTCATCCCTTGAAGGAAGTAGATGCGCCAGCACTGGCCTGGGCAAAGTCAACTGATCAGGTTGTCGATATTCTAAAATACGTAGTGCAACAGTAATCCGGCATTGTATTGATGCGGATTCTTATTGCAGGTGGTGGTATTGGTGGTATAACAGCGGCCTTATGCTTGGCGAAGAAAGGAATCTCCGTCGATGTGTTTGAACAGTCATCAGAATTTGGCGAGGTAGGTGCCGGACTTCAACTGAGCCCTAACTGTACAAGGGTATTGCACTACCTGGGTCTTGAGAATGGATTGCGTTCATTGGCCTTTATTCCTACCCGGGCGGAAGTGCGACATTGGAAGACAGGTAAACTGTTGGATGCAATGCTGCTGGATGATTCACGCGGTGACCTTCCATATTACCATATGCATCGAGCTGATCTTATGTCAGTTTTACTAGAGGCGGCGAGTCAGCATTCGTTGATTCAGCTTCACGCAGACAGCAGGGTAGAAACGATTGAAGAGTTGGCTGATCAGATACAGATTATGGCTGGCAGTGCCAGTTTTAGTGGTGATGCACTGGTGGGTGCGGACGGAATCCACTCTGTAGTAAGGACTGCGCTCTTTGGTGAACAGGATACAGATTTCACAGGTAATGTTGCCTGGCGTGCAGTTCTTAAGGCTGACTCTATTCCCGCAGGCGTGGTTCCTCCTGTTGCATCTGTCTGGTGGGGTCCAGGAGGACACTTTGTGCATTATTATGTCCGCAGTGGGGAGTTAATCAATTGTGTCGGCGTTGTAGAAAAAGAAGGCTGGGAAGTCGAATCATGGACCCGGCATGGAGACCTTAGTGAATTGAAGCAGGAATTTGCGGGCTGGCACCAGAATATTCAGTTACTGATTGATAATATTGACCCGGATGACTGCTTTAAGTGGGCGTTGTTTGATCGTTCACCGATGAGGACCTGGAGCCGAGACCGAATGACACTGTTAGGTGATGCCTGTCATCCCACTCTACCCTACATGGCGCAAGGCGCAGCCATGGCGATTGAAGACGCTGCAGTGTTAGCGATATGCGTAGAAAAAGAAGATGGCATTGATCGGGCATTTTCGGTCTATGAAACGATCAGGCGTGATCGAACGGCGATGATACAGAATGGGTCCAGAAGAAATTCAAAGATATTTCACCTGAAAGGCCTGAGTGCCTGGTTTCGAAACAGGGCTCTGATCTTCAGCCCGGTCCAGCGAATTATGAAAGGTGTCTATGAGCACGATGTATTTGCGTCGGTTAAGTAACGAGAGCTCTTTGCATATACGAGCGTCTCAGTGCCTAAGTCAGGTCTGACAGTAATAGCAGCCGGAGATGCACATAGCACCCGGACAACAGACGAAGGTCATGCCACCGATATAGTGAGACGTCAAAACCTATACTTGAAAGAACAAGGTGCTCGGATAGAAACAGTACCATCAATTGTGGCAGGTCTATCTTCGTAACTTCAGTGCCGCGTTTGACGTATCAGGACGCAGTCTTCTTTTCTTCTTTGTGCAGCGCCATTTTTTCATCCACATCCTTCATCAGATCTTCGATAACCTTGTGTCGGTCTGGATCAAAAGAAACTATACCGATGCTGAAACTGATGTCATAAGGAAGATTCATGTTTTCTTCATGCAGCGCATCTGTGACGTTTTTCAACGGCTTTTCAATATCCTCTGCGTTGGTGTCCGTTAGAAGGACACAGAACTCGTCGCCACCAATTCGTGCAATGACATCTGAATTTCGAAACGCTGTCAGCAACAACTGGCTGATGTCGCAAAGGACCTTATCTCCTTCGGCGTGACCGTACTTGTCATTTACATGCTTGAAGTTGTCGAGGTCAATGTGCATCAGCGAGGCCCCTCTGTTCATTCGCCTGCACATCGCGAGCGCATGCAGAGCTATGGACTGGAAACCCCTTCGATTTGAAAGACCTGTCAGCCTGTCTGTTGTCGTAATCCTCTGGGCATGAAACTCAAGTTCCAGCATCCTTGCTAGGTCCTTTAGAAGCTGCATCTCTTCGTCGCTGGGATATCTTGGTCTTGTATCCGCGATGCTGAGAGTTCCTACACTGCATCCATCTCCGACATTGAGCTTTATGCCAGCGTAGAATCGAACGTAAGGTGGGTTAACGACAATGGGAAGGTCCACAGAACGCTGGTCGGAAATCGTATCCTGGATGACCATGACGTCATCAGCCAGGATGGTGTGGCTGCAGAAAAATGAGTCTCTGGGTGATTGTCCTGTATCAAATCCCTGTCGAGACTTAAACCATATTGTTTCGTCTCCGACCAGACTGACATAGGTGATGGGAACATTAAATAAAAGGCGAGCGAAACGGGTAAAACGGTCGAATGACTCCTCTGGTGGCGTATCCATCATATCCAGTGAATGAACCGCTTCGAGACGATCTGCCTCGTTTTCTGGCTTTCCAGCAATTTCCAAGATCTCAACTCCATACGCGATGTTGGGAGAATAAAGCATGTTTTTACCGCTTAGCAATGCGCTTAACGAAATTGACCATAACTTTCTGCAAAAGAGGTGGACATACCGGGGTTTCTAATGCGTCATGCAGAGGTGGTGCTGAGTGCAGATGATATTTGTACTAGCTGACCGATTTGATCGGGCGGGAGAGATCTTCGAGAGGAAATGCGAGTGATTTGAATACTGAAGGCGCACCTGTGGATACATCCGAAGGAGCGAAAATATCACGCTGTGGGAATCTGAGAGGATGTTTTTATTAATAGACGACAGGTGCTATAAAGCAGAAAAATCAGGGAGTATCAAAAGCGATGAATATCAAGTTGAGAACAGGGTTACTCATTCTGGTGTTCCTGTTCAGTCTGCATGCGTCTGCTGAGTCAGTCACAGGAACGATTAACAGCATCACCGAGGATTATGGAAACCTGAATACGTCGGTAACCGCGAGCCAACTGGATGAGCTGGGAATACTTCAGGGAGCAAATTACACACTGAAACATAAGGGAACCAAAGTTTCGGTCTACTACGGTTCAACCTATTCCGATGTCTCTAATGGTGAATGGGTGTCGTTTGTTCTTGATGATGGGACGATTCGAGTAGCGCGGAATTTTGAAAATGCCGGTGCAACCCTGGCTGCTGTAGTTGGCGATGAGATCACAATTTCAAATTTAGAGTAAGTCGGTCAACTTATTAGGTGCGACTCGCATAGAACAGCTGGGTCTGGCATCATCAGACTGATGAATCAATAACTTGAGTAACCAATCAGAGAAATTGGACACGCAGCAACAGACCTCAGATCCGTATACCGTTAAAACAGGTGGTGCGCTCGAACCTCCGACAACCCTGGCGAATCGTATTCGCTATCTTGGTCCCAGCGTCATAGTTTCCGGTTCGATTGTCGGATCCGGAGAAATTATCCTGACTTCCAGTCTTGGTGCCGCGGCGGGATTTGTATTGTTGTGGTGGGTAGTAATGTCATGCTGGATCAAATCTCTCATTCAGGCAGAGCTTGCACGTTACATTATTGTGAGCGGTGACACATACCTGCGTGCGATTAATCGATTTCCTGGGAAGTTGTGGGGTCCAAAAGGCAAGGTGGGGTGGCCGATCTGGCTGGGATTAATTGCCTTCGTTCCGGGAGTACTGGGCCTGGGAGGTATCATGGGGGGTGCCGGACAGGCGCTATCACTACTTTTCCCGGTCATTGATTCCGTGTGGGCAACGTTTCTGATTGCGCTGCTAACAGTTGGGATATTGAATTTTGGTGGGTATCAGCGTTTCGAAAAAATACTACTTGGTCTGGTTATGGGTTTTACGGTGACAACGCTGGTATGCGCAGTCACAATGCAGTCAACCGAGTACCAGATTTCATGGGCTGACATCAGCAGCGGTTTCAGATTTGATCTACCCCTTGAGTATATAGCGCTTGCACTCGCTGTTTATGGCTATACGGGGGTCAACTCCGGGGAAACAGCAGCATATACCTACTGGTGTATTGAGAAAGGTTATCCGACGTTTATAGGACAGAAAGACTCTGAATCCTCAGAAGATTGGTTACGCAGGGCCAGGGGTTGGATCAAAGTACTGCAGTCCGATGTCTGGTTAACTCTCATTATTCTCACCTGTGCAACACTACCTTTCTACCTGCTCGGTGCCGGGGTTCTAAACGTTCTGGGAAAAACACCTGACGGACTCGAAACCATCTCCATGTTATCAGGCATGTTCACCGAGACACTTGGTACCTGGGCGCTGTGGGTATTTGGTACCGGTGCATTTTTCATTCTTTTCTCAACAACCTTGTCGGGTATTGGTGCCGGTGCCAGGTTTATTCCTGACTATCTGATTGAACTTGGATTTTTCCCAAGGGCAAATCTGAAGACCCGGGCGGCATGGATCAGAGGTTATATTTCCATCATGCCAATTGTTGGCAGTATGCTTTATGTCGGTGTCCAGAACCCTGTTCTCCTGGTCACGATTGGTGGACTCGTCGGTGCACTCATGTTGCCAATTCAGAGTGGCGGTACCTTGTGGCTGCAGCGAAACAATATGGATCAGCGCCTGACACCGCATCCTTTTGTGCGTGGTGCTATATGGTTGATCTTTCTGTTTCAGCTGGTGATGGCAGGTCTCGTGATTCGCTACGTTGTTCTCTAGCGTTTCAAATTTTCACCCTATCGTATTGCATCGCCACAAATACTGTCTTGGCCTCTTTACAGATTTCAGCTGGTTCAGGTGACTTCCCAGGCTCGACGATCGGTCTGACCTGAATGTTGTAAGCGACCGGCCTTTGCGACTCACATACGAGGATATCGGATGGCTCCATTAGAGACCCCCCGCTGGTCAATCAAAACCTCATCCTTGCCCACTAATTCGTTCATAATTGTGGAGGCGAGGAAATAGGCTAGGGTACCTATGATCGCCGCAGACGAGATGCTCAGCAGTATCGTTATTGGCGGATAGAATAGAAATGATATCGGAGCATCGTGGAACAATCGACGAAGAAAAACAGCGCAAAAGGAATATGTCTCAGTCGACCATAGGGTAGTTCAGTTTCTATCGCCAGGCAGACGATTATTAACGTTGTCAATATCCATCTGATCATTCCAGGTAATTTGGGTAATAGGTACCCACGTTCGCTGATTGGTCAAGAATCCTGAGTACTGATGGGAACTGTCTTTTTGCCTATAATAGAAAAATGAGTGAAATACCAATTACTGTAATACCAGGAGATGGTATCGGCGAAGAAATAACACAGGCTGTACTGACAGTTCTTACGGCGCTTGACTGTGGTCTGGTATTTGAAGAAGCGCTTGCCGGAGGACCAGCTTTAAAACAGGGATTAGACCTGATTCCTGAGGAGACGCTTCAGCATATTGAGAGAAATCGGGGTACCTTGAAGGGACCGATTACCACGCCCATCGGAAAGGGTTTTACATCGGTCAATGTCTCACTCAGGCAGCACTTTGATCTCTTTGCTAATGTTCGGCCTGCGCTTTCGATACCGGGTGCGACGACTCGATATTCCGATATCGATATTCTGGTTGTCAGGGAAAATATGGAAGGGCTTTACTCAGGTGTAGGCCATGTTCGAAGTGAGGATGGTGAACGAGCAGAACTGACAAGTGTGGTAACGAGAAATGGGTGTACCAGAATCCTGCATCATGCATTTTCTCTGGCGCAAAGGTTGGGTAGACGCAAGGTGACCGTGGTTCACAAGGCGAATATTATGAGATCCACCTCTGGTCTGTTTCTTGAAGTTGCACGTGAGGTTGCTAGCGAATATGCCGATGTTGAATGTGAAGAAATGATTGTTGACAACTGCGCTATGCAGTTGGTGATGAACCCACATCGGTTCGATGTCATCGTAACAACTAATCTGTTTGGGGACGTGCTGTCCGATCTTTGTGCAGGCCTGGTCGGCGGACTTGGCTTGGCTCCGGGTGCAAACATTGGCGAGCATCGAGGGATTTTTGAAGCCGTCCACGGCAGTGCGCCTGATATAGCCGGTTGTAACATTGCTAACCCTACTGCATTACTGCTCGCCAGCGCGATGATGTTGGATTACCTGGAAATGCCTGAGCCTGCAGCTCGGGTCAGGACAGCAGTTCGCCATGTGATTGGTGATGGCAGGATTCTGACTCCCGATCTGGGAGGAGATGGCACGACTGATCAATATACGCAATGTCTGCTGGAAGAACTCGGCCATTAGGTTTCGAGTTAGCGATCGTCGTTGAAGTGAACTCGAGACTTATGTAATTTTGCCAGCCTGATGAATAATGGCCCTGGAGTTGAGTTGTATTGTCGTTGTTGGTTCCTTGTTCATTCATTGATGTGTGCTGCAGATTTTTATTCCCTGGCATGAATCAGCGATATATGAAATTGAATATATTGTTGATCTGAGTAAGTTGCTCAGGGATCAGAAAGTAAACATCTGGATTCCATTACCAGTTCATGGTCATGACCAACAGGTTCTGAGTTCAGAATCGTTTACCCGTACGCAGAGTCACGAGATCAGATCGTGGACAGGTTGCCGGTTAAGTTATTGTTCCATCGAGTTGAGGTAGATCGTTTGAGTTGTATCTCGCATCGTCGGTAAGGTTATTTCTTCATTAGATCGAGAACAGCTGCTGTCATGGCAAAAGTGCCTGAGGTGATTGCTGGTTCCGGTTCTATTCTGAAGAACGGGGAATGATGTGATGGCAGTTTCTTGCCTTTCTTTTTCGCTGCCTCGATATCTTTGCTCGACGAGCCACCGACCGCAAAATAAGCGCCTGGTACCTGATGTTCCGTTTGTACGAAATAGGCAAAATCCTCAGCACCCATTCCTTCCTGCTTACTGGCAAAGAGGATATCGTCTCCCATGGCTTTGCCGATTGCTGATTCCAGCCGGTTGGCGAGTTCAGGGTTGTTGAATGTAGGAGGTGTGGATTCAACTGACAGGTCGACTTTTGGATACAGATCTTCCGGCAGACCTGCAGTAACCGCGACACCCCTGGCAATTCGTTCAATGGCACTCAGTAGCCCTTGCCGGACACTGTCATCATTTGACCTGACGGTGAGTTGTAACTTGACTTCATCAGGAATGATGTTGTGCTTACTTCCACCGTGGAAAGATCCGACGGTTATCACACCAGGTTGCAGTGGGCTGATTTCCCGACTGACGATAGTCTGCAAGGCGACCACCAGTTGAGATGCAATCAGAATGGGATCCTTGCCTGAATGTGGTGACGCACCGTGAGCGCCTATCCCGAAGACTGTAATATCGACACTGTCCGAAGATGAATATGCCAGCCCTTTGGGGACGTTTATCTTCCCGGCAGGTTTGCCGGCAGCAACGTGAAATGCCAGTGCATAGTCCGGTACGCCAAAACGTTCGTAAAGATTGTCATCCAGCATGGCTTTTGCCCCGCCAATGCGTTCTTCGGCAGGTTGCCCGATGAACATGATCGTACCCTGCCATTGATCCTTTCGGATGATCAGTTGCCGGGCAGTCCCGATCAGTGAAGTCATATGCACATCATGTCCGCACGCGTGCATGACTGGAACAATCCTTCCGTCCAAATCTTCCTGCATTGCAGAGGATGCGTAGCTTAAACCGGATCGTTCCTTGACTGGTAAGCCATCCATATCTGCTCTGATGAGGACCAGAGGACCATCGCCATTTCTCAAGATACCGACAACGCCGGTGCCACCAATATTCTCGGTAACTTCAATACCTAACGATTTTAGTTCGTTAGCGAGTCGTTTTGCAGTTTCATACTCTCGAAAGGACAGCTCCGGATTTCTGTGGAAATGTTCGAACAAGGCTTTGAGATTGTTGGCGTAGTCATCTTCGATGGCTGCGCCGAGTTCACTGCAGAAGACAGGCGCACATGTCAGGGCAAGGATTAAGGGAACCAGGAATTTGTGCATCTAACTATACCCTCCTATGAAAAAACTAGCTAAGTCCCAGTCCCTGGTAAACAGCTCGACCCAGACTGCCGCCTCGTTCATCCCCGACAATCGCAGCCTTCATTTGATTCATTACATATGAAAAACACAAGTGTGCATCTGTATCGATAATAATTGTTGAGCCACCGGCACCACCCCACCAGATGGTATTCGGGTTTGGCCCCATATTGATCATGTCAGTGCTGAATCCGTAACCCATGCCAAATCGCATGGGCATTATCAGCACTTTGTCCGGCCCGCTGATTTGTTCCTCCAGGGCTCGCCTGCATCCTTGCTCACTCAACAGTTGCTTACCGAAGGCTTTCCCGTTATTAGCCATGGCAGTTTGCGCGCGGACTACGGACCGGGCATTACCATGGCCGTTGGCAGCAGGGATTTCTGCTCGTCGCCAGCCTTCTGTTCTGGTCACATCATCAGGCAGTTCGGCGCTTGCAAATACCCGAGAGGTAATGGTCTCAGGGTCCATTTGCATCAAAGGTGATTCATCGGGGGCTGGTACCAGGTCTGCGATGCGCGAAAATTCTTTTGGGTCTACACCAATATGAAAATCCGCACCGACGACATCCGCGATTTCATCTCTGAAAAAGGTACCAAAGGATTTGCCGGAAATGCGTCGTATGAGCTCACCAATCAGAAATCCCTGGGTAATTGCATGATAGCCACTGGCTGATCCTGGCTCCCACCAGGGTTCCTGGCTGGCAAGATTGTTCGTTGCTGTATCCCAGTCGTAGAGCTCATCCGTCGTCAATGCCGGATCAAAACCCGGGAGACCGGCCGAGTGGCTTAGGAAGAACTTTACGGGAAGGTCCCCCTTTCCTTTCTGACCAAATTCAGGCCAATAGTTCACAACCGGTGCATCCAAATCCAATTCACCTCTGTCAGCGAGCATCAGAGCGGAGATAAATGTCATCGTTTTCGTGGTGGAGTAGACATTGACTATGGTGTCTTCTTGCCAGTCCTGGCTACGATCAGCGTCTGTATGACCAGCCCAGATATCGATAACGTATTCACCATCGATGGTTAACGCAAAGCTGGCACCTACATCGCCGCGTTCGGTAAAGTTATTCTCAAACTCTTCCCTGACCTGGCCGAACTTATCATCGCAGTAACCATGAATATCCATACAACACCTCCCGGTTGCTAAAGTAACAAAGACTACTTGGAGACGCAGTGCTTGTCGAATTGCAGACCTGTTTGCGTTTGGACCCAGCATTCGCCTACCATGCTGAGACGTGCATTCTAGCGAGCAGGGTGTGAAGCATAACAATCTTGGTGGCGATATGGAGATTCCATCATTTGGGGAAGTGCATGAAAAACGTATTACCAGAGGCTCTTAAGATTACGAGGTTGAGGTAATTGGCTGTTTTATCATCAGAGCCGGTACCTGTTGGTGCTAGTGCGTATCCGGATCGTGTGCCGTACCTGTTGAAGATTGTCTATGGTATTGGCGCAGCAGCTGAAGCGATAATCAGCGTTGCATTCAATTCATTCAATTTCTTCTTCTATACTAACATTATGGGCGTGCCAGGAACTCTTGCAGGACTGGCAATTACCATTGCGCTATTTTTCGACGCCATAACAGACCCGTTGGTTGGATCAATATCAGACAGGTGGAAATCAAAGTTGGGAAGACGTCATCCCTTCATGTTTGCGGCGCCAATTCCTGTGATGACCTGCCTTTTCCTGATTTACACGCCTCCGGAGTCTTTCGAAAGTTTTGGTTTGTTTCTCTGGTTAACGGTCCTGACGGTACTAATGCGATCGAGTATGACATTGTTCCACGTACCTCATCTGGCATTAGGTGCGGAGTTATCTGCCGATTTCACGGAGCGGACCAGGGTAATGAGTATCAATACACTCTTTGGCGCGTTAGGAGGAATAGGAATAGCTGTAATTGCCTACTCATACTTCTTCGCGGCGACACCAGAGTACGAAAACGGACTGTTGAATCGAACCGCCTACTCAACATTGGCAGTTTCAGCTTCTATATTTGGGGGTGTCGTCATGGTGATATCGACTGTTCTTACCATGAAGGTTATCCCAAGGCTACCCAAACCACTTGTGGATCTACCCAGGTTCTCC
The DNA here is from genome assembly GCA_002725285.1 of Gammaproteobacteria bacterium. Classification (GTDB taxonomy): domain Bacteria; phylum Pseudomonadota; class Gammaproteobacteria; order Pseudomonadales; family Azotimanducaceae; genus JAHRVQ01. The sequence goes on along the minus strand of PBRC01000034.1, from coordinate 39,628 downwards.
ATTAAAGAATTTATTGTTGACTGTAAGTCCGCGCTGGAAAATAGAAACTATCTGATGTTGTTAATTGGCTATCTTCTTCTAAGTGCAACTTTAGGTACTCGAGAAACGATCAACCTGCATATGAATACCTATTTCTGGGAGTTCCTGCCCGAACAGATCCGCTACATTCCCTTATTTGCACTTGTTGCACCCATTATTGGTTTTGTGGTGACGGCCCCTCTACATGAAAGATTCGAAAAGAAACCGGTAATCATATTCAGCCTCATAGCCATCCTGGTGTTTGCTACAGCCCCAATAGTTTTGCGGATTGTGGGTTTCTTTCCGAGCAATCACAGCGTCGCGTTGTTGCCAACCATCATTACATTCACTGTATTGTTCGCAACTTTTGGGGTAATTCTGTACATCAGTGCCATGTCGGCGCTGGCAGACATTGCAGATGAGCAGGAGCTGATGACACACCGCAGGCAAGAAGGCGTGTTTTATGCAGCGCGGTCCTTTTTTGCAAAAGCCTCATCGGGCCTGGGTCATTTACTGGCGGGGATTGCAATCGATGTGATTCAGTTCCCCGTTAGCGCAGAACCTGGGTCTGTCGATGCGGAAAAAGTTTTTCAACTCGGCCTGGTGGATGGACCTATCGCAGTGATTCCTGGTGGGATCGCTGTTTTCTTCTATCTGAAATACAAGCTAACACGTGAAAAACATGCTGAAATTCAGACAGCGCTGGTTAAACGTCGGGCTGCTGAGGCCGGATAGTGCCATTTGGCATCGGCCTGATCCCGTGTTTGCATTAAGGTTTTCCTTCATGGNCAATGATCATGATATCTCCAGTATTTTCACTGATCGACATTTCCCCCGCACCCCCCGCACGCGGCTCACTTCTACATTTCCCTATTGAACGCACAATTTGATCGAAGAAATCCCATCGTGAGTCTCAGAGATAGATGAACTGTCCTGTGCAACATTAATTGCGAGTGATAAACATAATAAAATCAATAGTATAGATTCTTGATGTGCAGGTTCATCCTCATGACCATTCATACGCTATTAGATAGACGCAAATCATTGAGGTGTGGTTTGGAGCAGAGGGTAAAAAAGTGCCGAATTGAGTTTGCGACAGCAGATGACCGGCAACCCTGGGGTAGCGTATAGTTAATATTAATGTAGGCATAGAACAACCATTGGACGACGATATCGCAAACGAATCTGACTATCCTGATGAATCCGCGAAAAAGGCGGATTCTATAAAATCCATATTCTATGCGCTGTTCGCGAACCTGGCGATTGCCCTGGCAAAACTTGGTGCAGCTATTACCACCGGTTCCGGTTCCATGTTGGCTGAGAGTGTGCACTCCTTCGCAGATTGTTGTAATCAACTGCTGCTGTTGCTTGGTTTGAATCGCGCTAAACAACCACCATCGCCTGATCACCCTCTTGGTTTTGGCAAGAGTATCTATTTCTGGTCATTTATCGTCGCGTTGATGTTATTCAGTATGGGTGGTCTATTCTCAGTATATGAAGGTGTACATAAACTATCTGAAACTGAGCCTCTAAGATCACCCTTAATTGCGATTGGTGTTCTGGCGTTTTCTGTTGTCGCAGAGGGGCTTTCGTTGATGGGGTGTATTCGAGAAGTCAATAAGGAGCGATACGGAAGAAGCTTCTGGCGATGGTTTCAGGAAACCAGACGAAGTGAGTTGCTGGTGATATTCGGCGAGGATCTTGCTGCACTGCTGGGTTTGTCATTTGCATTGCTGGCGGTGTCAATGACTATGATAACGGGTAATGTTATTTATGATGCGATTGGCAGCATTGGTATTGGCGTATTGCTGATTGTCATTGCATTCCTGCTCGGTGTCGAAATTAAGAAACTCATTATTGGTCAAAGCGTTGAGCCCAGAAGGCTGAAAGAGATGCGTGAATTTCTGGCTGGAGAGGACACCATCGCTGAGATCTTTAATCTAGTTACATTACAATTAGGCGATGATGTTATGGTAGCGATTAAGGCNCGGATGCATCCTCTGGGATCCGAAACAGACCTGATCAAAGCCGTTAACGCAATTGAAAATAGACTTAAGGAAAAGTTTCCTGAGGTGCTTTGGTCATTCTTCGAGCCAGATATTTCTGATTGAGGTAATCCCGGCCGGTGTACAGCTGGAGGCCTTAAATGATCCAACTCGTCTTGAACTCTGTGTTACTAGAATGGAGAAGAAACAGCTAAATACCTGTTACTTTCAGTCAATGAAACATTTCCTTCTAACGTGCATTTTCATATATTCGAGCTTATCTTTTGCAGAGACCCAGAGCTGTAGAAGGTTTACTTGATCCTAGTGATGGCACGTCGAGAAGGATGGTTTCGTTAGTCTGGCCGGTGACTAGGACTTTTTCTGGCTTCNAATCAATCAGCATTATCTTGGCGTCACTCAGAAGGCTGCTGATGTGTTAGTCTGAAACGAGTTGCCGGCAGTGTGGTGGCTTTGGTGATTTCTGCCCCATCGTCTGGTGCATAAATATAATGACTTGGGATGTCTGTGTATGAGTGGAACTTTACGCGGTAAGGTATGTGTTGCCGGTGTCGCTGAGACGACCTACTACAAGCGTGGTGAGGCACCGGATGCCGAATTCAAACTAGCCCTCGAAGCCATCGTGAAAGCATGTGAAAACGCGGGCATTTCAGCGAAGGAAATTGATGGATTTTCATCCTTCAGCAACGATCGTAGTGATGCATCCAGACTCTCTGCTGCCTTGGGAATACATGATATGCGACTGGCCAATATGCAATGGGGCGGTGGCGGAGGAGGTGGTTCCGGGGCTATTGCCAACGCTGCGGCTGCTATTGCGACAGGACAAGCTGAATGTGTTGTCGTGTTTCGAGCTCTGGCTCAGGGGCAGTTTGGCCGATTTGGTCAGGGACCTCAGCGAAACACCATATCGGGAGAATTTGCTCACACCATTCCCTATGGTCTGATGTCTCCAGCACAGATGTTTGCTATGAAAGTTAATCGATTCATGTATGAAAATAATGTTAAACAAGATGCGTTGCGCGCGATTTCACTGGCCTCCTATCATCATGCACAGAACAACCCTCGCGCTGTTATGCATGGTCGACCATTGGATGAGAAGAAGTACGAGAACTCCCGATGGATTGTAGAACCTTTTCATCTCTATGATTGCTGCCAGGAGAATGATGGAGCTGCAGCGATGATCTTTGTTTCTGCAGATCGCGCGAAAGAATTTGATCACCCGCCTTGCTATCTCCTGAGTGCGGTTGCCGGCTCTCATCATAGAGCCGGTGCGCCCGTTCACAACGCGCCGGACTATGCGACCTCAGCATTTAAAACCCTGGTTCCTCGTTTATATGATATGGCAAAAGTGAAAGCCGGGGATATTGATGTACTGCAAAGCTATGAGAATTTCACCGGCGGCGTTCTGATGAGCATCGTCGAACACGAATTCTGCTTACCATCCGAATGCAATGAATTCTTCACCCTTGAGAATCTGACGAATCCAAATGGCAAACTGCCACTTAACACAAGTGGCGGGAACTTGGCGGAATGCTACATGCACGGGTTGGGTCTGAATATTGAAGCAGTAAGGCAAATCTGGCGGGAGTCGAGTAACCAGGTGGACAATGCAGAGGTATCAATGGTGATATCCGGACCAATGGTAACACCGGTGAGTGCCTCGATCTTCGGTTCGGAGGCTACATTATGAGCTACTATTTAAAGCTAGGTCTGCCAAAGCCCGTTCCTGCTCCTGACGGATTAGACGCGCCTTTTTGGGAGGGGTTAGCTGAAGATAAACTGATGATTCAACGATGCAGGGCCTGTCAACGTTGGCAATGGGGCCCCGAATGGATTTGCCACGGCTGTCACAGCTTTGATCTCACATTTGAGGAAGTTGAACCCAAAGGTGTTATCTATAGTCACGAACGAGTCTGGCATCCCGTCCATCCCGCACTTAATAACCAGGGACCCTACATCGTTGTCCTGGTTGAGTTAGCGCAGTCGCCAAGTGTACGAATTGTCGGTAATTTATTGGGTGACCCTGAACAGACCATCCCGATCGGTGCAGAAGTCGCCGCCGTGTTTGAGCATCATCTTGATGATGATCCTGNNCATACATTACTACAATGGCAACTGACCTAGAGGGAAAGCGGCACGTCGGCACATTAAATCAGCAGTAAGGAAATCAGCAGTAAGGAAATCAGCAGTAAGGAAATCAGCAGTAAGGGGTTAACGAACGGCAGTAAAAACAACAACCTGAAAAAGGAGCTTCATCCATGAACAAAAGAAGTTTGCAAATATTACTATCGTTGCTTTTGCTTTTGATTGTTTCGAGTGCGCAGGCTGCGAAACCACCTTTTTGGGAACATGAAGAAGTAGTTGAAAAGTACCTGGAGATTGGGTTGTCAGACCAGGAAGCTGTGAGATTTCGTATTGCCGTCACGGACTATCTTTATGAAGTCGAAGCCATGGTTGATAAGACGTTACGTCGAAACGATACCGGTGCGGGAAAGCTCATAAAGAGAAAAAGCAAGTCTCTGGCGAAGAATTTGGATGCGGATGTATCGAAGTTTTTGACTGAAGATCAGATGTCGAGATACCAGGGTTATAGAAAAGTGCTCATTAAGAAAATGCTAAAGGCATACCAGTGGCGTTTGTAGGAGAATCGCATGGATGATCGGCAGATTTCGACTCGCCAGCAAATTGAAGCGATGGTGGATAATCAATGGCAGCGCCTGGCTCGTGCGGGCACATGGTTTAGCGGTCAGGAGCGAGTCGAGATTGCGAAGGTGGCGCGGGAAGCACAAAGCCATGATGAATCCGGGCTATATGTCCTGACTGAGGTTGCGACTGAGGCAGCGAAAAAGATCGCGACAGAAGCGCATACGATTGACCAACAATGGGTTGAGGAGTGCGGTGAGCGAGGACTGGCTCTTTTGCCGATGGTTGAACTCACTGCAATTATCGCACAGCTGTCTGCCATTGATACCTATTATGTCGGCGTGGGTGTAACACCCCGAAACCTTCCCGAACCTCAGCCTGGCGAGCCGAGTCAGGAAGAGGTCAAAGGCGCAAAACTGATGCGAGGTTGGCTGCCAACGAGAGGCGTTGCAGGGGCACCAAACTGTTTTTCTGGCGTTGCAGCTGAAGCTGATGCGCTACATGAGATTCATGGGGCTTTGTATCTCAGCATGCCTGAAATGATGGACATGAATATCACCAAAGGTTTGCATCGAAGCCAGATTGAATTGTTAGCGGCAAGGACATCAAACTATAACGATTGCTTCTACTGAACTATGGCACATTCCAGCATGCTCCGTGCGAGTTGTGAAGCAAATCAGATTCAACTGGATGTGAGCGTTGTGATTGATCCGACTCAAAGTTGTGGTGTGACCCACTATCGAGAACTCCTCACATTTACAGATAATCTGCTGGTGGGGGATTCCGAGGCACTTAACGGTGCACGTGAGCAACTGCGTGCAGTTGTCGGTGACGAAGGTGTCATTCGAGCGGCTGGAGCAGTGGGAACATTTCAAATGATGAACCGTGCTCTTGATACACTGGGAGCTCAGCTTGGAAAGGAGCTGAATCCTGAATTGAGATTATTAGCAGATAAACTAAATATGACGCCACCAGCTCACTGGGTATAAGCACAGTTGTCAGCTAAGAAGGTATTGATATGAAAATTGAAGAGCATGTAGAGGCCATAAAACAACAAGGCTACTCTATTCTGCACGACCTGTTGCCCATTGAGCAGGTTGACAGCGTAAAACAAGCACTTGCACCCTGGCTTTCGAAAGAGCATATGGGACGTAATGATTTTGAAGGATTTCAGACTGAACGCGTTTATGGCCTGCTTGCCAAGTTGCCGTTCTTGTCGATGCTGGTCGAGCACCCTGATGTACTGGCGATTATTGACAATTTCCTCGAAAAAAACTATTTACTGACATCATACCTTGCGATCAATATCCACCCAGGTGAAACGGCTCAGACATTTCACGGAGACCATACGCAAGTACCAAACTGTAATCGAAATGATATTAACGGAATGAGTGCTCTNTGGGCTTTTGACGATTTCACAACTGAAAATGGGGCAACCGAAATAATACCAGGTAGCCATACCTGGTCGAGGCAAGAACCGATCCCCGAAGATGCCGGGATAAGTGTGCAGATGAGTGCCGGATCTGTCGTGGTTTACCATGGATCTTTATACCATCGGGGTGGCGCGAATAATTCAACCGAGACTCGACTTGCACTTACGCCTCAGTATTGCCAACCCTGGCTAAGACAGTTGGAGAATATGCCGCTGGTGGTGCCACCAGATCAGGCCGGTCAGTTTTCCAGCAGGATTCAGGCGTTGCTTGGCTACAGTATTCGCGATCCTGGTTTCATGGGGTTTGTAAACGGATTGCATCCAAAGCGTCTGATTGATGAGAACTACCAGGGTCGAAAAGTACGCGGTATTCCATCCTAGCCGTAGCTATGATGAAAGGAAGAAAACTCAAAATGTGACGCCAGATTTTTTCTGAAGTTGATCAGGTACGGTCTGTCATATCTCAAATTCATCAGAACTTCAGTAACCTATTGGATTTCTTACAGCTAACTTTGACTTCTTAGAGTTAACACCAATGTAACGCCGCCTCGGTGAATTATCCGGGCTAGTACTTAGCCGAGCGCACAGGATGATTTAAAATCCTTCTATAACTGCTAGTTGGTACGTTCAAATATGGCCAGATGCAATGTGTGCACGAATCGAAATTGTGGCAAATTCTTCTTCAATCGAAAACCGCTGCGTTCAAATCTTGCTGCAATTGAAGCCAGGTTTGTTGCATGCTGGATCGATTTTTTTTTGGTAAATCTCTTCCTCAGAGCCCGTTTTAAGGAAGTTACGGAGTAGGGAGAGAAGTAGGAAATAAGTACATACTTCCTGGCCACGCGACACAGTTCCGTAATGACGCGATCCCTCACTTCGTCGTTTGGGAAATGGTGATAGACACGGAAGCACAAAACGGCATCAAAAAAATCGTCATCGTAGGCTAGATCTTCCAGATCTCCCGTCACGATCTCACCATACAATTGTGTTTTTTCAAGCTCCCTTCGTGCGACCTCTACCGCACTCTCACCAAGATCCAGCCCCGTCGCATCAAAACCCATTGAGGCAAGCAATATGGTTGCCCTGCCAACCCCACAAGGTGCATCCAGAACTGACTTCACGCCGTCAGTCAGCCCGAATCCCCTGCGAACAAGATCCATTTCGGCTTTATCTTTATGCGGTTTTCGTCTTACGTAATCTTCCGCAGCCTGTGGATCATGCTTGATTCGTTCTTTGTAGTGTTTTCCCGGTTCAGACAAAGTATGTTTACCTCTTGACCAGGTGGAATGCAGTTTGGATTGCTTTATATCCTATCCTCTGTCTTCATACTAGGTATCAGAATTCAAAACAACCCGGTAAATACGTGCACAACAAATGGACAGGCTAAAAGAACAACATATCGCACCCGCCTGGAGAGATTGGCTGGCAAATGAAAACCTGGATTCTTTTGAAACGTGGTGGCGACTGGAACTTGAAGAAGTNGACGAGGGAAATACCTGGCGCGGTGGCTGGAGTCGAGTGTTTCGATTTGAGCAAAAAGACAGGCATTTTTTTGTTAAGCGACAGAGCAACCATTTAAGCCATGCTTTTCTTTTCAAGGTGCCAACTTTCAAAATTGAGTTTGACAGAATCAATCAATATACAAGGCTCGGTATTCCCTGCCTGGATATAGTGTATTTTGGCTGGCGCAAAGAGTCAGGAAAGAGTCAGGCGATCCTCGTTACAGAAGCTCTTGATGATTACTTGCCCCTCAACATATTGCTGGGATCGGAGCCCAGAATGCTATTCAATACGAGAAAAGCGTTGTGCGAGTCTGTGGGCAGGGCGATCTCAAGATTGCATGCAGCAGGAATGTCACACTTCAACCTTTACCCGAAACACATTTATCTTCGACATACAGGAAATGAATGGCTGGTCAGGTTTATTGATCTAGANACCAGCAGATCCAACTTCGGCTTAAGACGTCGGAAACAAAGGGACCTTGAGACGTTGTCACGAAGGGTGGGACGGGTGAGTCGGACGGACAGACTGCGTACTCTGTTAGCCTATCACGGTAAAAGCAGAGTTGATCTGGAGATAAGAAAAGAGATCAGCCAGATTAACCAACGGACGGTGCGCAAGTTGGCATAATAAGCAAGAGGTTTGTGAAGGATCCCGCGTTAATTAGTGTGGGATTACTAATTTGGTACAGGAGAGCATTTCAGTGCATCAGGTGAATTCACCTTACTCTGATTAGTAGGTACTTACAGAAAGAATTAACATCTGTAGCGTCAATCAGAAGCCAGAGCTTTTTTCCGGAGCCTCAAGCCCACGCCGGGCGTGCCGAGTGAGACCGTGGCTCGCGAGCAGGTGAGGGGAGTCGCCGTTGCGATCGTGGGCGTGCTCAGGGGGAAAGGTTCTGGTTCCTGATTGACATGGATTCAAGAGAAAATTGTTCATGGAACAGCATACTATTCTGAAAAGAATGACCGCTGCTAAAAAGTCAAGCGTTCTAGTATTAGTCTGATGCCGGTATCCATTTTAGTGAGAATTGTGAGGATGACCTTTATCATGACGAGACTTCCCTGGTTTCTTCTGCGATTGTTAGAGAAAGTATTTTCTAATTCCGGTAGGTCATGTCTCAAACAGTTGATTCACAATGCAAGAGTCGACTAATTCAAAATCACCTTACCAACAACCTTTCGGTCAACCAATAGCTGATACCCTTCAATGACATCATCCATACTCATCAGGTGAGATATAAAGGGACTGATACGCCCAGTCGCCAACCAGTCTATCAGGGTGCGAGAGTTCTTTTCACTTTGTGCCGGGTTGTGGCGTTGTAAACCTCCGATGGAGTAACCAATCACTGCGACATCTTTAACCAGCAAGTGATTGGTTTTTGCTAATGCAGCACGACCGCTGGTAAAACCGACGATAAGAATTCGTCCAAAAGGTGCGATACAGCGCATGGATTCATCGAACACGTCGCCACCGACAGGATCATAGATGACATCTGCTCCTCTTCCGTTTGTCAGTTCTTTTACCTGGTCTCTAAAACCATCGTTGTAATTGATGACGTGATCAGCACCGAGTTTCGTGACTACAGCCAGCTTCTCATCTGAACTTGCTGTGCCGATGACTCGAGCGCCATAGAGTTTTCCAATATCAACTGCTGCAAGGCCGACGCCGCCTGCTGCACCATGAACCAGCAATGTCTCGCCTGGTTTTAGGTTGGCACGCTGCATACCGTAGTAGGCCGTCGTGTAATTGTTTCTGAAAGATGCAGCAACATTAAGATCCACTCCTTCAGGCACCTTGGTTACCGCGCGGGTTGAAATATTGATCTGCTCAACGCAACCACCTGGGGCCATTACTCGATCTCCAACCGCAAAGTCCGTCACACCAGGACCAACCTCGGCAATGATCCCGGCAGCCTCACCTCCGACAACAAAAGGCAAAGACGAGCTGTCCTGATACTCACCCGCGATTCTGACGAGATCACTGAATTGAATGCCTCTTGCCTTTAGATCTACCTTCACCTGAGCCTCATCGGGCGGCCCTGGTGGATCAATGTCCCGTATTTCGAGATCTTCATGGGAGCCATATTTGATGCAGTAAACTACCTTCATCGATCAGGTCCTCTAACTGTTTATGCAGAATGCAGCCAGATCTCTGGCGGTATCTCGACTTATCTCAGGACAAGCCATAGGGAAAATCTCGGTACCATGTATCGTTCCCATCACCTGCCGGCATCGTGCGCTGACACCAGTTTGAAGTAGGAGTCGATAGAAATTGATACCTTCATCACGCAGAGGATCACATTCATTCACACTGATAACTGTTGGAACCAGACCTTTCACGTCTTCGGTTGTGGCGAATCCCGGCCAGGCGAGCGGATTGCCCTTCTCAAATTCTTCGATACCATATGCCATGGCGCCGTGATTGTTATGCAGTTCCAACAGAATACCGTTGTTCTCGATTGAAGATGGATTTTTTGATTGCGGCCATTCTCCGGCGATATAGGGACAAAGGGCATATAGTCCCTTGATTAAATTCTGATTACCATCTTGTTTCAACTTCAGACCCGTTGCTAGAGTCAGGTTGCCACCGCCACTTTCACCAGCGATCACTATCCTTTCAGGGTCAATTCTTAAAGAATCGGCATTGGCGTGTACCCACTTCACGCCAGCTGCGCAGTCGTTCAACCCGGCAGGAAATGGCTCGATTTCAGGAGCAGAAGACGGTACCAGGCAGTTCCGAAAATCCACCATAGCCACGGCCACGCCGCTGGCAGCAATGATCTTTCCCCATGCTCGATAGTTACCATCAAAACATGACATGGACTGCATACCCCCGCCATGTATGTAGTAGACGCAAGGCAGAATTTGATCATTATCAGCACGGATGTATTGGATGTTGACGGAATTGCCATCTGGTTTCGAGGTGAAGGTGACTGTGCTGGTCGTGAGTCCGGCAGAAGGAGCGATGTCTTCGCTGTCGCACATATCCAGGAAGGCTTTGAGACCGGCTCTTTGAGTCTCGGCATCTTCCGTTGCGGCGTTGGCTAAGAGCTGCTCCCTGCTTTCTACATTTTCACTAACCGACATCACCTCCATGGCGCCAAAGAGGGCCTTGATACGAGGGTCTATTCTTGGATCTTCTGTTAATTTTGAGTTCACCTGATTTACCTCTCTGATTGCAGAATCTAAGTTCTTCATTCTGCCATAAACAGACATTAATTTTGCAGCGCACCCAGATGAATCCAAGGAATAAAATTGGGGATCGTGGTTTTATAAGAAGTGCTAGCCCGGATAATTCGTCAAGGGATCGGCTTATATTAATGTAACGCCGCCTTGGTAAATTATCCGGGCTGGGTTGTCTGTGCCAGAATTTTGGGGATCTGATCCTCGTTGCCCATGGCCATAATATGCACACCTGCACACTTTTCGCGGATTTCGTTGATAGTACGAACCGCAATTTCGGTACTGGTTGTCCTGACATTTTTAGCCTGTTCGATTTCTCTGATCAGATCCTCGGGGATGTTGATGCCGGGAATCTTATTGTTCACGAAGTTGGCCATTTTCACTGACTTGATCGGCATGATGCCTGCAAGGATTCTTATCGGCAGGTGTGCGATATGATCCATAAATTGGAGAAAGGTGAATGGNTCATAAATCGCCTGGGTTTGAAAAAACCAGGCACCAGCTTCCGCCTTCTCCTGCAATCGAGAGATTTCGGTGTCGAGGTCATCGACGCCCGGGTTGACAACCGCACCTATGTTGAAGCCTGGTTTCCCTTGCAAAGGATTACCCATCAGGTCGTGGCCCTCGGTGAGTGAATGAGCAGCCCGGATCAGTTCGGTGGTTGCTAGATCGAATACGGGTTTCGCATCAGGATGGTCACCCAGATGCGGGGGATCACCGCCCATACAGACCAGATTTTCGATGCCAAGTAGTGCTGCCCCCAACATATCGCTCTGTAAACCCAACCGATTCCGATCTCGTGTTGTCATTTGCAGGATAGGCTCGCAACCTAAATCGAGTAAGCGAGTTGCCACAGCGACTGGTGACAGGCTCATTATTGAAGAATGAGAGTCTGTTAGATTGAATGCATCGACGCAGTCCTTCAGTGACTCTGCTTTGTTCAGCAGGTCAGTGATGTCTATTCCTTTTGGCGGTGTGAGTTCTGTCGTTACGACAAATTCACCTTTGCTCAGCTTTTCATATAGTTTGCTCACATGGGGTCCACTTGAATGTTAGTCAAAAGTTAGCAGGACATTGCCTGCCGACACTTTACCAAGGGAAGGTTGTGATATGCCATGCTTAAAGCACTGTCAGTTTCATCAGGCTGGTACGGTTTGATGCCAGCCATTTTTGCAAGCAGGTCCTTTTGTTTCTCTAGTAGCCGCAGTGACGGGCGTGATCTGGAGCAGGATGTAGAATTCATTGGTAAACAGGCTTTACAGGCCTTCCGGCTCTATTCCTTTAGAGATGATCAGTTTGTTACCATGAAGAATACACAGATTGACGAATGAAAATACTGAAAAAGACTGGCGGGGGAGAATATGAACAATAATGTTGTGATCACTTGTGCAGTAACCGGGGCAGGGGACGCTATAGATAAACATCCTGATCTACCCGTTACGCCTGAACAGATAGCTGAAGCCGTGATTAATTCAGCAAGAGCTGGCGCAGCTATTGCTCACATCCATGTGCGTGACCCGGAATCCGGTAAGGGGGCTCGAGATCTTGATTGTTATAGGGAGGTGGTTGAACGGGTCCGGGCTGATTCAACCGATGTCGTTGTCAATTTGACCGCGGGTATGGGAGGCGATTGGGTACCGGGAGATAATAATCCTGCTGAGGGAGGTCCCGGCACTGATATGGTGGGACCTGCTGAACGACTGGCGCATGTGGAAGAACTTCGCCCGGATATATGCAGTCTGGATTGTGGCACGATGAATTTCGGCGAACGGGAAATCTACATCAATACCGCTGATTACCTGCGTGAAATGGCACAGAAAATAAAATCCTGGGGTGTAAAACCCGAACTTGAAGTATTTGAACTTGGCCAGATCCGCTTCGCGAACAGGATGATTGAAGAAGGTCTGATTGCCGATCCACCCTTGTTCCAGATATGCCTGGGTATCCCCTGGGGTGCCCCAGCTGATACCGATAGCATGCTGGCGATGAGAAATGCGCTAAGTCCGGGTGCCAGGTGGGCTGGATTTGGTATAGCGAGAATGCAAATGCCCATGGTCGCCCAAGCAGTATTGTTAGGTGGTAATGTCAGAGTTGGTCTGGAGGACAACCTGTACCTCGATCGTGGTGTACCTGCATCCAATGCGCAACTGGTTCAAAGAGCGACTGAAATCATCGAAAAACTGGGTGCCAAGGTTGCGTCGCCAGATGAGGCTAGAGAGCAATTGCAGTTGGGGTAGCGTACAATCACTCTCATAATAATAATTGCAAAAGCCAGGGGAGCGCTTGAACACTGAGCCGAAACTCGAGGGGCGCTCACGGGGCTCAATTTGGACCTTGTATGACTGGTTTCGTGGAGTCCTGGACGATTTTCTACTGGGCTCGGAAAAAGAAGTAGAAGTAGACTGGTTTATTTTTGGGGTTGGATTCAGCTTGCTTCTTCTGGTGATTCTGCCAATTATCTTCTTTCCGGATGCATCTCGATCAGCCATTANTCAGGTATTTNAATTTCTGACCGAGACACTNGGCATAGNCTATATCATAGCCGCGAATGCTGTCCTTGTGTTGNTGCTTTGGATTGCAATGAGCAGAAGGGGAAAGGTGGTTTTGGGAAGTGTCGATAAACCTGCATATTCGGGTTTTAGCTGGGCTGCCATGCTTTTTTGCGCAGGTATTGGTGCATCACTGATCTATTGGGGTGCTGCCGAGTGGGTTTTCTACTACGTTGCCCCGCCATTCGGCGTTGAACCCAAATCATCAGAGGCGATCAAGTGGGCTATAAGCTACGGGATTTTTCACTGGGGACCGGTTGGCTGGGCATTGTATTGTCTCCCTGCAGTCGCCCTGTCATGCAGTTATCATGTTAAACAGATTCCTTCATTGAGATTGAGTGATGCCTGCGAACCAGTTCTGAAGCAGCATACCCGAAAGTGGCCCGGCAGAGTGATAGACCTTTTGTTTATCATTGGTTTGCTGGGTACTGGGGCGACTGGCTTAGGTCTCGGTACTTCAGTTGTAGCCTCCGCTGTTTCCAAGCTGACCGGTATGCAGGACGGGATCGAGATGCAGCTCAGCATTATTGCTATCGCGACTTTGATGATTGCCTATAGCGTATCACGTGGAATGGATGCAGGTATCAAGGTACTGAGTAATATCAATGCAGTACTAGCTCTTCTTCTTATTGGCTTTGTGCTGCTTGTCGGACCGACACGCTTTATTCTGGAAACCAGTGTGGTGGCAGTAGGCACTATGGTGCAGAACTTTGTAACGATGCTTACCTGGACCGATCCATTGGAGAAAAGCAGTTTCGTTGAAAACTGGACAGTCTTCTATTGGGCCTGGTGGATGGCNCTGGGGCCGTTTGTTGGCATGTTCGTCTGCAAAATCTCAGAAGGCAGAACAGTCAGGTCGGTCATTTTTGGTATGNTAGGTTGGGGAACNCTTGGTTGTATACTCTTTTTTCTGGTGCTNGGGAACTACGCCCTGTTTCTTGAGGTCAANGGCATTTATCCAGTGGTGCAGGAAGTGATGGAGGNGAGTCCTTCCACNGCGATCAGCAGTATTATTGAGCTCTTGCCATTGGGTTCGATGTTGCTCGTATATCTTGCCATCATTGGTCTGATCTTTATGGCTACAAGCTATGACTCTGCGTCCTATGTCCTGGCGGCTGGTGCAAGCAAGCGAATGGGTGAACATGATCATCCTCCCCGCTGGCATCGGGTTTTCTGGGCGTTTGCACTCGGTATTCTGCCGGTCGGTCTGCTCCTGCTGGAGGGATTGCGTATGCTGCAGACGGCTTCAGTGGTTGCTTCGATACCGCTGCTTGTGGTGTATGTGTTCTTATCGATTTCAGCCGTAAAGACGCTGGGAGAATTTTCCTAGGCTGTCGGAATATCTGGATCAAGATCTACCTGTTCGATGATCCATTGTCGAAATAGATCAATTCTCTTCAAACCAGATTTTTCACTACGACACACGAGCCACCAGTCACCGTTCGCAACTACGTGTTTATCAGGAAACAGATCAACAAGAACACCTGCCTGAATGTCCCGGGCGACATAGGGATTCATCCCCAGAGCCACTCCCTGACCTTGTGCTGCGGTGCTGATTGAGAGTTCATAGGAATCGAACTGCAGCCCATCATCCGGATTAATCAGCTTGTCGAGATTTTGAGCCGTGAGCCAGTCACGCCAATCCCTGGCTGATGGGTATACCTGGAGCAGAGTTTGATTGGCAAGATCTTCGGGAGTTCGAATTGGGTTTTTTTTGTTCAACATGCTTGGACTTGCCACAGGAAAAAGCTCAGTGGAAAACAGATGATCATAGTGGAGCGCTGCATTGTCCGGCTTTCCAATCATAACGCAAAGATCGACGTCTTCCTGCTCAAAGTTAACNTCAGCCTGAGATGTCTGCAATCTCACCTGGATATCTGGATTCGCAGCCTGGAATGAGGGGAGGCGTGGAATCAGCCATCGAATCGCAAATATTGAATAAAGTTGAATTGTGATTGCACTCGGTCCGTAGGGCGTCATGACGGAAGCCGTTCCTTCTGCGATCTGATCGAAGGCATGTCTGAGAATCGGATAATAAGTTCTGCCAGCCTTGGTCAGATCGACTGATCTTGCCTGTCGGGTAAAGAGGCGTGTGCCCAGATAGTCTTCCAGCAGCTTTACCTGATGGCTGATCGCAGAATGGGAGACGCAAAGTTCTTCTGCCGCCTGTCGAAAACTCTTGTGTCTGGCAGCAGCCTCGAAACTTCTGAGTGCATTTAGGGGTGGCAGTTTCTGTCGCATTGGTTAGATTCGTTCATGACTTCGAGTTTAACACTTGCTTCTTGTACACCTGTGAGTAGTAAAATACTTGTACAGCGTAAATCGGATAGCGATAAGTTGAATTGATTTGATTTGGTTGAATATAACTAAACTGTCGATCTAATTACATCGTTTGTTGAAGAATATGGAAGGCAGTAGTGTTCTCTAAAAAGCCGTCTCACTGTTCGTCATGAATACGACATCTACTCAACTGCAAGACAGGATAGCACTGGTGACCGCGGGTGCCTCAGGCATTGGTCGGGTGATTGCAGATCAGCTTTATGACCAGGGTGCAACTGTTTACATTTGCGATATTTCACCGGATGCACTTGGTGCCGTCAGTGAAGATGAGCGGATGAGATGCCACCAGGTGGATGTTTCAGATGTAGTTCAAGTCGCGAAGTTACTGGAGACCATTGAGAAGGAACAGGGTCGACTCGATATACTGATAAATAACGCGGGAATTGCAGGGCCAACGGCAGGGGTTGAGGATGTTTCTGTTGAGGACTGGCGTGCGACTCTGGCAGTTGATCTCGATGGTGTTTTCTATGTCACCAAATATGCCACGCCGTTGCTCAAGAAATCGACTAGTAGTGCAATTGTCAATATGTCATCCAATGCTGCGTTCAGTGGCTGTCCACTTCGATCACCCTATTCAGCAGCCAAGTGGGCAATCGTTGGATTGACGAAAACCTGGGCGATGGAATTAGGTGGCGACCAGATAAGAGTGAACGCCTTGTGCCCGGGTTCAGTCGAAGGTGCCAGAATTGATCGCGTGATGGCAAATGATGCGAAAGAACGGGGTGTTGATCAGGCCGAGATTCGCAGGATCTATGAAAGCCAGAGTTCCCTCAAACGATTTGTCGAAGCGAAAGATATTGCCAGTATGGTCCTGTTCCTGGTATCAGACTCGGGGCGCTATATTTCAGGACAGGCGATTGGAATCGACGGTCACACGGAAAGCCTGGCCTCTTTGAGCTAGACAATGGTCGACAGTGCATCCAACACGGCATTCGGTTGCTCTGACAACATCGAATGCCCACAGGGATTAAGGCGCACAATTCGGCAGTCCGGTATTCTGGATGCAACCTGTTCAGCACTGACTGGTGCTGTCATCAGATCCTGGGTGCCGATGATAACGAGTGTCTCTGACTTGATATCGGCAGCCAGTTCGGCACCGTTGACGAATTCATTACAGGCGTTCAGGTCAGTAAAAAAAACATCCTCTCTTGCCTTCTCGAGTAAACGTTGCCAGGACATGGTCATGCTGACACCGGGATTCTCATTACCACCCATTTTCCCAAAACTGCTGTGACTCCAGGTATTGGCCATATCGATCGCGTCATGATGATTGTCCCTGGCGGCATCCAGCAATTGGTCGGTTACAGGCATTGGGGTTGACGTACCAAGGAGTGCAACCGCCCGTGTCTTGTCGGGGTAACGTGATGCAAAGTTGAGTGCGACCAGTGAACCCATGCTGTGTCCCACAATTGCACCGGGACCGATATTGAGAGTCTCCATCGCGTCGCTGACCCAGTCGGCAATGGTCTCGATGCTGGCTAAGGCTTTACCGTCAGAACGACCGTGTCCGGGATAATCGAACGCGAATACGTTGTAGCCATGGCGCGCAAAATACCGTGAAGGTAATACGAATACGCTGTGGTCCATACCTGCACCATGTAGAAAGACAACATTTGGCTGAGAGTCTTTGATTCGACCTGTACCGATGCTATAGAAAGTTTTCTCACCTCTGACTTCACAATACATATCGATTAACCTCGTTTCTTTTTTGGTTGCGAAGCACGCAGGCCGCGGCGTAGATCAGCTGTTAGATCCTTTGGATCCTCCAATCCGATAGACAGGCGAATCAGACCTTCAGAAATACCTGCTGACTCAAGTGCCTGAGCATCCATGCGATGATGAGTCGTACTCGCTGGATGTATGACGAGGGATTTGGCATCACCGACATTGGCCAGATGTGAAAACACCTCAAGGTTTTCAATCAGTTTGATACCAGCCTCCCGACCCCCTTTGACGCCGAAGCTAAATACGGCACTGCAGCCCTTTGGCATGATCTGGTTCGCCAATTCATGATCGGGATGATCAGGAAGCAGTGGATGATTGACCCACTCGACCTGCTCCTGTTCTACGAGGAATTCAACCACGGCTTTAGTATTTTCAATATGCCTTTGCATGCGAAGTGGCAAGGTCTCCATGCCTTGCAGGATGTGAAAGGCGGTAGTTGGGCTCATGCAGGCACCAAAATCTCGAAGCCCCTCTTTACGAGCCCTGGTGATAAACGCCGCCGGGCCAAACTCTTCTGCGAAGTTAAGATGATGAAAGCCATCGTAAGGTTCGGTCAGGGTTGGAAATTTACCAGATGCCTCCCAGTCGAATGTACCTCCATCAACAAGCAGACCGCCGATAACAATGCCATGACCGGAAAGAAATTTGGTAGCGGAGTGCATGACAAGGTCTGCGCCAAAATCGATGGGCCGACACAGGTAAGGGGTTGCAAATGTGGCATCCACCATGAGTGGCAGCCCTGCCTCGTGGGCGATGTCTGCGATAACCGGTACATTCAGTACTTCTAATCCGGGATTGCCGACAATTTCGGAAAAAACCAGACGCGTATTGGGTTGGATCGCGGCCCTGAATGCGTCAGGGTCTCTAGGATTGACGAATGTCGTGTCTATGCCGAATCTCTTCAGCGTATAGTCCAGCAGATTATGTGAGCCACCGTAGATACTTCGAGAGGAAACAATATGATCACCGGCACTTAGAATGGTCACGATGGCGAGATGCATTGCTGCCTGACCACTGGCTGTCGCGATCGCACCGACCCCATTGTCCAGCGTCGCGATTCTCTCTTCCAGGACCGCGTTGGTAGGATTCGATAAACGGGAATAAACGTGACCAGCACGTTCGATGTTGAATAAACCCACGGCGTAATCAGTATCCTTAAAGACGAAGGAAGCTGATTGGTAAATGGGAGTTGCGCGGGCACCGGTGGTTGGGTCAGGTTGCTGTCCTGCATGGAGACTTAAGGTATCAAAACTAAGTGTTGGTGGCTTCGCCATCTACGGCTCCATTAATCTGAATAATTGAAAGAGGCTAATGGTATGTCAAAGCTGATGTTTGTTGATACCTCAATATTTGACTGTATGGCCATGAAACTTTCTCAACCCAGGGTTTGAAATGCTCACCTGACAGGCACATATTTATTTTTGACGTCGGTGACAAGATATGAAAATCTGCTTGTTTCAGATACTGACGCAGGATTCAGATGAACCAGAATGAAATAACGGTACTCGATGCCGGTATGGGTAAAACATTGTCGATGCGCGGGGTCGATATCCCCGGGACCATCTGGTCGGCGAATGCGCTCATCGTTGCAGCGGATGTGGTCGTGGATGTACACAAGGAGAACATCGCAGCGGGCGCGAGAGTTATCACGACGAACAGCTACGGTATTATTCGATCTGATCTGGCAAAGGAAAATATAGAGGATCAGTTCGAGGCGCTGAACCAGTCTGCAGGAGAATTGGCAAAGCGCGCGGTTCAGGAAAGTCGAGAAAACAGTGTCGAAATTGCAGGCAGTTTGCCACCCTTGAATGGAAGCTATCGTCCAGACCTTGTGCTGGATCGAAAGCTGATGGATGAGCTATATCAGGAACAGGCTAAACTGTTGGCGCCCTATGTTGATCTGTTTATCTGTGAAACCATGTCAACGATTGAGGAGGCGAGTGCTGCTGCTAATGCAGCAAAAGAAACTGGTTTGCCTGTACTCATTGCATTGACGTTGGATGATGACCGAAAAGGCTGTCTCAGGAGCGGTGAGCGAGTAGAAGATGCAGTTGATCAGCTCTGCGTTGTTGATCCCATCGGCATACTAGCCAACTGCTGTCTCCCGGAGAGAATCACCGATGCCATGCCGCTGCTCTCTATGTCTGGATTGGCGTTTAGAGGGGGTTATGCCAATGCTTTTAGTCGCGTACCCAGGGACTTCGAGTTAGATGGTGTGAAAGAGAGTGATCGAAAGCTACCATTGCGAGATGATCTTGAGCCCGATCTCTATGCGCGATTCGTTGAGGAATGGCTTGATCAGGGAGCAAATATCGTTGGTGGTTGTTGTGGCACGACCGCGAAACATACTCAGGCCATTACTGGGTTGTTGGCGTCTCGGGCATGTGCATGAGGGGATGCCTGATACTACCAGATAGAAACTCGCTCCTCTGGCGGAAGATAGAGCGCGTCCTCTTCTGTCACATCAAATGCGGAATACCACTCGACAACATTGCGCACCACGCCATTTACTCTAAAGTAGGGTGGTGAGTGCGGGTCAGATTTGAGGCGCTGTACCAGCGCTTCTTCACGCTGCTTTGATCGCCAGCTTTGTGCGTATGCGAGAAAGAAACGCTGATCTCCGGTCAGACCCTCAAGAATCGGTGCTTCTTTCCCCTGCAGAGAAAGTTTGTAGGCACGATATGCTACAACCAGCCCACCCAGATCGCCGATATTTTCACCCATGGTGAACTTACCGTCGATAAATGTACCAGGTACCGCTTCGTACTGGCTGAACTGATCACCCAATCTTCCGGTTAGAGACTCGAATGCCACTCGATCTTCCTGCGTCCACCAGTTTCTCTTGACCCCTTTTGCATCTGATTTCGAACCCTGATCATCGAATCCATGGCCCATTTCATGGCCTATGGTTGCACCGATGGCGCCGTAATTCACGGCATCATCAGCATTTGGATCGAAAAATGGTGGTTCCAAAATTGCTGCCGGAAACACGATTTCGTTAAAGGGGGGCATATAGTATGCGTTGACAGTCTGTGGTGTCATAAACCATTCTTCTCGATCGGTTGGTTTATTGATTCTTGCCACATCGTAGTCTTCGAAGAACTTGCGAATTGCACGAGTGTTCCCAAAAAGATCACCCTTGTGTATCTGGATAGAGTCAAGATCCTGCCATTGATCGGGGTAACCGATCTTGGCTCTGAATGCGGCGAGTTTTGCACGAGCCTCGATCTTGGTCTCATCGCTCATCCATTCGAGTGCATCGATGCGTTCCCCATACGCGCTACGAAGGTTCTCAACCAGTGTCTGCATCTGTAGTTTGGAGGATTCAGGGAAGTACCGTTTCACGTAAATCTGACCAAGCGCTTCACCAAGCCCATTCTTGGCACCGACTCTGGAGACGCCTCGTTTCCATCTGCCCAGTTGCTTCTCCTGACCGCGAAGGACTTCGCCCCAGAACCTGAAGTTAGCATCATCGAATGCTTCTGATAGCGTGCTGGCGTTGTTCGAGGTCATATGATATGTGAGGTAGACCTGCCAGGTTTCGAGTGGGGTTGTGTTAACGAGTTCAATGAGCTGCGTGATGACATCAGGATGAGAGACGTTTAATTCAGTAAGGTCAGAATAAGTACCTGATCTGAGGAATAAATCCCAGTCGAATCCAGGATAACAATCCTTTAACTCATTGACCGTCATCGGATTATGAGTCTTATCGCGATCACGGCGATCAGCTCGAACCCACTGATGTTCAGCAATTCTGGTTTCGAGTGCCAGGATTTCTTCTGCCCCCTTCTTTGAATCCTCATAGCCGGTCAGTGAAAGCATTTCTGCGATATGTTCAAGATAGGACTCGCGAATATCCTTAAATCGTTTGGAATCTTCCAGGTAGTAATCACGATCGGGAAGACCTATCCCCCCGAGGCTGATGTTGGCGATGTATTGATCCGGATTCTCGGGATTAACTCTGATGCTGTGTATGATCGGACTCATTCCATTGACGTAATGCAGCCGACCAAACTCGGCAGTTAAGTCTGAGACATCCTCCAGGTTTCTGATTCTGT
The DNA here is from genome assembly GCA_002725285.1 of Gammaproteobacteria bacterium. GTDB lineage: Bacteria > Pseudomonadota > Gammaproteobacteria > Pseudomonadales > Azotimanducaceae > JAHRVQ01. Next base: position 18,175 of record PBRC01000034.1, on the reverse strand, counting down.
CCAGATCAGGTTTCAGTGGTGATACACCTTTCTGATTGAGGGCGTCTGTGTCCATCCAGCTCACGTAATAGTCACCCACCTTCTGTTCTGTTGATCCATGGGTTCCGCTCTTTGCTGAGAGTTCTTCAATGATACTAAGGACTCGCTCCTGGGCACGTTCATGCACGATCAGGCTCATGCTGGTACTGGTTCGGTCCGCCGGGATTTCATTTTCGTCGAGCCAGGTACCGTTTGCATATCGAAAAAAGTCGCTTCCTGGCCTGATGGTTTTGTCTCTTGCAGCGAGGTCGATACCAAAACTACCAAAGGTCTGGTCAGTAGAAGGTGCGGATACCTCGACCACGGACGCAGCATCAGGGATCTCCGATTTCTGTTGGCTGTTATCTCCGCAGGATGCCAGCAGCAACAATAATGGCAGGAGTGAAAATTTGGATATGGACATTCTTTTTCTTCTGGACTAGCAATCTGAACCAAGTTTATTTCGAGCAGTTGAATCAAGTTCTTCACCCTGAAGAAGTTGCTTGTAGGCCTGGCAGTGTTCTTGTGGGGTTTTGAAGCTGGTGTCGGTCAAGAGTTGTTCCTTGAGTTGGGCCATTGAAACCTGTTCTGAACTCATGCGGATTCCCTGGTCTCTTTCAGTATCGAGAATTATGATGCGGTCAGCATCGGGATTGTTGTTCTGCCAGGGTGTCCACTCAACTTCCCTGCCATCGCGTCCCTTGCCGGGATTGCCGTTGTAGGCGAATTCGGTCCAATAAGACATCATACTCTTCGATAACTTGTCCCTATGAGGGATACTCTCCTCATCAAACATATCGAAACCAAATCCACCGTCGAAATTTCCGAATACAAATCCAATTTCCAGACCATGGGCTGCACCCAATGCTTCACCGAAATCGAATCCCATAACAGATTTCTGCTCATCCCAGTCAAAGCGATAGGCGAAAACAGATCGACCTTGTGCACTCGTTAGATTCCGAGCGATTTCATCGACTCCTCTGGCTTTCCACGTGTTGGAGCCATAGTAGCTGTTTCGATTGTATGCTTCGGAATCCTTTAAAGAATAGGGAATACCAAAGATGGTGTTCATGCTATCCGGTGACATCATCATGAATAACTTAACTTCATCTCGATTGGTGCCGATCATCACCGGTGTCACATTATAGTTGCTGGAGTCTGAGAACAGGTCTGCAGAAGTGATGCCTTCAGGTAGAACGTGACCATCACCGAAGACCGCTGGCGCATTTAACATACCAAGCTGACCCTCATAGGTGTTCAGGATGTCCGCGGTTGATTTCCCGTATAAATACCCCCTCAGATCGCTTTTACCCATTTCGTCCTGCTGCATTTTTGCAGCATCCCGATGGGCAGCTCTTCCATCGGCAATCAGCATTTTGTTGACCACTTCTCTTGAGCTGAATGCGTGTCCCGGTTCGTCCGGATCATCTGAATAGTTTTCCGCAGCACCGAAGGAACTGACAAACAGGCCACCGCTTTCAACGATTGCTCTGTGGTACAAACCAGCCGCGAGGGGAGATGCCATCATTGTCAGGACATCAACTCCACCGGCAGATTCTCCGAATATTGTGACATTGTTACTGTCACCGCCGAACTGATGGATATTCCGCCGGACCCAACCCAGCGCAGCGATGATGTCGAGTGTGCCATAGTTTCCGGAATTGTCTTCAGGGCTCTGGGTTTCTGTTCGCAATGCCGGGTGTGTGAACCAGCCGAAAGGACCAAGGCGATAGTTAATGCTGACAAAAATGACGCCATGGCCAGTGGCCAGATTGGCGCCATCGTAATTTGCAGAACCGCCATGACCAATGCTGTTGCCTCCACCATGAATCCAGAACATGACCGGAAGAGACCCGGGTTCAGCAGTCGCCGGTGCCCAGATATTGAGGAACAGGCAGTCTTCGCTACCGTCTACCTTGCCAAAATCCTCCGCTTTCGCCCCGCTTAGCGTGCCGCCAAATTGTGCACAGACTTCACCAATCCGAGTCGCTTCCAGTTCATCCTGCCAGGCATCAGCGGGCAGTGGTGCTCGCCAGCGAAGATCACCTGTCGGTGGTTTTGCGAAGGGAATACCTAGCCAGGTCAGGCTGTCCTGCCTGCCTCTAAAACCAATTACCTCGCCACTATCTGTAGTACGTTTGGTACTGGCATCCACAGTTGGAGTTGGGGTCTCAGGCGTCGCTGAATCCTCCCCCGAGGAAAGGAAAAAGGCGATACCAATGACTAGGATAATACTGGCAATCACCGCAAGTTTCTTCATGGCGTGGATTCGCTTTGGAATAAAAAGAGTATTAATGTACGTTGATGTGGCGGCGAAATCAAAACTCTGATCGATCATGGCTGTGGGCACTATGGTTGATCATCGCTTTGGGTGGGATCATCTGCGCTACCTGGTGGTTTAGTCCGGCAATGATCGAATACCTCCTCAAGGTCAAGCTCGAAGAAAACAGCCTGCGTTTGTCGAATGTCATGATCACTCGGCCGACAGGTTGGGTACTTAGGATTCAGAAACTCAGTATTGCATCTGAAAATCAAATCCTCTCAGTGTCAGGCATGACAATTGAGCCTGTTACAGGTGATGGCACCAGTCTTGCCATCGTGGCGGATCGCGTTGAGTTTTCAACGACAACCGATAGTAATGAATCAGCCGGTGTGGTGACATGGGCTGAATTGGTTGAGTCAATTGATCAAAATCTGACCTCGCTGCCGAATATCATTCAGATAAAAGAGCTGCGAGTTTGCACAGAAGAGTGTCTTGATCTGACGGTGGACTGGTACCGTTGGCAGGCACGCCTGTCTGTTAATGTAGTCCTTGCTGAACAGGTGGCTCTAATCTCGATTGGTCGTGAACAGTCGAAAGTTGAACTAAATGGTTTTGGCAAACAGCGGTTCTACCTTGAAGGTCAGATTAGGCATTCGGTGGATGATCGAATTCATTTCGAGGCAATGAGTCAGGTATCCGCCAGGGAGCCGCCAGTCTATGAGAAGACAGACCCGGCCATTGGCTATTCAGTAGCGTTAACTTCTTTGGGAGTAGAGGTGAAAGGTTCACTTCCTCTGGATGGGATAGTCAACAGAGAGTCAATTGAGGCTCAATTTCGGGGAAATCTGGTCGTNGCAGCAGAGCTTGATTGGGAAATTGANGTTGCGTCAGTCCGCTCGCAGGACNAAAAAAANATTNGTCTAANAGNGGATATNAGCAGCGGTGAAATTGTAATCGAGTTAACCGGTGCTATATCTACTGTGCTAAACAATCCGTATTTTGAGGAGACAGNTGTAACGATAGGNAAAGGAGTTCGNTGCCTGACTCAATACAGTTTCCTGAAGCTGGACTGCACAAGTCCTANTATCGAATTGAGTGGTGTCTATGAGGATTTTGAANTAGTCNNTGTTCTGGCNGGAATGCAAATGGTCATGGGCGAAGGTTGGNGAATCAGTTCATCTGGCACAGTAAATATTGCGCGCGACAGCAATCCGGTAGCAACCATTGAGTGGGATTTGCAGGGTGATGATCAACAGGTGCAAGCCTACTCGGAAACTGTATCCTTAATAGGTGTCCGGAATATTGTGCTTGAATTGCAGCACAACCTGACGGATCAAAAAGGGCAACTCAACTTCAGTTTTCAGCAGCCCGCAGATGAGCTGATCGGAGTTAGCCAGTTTTTTGAGATTTCGGATCTGGAAATTTTCGCTGGTGAGATTGATCTGAAAGGAGTGACTTCCTGGGATGTCTCTAAAGAGGAAATCGAGTTTCATTCATCGATCGTGATGAGTGATCTCGGCTTGGGTTATCAGGGCTACCGGCTCTCTGATGGTCATCTTGACCTGGATTTGAACGGATGGCCAGGAATCCAATCAGTATCTTCGATCTTTTCTCTCAAGCAGTTTGATATTGGCGTGCCAGCTGAGAATATTGAGATGAGAGTTGATTTGATGCTCGAACCCTTGNAACAGCGCTACATGATAAAGGGTCGTTATCTGAAAGCAGCTCTATTGGGGGGTGAGATAATGAGCCGGGACTTTCAATACGAGGCGACCAGCGGTACCGGGTACGTGAATCTGGAGCTTGAAGAGCTGGCGCTTGATCAGATCCTGGCTCTTGAACAGGAAGACTTTGAAAGTACGGGCAGCATTAGTGGTTCAGTTCCTGTTCAGATCAATAAGGGTAAGGTGAGTGTAACAAATGGGATGGCCTCAGCAGTGGCNCCCGGNGGGGTAATTCGATACAAGCCCAGTGAATCTGTGCTGGGATTTGTCGCTGAAAATGATGCCCTGAAGATAGTGGTGGATGCGATGTCTGACTTTCAATANTATAGTCTGGAGGCANTATTGGAGTATTCACCAGAGGGTGATCTAGTGGCNNTTACCGGGCTCAAGGGCAGCAATCCCGGTTATGAAAATGGTCGCGACGTTCACCTCAATGTCCGGCTGGAGGAAAATCTCAAAACATTGCTACAAAGTCTGTTGTTCAGTGATGAAGTGGCGGACCAAATTGAAAAGAAAACTGAAAACGGGGTTCAGTGATGAACAGACTTTTTCCTATAGGACTACTTGTGATTGCTTTGATTGGTTGTACGCCCACGATAAGGGTGGAAGCGCCGTCTAAACCAATCGAGATCAATCTCAATGTCAAAATCGAGCACGAAATACGAGTCAGGGTGGATAAGGATCTAGATGAGTTNTTCGNAGAAGAATCAGATATATTTTAGGAGTTAATTTAATGCGTAAACTAGCTACTAGTGCACTGTTGCTCATAGCGATAATCAGTATGCCGTTACAGGCAAGCCCATTGGATGATGCCCGGAATTCAGGGCAGGTCGTAGAGTTGGCTAACGGCTACGTAAAGGCGAAGGGAGATGTACCAGCCAATATCCGTTCCCTGGTTGCGGATGTGAATAAACGCCGAAAAACCGCTTATACAAAAATTGCGAAGCGGAATGGGATCTCGGTCGATCAGGTTGCTGCTGAGAGTTATGTGAAGAGGAAGAAGAAAACTAAGAGGATGTGATTGGGTTAGGGCTCGGTTCAATAGTGCATATTACAAACATTGGTAGCGCTGACTCTTCCTTAATATGGCTTCCGTTCGGGGAAAATATATTTGTATGGGTCCCTAACCTGTATGAAGGTTGAAAAAAAGCGAATTATTAGGGGTATGAACCCCCGATCTGGTTGGGCGTATAAAGAGAGCTATCGTTCCTTTTTTAGTTTATCCAAAGCCGCTCCGACGCCGCCTAACTGTCTTGAGTCTGCTTCCCTTGGTCTTCTGCCACTGACAGCTACCATGTAGTTGGAATGGGCGGTGTGGACGGAGGTTCTGTAACCCATGGCGTCCTGGGCGCCGTTAATTGACTGCTTCAGCATTCGCAGCGTGAGTAGGTCATTTGCCGCTATTCGTTCGGCTTGTGCCCATGTTTCTTTTTCCAGGTTTTCTCCGGCTACAACGTTGTGAACCAACCCAAGTTCATAGGCCTCGTCTGCGGGTATGAATCGATTTTCAAACAGAATACCCTTGGCTTTTCGGATGCCGAGATCCCAGGGTGCCGTGAATAACTGCAGATGTGATGGCAGGAANAGGGCGTCTTTTGACGCGATGATAAGATCCATGCAGCAGGCGATCAGGTAGCCGCCGAAGATACAGTAACCCTGAACCTGAGCTATCGTGGGCTTCTTAAGATCTCTCCACCTGAGAGAAGCATCAACAAACAGATCCCAGGTCATTTGCAGGTGACCTAATGTCCCTTCTGTATAAGGTCTTTGCTTCAGATCGGCTNGCTGTTCGGGTGTGCCCAGATCGTGNCCGGCGGAGAAATGCTCGCCAGCTCCTTGCAGTATGACCACGTGTATCGATGAATCTTTCTCGGCCTTCATAAAAGCATCGTCCATCTCCTCTATCAGAATCCGGGACTGGGCGTTCCTGTATCTGGGTCGATTAGTTCGCACGACAGCGATTCTCCCCTTTACCTCATATTCAATCTGTTCGTAAGCCATGGCTGTCTCTTCTCACTCCATAAAGTGTTCCAATAGTAGACCTTAGATTGATAGAAATCATGTGTACATTTAGTACAGGTGAGCTTACTCTGAGTGGAAACCAACGCGGAGTAAACAATGTCTGACAACCTACAGGTGATTCGGGATTTTATCGAGGCATGGTCCAATCTGGATGCAGATGAACTAGTGGAATATTTCACAGAAGACGGGATCTATTACAACATGCCAGCGCAACCGGTTCAGGGAAAAGAACAGCTCAAGGGATTTATTGGTGGCTTTATCAGCAACTGGACCAAGACCGATTGGGACCTGCTGAACATTGTCGGCGAAGGTGATGTTGTGTTTGCCGAGCGACTGGATCGTACGGTCGCAGGTGAGGTTAAAGTTGATCTGCCCTGTTGTGGTGTTTTTGAAATGCAGGACGGCAAGATTAAAGTCTGGAGAGACTATTTTGATATGGCGACGTTTACAAAACCGTTCTCGCAATGAGCTAATGTGTTATCCAATAATCTGCGCTGACCAAAGAATGAGTGCTAGGGGCTGAACCGATATCTCAGCTTCACTACGAAAGTATCGATGATTGGTGATGTCCAGGCATCGCGGAAGAGATTGCTGAAAGAATCATCCTGCCGGTTGGGAATGTTACTGCCTCGTGTATAAACAACAAACAGATCGGACAAGGGGGCGATCTCCCATCGGTAGCGGAGTTGGGTCGTGAGTCGGCTGATTGTAAAATCATAGGTTGGTACTGTAATGCCATCAGTTAGCTGAATAAGTGCACCATCATTTTCTGGAATCTGATAGAGGTTGTCAGCATTTGCCTGAATACCCGCCCATTGAAGCGAGAATCGAATCTGTTGTTTTGCTGTCAGGAACAGATCAGCTGCCAGGCTTGAGCTCCAGTGTTTGGCATCATAGGCACCCATAGTGGTGCCGGTCAGATGAATCAACCAATTGTCTGTTCGACGATAGGTTACATCAAGGTCAAAAGAGATTCTGTCGCTGGGCTTATAGGTGATTCCCGCTTTACCAATGTAGCTTATATCACCTAGTTGTTCCGCCATGGCGCTCACGGCGAACGCTGTACTAACAACTTTGCTCGTATCCGTACCGTAGGAGAATTCTATGACGCCACCGTCTTTGGTCTTATACTCACCGTTTTCATCGCTGGTTCGATCATCCCATTGTGCTGGCCTGAACATGAGAACCGATCCCAGTTGACTTCGATTGTGGAATGTCAGTGAATTGCGATAAAACAGCGAACTCCTTACCATCCTGCCACGGGTATTGGTTTCGTGGGATACAGAGATTCCATCGCCACGTAGTCTAAATCGAGGATGTTTCGAATTTGTCTTGAAGTAGGAGTAGCGATAGGTGATTACATCGTTACGAAGGATGAATCCCAAATCATTAATATCAAGCCTGTCATCGATATAATCAAAGCTGAATCGATGCGTGCTACCCTGTTTGGGTATGTAATTGAGATCAACAAAACCTCCAGATCCATGTTGCTCATCAACATCGCTAAAAAGAAACTGTGCATCCCAGATCAGTTTGCTGTCGGTGCTGCGATAGTGCCAATCCATTCCGTGGGTAATCGCCTCATCTTCTACATGACTGGTTATGGTGGAGATTAATCCCAGGGCTTTTCGACCCTTGCCACTTGCCTCATACTGGATTCTGAACACACCAAAGTCCCGGCCCTCCTGATCAACACGAATCGGCGTACCGGCAGCCAGAGTCGGGTGGGATTCGTCGACCGTGCCGTGAAAACGGGAATCTTCCTCGAATGCTGCCATCAGGCCATAGCGAAGCTGACCCTTTTGTCCGGTCATTTTTACCGCACCTTCAAGTTCAGTGAGTTGTCCCAGCTGAACGTCTGGAATCGTTGTGTTACCTGGTATTGATGGAGTTCGGGCTGGTCCGCCGATGCGTCGGGTATTGACCAGTGTNGTCGGCGGNAGGAAGAAAGTGTTTGGCAATGACCGAGCACCGGTACCNGTGGATGATATTCTACTTTGGGAACGAGGTGAGGTGACAAACACTTCTGTGCCTTCCAGGAAGAATAGTCTTTTCTCCGGGAAATAGGTTTCAAATGATGTCAGATTGACCACGACATCATCAGATTCCACCGCACCAAAATCAGGATTGAGTGTAGTCGAAAGCTGGAGATTAGTTGAAGGACGCCAGAAAATGTCAGCTCCGATTCGATATTTGTTTGTTGCTTCAATTCGATCATAGGTCATTGCTGAGAAAGGGTAGAAAGCCAACTGTGGTCTTGGCACAACATCATTTAGTTGGATTGGTTGCAAGCTAGACATAAACGTAGGTTTACTCGTGGGGAGAGCAGGCCACTGCCAGCTTTCATCAAGATGAGCGACTCTTCTGGAAACTGCGAAAGCCATTTTACGATCATCAAATCCATCGGGCATTGACATCATCGACCAGGGTAAAAACATCTCTGTTGAATATCCGAATTCAGTTTTGGCCGCTGCTCCTTGCCAGGGGCCATCCCATAGATTGCTAAATTGCCTTTCAGGCAAAAAAGTACCATCCAGAAGGCTACCCCCAAGGTTTACGCCGAAGAAGAAACCGTACTGACCTTTGCCTGATGTATCCAGATAGAATTCGGTGCCATCACGGTTAATGTTTTTGTCTCGAGAGCTGAGCCTGGCAATAAGCGTGTCTTGTGGCTGACTTGCCCGAATACCGACATACAGGCCGTCATTGGTGTAAAAAAGGTGGGTCATGGTTGGATGCGCAGAACGGATCAAAACATCCGGTTGCACCACGGTCATATTGTCGTAGCCTTGTGTCTGGTTCCAGATAGCTTCGTTGAGATGGCCATCGATGCGTATGTTGACAGATTTATAAGAAGGAATGACTATGGGCTGCAGGGTTGCATCGATTCCGCCAACAAATTGTGCAAGTGGCTGCTTCCCTTCGCCGTGCTCCGCTGAAACATTGGGTGACAGGAGCACCAGAACAGTCAAAACGGTCCGGTTGAGTTTGGTCCAGGATTCAGGTCTGCAGATGTTATTCATATTCGTTTGCTTCCCCCAGAGAAGTACAACCTAAGAACGAAGCTCAATTTCCCTCGCGAGTACTCGCCGACTCCAGGTGACAGCAATGACTCCCATGATGACATTGGCAATTGCAGTCGCCGCAAAAATACCAATATAACCCCAATAGATGTTTAGCAGCGCTGCCAGTGGAAGGTGGATAATTACCATTCTTAAGACGGCCATTATGGTTGTCGGCAAAGGTTTACCCAGCGCGACAAACAGGGAACCTGAAATCATACCAACTCCCAGAACACCAAATGTGATGGGCGTAATCAACAAGTACCAACCGGCCGACTCAACCAACAATGGATCATCATTAATCAGCGCGACAATTTCATCACCCAATGGTGCCAGAAGCGCGCAACACAGCAAGCCCCAGCCAATACAGAACTTGTAGGCGATCGACAGACTCTGGTATACCCGTTCGATATTTCTNGCTCCCCAGTTCTGTCCAACGAATGGGCCGACGCTGGATGAAAGTGACATAAGAATCATAAGGGCCAGCATTTCGAATCGAGAAGTGATACCGAACCCGGCGACGACTTCTGAGCCATGCTCGGATAGAAGCCATAGAATTATGCCCATACTCACGGGTCCGATTAAGCTGTTCAGCATCGAAGGTATGCCGATGTACAGAATCTCCCTGCTGGATCGCATAAATCCCACTACTGCTCTTTGATTAATTACCAGCAGGTCTTCTTGCTTGATCAGGATCCAGAACATGCCACCTGTTCGCACAAGTCCGGTTGCAATACTCGCCCATGCAGAACCAACGAAACCAAGTTCCGGGTGTCCCAGCAAACCAAAAATCATGATGGGGGCAACAACGATCTGCAGCCCAGAACTGCCTGTCATAATCATACCCGGCAGCTTTGCGTTACCGACCGCGCGCAATATTGTAGTCACCAGCATTGGCCAGGTGAATAGTGCCAGCCCCAGAATCCAGATATCAGTGTACTCCTTGATCAGTTGCAGGATGTGATCCTCAGCGCCCATGATCTCGAACAGGTCCTGTTTGTAGAGATAGCCTGTTACAACCAGCAAAGACACCAGTAATGTTGTTAGAATCAGAGCATGAGTAGCCAGCTGTCTGACTCTCTGACGATCGCCAGCACCCTGAGCACGTGCAATTATTGATGAGGCGCCTGTACCAATACCCATTGACAGGCTGGACAGACCCATGATGAGAGGGAAGGTGAAACTGTAGGCCGCAAGTTCATTAGCACCTAGAACACCGATGTAAATTGTTTCTATCATCGACGCGATAATCATCGATGAAATCCCAAAGAACATGGGGATGGTCATGCGAATCAGATGACTTTGGATTGGCCCCTGAGTCAGATCTTGAATGTTTGGCGTGGCTGCTTTTGTCATGGCTGACATCCAGCCATGATTTCACTTACCGATAAGTGCGTCTAGTTCTATTCATAACTTGAATGGCATNTCTGTCTTATTGTCCAGGANCAGATCCTGATCGTGCGATAGTACGATAGTACTTCCCACAGATCTTAATAGGATTTACTCGTCAGCCACCTTTGCGCGTAACAATAACGGTCGCGCGCTGACCAGAAAAAGTACTGCCGAAAACCCGGCAGCGATAAACATCATACACATCACCATTAACTGATATCGGGCAGCGATAAAGGGTGAGACCCCGGACAGGATCTGCCCGGTCATCATGCCCGGCAGAGACACCAGTCCCACTGCAAAAAGCGAATTGGTGATCGGAATCAGAGCAGCATTCAACGCGACCGCTTTGGCTTCGATGTAACTTACACCACGTTCCATTTCTGAGCCGATTCGCTCTGCAGCCAGACTGATACTGTTCATTGACGCTGCAAAAATCATCCCGGCAAGGGGCACCACTTGTTGAGGTGAATACCAGGTTTGTATCGAAAGTACCAGTTGAGTAACAAGAATCAGCGTACAACCTCCGGCTACTGTAATCGAAAAGACAGCGTAGACATAAAGTTCCAGTCGTCTGTCAGCAACGTTCCCAAGCGCTATCCAGCTTGCAGCCATAATCATGACTATCAATACCATTCCGATTATCCAGCCATTGTTTGCTTCGAATATGAATGTGAGTAAGTAGCCGATGAACAGGAGTTGAATCACCATTCGGAGTACACCGTAGGAAACGTACTTTGAATCAAGTGACCACCGATGCAGAATGAATATCAGAGCAAAGACTGGAATGAGTGTGAGAGACAGATTGAGGAGCGGGATGGTTGCGACAGAGCTGGACATTCGGTTTACCAATGTGCGTGTTTCGATATTCTCGCATAGTCGTATCTTTGATAGTAAATTGACTTGCTGAGAGTGGCCAGGTACTAACAGTCAAAACAGATTTGCTCGGAGAAATCCCAACCCACAGACTGTTCGTCAGACGTCTGACTTGTATTGAGTGAGCTTCACAGGCGACGATTCTATAAGGAGACGATGATGGATTTTTCGAGGTTGGAATTGATCTGGCCCCTGGTGGATGAGTTCCAGGCATCAGTTGTGGCGGATTCCTATCAGGAAAATGTGTTTCGAATTGAAGCAGCTGAGACCTACTTTCTAAAGCCAAGAACTCTGTCGACTCGATAATGATAGAAATCCTGATTCTAAGGGCGTGTCAGTTTTCTTTTTCTCAATGATGAGTTGTCAGGTATAGTCGATTTCGATCAGGTAAACAAAGGACCAAGAGCATTTGACCTTTGCTACTGCGCGACATCGATATTGTATTCGTTCTATCCGGAGTGAGCAGAAGCATGGTTTGAAGTTGTCGCGGGAATCGTCAGTGGCTACACAGAAGTCATCCCGTCACTGGAAGACGAAATCAAGAGCCTTCCGCTGGTGATGATGTCGGTTCAGATGGTGTTCATGCTGTGATCAGACAACCAAAAGATTATTCAACACAATGAATTGATGTTGAATTGGCTATACCAGCATCAGGATCAGATAAGCAGTATTAGTAGTCAGTCTTCGTTCTGACTCGCAACCTTGGCAGTGAGCAGTCTGTTTTCTCTTCACTTATACCTGCAGAGCCATCCCGTCCCGACCAGGATCTGCGCCGCCGTCCCATCCCTCATCTGTCAGTCTGATCGCATGGACACCGGAGAAATGGTAAGACAGGTGTGTTCTACGGGTGGTGTAATCGAGTGCCTGTAATCCTGCTTCTGTAAACTTTGGAATTCGATTAGTGATATCGATGACATCTGAAGTCACACAAAATCTGGGGGCAGACACAGCTTCCTGGGCGTTCATTCCAAAAACCAGTACATTCAAAATTCCCTGCAGTATACCCATGGTGATATAAGTGCCACCGGGTGCACCAATGACGAGAAATGGCTTCTTGTCTTTGAACACGATGGTCGGGGACATGGCTGTGAATCGTGATTTTCCCGGTGCCAGAGAGTCGACGCGACCCGGTCTTGGGTCAAAAACATTCATACAGCCGTTGTACATGAATCCAAGCCCCTCGGTTACTACGCCAGAAGGATTGCCCAGTGAATGTGTCATCGAAACGCAGTTCCCGTGCTCATCAACAGTACAGACATGGGTGGTATCCTTGTTATCTGCACCACGGTTGAGACGCGGAACGTGAGTCTTCTCGCCACTTTTAATCTTGTCAGCCATTGACCGCGCATAATCCTCGCTGAGCAGATTCACAAGTGGTATATCAGTAAATCTGGGATCACCCATGTGTTGATCTTTGTCGACTGTTGCAATCTTCATTGCCTCTGCAACCGTCTGAATGTACTCAACACTGTTGTGTTTCATGGCTTTAAGATCGAAATTTGAAAGGATATTCAACATTTCCAGTACCATGGCACCGCCGCCTGGCGGTTGATTGGTGGCAATGTCATATCCTGCGAAACTGCCCCAGAGTGGATCCGGGGTTTCAGTCTTGAACTCTCTCAGATCGTCGATTGTGAGTAGTGCCTGGTGCGTTCTCATATCTGCTGCGATTTCGGCGGCAATTTCTCCCTGGTAGAAGTCTGAAACACCATTGTCAGCAATCCGCTGATAAGTGCGGCCCATGTCCGGGTTTCGAAATATCTCACCGGCTCTGTAAAGAGTGCCGTCTTCTTTTGTATATATGCCGGCTGTCGCTGGTATATGACGTAGTCTTTCAATATGGGGGATACGACCCGCTGATTCAGTCAGGTTCCAGTAACCTGCCACGTGATTTCGGACCGCAAATCCATTCTCACAATAACTAATAGCGGTTGGCAGCAGATCTGACAAGGCCAGATTTCCGTGGATCTGCAACGCCTGGTCGAAGGCCTTGATGGATCCCGGTGAAGTAATTGACTGATACCCTAATTCGTTAACACCGCCTTCAAGAATGAAACCAAACCCGTCTTCTGTCTCTGCGACGACGATGTCTTGCCACATATCGGGTCTGGTCGCCAGTGGCGCTCGACCGTGAAAGTCGATGAAATAATGTTTGTTCTCTGCTGCAAGGTACAAATGCATAGATCCAAAACCGGCAATGCCGCACATTTGCGGATCGACCGCGGTTTGTACCAGTGCGCAGGCAATTGCTGCATCTACGGCATTGCCGCCATTCATTAGTGTTACAGCCCCGGCCTCAACCGCTTCCGGTTGTGGGGCAGAAACCATTCCGTGGGTCATGGTGAATTTCGTCAGTGTGAGGTCACCCTAGTCTATGCTGGCTGCCTTGGTTTCACTACCCTGTTCTGCCAGGGCAGACAGGCCGCCTATGGCGCCGAGGTTCATGGATTCCAGCGCCGAGCTGGGAACGATGATCAACGAACCCTTCTCCTTCAATCCTTCGAACAGCATATTCATACCGCGTAGTTGTAAAGCGACTGGATTGCCCAGATAACGGTTACTTGCCTCCTCAAACTTGGTGGCAATTTCTGTTTCTGCTGTAGCAAGAGTCACCCGGGCTAACCGTTCTCGTTCTGCCTGGGCTTGTTTACTCATCGCTTCGGTCAGTTCTTTAGGGAGATTGATGTCCTTGATACCGACCGACTGGCAGGTAATTCCCCAGGGATTTGTGTATCCATCTAATTGCTTCTGCAATGATCCACCTATCTTGTCGCGATTTTGCAGAAGATCAGCCAGGTCGTGTTTCCCGATGATGTCACGTAATGAGGTCTGTGCGATGTAGGAGACAGCACTGACGTAGTCTTCGACCTGCAGGGCTGCCTTTTCAGCATCCCAAACCATCCAGTAGGCTACGGCATCAACAAATACGGGAACAGTGTCCTTGGTCAGTGAGTTTTCTGCTTTGATGTCGTCAACCCGTAGGCGTTGGTCAATATACGAGTGGACCTGATCGATAATCGGGATAATGAAAAACAGTCCAGGGCCTTTGGCGCCGATGTACTTTCCCAATCGCAGTACGATTGCTTTTTCCCATTGTTCAGCAATCTTGATTGATGCCGCAACAAAAAAAATCAGGATCNCNAGAAGCCAAAAGGTAAGTGTGGCGTTGTATTGCAGATACACGAATCCAAAATCCANCGAAATCATGATGACCGCAAAAGCAGCAGCTACCAGGTTGGTTCTTGGGAGCTTGTTAGGGCTGAGTTTTGTCATCATGTGACTCCTGGGTATGTTTTAACTGATTGATTAGATCCGAAACGCCGAAACCATAGGCAGCCGCTGTATTCAGAAATTCGATGGTAATCTCCGCCAGTTTTGCGTCTCTTTCCTGGTCAGGAAGATCGATCGAACTGGCGGCAACAAAGGTNCCCGTGCCTTGCTGGGTGTAGAGAATCTTCTGGATTTNCAGCTCTTTGTAGGCTTTGCNGACGGTGTTGAGATTGATCTGCAAATGCACCGCAAGTGACCTCACAGTGGGAAGCTGCTCGCCTATCGACAGCTTGTCGGTGGCGATACCAAAGCGAATCTGATCGACTATCTGCCGGTAGAAAGGCATGCCGCTTTGAGTATTCAGCTGAAAACTCTTNATTTCCATTCGATATCTTTAGTCACNCTGTTATTATATTAAANTAGTGTTATATAGAAATAGTACAATNGGATTATACCCTGATCATGTCAACCTTAATTCTCGGGTTTTTTCTTTTTTCCCATTGCGGCTCAGCACGAGTTGGTATTTCATAAACGCCTTGCTTAATGAAATCACATATCCTGGTGCTGTATCCAAGAAGAGAACGAAGAAATGAAGTAAAAAGAAAAGGAAGGAGAGAAGAATGGCAATTAGTCAGTGCAATATGGAAGGTACCCTGGCGGGAAAAGTCGCGGTCGTGACGGGTGCGAGTCGTGGTATTGGCGAGGCGATCTCTTATCGTCTGGCCATGGAAGGCGCAAAGGTAGTCCCCAGCGCCAGAACGGCCAAACCGGAAGATCACATGTTTGCAGGAACGATCAACGAGACGGCAGATCACATTCGTGCCTGCGGTGGTGAAGCACACGCGGTCCAGTGCAATCTTGCTTATGCCGAGGAACGCGAGAACCTGGTAAGGCAGACCGAAGCGTACTTTGGACCGGTGGATATTTTGATCAGCAATGCGGCGATTACCTATTTCATACCTATTCTGGAATTTACCAGCAAGCGTTACGATCTGATGTTTGATGTCCAGGTAAAAGCGCCACTCCATCTGGCGCAGCTGGTATTGCCATCAATGATCGAGCGCCAGTCTGGTCATATCATCAATATCTCATCTGGTGCGGCATTCCATCCCAAGACCGATCAGCCTGGCGGTGGGGGCGGAACGGTTTACGGCATGTGCAAGGCTGCGCTTGAGAGGTTTACTACCGGGTTGGCTCAGGAGCAGTATCAAAATAACATCTCTGTCAATGTGATCTCTCCTGGATTGGTTGCGACGCCGGGTGTCATTCATCATCACCTGATCAATGATCAAAGTCGCTCTAGAGTCCAGGCAGTAGAATACATAGCAGAGTCCGTATATCAACTGGCCATTGCTGACTTATCCATGTCCGGTCGCATCGATCATGCNGCACCGTTTCTGGAAGAAATGAAGATTGAACCCTCGGAAACCCTGAAGGATTTTCCTCTGGAAGGATAAGGTTGGGAATCGAGACTGATGATTAGATTTGGTACCCTTGGTGCGGCCAGGATTACATCGAGTGCCTTGATTAAACCCTGTGATGAAGCCTCAGGTGCGAGCGTTTACGTGGTTGCCGCAAGATCACGAGAGAGGGCAGAAGCCTTTGCCAGTGATNACGGTATTCCTCAAGTAGTNGAAGATTACGAGGCTGTGATTTCCCATCCAGAAGTNAATGCCGTGTACATACCTCTACCCATATCCGGACACCATGAGTGGACTATCAAGGCGTTGGAAGCCGGTAAGCACGTGCTGTGCGAAAAATCATTCGCCTCTAATGCCAGAGAAGCAGCAGAGATGCTGGCGGTGGCCGAAAAAAGCGGCCTGGTTCTGATGGATGCATTTCACTACCGCTATCATCCAATGTTTATTCGTGTGAAGGAGATATACGAATCGGGTCAGTTGGGAGAAATCCGCGAGGTGTCGTCCAGNTTTCACACACCGGTTACAGATCCCAACGATATCAGGATGAATTATGAGACTGCAGGTGGTGTGACAATGGATATTGGTTGCTATCCAGTCTCCATGGTTCGTCATATGATCGGTCTGGAACCTATTCAAGTTAAAGCCCGTGCAGAACTTGGTCCTCCCGATGTGGATACGTTCCTGGCAACTGAAATGATTTTTCAAGGTGATGTCAAAGTGACAACATCTGGTGACATGAGAGCTGATGCAACTCTTGCGGCAGATATTCTTGTGGTCGGTCAGCTCGGTAAAATGCAGGTGAATAATCCGATCGCCCCTCAGAGAGGCAACAGCCTCATTCTGGAGATTGGCGGTGAAACATCCAGAGAACAGTTTGATCGGCGACCCAGCTACAGCTATCAACTGGATGCCTTTATCGACGCGGTGGTTAACGGTACATCCACGTTCACAGACGCAAAAGATGCACTGAAACAGATGCAGTTAATTGATCGTTGTTACGAGGCTGCGGGGTTAAAATTGAGGGGATTATCCTAATGGCAGTAAGGGATTTTTTATGGAGACCTCAAAGGACAGGATTGCATGGCGACAAATCCGGTCAGGAAAATTTCAGCAATTAGCAGATCAAAAAAAGCCATCCGCCAGGCAGTACAAGGTAATACCCATCGGGTTACAAAAACAGGCGATGTTTAGAGACAGTTTTCATCCATAGATATCTGTAAAAAATGCCAGAGGATAATGCCAGTAAGACAGTTGCCATGGAAAACAGGACCTGCAAAAACATGCTCTGCAGTATGGACAGTCCGAGGTCCTGCCAGAATAGAACGATAAGAAGAAGATGGAAGTAGGCTGTCACCAGTGACTTATGCCATAGCGACTACTTTAGATTAGGCTCAAGTTTCTGAGTGNGCCNGGATGACTGCATCCTAGTCAGCCTGATGTAGAGTGNGGACAGGAATGGCTTCTGATTCTCCAAAATCCAAANTGAGCTTACAGAGGCTGGGTGGCGGTATATTCTTTTTTAAAGTGCAGAGGGACAGATGATAATCATCAGTTAACCGATACGAATAGAAAGAAGTCTGTTCGGTTTCTAGTGACTGGTCCCAGACGTTGATGCCGCTCGAAAGATCAAANCCAAATGTCTTGNNCCCTTTTCTCAAACCCATGCCCAGCGCCTTTATATAGGCTTCTTTCAAGGTCCAGAAGTTGAAGAACATATCCCGTTTATTTATTGCTGCCTCGAGTTGTTCGCATTCAGGATCTGAAAAATACCGATTTGCAATTTTGATAAACCGGTTTTTTCTTTTTACGTATTCGATATCCACGCCAAGTGGAAACTGATCAGAGACAGCAATCGCTATCTGTTTTTTGCTGTGTGAAAGGTTGAATTCCAATTGAGGATGGCTGCTGAGGAAGGGCTTACCCAGGCTGTGTATTCCAAAAATTAATGACCCCGGATCAGTTTTCAGATATTCGGCGAGTTTTTTTCGCAGCAGGATCCGGGAGGCGACATACAGTTTACGGACCTCATCGTGCGACGTACGAGCAGCCCGTAGTCGCTCTTCAGTGGTGAGTAGATGTTTTCCCTGATCAAGTAGCCGTTCAATACCCGGTTGATCAGTAGAAAAAAGA
>PBRC01000033.1 GCA_002725285.1 Gammaproteobacteria bacterium | reverse complement strand
GCAGTTGAAAATAGAGAAGATCGGAGTCTGTTTATGCGACGCACCGAAGTCGTTTGCGCCGAATGTAACGCCCATTTGGGACATGTCTTCCCGGATGGGCCTCAACCAACTGGACAGCGTTACTGTTTGAATTCTGCAGCATTGAAGTTAGAGCCATTAGCTGCTCCAGATAAAGAGCCATCAGCTGCTTTTGATAAAGAGCCATCAGCTGCTCCAGATAAAGAGCCATCAGCTGCTTTTGATAAAGAGCTATCAGCCGCACTCAAACAAGAATCCCGAGAGTAGAATGAGTTCAAAAAAACTGATCCGAAACTATCGAAGAACGCGACATATTATGTCAAACTACATTGTCGAGAGCGGCAATTGTCGGTGAGAACTTAATGCGAGAAAAGTATCGGACATACTTGATTCTGGTCCTGGTTGGATTTCTAGCAGCCTGTAGTTCTGGCGGTGCGCAACTGGAGGGCGAGTTAGTCTCAACCGAGAAAAGAATCAAAGAACTGGGTGACGCAATAGACGGTGGCTCGCTTCGTAATGCCTACATGATTAAGCAGTACGCCCAGGTTCTAAGCCAAAGTCGACCCGAACTTGCGCCTTTACTCACTGAATTGAGCAAGGAAGCAACCCGGAGCAATCCTCTTTTTCAGAGTCTGACGTCAAGATATTCCGCTGTAAGGAATGAAACCGAAGCGTTTGATTCGTGGGTTGAAAAAGTTGAAGAACTACAGTTGATACAGTCAGCAGCAGATACTGAGTCTTTCAACGATGCGTTGTCTGATACCGTCAATGTTATTGCTGATCTGTCACAAGGTGAACTGGCTCGCGTCAACGCGGTTTCGAAGAAAACCGAACTGCAGTCTAACGATGCGAAGGACTATGGCGCTGGCAGTCAGTATGTTGGCAATCCCCATTATGGACATTGGTCCCACGGATCTGGGGGTTCGCTCTGGGCCTGGTATGGTCAGTACCACTTCTTCAGCTCCATGTTTGGAGGCAATCGATACTACTACAATGATTGGGCAGGCAGACGTGGGTATTCTTACTATCACGATGTTGGTCGCGGGAGTTACACATCCAGATCACAAAGGGCATCACAGAACGATGTGGATCGTCGTGCGCGAAAACAATTTGGATCGGGCAACAGATACAAGAGCCCCTACTCAAAAACTCGTTCAGGCGCTACTGGCATGAGTAAATCCAGTCTTGCAAAACAAAAATCAGCATTCAAAAGCCCCTATTCAAAAACCACTGCGTCTACAAGCAAATTTCAGAGCAGCACAAGAAATAGCGGTTTTCGAACATCCCGTAGTTCATCACGGGGAAAATAATGAGAGAAGCAAAGACCTAGTTTTAAGTTAAACAAAAGGTACAACCTAAGGTACAACCGTAAAGGAATGATTCGATGGGTGATCTGTTTAATCTAAGTGAAGTGGATACCTACATATACCAGATACTGTTAATTGATCTGACGATCGCAGTTGTGATGATTGCCGGCCTTCGATTTATTACTGGTATTGTGGCCAATGTGAATAGTGCTGAGGAGTTGGCATCTCGTGACAACTTCGCGTTTGGAATTGCGATGGCCGCGGGTGTAATTTCCCTGGCTCTAATGCTGACAGGCGCGGTGTCTGGTGAACCGGGTGAAACTTATCTTGGCGAAATAGTCAGCGTCATTTCCTACGGGATTCTGGGTCTTATCCTTATCAAGGTTGGGCGCCTGTCGCAGGACAAATTCATTCTTACGGGTATTGAAATCCAGGGAGAGATAAAAGCCGGCAATCTGGCCGCGGCGTTAGTTGATGCTGCGAATACGATTGCGACTGGCCTGGTCCTACGAGCAGTAATGTTGTGGGTTGAGAGTGACACGTTAAATGGATTGCTGGTCGTTCTGGCTGCATTTTTGTTGACTCAGTTGCTCCTGGCATTGGTGACTAAATACCGTCTTATCGTCTACGCGAGACGGAGTACGGGAGGAGATTTACAGACAGCATTCAAGGAAGGTAATGTCGCCCTCGCAATTCGATTCATGGGCCATCTACTGGGCGTGGCCCTAGCGATTACCGCGGCATCTGGGGTGGTTGGCTACGATGTTGAAAACCTCATTCTGGCCTTGATCCTGTGGACAGGAATTTCGTTGTTGTTTGCAGTACTGGTTTCATTACTCGCAATTATTGCTCGAAATGTCGTTCTGATGGGTGTTGACGTTGTTGAGGAAGTGAATAGTCAGAACAATGTCGGTGTTGCTGCTATCGAAGCTTCTATCTATATCTCTATTGGATTGTTTTTTACCGCTTTATTCGCATAGCAGAACTGAGATTTAGCAAGAGATAGCATCCTACATTAGAAGCTGATCATGAGACTGATGGAGATATCTCGTCGGCGAACGTTCGTCCACGATGTTATTCTAATAGGTATTATGGCGGTTCTCGCCGCTTGTGGATTGATCTACGAATATCTCCTGGCGCATTATGCAGGGCGAATTCTTGGCGTGGTCGAGTCCACTATTTACATCATGATTGGATTGATGATTGTGAGTATGGGATTGGGATCCTTTGCCGCGAAATCCCTGAAAGATCCATTCACCTCTTTTGCATGGCTAGAATCCGTAATTGCTCTGTTCGGCGTGACTTGTATTTTGATAATCGCCACCTCTGTTTCGCTGAGTGCGATTTTGCCTCAGGTGATTGCTGAGACCTTCAATCTGCCACCTGATCTAATGCCGAAAGGTGGAGCCCTGGCGACGTTGCATAAGGTATCGTTCTATACGCCTTATGTTTTTGGCACCTTGATGGGCTTTCTTATTGGCATGGAAATCCCGCTGATTGCGCGGATCCGGGAGTCAGTTTACGGCGAGCATTTAGAACACAATGCCGGGACAATCTATGGTGCCGACTATCTTGGTGCAGGAGTTGGTGCAGCTGTCTGGGTCCTGGTGATGCTATCTCTGGATGTAACCAAAGCTGCGGTACTTACCGCCTCAGCTAATCTGTTGGCAGGTTTGCTGTTCCTGTTCCGTTACCGACTGAGAATAAAGGGTGTGCGTTCATTGCTTCTAATGCATGGGTGTGTTTTTTTTGTTGCGGCTATTGTCTACCAGTTTGGAAACGATTGGTCCACCAGAATGTCGAATATGCTGTTTCAAGATGAGGTGGTTTATACCGGCTCAAGTCATTATCAACACTTCACCATTACTGAACGGCACTTATCTCAGCGATCTAAACCTGTTTACGGTTTT
Organism: Gammaproteobacteria bacterium; assembly: GCA_002725285.1. Classification (GTDB taxonomy): domain Bacteria; phylum Pseudomonadota; class Gammaproteobacteria; order Pseudomonadales; family Azotimanducaceae; genus JAHRVQ01. Next base: position 8,315 of record PBRC01000033.1, on the reverse strand, counting down.
TACATCAATGGACGTCTGCAATTTTCCAGTCAGGACGAGCATATTTATCATGCCATGCTGGTATATCCAGGTATGTTGCTTGCAGCTGATCCAAAAAGTGTGTTGATCATCGGCGGGGGAGATGGTTTAGCCTTGCGCGACGTCTTAGGGTTTGAACCGGATCGTGTGACATTGATCGACCTGGACGCTGAACTGGTTCAGCTGTTTACTGATTCAGCAGAAATGCCTCATTATCAACAGGCGCTTGTAGCTTTGAATAAGGGCTCGTTCAGTGATTCCCGGGTTGAGGTGATAAATGGTGATGCGTTTGTTGAAATAGACAGTCTGCTGCAGGCCGGTGATCTGTTTGATGTGATTATTGTGGATTTGCCGGATCCCAGTCACCCCGATCTTGACCGTCTCTACAGCGATAATTTCTATACTAGACTGAGTAAGTTGTTGTCGTTTAACGGGGCAATGGTTGTTCAATCAACCAGCCCGTATCACGCCAAGGACGCATTTATCAGTATTGGTAAGACGATTAAAACGGCAGGATTCACCGAAGTAGCGCAATATCGCCAGAATATTCCGAGTTTCGGTGAGTGGGGCTGGACAATTGCCACCCAGCAGCCGATTGGGATTCGCCAAAAGATCACCCATTTAGAGAAACCCTTTAAACATCAATGGCTTACGCAAGATCTCTTGATTGCCGCATTTGAATTTCCGGCAAATTTCTTTAAATCTAAAGACAAAATCGAGATTAATCGTCTAGGTACTCATCGCGTCTACCGGTATCATGATCAGGCCTGGCGTAAAGACCTTGGCATTTATCGAGATTAAATTTGAAAAATGCATTGACATATTATGTCAACCAATTAAACTACTGGCCGTTGACATAATATGTCGAGAAATGGTTCGAACAACATGTCGATGATAGTGAACAGTAAGGAGTAAAGAATGAATACAAGAGATCTGGCGTTGCGAATTTCCGATCTTTCAAGTTTTGAAGGTTACGAGTTCGATTGTCAGCCGATTCCTGGCGACACCGAAGTCTTACAGATTACCTTGCGGGAGTTTGAAGAGCTGCCTTCGTTTGTTTCAGTGACGGACACTCAAATTCTTTGTATCACTTATTTATTCACAGAGGACGAAGTTAAACCTGAGAGTCGGACTGAGTTATTGGAAGAGATGTTGGAACTCAATATCCCAATGCCCCTGTCATCATTCGCCAAACTGGGAGACAGGTACGTCGTGTTTGGTGCTCTGGCTGTGAATTCAGATATCGAAGATATATGTCACGAAATTATTACTCTAACCGAAAACGCAGTCGAATCCATCGACGCGTTGGAAGAGTTTTTAGTCTAGGCGAGTAAGCTCGCGAGGAGATTTAACATGAGTATATTACGCAAAATCATGACTGCTGTAAAAGGCGGAGCGCGAGAGGTGGGCGAATTAGTTGTCGACGCAAATGGTACCAGGATTTTCGAGCAGGAAATCAAGGATGCCGAGTCTCATATGCGTAAAGCCAAGCATGATCTGACTGATGTAATGGCCAAGCAAATGCAGGCATCCCGCCAGGTTGAAAGCCTGAAGAGTGAGATTGCCGAACATGAAACATTTGCAGGACAGGCTCTGGACAAGGGTGATGAAGAGCTTGCCCTGGAAATTGCCGAGAAGATTTCACGATTAGAAATTGAGCTTGCAGAACAGCAACAGGTTCATGACAGCTTTTCCGGACATGTGACCCGATTGAAAGATCTGGTGAAGAAATCGGAAAGAACGATCAAGGAATACGAACGTCAACTGAGTATGGTTAAAACCACGGAAAGCGTTCAGAAAGCCAGTGCTGCGATCACAGATAACTTTGCTTCATCCAATTCCACAATACTCTCAGCTAAAGATTCACTTGAGAGAATTAAGAAGCGACAGCAGGATAACTTTGATCGACTGTCAGCAGCCGAGGAGTTGGAAGCTGAAAATTCTGACAAGAGCCTTGAGGATAAGATGAAGGCTGCCGGTATTGGAGAAGAAACAGCTTCAGCAAATTCGGTTCTTGATCGCATCAAGTCGAATCGGAGCTAGTCCGCCAGATTATGAAATCATTTGTAAAAGGACTTTGGAGTCGCACAAAATCGGAGCCCNAGACGAGAGCGTTGAATCGTCCTGAAGATCTTCNGATTGGAGACATGNTTCAACTCTCTGATAGTTTCGGGCTTCCTAAACGACTAAGAGACCAGATGTTTAAGGTAATTGGTCTCGTCACCTATCAGTTTGAGCACCAGTTCTCGACCAGCTTTAGCCTTGAGGGTACCAGTAGCAATGATCATATAGACCTGACGATTGATAGGGAGGAGGGAAGAGCTGTTGCAGCATTCTCGCTTTCTGTGGATCGATCTGTTGTTGAGCAAGTATTTGATCTTGAAGAATTTTCGTTGATATTTGATAGCGATGATCCAGCCCAGGTTTCGCCGGTGGCATCGTTGGATATGGACGGATGGTTAGCTGAAACCTATCATCAGGAGGCCAAGGGAGAGCGCGGCTACTATTACCAGAAGGATTATAGAGAAAGTGGNCCACCAGAATACGAAGGTGAAGGCGAAGCGTTTGACTACTACTTTCTGGCCACCCCGGATGGCAATTGTGGTATAGAAATCGAAGTCTTTGAAGGTGGAGAAACCGAAGTTTCGTTAACATTATATCGACCCATTGATGATATAAAAGAACTTTGGCCAGCCTCGGCGTAAAGAGGAGTTAAGCAGTTTCGGCTATGTCTACCAGTGACAAATGGGATAAAGAAAAAAAGGCTGCAAAAGCCGTGCAGGTAGCTTTCGACCTTGGTCAGGAAGTGAGTCATCATATTCGTTATGAGGCACTCGAGAAGGGTATTAATCCGCCTGACAGAATTCGCGAAATTCTTGGCTTGCCAGTCAACAGCCGACCAGTACGACCTCGTTTATCGATTTCCTTAAGTGAAAATGATTTTATGTTGCTTGCCGAAAAGTTCGGTGTTGAAGCTTCTGACAGATTGAGGATTCGTCAGATTGCAGCAGAAAAACTGGTTGCCCATCTGGCACGGNATGAGGCTGATTAGTGTTAAAGATCAGCCAGAGAATCTGGCGTCGTCGACGTCATGAACGATACATCGATCTAACCGGAACGGATCGCAAACGAAAAATCGCTGAGCTCTTTGTGGTCCTGATTATCCTGGCTTTTGTTCACTTGATTTCCATGATGATGCTGGAAGGATTCTCCTTCGAGGATGCCATCTGGTTCACGATGACCACCATAACAACCGTAGGGTATGGTGATGTGCAGGCAAACAGTCTACCTGGTCGACTGGTAACGATCCTATTAATGTACCTTTTTGGAATCTTTCTGCTGGCACAGATAGTGGGTGAAGTGATTGATTACCGAATAGATATGAAAGAGCGAAAGCGGAAAGGTCTGTGGAGTTGGAATATGAAGAATCACATCGTTATTATTAATACACCAGATACTGACGGGGCTCGCTATCTGCAAGCGCTCGCGGAGCAAATTCGAAAAACTGTCAGCCTTGAAGATTATCCTATTCAAATACTGTCACCAAATTATCCAGATGGATTGCCGGCTGAATTAGCTTCTCTCGGCGTTGTTTTGCGCCAAGGGCAACCCGAGGGGCGAGCCAAAATGACTGAAGTTGATATTGAAAATGCTGCTTTCATTATCGTGTTAGCTTTTGATGCNAATGATTACCGTTCTGACAGCCTGACCTTGGATGTTCTTGACCAGCTCGAACAGTTCGATTTGCCGGGATATATAATCGCTGAAGGGGTGCAGGATGAAAATCGAAGCAGATTGCGGGCTCATGGTGCGGATGCAGTGCTTCGCCCGATACGTGCCTATCCTGAGTTGTTGGTCAGAGCTATGGTGGCTCCGGGTACCGAAACTATACTTGAGGATTTGTTTCAGCATCAGGGTGCACACCCTCGCAGATATGAAGTTGAAATCCCCGCTCAGAAATGGGGGGAGATGGCAGCCCGAATCGTCTTAAACGGGCTGGGCACACCTCTGGGATACATCGATAGAGCAAATAACCTGATCACGAATCCGGATGCGGCTGAACTTGTTGATGGCAGTGTCCTGTTTCTGCTGGTAAATCATAATCGAATCCCTGATATCAAACTTGTAGAGCAGTGCGTTACTGAGAAAGGTTAAGAGCATTCCAATGAGAACCTATTACGAGATGTAGCGGGCGACTGGGAATATCTTCGCTCAGTTAATTAGTGGAGAACGACTAGGTTTCACAGAATTTCGGTTCCAGATCCAGCACTGATAATAGTCGACCAACTCCGATAAACTGACCAATCAGCATACCAAGTTCGACGATTTCCGGGTCGGTAAACTCGCTGTGAAGCCGATCAAAAAAGGCGTCATCAATGCTCTTGTGATCAATTGCAAATTTTTCCGCATACTCGAGAGCCAGTATTTCTCTGGCTGTGAAACTGTTCTTTTGTGAATCCAGTTGCGAGATTTTCTCTTCGGTAAGACCTGATTCGTTTTCTGTACCCGACAGAAATCGAGTGTTAAGTCAGGTGAAACAGTCGTTTAAGCGAGCGATCTTTAGTCTCACCAACTCGATCAGCTCTTCTTCCACAGCATCGCCCTTTCTGGCCTGGTAATACCAGTCAAAAAAGCCGTCAAACAGCGACTGCCGATGTGCCAGACCTCTGATGGTGGCAGTATCACTTCCTATAGCTTCAAGTTTTTCAACCTGAGACAAGACTTCTGCTGGTAATTCGTGGTTCTGTTTCAGACTTATGCGACTCATGTTAAACCTGCGTGTTGAATATGAGAATGAATGATATTGTTGCCGAAAAGTCGGGTTACTGCCAGTTGTATTCCTGCTTTAATGTTTGCCCAGAGTGAATAGGAAAGGGAGCAGAAAGTAGGTATGGTTGTCCTGATGTGGTTTAACAGCAACTGGGAAACGTAGTGATGGAAAGTCTCGTAGACATTCTCAACAGTGATGAAGTGCTCCGTCGTCACGGCCGGTACTATTCGACTCGCTTGTCAATAATCTCGGATGAAGATGAATATCATTTCGATATCTCAGATGGTGAAGTTAGTCCGGTTGCTTCAGTTGATCCTGACTTCGGTTTTTCTCTTTGTGGAAGCAAGGCGGTATGGATTAAGTTCTGTCAGGAAATACCACCGCCTGAGCACCATGAACTGGGGGCATTGATTGCCAGTGAACATCTTGAGGTGAAGGGCGATATGTACGCACTTCAAAGTAATTTTATGTATGTCAGGCGATTGTTGGAGCTTTGGCGAAATGATCAAAGGAGCAGGGAATAATGAAAGCTGTCTTAGACGATGTAACTGGTCAGTATGTTAGTTTGCCGATCGGTGAAGAGTCGGTTCGAGTTTATTTCGAGCAAGCGGGTCAGGGAACTCCACTTCTATGCCTTCATACTGCCGGTGCTGATGGCAGGCAGTTTCGAGAAATTATCAGGGATGAGAGTATTACCGCCAATTTCCAGGTTATCGTGCCGGATATGCCCTGGCACGGAAAATCATCGCCACCTGAAGGCTGGCAGGAAAAGGAGTATTTGCTGACGACAGAAAACTATCTGAAGTTCATCATCGCCTTTATGGCGGCGCTTGAGTTGGAGCAACCATTGGTAATGGGATGTTCGATTGGCGGTCGTGTCGTCCTGCATCTGGCTTTAAGGTATGAGGAGAAGATCGGCGGAATTATTGGCTTGCAGTCGGGTTTGGACGCAGGNGCTGATGAGTATCATCCCGAGACGTTCAGTCACTTTCACCGCCATGATGTGCATCAGGGATATTCAGCGGCGGGTTGGATGGCAGCTTTGATTGCACCACAGAGTCCCGATAATCATCGCTGGGAGACCTTGTGGCACTATGCATCGGGAGGCCCTGGTGTTTTCAGGGGTGACATTCACTATTATTCATACGATGGAGATTTGAGGAACCAGTCACTAAATATCGATACCAGAAAGTGCCCGGTCTACCTCTTGTCAGGTGAATATGACTGGTCTGCACCAGCAGCGGGGGCAGAGGAAATCGCACAGCGAATACCNGGCGCTTATTTCAAGAAGATGNTTGGGATGGGACATTTCCCAATGAGTGAAAATCCGGAGGAATTTCTGAAATATCTGCAGCCGGTGCTTAAAGATTATCTTGAACGCAAATAGGGCCATTTCGGGTCAGTAGTCCCCAGANTCCAAANCGGAGCCCAAAATTTGGATNCCNTTTATAATTGGAGCGGGTAACAGGTGGGGGCNCCCAGCCTCNNNCNCNTNTATATTTCACCTGTAGGTCGTATGACCGATGCGGAAGGTGTTGAGTTCCTGTACTCTGTATGAATCATTTGAGAAAAGTTTCTTTTTTTCAACTAAGTCAGACCGTTTAAGAGTTGTATCGGTCAGTGGAGATTAATAATACCAACCTGAGGAATTCTAAATGAAAAAATTTATCTTTAATTTTGCTCTGACACTTTTTGGAATGGGGGGATTGGCTGCTTTTGCGGATCATCATGAAGGAAATTATGCAAACATGAACTTAAGTGAACGAAATTCATTGCAGGTGAATCTGTGTAATTTAAACTCTGGTAAAACTTTAGCGGACATCGATAGTTTAAATGATGCATATTTTAAGTGGGCTGAAAAGAACGGGACTACACGTTTTTTTATGAGGTTGACTCCATTGTTTACCAGTGCGAGCCCCTCCAATCCGGGTTACGATTATATTGACATGATAGCTTCACCGTTTTCTGTTGCAGGTGAAGAGTGGGATAGCTGGCTGGGAACGAAGGATGGCCAAAAGTTAAGTGCTCGGTGGCAGGAGCTCGCAACGTGTTACGTGAGGATGACTCACAACGTCACAAAGTATGCTGATAGGAAAGCACTTGCTGCTGCTGATGATCGGATTGTAACTTTGGAGTGGTGTAACAAAAATGAAAACGTCTCTACTGATCAGCTTATCGCTAAACATAATTCGATTGCAGCCAATTTTCCCGAGGGTATTGCGAATATCTACTGGGGTTTATTGTTGCCGCAGTTAGGAAATGGGACCGCGCCAGGTCAATTTGCTCACATGAATACTTATCCCGACGTAAAGGCTTTAATGGCCCGTCAGAATTGGCTGGGCAATAAGGGTGGTTGGAGAGTTTTGCAGGATTACTATACTTCCTATGCCAGTTGTTCTAGTCATAACGTCTTTTCCGCCAAGGTGTTAAACCGTCCGGAAGGCCAGTAGTTGGACAGGCGAAGCAGGCTCGCCTGCTTCGCCAACTATAGTGTAGGTTTCTGTCTAGTATTCGATTGTAAGTCGTCAGCCCATATGGGACCACCAGCACTGTAGATATCAAATCTTACTTGCAGATTTCTTAAAATAGGGCGTTAACGGTTCCTATACTCAGTTTAGATCAATAAAGGAGAATTAAAGTGAAAAAAATATTTCTAGTAGCTATCAGTTTAATCTTGTTGAATTCGGCTCAACTTTACGCTGGTGATAAAGAAGATTTAATCGAACAGATAGAACAAAATTGGATTGATAATTCTAATAAAACAGTAGATATGTCTACGTTCCATCCGGATGGAAGCTGGCAGGCAAGCTCTGAAGGCGGTCTATGGGATCTTCAAACTCCGAAGGAAGTACAATCACAAACACAACGTGATAAGAATACCCTTAATGCCAGACCCCATCATATTGAGGTGACCATTGTGGGTAAGAAGAAAGATGTGGCCTACACCAATTACTACCTCGTAGGTAAGATAACTGGTCCAGGTGGAAAAGTGATCGCAGAGAATTATAGAACAAGAGCATCGCAGACTTTCGTTAAAGAAAATGGTAAGTGGAAGGCGATCGGATCACATTACAGCCCATTGTACGGGGGATCGGGTGTGATTTTTGATCTCGACTAAAGAGCTTAATTCAATTATGGGGCTGTACGTCACACACTCTTTTCAAGCTCATTCTTTAGCTCATCAACCCCGCTGACCCCTTTTTTAAAACCCGCTCATCGTTCCTCCAGATTAGTAATACATAGGTAGTAGGAGGCCCTTCCTGACAAGTGGGGGGTACCCTGGGGGTGGGTGTTAGCTTATTCGGAAATGGGTTGGTAATGTTGTTCTATAGAGCCCTTATTCAATTGAGTGCAGTGAAATTGGATTTGCTGCTGAATATATGCTGGATATTGCAGAAAGATATTGTCCTTATGCTAAGGAAATTCCTACGGGTCTTTATAATTGGAGCGGGTAACAGGTGGGGGCGCCCAGCCTCGAACTCGTGGGATGCGAAGCGTCCCCAGACTCCAAACCGGAGCCCAAAAT
>PBRC01000032.1 GCA_002725285.1 Gammaproteobacteria bacterium | reverse complement strand
CAAGAGATCACTACTGACTAGACACAGGGGGGTCAATTTTAAACTGCCGGAATCAAATCAAAGGGGGTCAGTTTTAAACTGCCGTTGACAAGATACGCCAATTCATTCACGAACTCAGACAGCACGAGGGTGTTGGTGCACAAGCATTATATTTCACCATTCTGACAGCGGCACGGACGCAAGAGACGATCGAGGGAACTTGGGATGAAATCGAAGGCGATATTTGGACTAGACCGCCAGAACACATGAAGGGCAAGGAGGGTGAGAACGAGGAACATCGTGTACCGCTTACCAAACAAGCTAGGCAGATCGTGAATGGGCTGGAACAAGTGAACGACTACATTTTCCCCGGCCAGAAAAGCAACAGAGGTCTCTCGAACGCAGCGATGACGACCGTACTGAAGCGCATGGGTCGATCAGATCTTACCGTGCATGGATTTCGTTCTACCTTCAAGGACTGGGCAGCAGAAGAGACTACATTCCCAAATGAGGTAAGTGAACTTGCATTGGCACACAAGATTGACAGTAAAGTCGAAGCGGCCTACCGAAGAGGGGACCTGTTTGAAAAGCGCCGGAAGCTGATGGAAGCCTGGTCGAGGTACTGTCAGAGCAAGAAAGCCTAACAGGTGTGATCTGTGTGACGTCAGCCCATATGGTACCACCTAACCCTGTTTGCTAAGAGACACTTGGTGAATCAGAAGCAGCTTCACTTCATCACGATTTCTATACCGCGGTTTAAAAATCACATCCCTGGTTACCCAGCGGTGACATGAAAGTGATTCCGGGACGCTCGGAGAAAGTCCTAGCCAAATACCAGCTTGGCGCAACAAGCCTATCCAGACTGCCCGCACGCGGAGCATTTCCTGCGGACATACGCTGGTGTGATGGACGCTAGGTTGGGGGTCCCTAACCCTTTCATGACGATCTCCAGTTCGCTCCGGAGGATGTCGAGCACCGCCTCGACGCCTTCCTGGCCGAAAGAGGCAAGACCCCACAGGTAGGGGCGCCCGATGCAGACAGCATCCGCACCCAGTGCGAGGGCCTTGAAGAAGTCGGTTCCTCGGCGAAAGCCGCTGTCGATCAGGATGGGGATGCGCCCGCCCACCTCCTCGACGATCTCGGGCAACGCTTCGATCGCGGAGAGACCACTGTCCTCTGCACGGCCGCCGTGATTCGAGACGACGATCCCGTCAACACCGTGCTCGACGCACAGGCGCGCATCCTCACGGGTGAGGATGCCCTTGAGGAGCAACTTCATCGGCGTTGCGTCGCGGATCCGATCCACGTTGTCCCAGTCCAAAATCATTAGATTATCCAACCTGCGCTCCAGGTCGAAACCCACCGCGTGAGCGGCGTCGATTGCGTCTTGGACCATGGAGGACTGATGACAGGTCTGGCACTCGGCATTGTCTTCCCTGCGGAAACGGCGAATACGATCTCGGTTCTGGTCGAATATCGTTGCCGTCACATCGACCGTCAGAACGACGGCGGGACAGCCCGCTTCTTCGGCTTCGCGGAGCTGCATGCGCGTAAACGTTGGGATGTCTGCGGTATAGAGCTGGAACCAGATCGGGGCACCACGCGCGGCGACAACCTCCTCGATCGGCGTGGAGCTTCCTGTGGAGAATATCTGCAGGTGGTCCTTGCGCTTGGCGGCGCGCGCGACGGCCAGTTCGCCTTCGGGGTGAAACGCCTTCTGCGAACTGGCGGGAGCGAGGATGATCGGACTCGACATCTTCGTTCCCAGAATCTGTGTCGACGTGTCCAGGTCGCGGATGCTACCGACCAGTCGTCGCGGCCGGAGCTGGAAGTCATCGAAAGCAGTCCTGTTGGCACGCAGCGTCACCTCGTGTTGCACCCCCATTGACAGGTATGTGTAGTGCGCTGGTGAGAGGTTTCGCTCGGCGACAAACTCGAAGTCGAACACGTCGATGGCCTCGGTCGCAGCCTTGATGATCTCTCGTGCTTCCTGTGCCGTGGGCTCGTTCTCTCCCGCTGCCGCAAGCAGCCGCTCGAACGCCGCAACGGGCCGCGGTGTAAAAAGGAGCGGACTCGCGAGCAGGAAACGCAACAGCGAGCGCCGGCTCGTCTTGTCGAGGTGATTGGGCATCACACGTGTCTTGCGCACATATCGACCTTCCTCTTCGTTCCGCCAATCAGATAGTGGGTGCTGATCGCAAGAGCCATGCCAGACCACGTTTTTCTTTTCAGTCAGGTAGTTACGAATGAGGAATTCAAAGTGGCCCTAAGCATCTGGCTAACCAAGTGGTAGATGCTGCTAATAGTTGGCCTTCTTGCCATCATGTTGCCATCACGGTGCATAGTATAAGGAGTATTAAAGCCGTTTTCTTGCAAATTCACAAGTACAAACTGACGAGCGCTCTCCTTCCTGAAGGTTTTGCCTCAACTTTCAAAAAAATAGTGCTGGTGTTCCACTTCCAAACTGCGGGTAATGTGGTGGGTGAGACAATCCCCTATAGAAATCTTGTCTGTCCGCTCTATCCTTAATCAACCCCCCACTTTCGCCTGTCACGTCAACGGGGAACACCCGGCCGTCCAGCACAAAGCAGGCACGTCCAAGGTCCGGAAGGTCGTCGTAGGCGACGATCCCGGAACCCACCTCGCGCGTCCGTGCCGACTGTCGAGGAAAGCTGTCAGCGACCTGAACCCACAGGCACCGGTTCCAACCTGGCCGTGAAGTGCCTCAACCAGGGCGCCTGCTCGACGATGCGGTATCCGCCCATCGATCCCGCTCTGGCAGCCACGTCGAGCACCACCTCGGCCACGTAGTCGATGTGGCTCTGGGTGTACATGCGGCGGGGAATGGCCAGGCGCACCAACTCCATGGCGGCTGGGACGTCGGTACCATCCTCCTGCGGTACGCCGAAAGCCAAGGACCCCAGTTCGATTCCGCGGACCCCGCCCTCACGATAGAACTCGACAGCCAGCGAATGGGCCGGGTACTCCTGCGGTGGAATGTGGGGCAACAACGCCCTGGCGTCCACGAATACGGCGTGACCGCCGGGTGGCTGCACGATCGGGACGCCCCCGGAAGCCACCTTCTCAGCCAGGTACTCCACTGACCGGGTGCGGTAGCGCAGATAATCCTCATCGAGCACCTCAATAAGGCCCTGTGCGATGGCCTCAAGGTCGTAACCGGCAAGGCCGCCGTAGGTGGGAAAACCCTCAGTGAGGATCAACAGGTTGCGGCACTCCGAAGCCACCCGCTCGTCATTAAGAGCCAGAAATCCTCCGATATTGGCCAGGCCGTCCTTCTTGGCCGACATGGTGCAGCCATCGGCCAAGGAGAACATTTCCTGTGCAATCTGCTTCGGCGTCATGTCGGCGTAGTCCTCTTCGCGGGTCTTGATGAACCACGCGTTCTCAGCGAACCGGCAGGCATCCAGGAAGAAGGGGACGCTGTACTCATCGCACAGCTCGCGCACGGCCCTCAGGTTCGCCATGGAAACCGGCTGGCCCCCACCGGCGTTGTTGGTGACCGTCACCATCACCAGCGGAACCCGGTCACCGTCAGCCTCCAGCGATGAGCGGAGAGCATCAATGTCCATGTCCCCCTTGAACGGTGCTACCAGGGCCGGATCGTTCCCCTCGGCCGCAACCAGGTCCCTTGCTTCGGCTCCCCTGTACTCCACGTTGGCCCTGGTTGTATCGAAGTGGTTGTTGTTGAGGACAACCTGGCCGTCGTCGACCAGCGTGGCAAAGAGGATCTTCTCGGCGGCACGGCCCTGATGGGTCGGTATAACCTCGCTGAAGCCGGTGAGGTCGCGCACCACCTCCTCGAATCGGAAGAAGGAGCTGCTCCCTGCATAGGACTCGTCACCGAGCATCATTCCGGCCCACTGCCTGGTCGACATTGCGCCAGTTCCGGAGTCTGTCAGCAGGTCGATAGTCACCTCACCGGCCCTCAAGCCGAACAGGTTGTAGTGGGACCGCCTCAGGGCTTCCTCGCGCACATCCCTTGACGGCATCGCGATGGCCTGAACGGTGTGAATCCGGAACGGCTCAATGATCGGTCGCTTATCCACTGCTGTTCTCCCCGGTAATGCCCTGCCATGGCGAACGGCACAGGGCCGGGTCATAAAACTGATGATGTAGTTAGAGCAGTAAAATTAAAACACAATAACAACTCTATTACCGTAGTGTTTGAAGATGGCGATGAAATTGAACCAGTTGTAAATAACACATTTACTACTTACAAAAATATAGTAATTGCTGATGAATATGCGTCCGGGTGTTGGCACTTCTCGACGTTCCAGGAGGTAACACACAGGAACTATCCTCTTCCCCTATATCCAACAGGTTGCGCCTACACCCGTCGTCTGCCCTGCCCTGCAGGGTGACCTCCTGTCCTGGCCTTATAGACCGGAGCGCATACGCTTATGGACCAAAACGATAGCGGATTTTGAATACAAAGATATCCTGCAGTGGTTCTCGCCAGGCGCGATCAAAGATACTCTCGAACTGGCTGCCCTCAAGTAGCGAGTATCTGTCAGCTTGGCGGGTATAAACCAGAAAAATATCTGAAAGCGGTGCGATTTCCCATCGATAACGTATCTGCAAACTGTATTGTGATACTGAAAAGTCGTAGTCTGCCGGGTCGTTGAGCCCTTGCGGTTTGGCGATGCTCAGTAATTTACCCGGCGTATCAGGAATGCGGTAGAAGTCCTGTTCTTCGGCTCGTATACCGATCCAAGAAAATGCCAGCTTGAGTTGTTGTTGGGCACTGAAATAATACTCAAGCGATAGATTGGGGATCCATTGCTCAGCCTCGTACGTCCCCATCTGAGCGCCCTGTTGATGCAATAACCAACCATCCTGTTCGACATAGTCGATACCGAGGCTGACGGTTAGACGGGAATTTGGTTGCCATTTTAGCGAGGCACCGGCCCAGTATCCGTTACCACCTTCTAACTCCTCTTCCCAATAGCTGGCTTGCAAACCGTATTGCCAGGTTTTTGTGGTATCGGAATTCCACATAAGACTGACATCAATTCGGTCATCGACACGGAATGTGCCGTTGCCGAAACTATTGAGATCATCGTAAGAACTTGGGAAGTAGCCCACTCGAGCCATCAGCGTCGAAAGGTTGTTCATACGGAGTTGATCCGTAAGGTAAATACCGGCACCGTTAGTCAGGGATTGGCTGACGCTCCTTTGCACAAAGCCGCGGACGTCGAGCGTGTTGTCTCGTGCCCAGCCCAGATTTGATGTAGTCCACATCATCGCGGTTCGAATCTGGTACTCATCATTCCTTTCTAAAAAGCCCAGATCATTGATGTCGAAGTTTTCGTCAAAATATTCCAGACCAATCCGATGTGTCAGCCCTTGCTTATAAAGCATTTCGAAATCTAGAAATCCTCCGTAACCTCTTTCTGCAACCCCATCGATGTCCGAAGTCATGTATTGACCATCGACCTGGAAACCACTACTCGCGGTCCGATAATGCCAGTCCAGACCTTGTGCCAGAGCATCCCGGTTTTCATGTAACACGGCTGTAGATAAAAGGCCGAGGGCCCGATAATCGCCGTTGCGACTGGTCTCATAAAGTAGTCTTGCGACGCCGTAATCTTGCCCGTCCTGATGAATGTTCGCGGGGCCGGTCTGATTGTGTACATCGAATTTGACTTCGTCCTCGAAGGCGCCTAGCACACCGTATCTGAACGGGCCAATCTGGCCTGTCGTTTTTACCGCACCGATCAGTTCGGTACGCTGCACAAGTTCGCGCTGAGGGATATCCACATCCGACCCAACAAGAGGGGCGCGCGGTTTACCGCCAATACGCCGAGTATTCACCATGGTATAAGGAGATCCGGCCTCACCCACATCCGTCATTGACATGGTATTGGTGCGGGGTGTGGCATTGAAAATTTCCTGCCCCTCGAGAAAGAAGAGGCGTTTTTCAGGGAAAAATGTTTCTGTCGCAGTTAAATTGGCCACGACTGCATCCGATTCAACATTGCCGAAATCCGGGTTTATGGTGGCGTTGAGTTGTAAATTACTGGACGGACGCCAAAAAAGGTCAGCGCCGGGGCGAATGTCTTCTCTTTCTTCAGTCCAGTCGTAAGACATAGACAAGAAGGGGTAGACGCTCCACTGCTTGCGAGGAGAAATATTTTCCAACTCGATCGGTTGCATCAATGACATGTACTGAGACCCTGTGAAGCGGATGTGCGGCCAGCCCCATTCTTCCTCCTTATAGGCCACTTTACGAATGGTCGCGACTTTCATGGTTCGCACCTTCCCGCTATTGGGCATCGTCACGATTCCCCAGGGGATGAATATTTCCGCAGACCAACCGGTATCCGTTAGGCTACTACGTGCGTAAACAGCACCATCCCAATCGGTCGACATACGCATTTCCGGCAGCAGGGTTCCATCCATTAGGGCGCCGCTCGAGGTTACGCCAAAAAAGTAGCCATATTTCGATTCGCCGGAGGTATCCAACATGATCCCGAAATTTTCTTGATTGACCATGAAGAAGGTGTCGCGCCCGGCAAGTCTGCTGATGATGGTCTCGACCGGTTGCTCCATGACGCTGCTGACATAGAGTCCCTTGTCGCTATACATCATTCTCAAATGGGTCTTGTGGTTCCCAACTGCCAGGGTGTCGGGGCTGATCACTCTATAATCATCAATGACGGGTACCGTTTGCCAGATGGATTCGTTGACGACGCCGTCGATTTTTATCGTATGTTGTTTATCGTCAAAACGGGTAAGCCTGATAGGTTCGCCTGGTTGGAATTCTGCATAAAGCGCATCGGTGACGTGACCACGACCCTTCGATTGAAGGATTTCGAGAGGCTCTTTTGGTATGGTTTGGTCCGGCTGGAAGGTTTTTGTTTTTACTACCGGAGCCGATTTCTTGGTGCCCGGCGTACTGAGGTGCGTCTGCTCGCGTTCAGGGTCAGCCTCAACAAGTAACCAGGCGCCCTGATACCCCATGGTAGAAAGAGTGGTCAGCAGATTTCTGGCTTCGTGCTCACTGGAAAATGGTCCTACCAAAACGCGATAGAACGATCCTGCGGAAGTGTTGGCAAGGCGAACGGATAAGTTTTTTGTGAAGTCGGACTTTGCCTTGAGGATGTATGACTGGGCATTCGTTTCGGATCTAAAACTCGCAAGTGACAGCTGGTAAGTATCTGCCTGGCTTACTTCGATGTTGGTTATAAGCCAGGTGACTAACAAGATTGTGGGGAACTTCAAAAGCGACCCTCCAAAATCCGAGTCGTCATAATACCTATCCCTGTAATGAAAGCATTTTTCTCTCAAATTGGCGAGTATTGGGGTGATTTTTCTCACACCTCGGCTCAAGGCAGGTACGGTAGTATGTGGTTGCTGTGTTAGCAGGGCGGAGTAATTCAACCCCAAAGGGGAGAAGCTGATGAGCGCAAATAAGACACAAATAACTCGCCGTGAAATGCTCCTGCATGCAGTCTTGAGGATTAGACTCGAGTCTGTAGCTATCTAATCATACTTGCAGATTTCTCCGAATAGGTCGTTAATGGTTCCTATACTCTACAGCCTGAGTTTATATAAGACCCTGAATATAAGGGTTTACAATAACTTGGAAATTATTAGCCGTGTCAGTCAGAAGGGGGCTGAAAACCATGATTTGGTAGCCATTCTGGATACTGAACTCAAAATGCTCTCCGAACTGGAGGTGAACGCAACGATGGGCTTTCTTCTATGGGCTTTCTTCTAGGCAGACCGGGACCTAATTTTTGGTTACCATAGTATCCCAGACAGTAAGTAAGGACGGTAACTTACATTGGAGTTCGTAGATAATTTGAAAACCAAGGTCTCTGACCAGCTCGAGACCACATCTGTATCGACAGGTGCCAGGGGCATTGCAGGGCTGTTAGGTGCACTCATTGTCAGCGCCAGCGTACTGGGCTTCATCTGGGATAATGAGCCAGAACTTTTTAATGTCGTAGCCCAGACGAATCAGGTAACCACTGAGCTGGGCGTCCTCAACGTCACAGGCAGTACCACTGTTGCCACAACCATTACTCTCGCGGATACCCTGCTTAACAAGTCTGGCGGATTCCTGACTAACGATATCGTGCCACCCAGTGTCATGATGGATAACATTCCAAACTGGGAGTTTGGCGTTCTGGTTCAAATCAGAGATATGGCGCGCACGCTCAGAAACAATCTCAGCCGTTCGCAATCCCAGTCAACGGAAGATGAAGGACTAGTTACGGCAGAGAATCAGTTTTATTTTGACAGCGACAGCTGGATGCTGCCGGAGACCGAGTCTGAGTATCAGAAAGGCATTAGTGCACTGCGCGACTACCTGACCCGACTCGGCACTACTGATAAGCAATCTGCTCAATTCTATGCCCGAGCAGATAATTTGAGGACCTGGTTGTCAGAAGTCGAGACTCGACTCGGCAGCCTGTCGCAACGTCTCAGCGCAAGTGTCGGTAAGCGCCAACTGGATGTATCTCTGGCTGGTGATGCTGCAGCAGAACAGTCAACCACTACCCGCACAGAATCGCACGTCCAAACCGCCTGGACCGAACTGGATGATGTTTTTTACGAATCTAGAGGCACTACATATGCTTTGATTCACCTTCTCAAAGCCGTGGAAATAGACTTCAGGGAAGTGCTTGAGAAGAAGAATGCACTCATCAGCCTGCAGCAGATAATCCGAGAACTTGAGCCCACCCAGGATACACTTTGGAGTCCTGTTATCTTGAACGGTAGTGGCCTGGGACTGGTAGCGAATCACTCACTGGTCATGGGTTCCCACATTTCCAGGGCCAATGCAGCAATTATTGATCTACGCAGACTTCTTCAGGAAGGCTAGGGAAAGTCCAATCAGGCTTATGGAAAGCTGCCTTGCGACCTTGGGACGAATAAACAGGTTCAATACTAAGCCATTTTATTGGTAATTAACGGTTCAACACTGGCACGCTCTTTTGTAGTATAGGCACCCAAAAAAAAGATCAACGCTAAACTCTAAAAACCATAAACAAAACAACTAATCCAACCGGAAGCGATTATGAGTGATATGTCACACCTGCCACCAATGTTTGGTGTGCTTGGACTTGTTTGTGCCTTCATCATCTATGTCTTGATGACCAGATATGCTGAGGGAGATGACAAGATAAAGAAAATTGCCAACGCCATCCATGAGGGTGCGATGGCATTTATGCATCGGGAATATATGATGCTGGCCTTGTTTGCAGGTCCTCTGTTCTTGATTATTCTATTCTCACCACTGGGTGTGAACACCGCGCTGTCGTTCGCAGTCGGCGCACTGGCATCCGCTGCTGCCGGGTACCTCGGTATGTTCGCCGCGACCAAAGCAAATATCCGAACGACTGTTGCTGCCCAGGAATCTGGTGCATCAGGCGCTTTAACCGTCGCCTTTTACGGCGGATCAATCATGGGATTGTGTGTTGCCTCCCTCGGTTTGGTCGGCCTGGGATCTTTGTACTGGTATTTCGGTGGTGACCCACATACGGCGCACGCTATCCACGGGTTTGGTATGGGTGCATCGAGTGTTGCACTATTTTCTCGTGTTGGCGGGGGTATTTTCACAAAAAGTGCAGACGTCGGCGCCGATCTGGTTGGTAAAGTTGAGGCTGGTATTCCAGAAGATGATCCCAGGAATCCAGGCGTTATCGCAGATAATGTGGGCGACAATGTGGGTGATGTCGCTGGTATGGGGTCTGATATATTCGAATCCTATTGCGGCTCGATGATTGCGACTATAGCGATCGCCTCCACGTTGGCCACAGATGCGCTTTATGGTGTCAATGCGCTTGCGCCGGACTCAGGTCGTGAAGCATTGATGTCGCTGCCACTTGGCCTCGCATCTATCGGTCTTATTTGTTCAATCGTTGGAATTCTTATTGTTAGGAGCATGTCTGGCAGTGCCCCGGAAACAGCACTTCGTATGGGTCATCAATTATCAGCGGTGGCGTTGATTATTGCCGGTTATTTCTTAACACAAGCCATGGGCATCAGTATAGACGTCTGGTGGGCGATTGTTGCGGGGACCGTGGGTGGCATTCTGATCGGTCTGGTCACGGAGTACTACACTGCAAAGGGACCTGTTGTGAAAATTGCCGAGGCCGGCAAGACAGGTACCGCGACGGTTATGATCACGGGCCTTGCAGTCGGCATGCAGTCAGTCGTGGTTCCGATTCTCGCGATCGCCGCTATTATTTACGTCTCTACACAACTAGCCGGACTCTACGGTGTTGGAATTGCAGCTGTCGGTATGCTGGCGACTGTCGGTATGACCATGGCACTGGATGCTTATGGTCCTGTTGCTGACAATGCAGGTGGTATTGCAGAAATGGGCGGTTTAGGTGAAGACATCAGGAACATCACCGATGGTCTTGATGAAGTCGGCAATACGACTGCGGCTATTGGAAAGGGTTTCGCCATCGGTGCTGCAGCACTCGCAGCACTTGCGATCATAGCGGCTTTCGTTGAAACCATGAGCGCGTCTCAGCCCGACTTCGCGTTGGAACTGTCTGATCCCAAAGTATTGGTTGGTCTCTTCATCGGTGGCATGCTGCCCTTTCTGATCGCATCAATTACCATGACGGCTGTTGGTGATGCGGCAATGGAAATGATCGAAGAGATTCGTCGCCAATTTCGCGAGATCGAAGGATTGATGGAGGGGAAGGCAGATCCGGATCACACCAAGTGTGTAGACATTGCGACGACTGCGGCATTGAAGAAGATGATTCTACCCGGGGTGATTGCTGTTGCCATGCCTGCAGTGGTCGGTTTTGGCCTTGGCGCAACAAGCCTCGGCGGAATGTTGGCAGGAGCACTTCTGGGATGCGTTTTACTCGCCCTGATGATGGCCAATGCAGGTGGTGCCTGGGACAACGCAAAAAAATATATCGAGAAAGGTAATCTCGGTGGAAAGGGTTCCGAGGTTCATGCGGCAGCTGTTGTCGGTGACACGGTAGGCGACCCCTTTAAAGATACTTCCGGGCCTTCGATGAACATTCTCATCAATGTAATGGCGATTGTCAGCCTGGTCATCGCACCGCTCCTATAAGAAAGATGTATTCCAGGGCGAGTTTCGGCTCGCCTTATTTTTGCCTCCCTGCTTTGCCTGGTTGTCAGACAACGTTATAAACTTTCACCCCTACAGTTCTAATTCAGACAATTAAACTTGAAGCGACTCCATGTTTATCTCCACGCTGAAGATGCCGGTCTTGATTTCGAAAAATCAGACTTTGAGGCATTTGATCAGGATTTTGACGATGTCGATCTGATATTCCTGGAGGATGAAGCGGCACTGCTACAGGCACTACCGACGATCACCTGGATTGATACCTGGCATTTTGACAGATTCTGGTATGAGCTGGCTCCGAATTTAAAGGGCGTGTTTACACCGGCAGCTGGCAAGGACTGGGTCCATGAAGATCCTCGAAATCGCGTGCCAACCTACTACGGAACATTTCATGGCCCAATGATCGCTGAGTCAATGCTTGGCATGATGCTGCATTTCAATCGACGTATCCCTGTGATGATGTCACAGCAGAGAGGCAAGGCCTGGAACAGAGATGCTCAACTAGGCTCAACACTGCTCTGCAATCAAACCGCCCTTATCGTCGGCTACGGAAATATTGGCAGAAGTTGCGGCCAGATCCTCACTAATCTGGGCATGAGGGTCTATGGCCATCAACGCAACCATCATGACGGGATTGATTCAGGAACCGGTGTTCAATATGTTCACCAGGATGATCTGGACGCATTTCTACCCACAGCAGATCACGTTATTATCCTGTTACCCGGCGGGAAGAATACTCACCATTTTATGTCCAGAGAGAGGCTGATCAGAATGAGGCCCACCGCATTTATCTACAATTTTGGCCGTGGTACTACCATCGGGGAAACTGATCTATTGTGGGCACTGGATGAGGGAATCATCTCAGGCGCAGGAATTGACGTAACTGAAACTGAACCGCTTCCTGCAGACTCCAGGTTATGGGACCACCCAGGAGTCTTACTGCAACCCCACTCAGCCTGTATTTTCCAGGAATATCAACAACTTCACATAGATGAACTGACTCTTCTTTTTCGATCAATCTCTTGATCGCTTTTTATGTTCAGTTGATAGACATCAAATAAAAATAACTTCTAAGGAACCCCGATGGATTGATTTAGACAAACTTCCTGCATACTCTTGCTAACGATAACTCTAAGTGGCAGCGTTATCTCTATCGGCAACGACGCTTTTGAAGAGGATGATAACTGACAACAACATCAGAACAGAAACTTGAGCTACATTCGACATCTACAGATTGGGTAAAGTATCAGTTCTGTGGAGGTACCTGGGCGAACCAGATTTCAATGAGCTATTTCGGCGGGACGGCTAAACCTAGCAGGTAATCTACTATCGAACCCAGCGGATTCATGACGGTGGAAAACCACCATAGATGAAACTACGTCCCTGGTCTTTATCGAAATGGAGTTAATTGGATGAGGTCATAGAGCCATTGACAATGGCTACTCGTTAACATCGTCATTTTTTCTGCCTAGATTGAAAATGGTTGGAGTTTTTTCTTAATTAACTCATTCCTGAGTCGAACATATTGAGGCAAACCATTTCGATATGGCGGCGGTTCTTCACCAATAATCAAAGGTGACAGGTATTCTCTCGCCTTGCCAGTGATGCCGAAACCATCTCGCGTGATGTATGAGCGAGGCATCTTTCTTTCCATATTGGCCACTTTCGAGAGAGGTGCATTGCCAATGGACCAACGATAGGGTTTGTTCTTCTTCCTCACAATTATCGGCATCACCGCGTTCATTCCATCCGCTGCGAAGTCAACGGCGGCCTTGCCCATGGCATAAGCCTGCTCAACATCTGTTGCTGATGCAATATGTCTTGCTGCTCGCTGTAAATAATCCGCAACTGACCAGTGACACTTGTAGCCATGTCTGGATTTAATCATGTCGACCAGAGTAGGTGCCACACCGCCTAACTGGGTATGTCCAAACGCATCTTTCTGGCCTGCATCTGCTACGAAACGGCCATCGGCATATTGCGCGCCCTCTGATGCAACAATCACACAGAAGCCAACCTTCGTCACGACTTCCTTTACCTTCTTAAGGAACTGCGCCTTGTTAAAGGCAATCTCCGGGAACAGGATTATATGCGGTGGATCATCACGCTTCTCTTTTGCCAAACCACCGGCGGCAGCAATCCATCCTGCGTGACGACCCATGACCTCAAGGACAAATACTCTGGTAGATGATTCTGCCATCGATGCCACATCTAATCCTGCCTCACGTGTCGAGACCGCAACATATTTGGCAACCGATCCAAATCCTGGACAGCAATCTGTCAGAGGCAAATCGTTATCCACGGTTTTTGGAATACCAATACAGGTGATAGGGTAATCCATGATCTTGCTCAATTGTGAAACCTTATAAGCGGTGTCCTGGGAATCTCCGCCACCGTTATAGAAAAAGTAACCAATCTCATGTGCCTTGAACACGTCAATGAGTCGTTCGTATTGGGCTCTGCTTTCTTCAATAGACTTTAACTTGTATCGGCAGGATCCAAATGCACCTGACGGGGTATGGCGTAACGCCGCAATGTCAGACCTGCTTTCTTTCGAGGTATCAATCAGTTCCTCGCGCAAGGCACCAATGATTCCATTTTTGCCCGCATATACTTTTCCAAATCGCCGATTCGCCCTCGCTGTCTCAATAACGCCACAGGCACTCGCATTAATCACCGCGGTTACACCGCCGGACTGAGCATAAAATATGTTTTTTGCCACTATTTCCCCTTCTCAGATCAAACAGCTCAGGGCTGTTTACAAGTGCAGCTCAGGGCTGTTTACAAGTGCAGCTCAGGGCTGTTTACAAGTACAGCTCAGGGCTGTTTACAAGTGCAGCTCAGGGCTGTTTACAAGTACAGCTCAGGGCTGTTTACAAGTACAGCTCAGGGCTGTTTACAAGTACAGCTCAGGGCTGTTTACAAG
>PBRC01000031.1 GCA_002725285.1 Gammaproteobacteria bacterium | reverse complement strand
TTGATTGCGCCGATTGCGATGGAAGAAGGGCAACGATTTGCCATTCGAGAGGGTGGTCGAACGGTTGGTGCTGGTGTTGTAACCAAAATCAGTGAGTAGTCCCGAAGGGCTAGAAATCGAAATAATTGCCAAAAAGACCAAAAAAGGCTGGAAAAAGGCTCAAATAGCTATATAATTCGCGCCCTCTTCTGTCGCTGTAAGCCAGATTTTCAGTAGTCAAGCTGGAATCTGGGGCAGACTCAAGGACTCCGATTGGGAGTCATGGANCCGCNGANGGNNGTTTTATAAGAACCGCTGAAGGCTNTTTATAAGAACNGCTGAAGGCTNTTTATAAGAACNGCTGAAGGCTCTGGCACNAGATNTNCAANTGCTCCTCCCGACNAATAGGGAAGGGGCTTTTTTGGCTTAAAGATTANTANTACCAGGGTAAACACCTTCCTCAGGAGACGGGTTGGATGCAAAANCAAAGNATCAGAATTCGATTGAAGGCGTTTGATCATCGTCTCATTGATGTTTCCACTCAGGAAATTGTCAATACCGCCAAGCGCACAGGTGCNCAGGTGAGAGGCCCGATTCCNCTNCCGACGANAATTGAGAAATTCACTGTNCTGATTTCTCCNCANGTCTATAAGGATGCCCGGGATCAGTATGAGATTAGAACGCANAAGCGTCTGCTCGATATTGTNGAACCCACTGAAAAGTTCATTGATGCNCTCACCAAGCTGGATCTGGCNGCAGGCGTAGATGTTCAAATAAACCTGNGCTAACTGGAGTAATCATGACTATTGGCATTGTTGGCGTTAAACGAGGAATGACNCGNATTTTCACAGAGGATGGCGCGTCGATGCCCGTCACGGTTATTGAAGCTTCGCCGAACAGAATTGCACAAAGAAAGACGANCGACATAGATGGGTACGATGCGTTGCAGGTCACTTGTGGNGAAGTGAAAGCTTCTCGAGTAAACAAGCCGATGGCAGGTCATTTTAGCAAGGCGAATGTTGAAGCAGGCCGAAGTCTCTATGAATTTCGATGCACAGCTGATTCAGAGTTAGCTGTTGGTGATGTACTCACCGTAGAGGGTTTCGAAGAAGGTCAGAAAATNGATGTCACTGGGCAGTCGAAGGGTAAGGGGTTTGCCGGGGTTGTGAAACGNCANAATTTNCAGATGCAGGATGCGACNCATGGNAATTCGATTTCCCACAGAGCGCCTGGANCCATAGGTCAGTGTCAAACCCCTGGGCGAGTGTTCAAGGGTAAAAAAATGGCCGGTCACATGGGCGCTGTTCGAGTGACGACACAAACTCTAGAAGTTGTAAGAGTTGATCAGGAAAACAATCTGCTNCTCGTAAAGGGAGCAGTACCTGGNGCGGCGGGTAGNGATGTAATCGTTAAACCTTCNGTTAAGNCCCAGAATTAGTGGAGTTGAAGCATTGAATCTCAATATTTCAGAACCAGGNAAGGGTNTTTCAAAAAAGGCAGTCGATGTCTCNGAAACAACTTTCGGGCGCCAGTTCAACGAAGCNCTGGTACATCAGGTGGTTACTGCATTTTTAGCNGGTGCGAGGCAAGGTACTCGTGCACAGAAGACAAGAGCAGAAGCGAATGGCGGTGGCAGAAAACCTTTTCGCCAGAAAGGTACNGGNCGCGCTCGCGCAGGAACCATTCGCTCACCAATTTGGCGAGGGGGCGGTGTGACTTTTGCTGCCAAACCNGCCGACCATGGCCANAAGGTTAATCGCAAGATGTACCGTGGTGCCATGCAATCNATCCTGTCNGAGCTAATTCGCCAGGACCGNCTGATTGTNGCAGAGAATTTTTCAATTGAGGCACCGAAGACAAAAGATGTGCAGTCANTTTTGAAGAGCCTCGAGTTGGGTAATGTACTCGTTGTAGTAGAAGAAGTAGATAACAATCTTTATCTCGGTGCGCGCAATCTTCGTGACGTNGAGGTCATTGATGTTCAGGGAGTTAATCCGGTTAATCTGATTGGNTATGAAAAAGTTCTTTTCACNGTGGGCGCTCTTAAGAAGGCTGAGGAGATGCTCGCATGAANAAAGAAAGAATGTACAANGTTTTACTAGGTGCGCACATTTCAGAGAAGGCAACCANCATTGCCGACGAGGCAAACCAGTTTGCCTTTAAGGTCACCAANGATGCTACTCGACCAGANATTAAAGAAGCNGTAGAGAAGATCTATGGGGTTGTNGTCAAGAACGTTAGGGTTCTAAACGTGAAAGGAAAAGTTAANAAGAGCNTTAGAGGTGTTAGTCGAAAGCCAAGTTGGAAGAAAGCATACGTCAGACTTGAAGAAGGTCATGATATTGATTTTGCCAGTANCAGCGATTANTCACTAATTAGGATAACGAGAAAACAATGCCANTCGTAAAAGCTAAACCAACATCACCAGGTCGACGGTTCGTCGTAAAGATAGCGAACCCTGACCTGCATCGTGGTGAAGCCCATAAGCCACTATTGGATAAGAAATCCAAGACCGGGGGCCGCAATAATCATGGCCGAATTACGACCCGGCATATTGGTGGTGGACATAAGCAGAAATATCGAATTATTGATTTCAAACGCAACAAAGACAACGTAAAAGCAACAGTAGAACGAATAGAATACGATCCAAACCGCACCGCAAACATAGCCCTCCTCAAATATCTAGATGGTGAAAGAAGATACATCATAGCACCCAAAGATTTATCCGCAGGCGACGAAGTACAATCCGGAAATGACACACCAATAAAGCCAGGAAATTGTTTGCCAATGCGTAACATACCTATGGGTAGTGTTATTCACTGTGTTGAATTGAAGCCTGGAAAAGGTGCGCAGATGATTCGCAGCGCAGGGACTTCATGTCAGTTAGTGGCAAAAGAAGGCCCTCATGTGACACTGAGATTGAGATCTGGAGAAATGCGTAAGGTGCCAGCGGAATGTCGCGCAGTGTTAGGTGAGGTCAGCAATTCGGAACACAACCTGACTTCTCTAGGTAAAGCTGGTGCCAAGCGGTGGCGTGGTGTTCGACCCACAGTCCGCGGCGTTGTGATGAATCCGGTTGATCACCCGCATGGTGGTGGTGAAGGTAAGACATCAGGTGGTCGCCATCCTGTATCACCCTGGGGTTTACCGACCAAAGGTTACAAGACTAGAAAGAACAAGCGGACCGACAACATGATTATTCGTCGTCGCCCGAGTCGCTAGGAGAATATGACGTGCCCCGTAGTCTAAAAAAAGGACCATTTGTTGATCTTCACTTGATGAAGAAAGTTCAGCTGGCCACAGAGACAAATGATAAGCGACCAATCAAGACCTGGTCACGCCGATCAATGATTACACCTGATTTTGTTGGTTTTACAGTTCAGGTTCATAACGGTCGTCAGCACATACCGGTCTTTATTACCGAAGATATGGTTGGTCATAAGTTTGGTGAGTTTTCCATGACACGAACGTTCCGTGGTCATGCAGCCGACAAGAACGTGCGTCGATAGAAACCTGGAAAAGGTGTAGAGGAAGAATGATGGAAGTAGCCGCAAGATTAAAAGGTGCGAAAATATCTGCACAAAAGGCACGGCTGGTGGCTGACCAGATTCGCGGCAAGGACGTTGGTGAGGCGCTGGACATTCTGAATTTCAGTACAAAAAAAGGTGCACACCTGGTTCGCAAATTACTTGAGTCTGCGATTGCAAATGCAGAACACAATGAAGCAGCAGATGTAGATGAATTGTCNGTANCCAGAATATATGTNGATGAAGGCTTGACCATGAAGAGAATTCGACCNCGTGCNAAAGGTCGAGCAGATCGTATTCTNAAAAGAACCTGCCACATAACGCTTGCAGTCACTGACAAATAGCATAAGGCGCATTGAGGCTAATAGGAAGATATTATGGGTCAAAAAGTACATCCCACAGGATTTAGATTAGGGATTGTTAAAGATCATACTTCTATCTGGTATGCAGCTGGGACGAGTTACACAGATAAGCTGTATAACGACCTTGTTGTACGAGATTACATACAGAAGAGGCTTGCGCGGGCATCCGTTAGTCGAATTGAAATAGAACGTCCAGCTCAAACAGCACGGATCACTATTCATACTGCAAGACCTGGCATTGTGATTGGTAAGAAGGGAGAGGATGTTGAACGACTGCGTGCTGAAGTTTTGAAAATCATGCAAGTACCAGTTCACATAAATATTGAGGAAATTAGAAAGCCGGAGTTGGATGCTTATCTGGTTGCACAAAACGTTGCTCAGCAGTTAGAGCGTCGGGTGCAGTTTAGAAGGGCGATGAAACGAGTGATACAGAATTCCATGCGACTTGGTGCAGAAGGTATCAAAGTTCGAGTAGCAGGAAGATTGGGCGGTGCCGAAATTGCACGATCAGAAAGCTACCACGAGGGTCGCGTACCACTTCATACATTGCGTGCTGATATTGACTACGCAACTGCTGAAGCGTTAACCACCTACGGGATTCTTGGTGTGAAAGTCTGGATCTTCAGAGGTGAGATTTTGGGGCAGCGCGAAGAAGGCAGAGAACAACAAACAAATGTTCAGAGTTTTGGATAAGAATCAATGCTACAGCCGAAGCGAACAAAATTTAGGAAACAACAAAAAGGCCGGAACAGAGGACTGGCACATCGTGGCAGTAGTGTGAGTTTCGGTGAGTATGGACTCAAGGCAACTGGTCGAGGTCGTTTGACTGCTCGCCAGATTGAGGCTGGTCGTCGTGCGATGACACGCCGGGTACGACGTGGTGGTCAAATCTGGATCAGAGTTTTTCCTGATAAGCCGATCACGAACAAACCGCTCGAGGTTCGTCAGGGTAAAGGTAAAGGCAACGTCGAATACTGGGTTGCCCAGATCAAACCTGGAAAAATACTCTATGAGATGGAAGGAGTGACTGAAGAAACGGCACGGGATGCCCTCCAGTTAGCAGCAGCAAAATTGCCGTTCNGTACGGCTTTTGTCAAACGCACAGTAATGTGATCGATAAGTTGATTTAAAATGAAAGCGTCAGAATTAAGAGACAAGTCAGTTGAGGAGCTCCAGGACACTCTGGTATCCCTCGCCAAGGATCAATTTTCCTATCGAATGCAGCAATCGACAGGTCAATTGGGACAGACGCATCTATTGAAATCTGTTCGNCGAGACATTGCACGAGTAAAGACTGTGCTGAACGAAAAAGGCAGGGTGAGTGAATGAGGAAAAGCAGTGAGGCGCGTAGTGCCAGCGGTACGGTTGTCAGTAACAAGATGGATAAGACAATCACTGTGTTAGTTGAACGTCGGGTTAAGCATCCGATTTATGGCAAATACATCAAACGGTCAAACAAGATTCATGCTCATGATCCGGAGAATGTGTGCCAGGAAGGTGATTTGGTGACTATTGAAGAAACAAAGCCAATTTCGAAAAGCAAAGCTTGGAAACTGAGTTCTGTAGATCGTAAGGCAACCATTATTTAGGAACTATTGGTTAACAACCTTTTGAGTGTGGAGTTAAGGCAATGATTCAGGCGCAAACATATTTAGATATTGCAGACAATAGCGGTGCGCGCCGTGTTATGTGTATCAAAGTGTTGGGTGGCTCAAAGAGACGCTATGCCAATGTTGGTGACATTATCAAGGTAACGGTCAAAGAAGCTATTCCACGCGGCAGGGTCAAGAAAGGACAAGTGTTAGATGCAGTGGTTGTACGTACTAAAAAGGGTGTGCGTCGACCCGATGGATCGATTATTCGCTTTGATGGCAATGCGGCCGTTCTTTTGAACGCTACCAAGCAGCCGATCGGTACACGGATTTTTGGTCCGGTGACAAGAGAGCTACGAACAGACAACTTTATGAGAATTATCTCGTTAGCACCAGAAGTCCTGTAAAGCGACTTGGAAGGATGTAAGGCAAATGCAAAAGATTAACAGAGATGATGATGTCATCGTCATTGCAGGAAAAGACAAAGGCAAACGAGGATCGGTTACCAGGACCCTTGGTGAACGNGTTTATGTTTCTGGTGTAAATATGATCAAACGTCACACAAAGGGCAATCCGGAACGTGGACAACCTGGTGGCATTATCGAGAAGGAAGCACCGCTTCATGTTTCAAACGTGGCGATCTATAACTCAGAGAACAACAAGGCAGATCGGGTTGGAATAAAAACTTTGGAAGACGGAAAGAAAGTAAGAATCTTTAAGTCGACCGGTGAAGAAATAGACGGTTAAGCAAAATGGCAGACCTTAAAAAAACTTACGAAACAGAAATCAAGCAGAAGCTGCAAGAAGAGCTTGGCCTGGATAATGTGATGGAAGTACCTCGCGTAACCAAGATCACTCTCAATATGGGTATTGGTGAAGCGATTGGTGACCGCAAGCAATTGGATAATGCTCTTGCAGATATGGAGAAGATTGCCGGCCAAAAACCAAATTCGTGCGATGCGAGAAAGTCGATAGCCGGTTTCAAGGTTCGTGACGGTTTTCCGATTGGTTGTAAGGTAACACTCAGAANAGGTCGCATGTACGATTTTCTGGATCGTCTGATTNACATCGCAATTCCTCGCCAGAGAGATTTCAGGGGAATAAGTCCTAAATCCTTTGACGGGCGAGGTAATTTCGCAATGGGGATTGCTGAACAAATCGTATTTCCAGAAATTAATTACGACAAGATCGATAAGATTCGAGGTCTGGACATTAGTATTGTAACAACGGCAAAAACTGATGATCAAGGCAGGGCGTTATTACGGGCATTCAACTTTCCTTTCAGGGAAGCCTCTTAAACAGGACGGCAAAGAGCTGGCAGAGAGCGTTTATGGCTAAACAATCAATGATTAACCGCGAGAAGAAGCGTGCGAGAGTGGTGGCAAAGTACGCCCAGAAGCGTGCTGCGCTAAAGAAAGTGATCTCGGACATTGAAGCGTCTGATGAAGATCGCTGGGACGCACAGCACAGGTTACAAAAGCTACCAAGAAATGCGAGCCCTTCCCGTCAGGTAAGACGCTGTAGCTTAACGGGCCGACCGCATGCGGTTTATCGCCGTTTTGGTTTGGCTCGAACAAAATTAAGAGAAGCGGCTATGCGCGGTGATATACCCGGGCTGGTCAAGTCAAGCTGGTAGGAGATTCGAATTACATGACTATGCAAGATCCAATCGCAGATATGCTGACTCGAATTCGAAATGCACAGACTGCGAAGATTAAAGAGGTTGAAATGCCTTCTTCGACGACCAAGGTCGCAGTTGCGAAGGTATTAAAAGAAGAAGGTTATATCACTGATTATTCTGTTAACAAAGAGAATAAGCCTCTGTTGCTGATCGAGCTCAAGTACTTTGAAGGAAAACCGGTAATTGAAGAAATTCAGAGAGTGAGTCGACCAGGCCTCAGGCAATACCGCGGGAAAGATGATATTCCAGTGGTCAAAGGTGGACTTGGAATCGTAATTGTTTCGACTAACAAAGGTCTGATGTCAGACCGAGCTGCTCGTGAAGCCGGTGTTGGTGGCGAGTTGGTTTGCTCAGTGTTTTGAGCCGACAATTTATCTTGAGTTAGAGCAGACGGAACAGAAAGGTTTAGATATGTCACGAATAGCAAATAGCCCGGTTGAGATACCCAACGGGGTAGAAGTAAAGATCAATCAAAGCACTTTGAGTGTAAAGGGCGGTAAGGGCAATCTTGATCTGGACATCAATGACCTGGTCCAGGTAACNCATGAAGACAATGTNCTCAAATTCGCAGCTACTAACAGNACTAACAAGTCGAATGCCCTGGCTGGAACATTTAGAGCTCTGGTTTGCAATATGGTCAAAGGTGTCAGCGAGGGATTTGTTAAAGAACTGCAACTGATTGGTGTTGGTTTCCGGGCGCAGGTGCGAGGTAAGAAACTGAATCTGAATGTCGGTTTCTCACATTCAATTACCTATGAAATACCAGAGGGTGTGGATATTGAGACACCAACGCAAACGCAGATTTTGGTGAAAGGGTTTGATAAACAACTTGTGGGGCAGGTCTCTGCAGAGATTCGAGCTTTCCGTCCGCCAGAACCATATAAGGGTAAAGGTGTACGTTATGTTGACGAATACGTGAAGCGCAAAGACGCGAAGAAAAAGTAGAGCCTAGATAATTCAAAGTGAAATGGCAAAAAAAAGCTGTTCATTTCTGAAATACAGAGGAAGACATGAGTAAGAAGAATGATGCTCGATTGAGAAGAGCAAGAAAAGGCAGGAAGCACATCAGGAAATTGGAAGTGCCGCGACTTTGTATCTATAGGTCACCTCGTCATATTTATGCACAGGTGATCGCAGCATCTGGGGACACCATTCAGGTATCAGCTTCTACATTGGACAAGTCACTCAGAGATGGTTCGACAGGGAATGTAGAAAGTGCAGCAAAGGTTGGTGCCTTGATCGCAGAAAGAGCAAAGGCCGCAGGAATTGATTCAGTCGCATTCGATCGGTCAGGATACAAGTATCACGGCCGGGTTAAAGCGTTAGCAGATGCAGCCCGTGAAGGCGGTTTGCAGTTTTAAGCTGGTTAGGTTGAGGATAAATCATGGCGTATAACGACCAGGAAAACGAAGAAGGTATCCAGGAAAAGCTGGTTCAGGTAAACCGGGTGGCCAAGGTTGTTAAGGGCGGTCGCATATTCGGTTTTACTGCCCTAATGGTAGTTGGCGATGGTAATGGGCGCGTTGGATATGGGCGTGGTAAGGCTCGTGAAGTGCCGTTGGCGATTGAAAAAGCGAATCAGGCAGCTCGTCGAAACATGATCCAGGTCGATCTCAAAGGAACAACTATTCAATATGCGATAACAGCTCGACATGGTGCATCGAAGATTTTTATGAAGCCTGCGTCTGAAGGTACTGGTGTAATCGCGGGGAAGACTATGCGAGCAGTGCTTGAGGTCGCCGGTGTACAAAACGTATTGGCCAAATGTTATGGCTCGACGAATCCAGTCAATGTGATTCGTGCAACCTTCAAGGGCCTGCAGGATATACGTGCGCCAGAGAGCGTTGCAGAAAAGCGTGGTATGACTGTCGAAGAAATAATGGGTTAATTAGAGCCATGGCAAAAACTAAAATGATTAAAGTGACGTTGATCAAGAGCCCCATCGGACGCTTGAAGAGCCACAAGGCTTGCATAGTAGGGTTGGGACTTAAGAAGATCAGACAAACAGTCGAAGTTATCGATACTCCGGAGAACAGAGGAATGATCGATAAGGTCTCCTATATGATCAACGTTGAAGGTAAGTAGGAGATTTGAGATGCGATTAAATTCACTACATCCGAGCGCAGGCAGCAAAACTGCAAAGAAACGAGTTGGTCGTGGAATGGGTAGCGGTTTTGGCAAGACTGCGGGTCGTGGTCATAAAGGGCAGAAATCCCGGTCTGGCGGCAGAATCCGTGCGGGTTTTGAAGGTGGTCAACAGCCCTTGCAGATGCGATTACCGAAATTCGGATTCAATTCCGCCAAGGCTCGAGTTACAGCAGAAGTCACTCTTTCTGAATTAGCTAAAGTTGATGCTGATGTCATTGACCTTCAGGCACTTAAGGATGCGAATATCATTAATCAGAGTATGCGACGAGCCAAGATTATGTTGTCGGGCGAGATTACAAAAGCTGTAACCGTAAAGGGGATTGGTGCTACTAAGGGTGCCCGTGCCGCGATTGAAGCTGCAGGTGGAACGGTTGAGGTGCAGGCATAGAATGAGAACGGCACGATAGCAGATGAGCAGTTCACTGGCACAAGGAGCAGGCACCGCTGGAGGAGTAAGCGGCGGNGGGCTGACAGAGCTGAAACAACGATTGTGGGTAGTTTTCATCGCCATCGTGGTTTATCGAATTGGCAGCCACATACCGGTTCCTGGCATTGATCCGGAACGGTTAAGACTGCTGTTCGATCAGAATCAGGGAGGCATACTTGATCTTTTCAATATGTTCTCTGGTGGTGCTCTGGAGCGCATGAGTATTTTTGCGCTGGGAATTATCCCTTACATATCGGCATCGATTATTACGCAGTTGCTGGTGGCGACAACACCTTCGCTGCAGCAGCTTAGAAAAGAGGGTGATGCGGGTCGAAGAAAGATTTCACAGTACACNCGGTACGGCACCCTGGCTTTGGCATCGGTACAGGGAATTGCATTTAGCAGCGGGTTGGCGTCACAGGGTTTAGCGTATGCCGGGAATTTTGCATTTCACTTCGTTGCGGTTGCAACGCTGGTGACAGGAACAATGTTCCTTATGTGGCTGGGTGAACAGGTAACTGAACGAGGCGTGGGAAACGGGATATCGATTATTATCTTCACCGGCATTGTTTCAGGTTTTCCGAGCGCGATTGGGCAATCGTTTGAGCAGGCTAGACAGGGTGAAATACCGATTTTAGGTTTACTTTTGATTGGTGTATTAGCTGTTGCGGTTGTGGCTTTTGTCGTTTATGTGGAGCGCGGACAAAGGCGCATAACGATAAATTATGCAAGGCGCCAGCAAGGTCGGCGGATGTATCAGGCGCAGAGTAGTCACTTGCCGTTAAAGGTGAACATGGCTGGCGTAATACCGGCGATTTTTGCCAGTAGTTTGTTGTTGTTTCCTGCGTCATTAGGCCAGTGGTTTGGTCAATCACCGGGAATGGAATGGTTACAGGAGTTGAGCTTGCAGATTGCACCAGGGCAACCATTGAACATAATTCTGTTTTCAATGGGGATTATTTTTTTCTGCTTCTGGTATACAGCAATTATGTTNAATCCGAAGGAAGTTGCCGATAATTTGAAAAAATCCGGTGCGTTTATTCCCGGTTATCGACCGGGTGACCAGACTGCAAGACACATAGATATGATTTTGACTCGACTGACTTTGTTCGGCTCTTTGTACATGACGGCCGTGTGTCTTCTACCGCAGATACTGGTAGTACAGTTCAACGTAACATTTCAGTTAGGTGGTACGGCCCTGCTGATCGTAGTGGTCGTAGTGATGGATTTTATCGCTCAGGTTCAGACTCATCTGATGTCAAATCAGTATGAGTCTCTTATGAAGAAGTCAAATCTTCAGAATTTTGGACGACGTTAATATAACGAAGCATCAATCGTTAAATGGGAACAAAGCAGGAAGTACGGAGCAGAATATGAAAGTGAGAGCTTCAGTGAAGAAGATGTGCAGAAATTGCCGAATAATTCGGCGTAAAGGTGCTGTCAGAGTGATCTGTACAGAACCAAAACATAAACAGCGCCAGGGTTAATAGGAGCATTTGAATGGCTCGTTTAGCTGGAATCAACATTCCTGATTACAAACACGCGGAGATTTCTTTGACTTATATTTTTGGTATTGGCCGACAGACCGCTAAAGATTTATGTGCTGCAACAGACGTGAATCCAACTGCCAAGATACAGGATCTGAGTGAAGAAGAGCTGGACCGTCTTCGTAACGAAATCGCGAAACTGTCAGTAGAAGGTGATCTTCGTCGAACCGAGCAGTTAAACGTTAAACGGCTGCTTGATTTGGGTTGCTATCGAGGCATTAGACATCGACGCAATCTGCCATTGCGTGGCCAGCGAACAAAAACCAATGCACGAACCAGAAAGGGTCCTAAACGACCTATTCGTAAGTAAGGAACTGATTAGAGCGAAGTGACTGATATGTCTGAAACAGAAATAGAAACAGAAACAGAAACTGAAACTGAAACAGAAACTGAAACTAAAACAGAAACCACGCCAGCACCGGTGCGACGCAAAGGTAAGCGTCAGGTTGTTGATGGGCTGGCTCATATCCATGCCTCATTCAATAACACGATCATTACCATTACTGATCGACAAGGTGGTGCCTTGTCCTGGGCGACAGCAGGTGGATCCGGATTCCGGGGCGCCAGGAAAAGCACCCCCTGGGCAGCTCAGGTTGCTGCTGAAAGGGCTGGTAATGCTGGTCTGGATTATGGTTTGCAGAATCTGGAAGTTTTTGTCAAGGGTCCAGGTCCTGGCCGTGAGGCTGCAGTCAGAGCGTTAAACGCAGTAGGCTACAGAATTACCAATATTACTGATGTAACGCCTATTCCACATAACGGTTGTCGCCCACCAAAGCGACGACGGGTTTAGAGGAGAGCAGATAATGGCTAGATATCTTGGCCCAACATGTAAGTTAGCTAGAAGAGAAGGTACAGATCTGTATCTGAAGAGCGGCGTGCGTCCGATCGAATCAAAATGCAAAATTGACAATGCGCCTGGCCAACATGGTGCGCGTCGAGCAAGACACTCGGATTACGCTGTTCAGTTACGTGAGAAGCAGAAAGTTCGTCGTATCTATGGCGTTCTCGAGAAGCAGTTTCGAAACTACTATAAGAAAGCTGATCGACAGAAGGGAGCAACAGGTGAAAACCTGCTTCGTATCCTGGAACGTCGGCTAGACAATGTAGTCTACCGCATGGGATTTGGTTCGACTCGCGCTGAAGCGCGCCAGTTGGTGTCACACAAATCCATATTGGTAAATGGACACGNCATCAACATCCCTTCCTACCAGGTAGAGGTTGGTGACACGGTTGCTGTCCGTGAGAAGTCCAGTAATCAACTCCGTATTCAGGGCGCTTTGGCNCTTGCTGCGANTCGACCNGTAGATTGGGTTGAGGTCAATAGCGATAAGCTTGAAGGCTTATTCAAGGCATTTCCGGAACGTGATGAATTGCCTGCGGAAATCAACGAAAACTTAATCGTTGAGCTTTACTCCAAGTAATCGAACTTAAGGTATACAAATCCAAACTTAGGATATTTTCTACAAAGGTATATTTATGGCCCATTCGTCACTAGAGTTTTTAACACCCAAACATATTCAGGTTGAGCAGCTGACCAATACCAGGGCAACTGTTATCCTGGAGCCACTTGAAAGAGGGTTTGGTCATACGCTGGGCAATGCTCTGCGGCGCATTCTTCTGTCTTCAATGCCGGGTTGTGCCGTTGTTGAAGCGGAAATTGACGGTGTATTGCATGAATACAGCACAATAGAGGGTGTACAGGAAGACGTAATTGAAGTCTTGCTCAACCTCAAGGGAGTGGCAATCAAGTTAAACGAATCTGATGAGGCCGAGTTGTCGTTAGACAAGCAGGGTCCATGTGTTGTTACGGCCGGTGATTTTCAATTGGACCACGATGTTGAGCTCGCAAATCCTGAGCATGTCATCGCAACTCTGAATGAATCCGGCAGACTGAATCTTAGGGCAAAAATCGGTCGAGGTCGTGGCTATGAACCCGTTGACCTGCGTACAACTGACGAGGAACAGGGGCGTACAATTGGCAGCCTGTTGCTGGACGCATCCTACAGCCCTGTTAGTCGGGTTTCATACAAGGTTGACAGTGCCCGGGTTGAGCAACGTACTGACCTCGATAAACTCATTATTGATCTCGAAACAAATGGTACCATCGATCCTGAAGAAGCTATTCGACGTGCGGCCACGATTCTTCAGCAGCAAGTAAATGTATTTGTTGATCTGCAGAGCGAAAATGAACCTGAACCAGAAGAGCACGAAGATGAGATTGATCCAATTCTTCTGCGACCGGTTGATGATCTTGAATTGACAGTACGATCAGCAAACTGTTTGAAGGCAGAAAACATTTATTACATCGGTGATCTGATTCGACGAACTGAAGTTGAGCTCCTAAAAACACCCAACCTGGGTAAGAAGTCACTGACAGAAATCAAAGATGTACTGGCATCGAGAGGGCTGTCTCTTGGTATGCGACTGGAGAACTGGCCGCCATTAAGTTTGCGTGGCGATGATCGAGTACTGGGTTAGACCGTTATATTGAATTGCGTTATCAGGAATTAGTCTCATGCGCCATAGAAAAAGTGGTAGACAACTTAATAGGAATTCATCGCACCGTAAAGCGATGTTTCGTAACATGGCGTGTTCTTTGATTGAACATGAGGTCATCAGAACCACGTTGCCCAAGGCCAAGGAATTAAGGCGGGTTGCAGAGCCGTTGATTACACTGGCTAAATCTGACTCTGTCGCCAATCGCAGGCTTGCGTTTGCGCGTACTGGCAGTAAGGCGACAGTCGGCAAGCTTTTCAGTGATATCGGTCCGCGTTATGTTGATCGTCCGGGTGGTTACACCAGAATCCTGAAATGTGGATTTAGACAAGGTGATGCGGCACCAATGGTATTTGTAGAACTGGTTGATCGTCCAATCCCAGATCTGGATGACGACGACGATGACAATGATGATGAGTAATGTCGTAAACCTTGCGTAGATTTGTTTTTAGGGACCGAACGACATAATAAGTTCGAGTAACTCAAACGAACGCCTAAAGGCCGGAATTCCGGCCTTTTTTGTCTGCGATATTTTCCAACTGGATGACTCTTATACTTGCCATGAATAGCACTAATTCCTGACACCGAAAAGTGTAGAATGCGTCCCCTAATATCTGTTATGCGTTGAAGAAGAATAAAATATGTACCAGTCTTTTAATCCCACCACCCGAACCCTGATGGGACCAGGGCCATCTGATGTCAATCCCCGTATCCTGAGTGCCATGGGCAAAC
The DNA here is from genome assembly GCA_002725285.1 of Gammaproteobacteria bacterium. Classification (GTDB taxonomy): domain Bacteria; phylum Pseudomonadota; class Gammaproteobacteria; order Pseudomonadales; family Azotimanducaceae; genus JAHRVQ01. Next base: position 8,980 of record PBRC01000031.1, on the reverse strand, counting down.
CTACGATTGGTCACCTGGATCCTGAATTTATCCGTTTGATGGATGAGCTTAAGGGATTGCTGCAGTTTGCTTTCAGGACCAGGAATGAACTGACGATTCCGATATCAGCACCCGGCTCAGCTGGCATGGAAACCTGCTTCGTTAATCTGGTTTCGCCGGGAGATAAAGTAGTTGTCTGTCAGAACGGCGTGTTCGGGAGTCGGATGGCTGACAATGTCAGAAGACTGGGTGGCGAGGCTGTGATTGTTGAACAGGAGTGGGGACGTGCCGTTGATCCGGAAGCCTTGCAGAAAGCGTTAAAAGCCAATCCTGGCGCAAAAATCGTTGCATTCGTGCATGCAGAAACATCAACTGGCGCCAGATCGGACGCGAGGCAATTGTGTGAGATTGCAAGGCAAAGTGACTGCCTGACAATTGTAGACTGTGTTACCTCGTTGGCAGGTTGTGATGTGGACATTGACGGATGGGGTGCTGACGCTGTCTACAGTGGAACTCAGAAATGCCTATCCTGTGCGCCAGGATTGTCTCCTGTCAGCTTCAACGAACGTGCTGTTGAGGTCTTTAAGAATCGCCAAACACCGGTCAGCTCATGGTTTTTGGACCTTAATCTTGTGATGGGATATTGGGGTGAAGGTCAGACTCGTGCCTACCATCATACTGCCCCTGTGAATGCCCTGTACGGATTACATGAAGCTTTGCTCATCCTGAGTGAGGAAGGCCTTGAGGCGAGTTGGCAGAGACATACCAGCAATCATCTTGCGCTGAGAGCCGGACTCGAAGCGCTTGGTATGTCCTTTATAGTGCCTGAACCAGAACGTCTGACACAGCTGAATGCTGTGACGATACCAGAAGGCGTCGATGAGGCGGCAGTAAGAAAACAGTTGTTGCAGCAGTTCAATCTGGAGATTGGCGCCGGTCTGGGTTCACTTGCGGGTAAGGTCTGGCGTATCGGGTTGATGGGTTATGCAAGCAATCCCAAGAATGTCATGCTGTGTGTCAATGCACTGGAGGCCGTATTGTCTCAGTACAATGTGCATATAAACAGAGGTGAAGCGACGGCGGCGGTTCTAGCGGCTTATGGCTAGACAGTAACTAGGCTCTGTTTCGAATGGCACTTACTTGAGTGCTTATACATCGTTCCGATCCCAGGTTTCTCTTTTTGCTTACTCGTTCCGCACATCCCTGTGCTCTGCTTATTGAGACAGCTTCGCGGCGCCGGCTCCTGCCCTCACATGCCGCAGAACTATGTGAAAAGAGAAACCTGGGTTCTACACTCGCGGCCTTGACAAGATAGGCCCGTGAGCTGCAAGTTACTCCCTAAGTAAGTGCCATTCATGTCTGATCCTAATTCCGTAGTAGATCGGAAATTTCCGTTTTGCTAGTATTCAGACAGTTACCATCCATGTCATCGGACCCAGAGGCTCCAGAACTATGACCGATTCCTTTCACTTTTTGGTTGATGAGGATGGTCATTTGACACCCGATGGAGTTGTGCCGGCCAGGATCCGCAAAGGCTCCGAGTTTGCATCAATGCACTTTCATAAGTTGCAGGAAGTCCTGGCCGAAGCCAGGAAGCATCCGTCTCTGACCCAGTATCTTGCCTCGCTCTGTAAGGAGATCATGGGTAGCCTTCCCGAAGGATGGACTGACGAACCTGAGGCCATCGTGCGTGACTGGTTCCTTGTAGTCGGGGGGGAGCAGGAGAAATTCATCATTAGAGAAGCAAATAAGTGGGCCGGTGAAAGAGCAGATGCAAGCAGCGGTGTTGAAGAACCTGCTGATAACGACGATGGTACTGCCGTGGCTGTTGCCTATTTTCTGCATGAAACCGTCAGCGCAGAGGCCCTCAAAATAGAAATAACTGGTGAGGATGAAGCCGGTTCAAACGGACAGATGGTCGTTCTGAAATGTTCAATTGAAGAGGCCAATGGATTGGCTGAACAACATGGTTTGCCCGTAAGGTTTAAATCGAAGTAGAACCACACAACTCCCGTTGTGGTAATCGTAATTGTAGATACCAGTAGCAGCATCGGGATCACTTCGGTTTGCTACAACCCGGTGACCAGGAGAATCAATTATGTCCATTTATCCATTCAGTACCGAAGAGACTGTGGTTTCTGCCGCTCGCAAAGGAATGTCTGTCGCACAGTTTGCCATTGACACACCGGATCGTGTGGCGATCTATTCGAGCTGGGGTAACAGGAGCTGGCATCAGCTGAATTCCCGGGCCAATCAACTGGTTCGCGCAATCAGGGTTGCCGGACTTGGTGACGGCGATTCTTTGGCAATGATGATTGGCAACCGCCCTGAGTATCTCGAAGTGTTCATGGCGGCGCTACGGGGTGGATTTCGCCTGACACCGATCAACTGGCATCTCAACGCAGATGAGGTTGCCTACATTCTCGAGGATTGCGATGCCAGGTGCTTTATAACCGAAGATCGTTTTGCCGACACAGCGAAGATGGCGATGACTTCGATTCCTGATCTCGACATCTGCCTGATGGTATCGGATAAAGAACAACCGGAACTATTTCAGAATTATGAGAGGATTCTCGATCTTCAGGATGAAAGCGACATCACCGACCCGGAAGTGGGCGGCCATATGCTCTATACATCGGGGACAACCGGCAGGCCCAAGGGAGTATGGCATGAGAATCGGACGCCGATGTTACCCCGCTGGTCTGGTCCAGATCCGTCGATACCGCTGGAGGATATCTGCCTGCTGACAGGACCCGCATATCATGCGGCCCCACTGGTGAGTATTGCCCATTCACTGATTTCGGCTGTCCCTGTTGTGATGATGGATGGCTGGGATGCTGAGCAAACCCTGGCACTGATTGAAGAGCATAAGATTACTCACAGCCACATGGTTGCAACCATGTTCCACAGGATGCTGCAGTTGCCGGAAGAGGCCAGAAGAAAGTATGACTTGTCCAGCGTCAAGAACATCACTCACGGTGCAGCTCCCTGTCCGGTTCATGTAAAACAAGCGATGATCGAGTGGTTCGGTCCGGTATTAAATGAGTATTATGCTGCCACCGAGGGTGGTGGCGGATTTACCGTCAATTCACATGATTGGTTGAAGAAGCCTGGCACGGTAGGTAAGCCGCCGGAAACATTCGACAACAAGATTCTTGACGATGACGGCAATGAGGTCGCCCCGGGAGAAATCGGGACCATTTACATGAAGGCTCCTGAAACAGGCCGGTTCGCGTACTACAAGGATTCCGAGAAGACCAGGTCTTCCTATCGGGGTAATTACTTCACTCTGGGTGATATGGGGTATTTTGACGAGGACGGCTATCTTTTCCTCACCGGTCGAACCGCTGAAGTCATTATTTCCGGAGGCGTTAATATCTATCCTCAGGAGGTAGACAGCCAGATCATGCAGCATGAGTTGGTGCAGGATGTGTGCACGGTAGGCGTTCCCAATGAGGAGTGGGGTGAGGAGGTGCGCACAGTGATTCAGTTAAAAGAGGAGGTAACTGGCTCGAATCAATTAAGCGAAGAGATTATCACCTTTGCACGCGCCAGGTTGCCTCACTACATGTGCCCGCGCAAGATAGATTTTGTGGATGATCTGCCAAGACTGCCAACCGGCAAAATTCAGCGACGCATAGTACGCGATCCCTACTGGGAAGGGCGTGATAAGTTGATATAGCCAAGTCCCTCACAGTATTGGTTGCCACCATCGGATGGATGTTGAATGTTCAATTTCAACCTTCGATTTACTTCGGCACTTTACTCTGATCCTAAAATTCGCGATGGTTGAGATTATGTTGATTGAGACAGACCTGAATGAATTCCTCAGAATTTGAAGAAAAACTTGAAAATATCCTCACTGAACATATTCCGGAGTGCTTCTCTCTCATCTCAGTTGAACGTCTCTCTGGCGGTGCAAGCCAGGAAACCTATCGCATCGAAGTTAAATGCAAAGATGAAGGTCGTGTTCTGGCCCTGCGTCGATTCGCAGGTGGCGGGTACGATGATCCTAACGCAGACAGAGTAGGGCTGGCAGGAGAGGCTAAACTTATGCAGGCGGCGCAACAGGTTGGTGTGCCTGCTCCGGAAGTCTTCTATGTGCTTAAACGAGAAGACGATCTGGGTGATGGCTTCATTATGGAATGGATTGATGGTGAAGCGCTGGGTGCTCGAATCGTTCGTCGACCGGAATATGCAGACATCCGTACAACGCTTGCATACGAAATCGGACGAGTGCTGGCAAGAATCCATGGCATTGATGTCGTTGCAACGGGCTTGAGCAAATTTCTCTCTGTTACACCTCCCCGGGAATTCATACAACAGACCTGGGATCGGTATATTCTGCTCGAAACACCTCAACCCATGATTGACTATGCGGCGAGGTGGTTGCTCGAAAATCTGAGCGAGGATCATGACCAGACCCTGGTCCATAACGATTTCCGAAACGGGAATTTCATGATTTCAACAGATTGCATCACTGCCGTTCTCGACTGGGAAGCATCGCATATCGGTGATCCGATGCGTGACCTTGGATGGGTCTGCACAAACTCATGGCGATTTGGTGGTGAACCACCCGTGGGTGGATTCGGTGAGTACGAAGATCTGTTCCGAGGGTATGAGGAAGTATCAGGGAAAAAAGTAAATTGGGAAGAGGTGATGTTCTGGCAGGTCTTTGGATCATTCTGGTGGTCAGTTACCTGCCTTGGTATGGTTGAACAGTTTCGGGAGGGGTCGGACGCTTCCATCGAACGAGCCAGCATTGGCAGGCGTACTTCGGAAGCTTTGGTTGATTGCGCGAACTTGATTATTCCCGGTGAAGTCAACCTGCTATCAGCAGAGCAGGGAGAACTCGATCTTGATATGCCGCGAGCTGAGGAGTTGCTCTCAGGCGTAATCGATTTTCTACGGGAAGAAGTAATGGCCGAAACCAGTGGGAGAATTAACTTTCTTACCCGGGTTTCCGCGAATTCACTGGATATCGTAAAGAGGGAATTGTCTCTGTTAAGCAAACATCGCAAACTCGAAAAGACTGGTTTGCAGGCCATCTTTAACAGTAAAGATGACCTTACTGCGTTGCGTTGGCGATTGGTTCGAGGTCTTCGTGATGAGACGATTCAACTGGATGATGAAGAACTCAAAGCACATTTACGCAACACCATCGTCAACCAGATTGCCATGGATCAACCTCGCTACAGTGGATTAAAAAAGGCATTGGAGAACGCAGGTCATGAAGTCAGAACCTGAGCGAGTCTTGATATGAAATTTCTTGAAACCCTTCAAACACGAAAGCAGCTAACTTTTTCCTGATCTCGGCTATTGTTACAGCGTTTGTCGTAATGCCTCGGCTAGATGACATTATCACTGCCGGCTAAAGTCCTGAATAGCCTATTTGTAGTGAAGCAGGAATCTTTTGTGGGGTCTATCGTCGATCCAGTCGAAAAATCTGCCCATCCTTGACCCATTCACCATCAGCCTCAAGTTCATATTTAGAAACATAGGCAGCGATGACGCTTGCTCTTTCTTCGGGGTCCGATACCTGCGTGACATTCAATTTATAGAGTGTTCCATTCACTCGGGCCCTGACGTTTGGATCAGCCGTCAGAAATTCGGTCCAGCGTGTACCGTCTTTGCTTGTAGCCATATATAGATTTGGCCCCAGACCTGCTGCCCAGATGTTAATTGAGTATGGATCGTTTGAGCGCATTTCCACCTGAATAGTATCTGCGACCTGATTCCAGAGTTCAGGTGTTGGTTGGACCTGCCCGTCGAGTTTTCCGCCTGGTATCACGACCAATGGTTCACTGCATGCGGTGATCATTAGAAGGAAACATATCGCAGTAACTTTGAAGGTATTCTGTTTCATAGTGAATCCTTAGCTTCTGTTGAGAATCGGTGCTAAAAACTGCCCGGTAAACGAACATTCATTGATTGCAAGATCTTCTGGTGTTCCACAGGCAATAATTTGCCCGCCCCCTGAACCACCTTCGGGACCAAGGTCGACTATCCAATCGGCTGTTTTGATAACATCAAGATTGTGCTCGATGATAACAACGGTATTGCCGTGATCTCGCAATCGATGTAAAACTTCTAACAATTGTTCAATGTCGTGAAAATGTAAACCGGTGGTTGGTTCGTCAAGAATATAGAGTGTTTTACCTGTATCCCGTTTAGACAGTTCTCTGGCGAGTTTAACTCGTTGAGCTTCTCCACCAGAGAGAGTGGTCGCGCTTTGTCCAAGGCGAATATATCCCAAACCGACATCAATTAAAGTCTGGAGTCGTCTCTCTATCAAGGGCACGGCGGAAAAGAACTGATGCGCATCCTCGACAGTAAGATCCAGCACCTGATGAATGTTCTTGCCCTTGTAATGAACTTCCAGGGTTTCCCTGTTGTAGCGGCGGGCTTTACATTCATCGCAGGTGACATAGATGTCGGGCAGGAAGTGCATCTCCACCTTAATCAGACCGTCTCCCTGGCATGCTTCACAGCGTCCGCCCTTAACATTGAAACTGAATCGACCCGGTTTGTAGCCGCGTGATCTGGCTTCCTGGGTTGCAGCGAAGAGTTCACGGATCGGTGTGAAGATATTTGTATAGGTGGCGGGGTTTGATCGAGGTGTTCGACCTATCGGACTTTGATCAATATCGACAACCTTGTCCAGATGCTCCAGCCCTTCTATGGATTCATACGGGGAAGTTTTTGGATTCTGTGCACCGTTTAGCTGTTTTGCCGCGATTGGATAGAGTGTGCTGTTGATCAGCGTCGATTTTCCTGAACCAGAGACGCCGGTAACGCAGGTCATCAGACCCAGCGGCAGGGTGAGTTTAATGGATTGAAGGTTATTCCCTGTTGCACCCGAGATGGTAACTGTATGGTCTGCATCATATGTTGTTCGTCTGGATGGGATCTCAATTCTTCGCTTATTTGAAAGAAACTGGCCGGTGACAGATCGCTTTGCTGCCAGAATATCCTTCAAACACCCTTGTGCAACTATTTCTCCCCCGTGAACGCCAGCACCTGGTCCAATATCGATGATGTGGTCTGATGAGCGAATCGCTTCTTCATCGTGTTCGACCACGATAACGGTATTTCCCAGATCTCGCAGATGGTTTAAGGTTGTCAGAAGACGCTGGTTATCTCTCTGATGAAGCCCGATGCTGGGTTCATCAAGGATGTACATGACACCAACCAATCCAGCACCGATCTGACTGGCGAGTTTGATACGCTGGGCTTCACCACCGCTTAACGTATCAGCACTTCTGGACAGGGTCAGGTAATTCAGACCGACATCCATCAGAAAACTCAGTCGAGCGATGATTTCTTTTAATATCTTGTCTGCGATCTTGCCACGCTGACCTTTCAGGTTCAGTCGGGTGAAGTAATCGTGTGCCTCGGCTATAGACCAGTTAGTAATAATCGGAAGTGACGTTCCTTTGATCGTAACAGCTCGGGCATCCCTGTTCAGCCTGGCCCCTTCACATTGAGGACAGTCCTGGGTACTTAGATGCTGAGCAAGGTTTTCGCGCACTACCTGGGATTCGGTATCCCGGTAGCGACGTTCCATGCTTGGGATGATTCCCTCAAATACATGAGCCCGGCTATATTCATCACCCCTGTCATTGACATATTTGAATTGAATTCTTTCCTTGCCGCTGCCGAACAGGATGACCTTGCGATGCTTGTCTTTGAGCGCTCGAAACGATGTATCCATTCCAAATTTGTAATGAATCGCCAGAGAATTCAACATCTGGTAGTAGTAGATGTTGCGTCTGTCCCAGCCATGAATGGCACCTTCGGCGAGGGATAGTTCATCATCCTGAATCACATTACTGGCATCAAAGAACTGATTTGAACCAAGACCATCACAGGCCGAACAGGCACCTGCTGGATTGTTGAATGAAAAGAGTCGCGGCTCGAGTTCCTGAATTGAGTGCCCACATTCAGGGCAGGCAAACCTGGCAGAGAATACGATGTCGTCAGGGGTTTGTTCATCATCCTCGGTGAGGTACGCGATGCTCACGAGTCCATCAGATACTTGAATCGCAGTCTCAATCGAATCCGCGAGCCGAATCTTTAAGTCTGGACGAATGCGAAACCGGTCGACGACGACCTCGATTGTGTGTTGTTTATTTTTTTCCAGCTGTGGGATCTCATCCAGATCGGTCGTGATACCGTCGATTCGGGCCCGAACGAATCCTTGAGTTCGAAGCTGACTGAAAAGATGCAAATGCTCTCCCTTTCGACCCTTAACAACAGGTGCGAGCAGCATGATCCGCTGGCCTTCCGGAATAGCGAGGACCTGATCTACCATTTTTGCAACTGATTGGGCGTCGAGCTTGATGCCATGATTTGGGCAATGAGGTTCTCCCACTCTTGCAAAAAGGAGCCTCAGGTAGTCGTAGATTTCAGTAATGGTGCCAACGGTAGATCGCGGATTGTGGCTGGTAGATTTCTGTTCGATAGAAATCGCGGGTGAAAGTCCGTCAATATGATCGACGTCTGGTTTCTCCATTAAAGACAAGAACTGTCGGGCGTAAGCCGAAAGGGATTCAACGTATCGACGTTGTCCCTCTGCATAAAGTGTATCGAACGCCAGGGATGACTTACCGGAACCGGACAGACCAGTGATGACAATCAGTTTGTCTCTGGGTATTTCGAGATCGAAATTCTTCAGATTGTGAGTTTTGGCTCCTCTGATCGAAATGAAGTTCATTGGATATATCTGTTGCCAGTGTTAGGTGTCAATGGCGACGCTAGATCCGGGTTACTCACTAAATACTTTGGTTGATTCACGTGTAAGAGGATGCCTGGTTTGCTATGATCTTTTGCCAGTATAGAGATGGTAGTTCTACTCTCCCACCGGCTGAGAGGGGACGATATAATAAGTTTGTTACCCTCTACAAGTAAAAGAGCCTTCAGCGGGTTAAGAGCCTTCAGCGGGTTAAGAGCCTTCAGCGGGTTAAGAGCCTTCAGCGGGTTAAGAGCCTTCAGCGGGTTA